>NZ_JBYTDF010000011.1:0-73260 GCF_058790995.1 Mesorhizobium sp. EU05-FHT14A09
CGCGTCGGATGACGACGCGGTCGTGAAGCGGACGAAAATTCATGAGGTTCTTTCTGGAGCCGGCGCATAGGGCGGCCGCATCATCAATTTAATGCATTAGACGCTTGATTGATAGTAGCACAAAATTAATTATTCAATTTTTTATATGTAACCCCCTTCCTTTATAAATCATACTAAAAAATAAATCGTAATTTTCTCATTACACCATTGATATATAACATTTTTATTTTAAATTTTCGAAACTCTCCTAGGGATTTTATTTTATAACTAAAAATTAAATACCTCCTCACCTTGATAAAAAACTTAATGATACACATGTAACTAAGTGGTTGATTTGAACAATTTGGGTTCATTGTGACCGGCTGACCACAGGTGTTCCGGCAACCTCGATATCAGAGGGTTCAAAAGGGAATGACAGGCAAGAAGCGCCTGTGCTTACTCCTGCAGAATTGCCTCATGGTCGACCTCGGACAGGAACTGTTGGCCTTCCTTGCAAACGGCTCGCAGCTATCCGGCCCAATGTGAAGAACAACCGATCGGCGCAGCCCGACAAATCCGGCAGCCTATCGCATCATCGATGCCGGCCCTGCCTCATTGGCGCAAGGGCGAAGAACGAAGGGATGACCATGACATGAATAGACATCTCCCAGAAACAACAGAACCGAAGCGAATTGCGGCCGCGATAAGCGACTGGGAGAATGAAGGCGGCGCACCCGGCTGCAACCTCATGCATCATCAGTATAGCCGCCGTGTCGAATCTGATCGCTTCCGGACGATCAAGTTTTTCCTGATACTCCAGCGTGCTTTGACGGCAAGACCATGACCCGTCTCAGCCGCTCGGAGGCAACCAAGAGCATGTGGCATCTCAACCTGCGAAATGCCGAGCACCGCAAGGGATCTATCGAACTACCGTTCGCCGCTACGAAACCGGTGGACACGGGCTCATGACGCTGGCTTTCCCCAACCCAAGCCGCAGCTTCGACGAAGTTCGCAGTGCTGTTCGTTTCACGGGTCATGATGGCATGTTCCAGATACGGTTTCTGGTCGAGGCGGCTGCGCTCACAAAGCCGAATGCCGCTAGCTGCGGGGCCGATGTGCTGGAAGCCACGTGTCTATCGGCCTTCGATACACTGCGTACGTCCATTTATGATGTCGCCAGAAAAGCCTACTCGCGTCGCCGTCGCGATTCATACACGCTAACCGCTGCGGATTTCCGCTAGGCAGACTTCGATGCCGATCGCTTCGTTCGTGAGATCTCAGGCTGACCTGCAACTACGCCCCCTCGTCAGGTTGCCTGCTGTCAGGCGACAGGAAAATGGCCGAGAGGAGAGTAAGTAGCTCAGCTGCAACTCGAAGCCCTTTCAAATTTGGGAGTTTAGATCGCTTCCGACGGCTCCAACATATGCCATGGTTGCGCCGACATGGTGCGCATTTCGACGCTCGTTGCCAGCACGTGGGTGCGTAAAGGACCTTAGGATGAAACCTGACCTATTTGTGGCCTCCCTGGCCACAACCATGGCATTTGCCACGCCTGCGCTGGCCGCCGGTAGCCCCCAGGATTTTGTCAACAAGGCAGCCGCCGTCGACATGTTTGAAATGGGGTTAAGCGGGGTCGCTGAGGCCAAGGGGCAGACTGCGTGTGTCAAGGATTTCGCCAAGAGCATGATTTCTGACCATGGTTCCGCCAACGCCAAGCTCACGACAATCGCCAAGGGGCAGAAACTGACCGTTCCCAAGGAGCTCGATGCCAAGCACAAGACCGACATCGAAACGCTCCGGAACGGCAAAGAGCTCGTTGATGAAACTTACGTCCATATGCAGCGCGACGCGCACACCGAAGCGGTGGAACTGTACGAGAACTACATCAATGATGGTGACAATGCCGAGTTGAGCGCATTCGCAAAGCGGACGCTTCCGACGCTCAAGATGCACCGGGAAACGATCGAAAAGATCGCCGGTGCAACCAACAGGAAAGAGACGAAGCAGCAGAAAGTGACTGTCGGGGACGGCCCGTATCCACCCTCTCCACTTCCCGGCGCCAACAGCTTTGCCGAAGACTAGGCGAAAGAGAGTCTATTCTAAGTGACGGGCATTGGCGCTGAATAATCACCGTTGGCTGCAAGAACGTGATAAAACGCCTTTGCTCGTGCGCAATCATGCGCACCCGTCTGACAAAGATCGGACACTACCATGCAACCCCCGGGATGGATTAAACCGGCCGTCTACGGCGCGGTCGCAGGAGCTTTGGCGCTCGCAATCATCGGCTTTACGGCAGGCGGATGGGTCACGGGGGGCACTGCGACAAAGATGGCGAAAAAACCAGCACTGATGCTGTCGTCGCCGTCATGACCCCGTACTGTGTCGCGCAGTTGAAGAGCGCGCCGAATTCAGTCGAAGTTCTGGCCGCCCTTAAGGCCGCTAACAGCTATGATCGTCGATCGATTATAGAAAAAGCCGGCTGGGCCACGCCGCTTGGAGGCACTGCGCCCAACACGGCATTGGCGGTCTCCTGCAACTCCGTCCTCGCGCTCAACTAGCGAGGGTTACCAACGGGTTTATGCCCTGTCCAATCTCCCACAGAGACAACGATGACGCCCCGACCGGGGGGCCCATGAAACTAATGGTCGCTGCGAGCCAGCCTTCCCGAGGAAAGCAGGTTTTTCACGAACCCCACAGGCACCACGCCGTCGGAGAGGAAATGGCACGCATGCTATCGAGCGAGGTATTGCCGAAACTGCCTTAAGCCAAACGCCGCCCACTGCCGCCTGCGCACCACACAACGGCATGCCGGTCCGAATAAGGCTCTTAAGGACGAATTTCGCGAACCGCTTTGGCGTTGAGGTTCTCGAAAGGGATGTCAGCAACGAGGCGCGGCTATGGAAACCATTACAATCGTCCTCATTCTGATGGTTGCGGTGGTCATAAGCGGCTTCATCTCGCGCCTGCTGCCGTTGCCTGCTCCCCGCCCTTTGGTGCAGATCGTGCTGGGTGGGACAATCGGGCTTGTCGCTGACCTGCGGGTAGAATTCGACCCCGAAATCTTCTTCCTCCTCTTCATCCCACCATTGCTGTTCCTGGATGGCTGGCGCATCCCGAACGAGCAGTTGCTCAAGGATCGGGCAGCGGTTCTCGAACTAGCGCTCGGTTTGGTCTTCCTGACGGTGGCTGGCATGGGCTTTTTCATACACTGGATGATTCCGGCAATGCCGCTGCCCGTCGCGTTCGCGCTCGCGGCTGTGGTGTCGCCTACCGATCCGATCGCCGTGTCCGCCATTACCGCGCGCGTGGCCGTGCCGGGACGACTGATGCATATCCTGGAAGGCGAGTCGCTGCTCAATGACGCCTCCGGCCTTGTCTGTCTGCGGTTTGCGATTGCCGCCGCGCTGACGGGAGCGTTCTCACTGTCCGATGCGGCGGTCAGCTTCGTTTGGGTCGCGCTCGGCGGCATTGGCATTGGTTTCGGCGTTACGTGGTTGACGACGAAGGTCAAGGAATCGATCGCACGCCGCATTGGCGAAGAAAGCGGATCGCAGATTCTCATCAGTCTGCTGCTTCCGTTCGGCTGCTACCTGCTCGCCGAGCGGCTTCATTGTTCGGGGATTCTCGCAGCCGTGGCCGCCGGCCTCACCATGAGCTCCGTAGAAGCTTCGGGCCGCGCTCAGGCTGCGACCCGGATGCGGCGCAATGCCGTGTGGGACACGATCCAGTTCGTAGCCAACGGCGTCATTTTCGTACTGCTTGGCGAGCAGTTGCCCTCGATCCTGGGGTCGGCCGCCGAGACCGTCCGGCTGACCGGTCATCAGGAGCCATGGTGGCTGCTGATCTATGTTCTTGCCATCTATTCGGGCCTGATCGTGCTCCGCTTCATCTGGGTCTGGGTCTCGCTCAGCTTGACCATCTTCAGAGCCCGATTTCAGGGCACCAGAGCGGGAGGACCCGACTTGCGGCTGGTTGCGGCAACGTCGCTGGCGGGCGTCCGTGGTGCCATCACCTTGGCCGGCGTCCTGACGCTGCCATTCGTTCTCCACGACGGCTCCCCCTTCCCGGCTCGAGAACTCGCCATCTTTCTCGCGATGGGCGTGATCATCGTGTCGATAATCGCCGCGAGCATCGGCCTGCCGATATTGCTAAAGGGATTGGAAATGCCGGTCGATCCCACCTATCGGGCGGACGAGAATCGGGCGCGGATGGTCGCGGCCGAGGCAGCGATTGCCGAGATCGAGCGAGTCCAGCATAGGCTCGCTGCAGGCCGCAAGGATGCCGATGTCTATATAGCGGCGGCTGCACGCGTGATGGATTTTTACCGTAGCCGCATTGAGGTCCGCTCGCGCGAGGGAGAAGCTGGAATCCGTGTCAGAGAGAGCGAGGAAGCCGAGCGGAAGATGCGGATGGCAGCAGTCAAAGCCGAGCGCAGAGCGATCTTCAAGATGCTGCGATCAAAGGAGATTGGGAGTGAGATCGCTGACAAGCTTGTGCGTGAACTCGATCTCCTGGAAGCGCGCGACGAAGCCTGACCGAGGCCGAGGCGGCCAGCCGCCAATTCGCTTAATATTGGTCCCAGATGGCGCACCGAAGCTGGTCAATGTTCGCCACATCCTGCCCAAGGATGAACATCGCCGGGCTTTTGGATCGAGCCGTTCCGGTCATTTATCTCTTTCGTTTGGCGTCTCCGAACGAAAGAGCGCGCGACAACACCGGTTTGCGCCATCGGCACGAAAGACTGCATTCGGAATTCCAGCACGCGAGTTCAAATGGACAGCTTTCAAGTGTGGTCAGGAAAAGCCGGGCTCAAACTGCAGACCGAACGGCAGCCTTTTCCAACATCTATGGCATACCCCACGTACCGGGAAACCTAAGCTGCACGACGCATGCGCCGGTGAAGGTAGTTCTCATCGAAGCCGGCGACCTGGATCAGCGTGACTGGATTGGTGACGATGAGGCTGCCGCGTTGCAGGGTCATGGCGCCTGTCTTCCTCAGTTCCTTCAGGACCCGGTTGAGATGGACTGGGGTCATTCCCAGTGAATCCGCCAGCAGAAGCTGTGACAAGGGGAGTTCCAGCTGCGTATTCGCCGTGATGCCGATGTTCTGGGCCCTCAGGTAAAGTTCGCACATCAGGTGTGCGACCCGCTCGATGCTGCTGCGGCGGCCCATGCTCGTGATCCAAGCTCGCATCGTGCCTTCGTCGACCAGTTGCGCGATGTACATCGCCTTGGCCACCCTGGGATGACGATCCATAATCGAATCCATGAGGTGGCGGTCGATGGTAGCAACGACCGCTTCAGTGACCGTCTGGATGCTGTGATCCATTTCCTTCAGGAGACCCACATGGAGGTCGCAGGAATCGCCCGGCATCAGATAGGCCAGAATCTGCCGGGTCCCGTTCGGCAGGATCTTGTAGCGGCATGCCCACCCGTCCAGGATAACAAAGACCGGGCCAGGCCTGTCGCCCTCCCGGATCAGATCCTTGCGGGGCGCAATGTTGCGGGGGCCAACTGTAGCCGCCAGAAGCGCGGAGACATCTTCCTCTCCAAGACTTCCGTAGCCCTGCAACTTCTCGACAAACCGATTACCCATGGGCCCACATTCCCACGGCACGATAAAGTTTGATATTGTTCAAAGTTAATATCGAAAGTTGATCTAGTTAATGGCGCTCCACCTGTTTCTCCCCTATGTTCCGCCATCGCTGGACGTGATAGCGGGCCTGGCGACTGAGAGATGAAGTGCTCTCGCCAATGCGAGCGAAGGGCATGACCTCGGAAACCGTCAACGACAATCAAGTGACCTCGCGCATCGCAGGACAGGAAGGACCCGATGCTCATGGGCAGGCGGCGTTGCTGCTTGTGGAGAGCCTGATCCACGCCTTGATCGCAGCGTCGGTGATCACCGTCCAAGAAGCGGTCGAAGTCGTTGATATAGCGGCGGACGTGAAGGAAGACATCGCTGAATCACTCGGAGATTCTCCTGCAACGCTGAGCCAATCGCTCACCCTGCTGCAGACAATTTCAGATAGCCTCCGGCGGGATCTCCCGCTTAGCTGACTGCTTTGCCTGTCGGAAATGAAGGGCCGTCGATCTAGCTTGCACAGGAGCTGGTGAATTTTGGCGTGTTAGCTGTTTGGGGCACGGATCCGAGGAACATGGCTACTTCGACTTGAGCAGGCCAAAGGACCCGTTCTGAATCCGCGCCAATGTTGATGACATTGGCGACAAACCTCTGGCATTGGGCGCCAGAAACCGTATCAGATACGTTGCGGTCTCGCCCCCGTGGGGGTGTAATTGTCCACCCCAAACCCCACAGTCACCACGCAGTAGTAACTTCGTTTCGCGAGTTGCTTGCCGGCGCGTAAGTGAACGCCCCCCACGCCTATAGGCGCGCGTACGACACGCCCCCGCGCGCGATGGCATGCAACGTGACAATTCCCCTTTCAACGAGGTTGGGAGGAACTGACAAGAATTCCGACACTGGCCTGCCGAGAATCAACCGACGGACTAAGGCCACCGTGTCGCACCACTTGCGGCGGCACTCGCACATGCATGGGTTTATGTTAGTCAACTTGCGGGAGACGTTGTTCGAACGGCAGGTTGTACGCAAGCAGCGCACGTTGCAGTTCGCGTGGACACCAAGCAAAACCAGAGCCCGAACGCCGGACGCCGGCTCTGGGGGTCCAGATGAGAAAAGGCAGCCATCAAGGTTGGCGGTTGTAACCCCTTGGGCCGCTCGTAGCACAGGGACTGACGGTTATTGTTATCCAATGCAGGAGGCCGGACTACGCTGGTTGGCCGGAGCCCTTCGACCATGCGATTAGATGGCTGGCCTCCGCATTAAGCCCGGTCAAACGTGAATGATGTGAGTAAGGTTGTAACGAAATTGCTCGCCTTTTCTTTCACGAGCACCTCCGTCCATTCGTCCGTGCCGCGCAATCTTAGATCGCAGTAGATGCTGTCGACCGCCGCCTCCTCAATGCGTTTGATGTGTCGCGTGAAGGTAGCTTCTCCGCCGGAATGATACATGTCGCGGATGACCATACGCAGGATTTCCTGAATTGCGATCTGCCAGGCTGTGTTGATGGCGTGAATTTCACTCATATGTTCTGCCATTGGGATTCCTCCATGTGGCTGCCTTCATCATCGTTCACTCAGGTTTGCGTGAACTTTGCTTCAGCAATCGCCAAATGCCGCGGGGGTAGAGGGCACTTAGGGCGTATTTCTCGAAGCCGCAGCGTCTTTTCCTGTCGGGACAGAGCAAAGAAGTTCAACTCATCGTTGCGAGCGAAAAATTGCGATCGAGCATGGCTAAAGACAATCTCCGCCTTCTGGCGCGATTTGCTGTATCTTTGGACCAATGATCCTTCCTGGATGGGAGGCGGTTAGATACCGCGGCAATAAAAAAGGCCAGGCAATCTGCCTGACCTTGATTGATATCATGCTTTCGACAGTGCCAGTACATCCGTGGTCAACGGAAAGCAGATACCGGATGATTAGGCTGCCTGCAGTTTGCAGGCAGACATTTTACCCGACTTACTGTCGCGCTCCAATTCGAAGCCGATCTTCTGACCTTCAACCAGTTCGCGCATACCGGCGCGCTCGACAGCCGATATGTGAACGAATGCGTCGGCGCCGCCATTGTCCGGTTGAATAAAGCCAAAGCCCTTGGTGGAATTAAACCATTTAACTGTGCCAGTGGTCATAAAAAACCCTTTCATAGCAATACGGGAACCACAACGCCGAAACGCTGCAGATGGTGATAGCGATTTTTGAAAGAAAAGGTTCGTTCAGGGCGCGATGACAACCGCGCAACAACCAAAGCTCAGCAAGCAAATATCGATAGGGATCATTTAGAATAGTCCTGTCGAGCTGTCAACTTCTAGTTTCGGAAAGCAGAAAACTAGGCGTATATTTGTACTGAAGCGCGGGTGGGTCCCGCCAATTCTGCCGCAACCGAATGACCGCTTTTGGCAGACCAAACAGCAGGACATGTGGCCGGGCTGAGATTTTCAATGACAATTTACTTGCTGCGCGCGAAATATCAGGCGGATTTGACGGGCCGGACCGACCATAACATACGGGATGGCATTTATCCGACATCAGCCGATGGATCGCCGATCGCGCCGGTTGGCAAGATACAATGGCAACGACTGACCGGATAGATGCGAGCCTCGCGCCGTTCAGAGATCTTCATCCAGTTCGCCATCGTGGACCTCGGCGGAGCGCTGTTTCGCCTGGGCGATCAAGTCTTTTGCGGGCGCCCCTTTCACCCTAGCAATCAACGGGGTCGATAGGATTTTG
The DNA here is from genome assembly GCF_058790995.1 of Mesorhizobium sp. EU05-FHT14A09. NCBI lineage: Bacteria > Pseudomonadati > Pseudomonadota > Alphaproteobacteria > Hyphomicrobiales > Phyllobacteriaceae > Mesorhizobium > Mesorhizobium sp. EU05-FHT14A09. The sequence goes on from NZ_JBYTDF010000011.1 coordinate 8,287, forward strand.
GCACGGAGCGAGATGGTTGGAACGACCTTAACTCCACTCCTGTCGGTCGACGAACGCGTGGAGTATATCACCAGCGCTGAAGGAAGGCGCGTTACCCGAAGGCATTCCGAAGATCGAAGACAGCTATCAGGGACCTCTAATCGTCGCCGGCAACCGCGACGCTGGGGCCAAGATCCCAGACACCGACGCGTTCGTCGTGGGTCTGCGCCGCGGTGCGGCTCGCGCGGGCATAGCCATAACCGAATGACAGCCGGTTGTTCACATAGCCAGTGATTGCTTGCACTGGCGCCCAGTCCTGAGGCAGGTGACCAAACAGACGCCAGGCGAGCTCACTGAGGTGATCGGATTCTCGGGTGGCAAGCTGTCCACGGGAGTTTCAAGGGCCAGCGGATTGGGCAATTCGCATTCGCCGCTATCCTTCACCAGTGCATCATAGAGAATCTGGAAACCGCCTTGCGGAGCAAGATAGCGTCAACAGATGTTACCGAAACAGTCTTGATAGCAATCGCTCGTTGCGCGGGGGCAAGTCAGCACTTTCGTCTGCCGTTTGATGTCGTGCTGCGCCGGCGACGTTCCAAAAATCAACCCACGCCCCAGGCTACTCAGTCCATTCGCAACGCACAGGTTGCGGGATAGGCCTCAATCCAAAACCCAGCAACACATGTAAAATTCGGAACGCCGGCCAGGCCGCGGCGTTGCGACATGATGCAGCCGCTTCTTTTTGACAGGCCGGTTCTTATCTATTTCGGAAAACCGGGACGAACGCGAAATGTAAACTCTGTTTTCGAGGCGGAGCATTGTCTGAAGAGCGAGAAGTGGCCGGCCACGCGAATGGCTGCCTGGCAGCAGGCAATCGATGTGCTTGAGGCGCTAAAACTAAATCAAGCTACGCCAGCCCAAGCCCGACAGTCATTCGAACGTGCTGCCAGCGAGGCCCGCATCCTGGCATCAAGTCGCAGAACTTGATACTTACATCACTAAGACACCAATTGCCTCTCGTGGCTCTGACGCCTGCGTCAGGCTTTCCAAACTAAGCTGTGGAAGCTCGGATACGCCGCGTGGTTCCGTCTCGGCATCAAGCCCGTCGACACCATCCAGCACAAAATCAAGGCGGATTTGGCGGGCTGCCACCTTGCCCCCCACGCAGGATCCGAAATCGTAGAACGTTGCGCCCCCCTCCGCTTCTCTTCCTGGCCGATATAGCCTGCGGCTGCTCCTCCGCAGCTTCATGCTGCAAGGTCCGAATTTTTCGGAACAGACGGCCAGTTTGAAGGTTGGCTTAGTCCCGATACGAGAGGAGAAAATCATGTCAATGCCGATCAAGGGTGCACCAGAAACAGCGGAGCAGAGGCCGACGTGGAATGGCCCACCAGAAAACCGTCCGGCGGGATATCTGCCTGCCGATGATCACTCAGAAACTCACCGAGATGCTGCGGGCGAAACTCTCGCCGCCGCCGATCATAGCAGTCTGTCGGATGCAGTATCGACAGAAGTTTCCCGCTCTTCCCGAGAGGATCGCATTCGCGACCGAGCTCACCAGTTATGGCAGCAAGACGGCCAACTGGATGGGAATCATCAAGACCACTGGCTGCAGGCAGAGCACGAGATCGACGAGGAGGGTGAACTTTCTCAACATCCAGACGTAACACAACCCTCTGAAGTCGATCGCCGGCCCCGGGAGGAATTTCCGCCCTTCGATGATCCGGCGTTTTCCCCAGAGCCAGCGCAACCGTCGGTTCAATCAGACTCCCCCGAAGGGAGTGGCCGCCTCGGCGTGAAAGCAGCCCTCAACCCTGCCACGGAAAAGACGTCCGGGGCGGGACCCGCGATTGCTGAGCGGTCGAAGGACGCGCAAGCGCTACAGACAGGCAGACAGCCCGGCGCTTACAAAAAGACTTGATGCAGCTAAATTGTCGGCTTAAGCCTCGAAGAAAGCCGCCTGAGGCGGCTTTCTTATTTTCCCGCAGCTGCCTGCTTCGGACGAATTTGCGCTAGAGCAGAAGGCGACCGCCATCGCCACAAAGACTCGCTATAGGATTGAAATTTTCCGGCTCAATGGCTGCCAGTTCCCACGCTACCCGACTGCGCATTGGCCGTGGCGCCCCAATGCGTGTGGTTCGCTCGTCACGACGTTTAAGACAGATCTCCATCTCGGTCGGTAGCAGCGTCAAGATGCGGCTTCGTCTTCTGAAACTGCCCGGCGTGTCGGCATCGACAACGCAAAGGTGGTTCGCAGATTGTTCGAGGATACCGACAGTGTCCCCCCATGGGCCTTGGCTATCTGAGAGGCAATGTAAAGGCCCAACCCCAGACCCTGCGAGGTGGAACGGCCTTCGGCACGGTAAAACGGTTGAAACAATTGCGTCATTGTGTCCGCAGGTATGGGCTTTCCGGCGTTGGCGACCGCAAGCGAAAACTCTCCATCTCGCGTCCTGCCCTCGATATAAACCGGCTGGTCTTCTGCCCCATGTGTAATGGCATTTCCCAACAGGTTTGAGAGAAGTTGGCCGATCCGGTTGTGATCGCAGTCTATCGGCTCTTTGATGTCCAGGTTCAGCACGAACGTGCGATCCGGGCTCACGACGCGAATTTCCTCGATGACTTGCATCAAGACAGGCGCCAGCGCGGTGTTGGGATCAACCCTCAGCGCGAGACCACCCCCCAGCCGGCTGCGCGTCAAATCGAGAACATTGTTAATCAACTCATGCATGCGGGCCACACTGCGCCGCATCTGTTCAAGAATGGCATGCGTGCGTGCGTCGCCGTCGGCGCGATGCAGCAGCCGCAGCCCTGCATCGATGCCGGCCAGTGGATTGCGCAAATCATGGCCAAGCACGGCAACGAACTGCTCGCGGAGCTCTGACGCTGCTCGTTCATCCTTGAGATCCTGCTCGGCTTCGAGCCTTGCCTCCACCAAACCGCGTTCATAGCGACGCCGCTCTGTCGCCGGGAAAACCGTCAGTCGCGTGAATAGGAGTTCGCCCCGCTCGTCGCGGCGCTCCTGCGCGTTGACCAACACCGAGAATTTGTTGCCCTCAGCCGTGAGAAGGTCGAGCGCCACTTCGCTGAAGAAGCCTTGCATGCGCAACAAGGGCGCGAAATGGGTTTCATAAAAGATCGCCCCGGCTACATTCAGCAGGTCGGGCAATCTCTTTCCCAGCAGCACCTCCCGCTCATACCCCGTCCACATCGAGAAAGTGCGGTTCGATTTAAGGATACGGCTATCCGTGCCGAGGGAAATATATCCGCAAGGTGCGTTTTCGTAGAGATCCTCAAAGTCCTCTTCCACCACCCACTCCCAACACTAGACGAACGCGCGAATGGCCGACACGACCTGCTGCGGCGCACTCAGGTTGGGGCAGTGACCGGTCGCGTCAAGAATGACGAGCCTGCTGCGTTGGAGCTGTCGCTCAACATATCGGCCCACCTGTTCGGCTGCGATGATGTCGTCCTTGCACTGCAGGACCAACGTTCTTACGCTCACTTTCCTCAAGTCATCTCGGTTATCCGACATGAACGTGACGCGTGCAAACTGCTTGGCTATTTCGGGATCGGTGCGACAAAAGCTGTTGGTGAGTTCCTCAGCAAGTTCGGGACGGCCGGGATTGGCCATGATCAACGGTGCCATCGCTGCCGACCAGCCCATGTGGTTGTCGTCGAGCGAGGCCAGCAATTCCTGGATTTGCTGTGCGCTGAAGCCACCCCGATACTCTCCCTCATCGATATAGCGCGGCGATGGTCCGACCAAGACCAAGGCCTCGAACAGACGCGGAGCCTTGATCGAGGCGAGCGCGCCGATCATCGCGCTGACCGAGTGGCCGACAAAGACGGCACCCGATAGTTCCAACGCCCGCCCCAGCTCGACAACGTCGTCGGCATACCCGTTGAGGGAAGCATATTTGGCCGGATCGTACGCGCTGAGGTCGGACTTTCCGGCACCGACATGATCGAAGAGCACGGTGCGGAAATTGCTCTCGAACTGAGGAGCAACAAACCGCCACATGTTCTGATCGCAGCCAAAACCATGAGCAAAAACCATCGCGCGCGAGCCGTTGCCACGGATCTGGACATTGTTGCGGGAAAGAACCGACATAGTCCTCCTAGAGCCTGATGCTCTAGGCAACCGGCCGGACGCATCCCGGTCGCTGCGAACGAGATCGACGAGACCATAATGGAACTTAATAGATTTGTCGTGGTTAGCTTGGTGCCGCAGCCCGTCCGGCGTCCTGCTTCTCAAGTCCCACTGGCGGCGTGGAACAGATCGCCGGGTGGAAAGTGTTTATGAAAGGCCAAGTCTCCGTACTGGTAGTGGAGGACGAATTCCTCATTCGCATGGACATCGCGGATCAGCTTCTCGAAGAGGGCTACAGGGTTTTCGAAGCATCAAATGCCGAAGGCGCAATCAGGTTGCTGGAAACAGAACCATCGATCAGGATCTTGTTCACCGACATAGACATGCCGGGCAGCATGGATGGGCTTAGGCTCGCGGCGGCAGTGCATGATCGCTGGCCCCCGGTCAAGATCGTCGTAACCTCCGGAAACAGGACGGTCGAAATTACTGATTTGCCCGAAGGTATTGTGTTCCACCCAAAGCCCTACCACCATGAGGCCGTAATGGCCTCCTTTCGAGAATTGCTGTCCCACACTTGAAAATGTCACGAAACCAAACTCGGCGCGGTTGTGCAGCCAAGTCGGGTAGACCTTCTGGAAGCGGGAGCACAGATCCCACGCTGCTCGTCAGGCTCCGCTTGCACGATGACTTTGGCTTCCATAGGCGTCACAACCCATCGACAATTGACCATCGTGCCTGCAGGACGGGGCATTGAGACAGAGCCGCTTGCGGGCGGCACGATCAATCCTGGGCAGTTCGAGAGTACCGCCCAGTTGCTCACGAAGGAACAGTTGTCCCCCGGTCGGTGCGTAACTCCCATCACGACAATCGTGGCGCAGCTGGCCTGGTCCCAACAATTGCCTTACCCGCCAATCGCGCGGCTACACCTCCGTTCAGGTCGACACGCTATGCCGGTTCGTCGAAGACAGGTTCCGCCAGCAGGCCATTTCACACAAAGCACGAAAGTTGCGAAACCTTGCAGCGTGGATAACTCACGCGAAGCCGCAAAATTGATCGCCTTGTTCAATCAGGAAACGCAATCTCGCCATTGGCTGGGAACCGCGACGCCCTTTGGGCGGCCTACGCTTCCTGAATGTAGATGACCCAATGCAACTCCCCGGTTTCACTTAACAAACGCCCCACCCATCCCCTCAACGCAACATTACCTGACTCAAGATTCGCCAGGAGGTCGATCGCACATCGCACAGCTGGCGCGCGTGCGGCATCGAGACTCGGGTGTCTGGATGGAGGGAGCTGACGACGTCCCTCGTCGTCATGACACCCGAAGACGAAGACAGCCTCTCCCTTGGCCGCCGTGACAGAGAATTCGTCGAAATCGCCGATGCTTTGCGCGTCATACTCATTCGTAGCGAGGCTGAGGCTCATGCTTTGCAGCAGAAGCGTTCGAGCCCTGGCAAGAAAGGCATCGCCTGCCTCGATGTGGTCTCGTGCCATGTGCACACTGATACACTCGTCGCCGTCGCCGCAAAGCAAAGCGGAAAATGTTCTCATTCCCGAATGCGGTTGGCCGGTCGATCATGGTGCAACAATTGCCATGCTGTTTCTCCGGCGTCTCTAAACTACGATTTTACAGCACCTTCCCTGGCCCAGAGCCGGAGATTGCGGCACGATTCGATGTATGAGGCGATCGCCTTGTTGCCATCCAGGACGATGAGGCCTTCATCCGCATCTGGATCCACGCCAGCTTTCTGCAACAGCGGAATGGCGCCGGGAGCGTATCCGATGAACTTGCAGTGGGCGAACGCATCGGCCACGAAGTCGCGCGCGGCGGCTTCGCCGGCCAGGCGCTTGGCACCCTCTTCCGTCAGCAGCAGCGCGACTGCGTCGAACAGCACCGAAGGCCCGCCGTCAACCATGTGGCGGCCTTCGATCCAACTGCCGTCGGCCGCTTCGACCCCGCCAACCTTGGGCGAAACGATCTCCATGACGGCACCTTCCTTCTCGATGGCGCCTTGCAAGCTTTTGAGAAGATCTGCGTCAACGCCGGGGCTTATGAGAATGCCGACCTTGCGGCCGGCAAAGCTGTCTGGGCCGTTTTCAATGATGCTGAGCGCCGGCGACGGTTGTAAATCCTTGCGCGTGGCGACGGCAGCATCGGCGGCCTTGGGCATTTCCTTGAGGCCAAGCTTGTCGCCGACCGTATCGGCGAGGCCCTCGTCAATGTTCAACAGATGCGAGACCATGCGTTCGCGGATGATCGGCGTCTCGACCTTTGAAAGTTCGAACGTCAACGCCATGGCGATATGCCGCTGCTCGGTTGGGGTCTGGCTGTGGAAGAATTGCCGCGCCTGGCTGTAGTGATCGGCAAAACTCTCGGCCCGCAATCGAACCTTTTGCCCGTCCTCACCATCCGCAAAGGAGCGGAAGCCGCGCTGAGGCGACTCGCGCGGTCCCTGGTCAAATGAGTTTGGCTCATAGTTCACGCGGCCCACCGGGTTGCGCATCGCCATGTGGCCGTCCTGCTGGAAATGATGGAAAGGGCATTTCGGAGCATTGATCGGGATGTGCGTGAAGTTTGGGCCGCCCAGCCGCTTCAGCTGGGTATCGAGATAAGAAAAGTTCCGGCCCTGCAGGAGAGGATCATTGGAAAAGTCGACGCCCGGGGGCACATTCTGCGTCATGAACGCAACCTGTTCGGTCTCAGCAAAGAAGTTATCAGGCATGCGGTCGAGAACGAGGCGCCCAACCGGGATCGGCTCCAGGATTTCTTCCGGAATGATCTTGGTGGCGTCGAGGATGTCGAAGTCAAAGCTGTCGGCAAACGCCTGATCGAACAGCTGAACACGCAACTCCCATTCCGGGAAATTGCCGGATTGGATCGCCTGCCACAGATCCCGGCGATGGAAATCCGGATCCGCGCCGTTGATCTTGACCGCTTCGTTCCACACCACCGATTGCAATCCGAACTTCGGCTTCCAGTGGAACTTGACGAAGGTCGACTCATCCTTGGCGTTCACGAACCGGAACGTGTGAACGCCAAAACCTTCCATGAAGCGGAACGATCTCGGGATCGCGCGATCGGACATGATCCACATGATCATGTGCATCGACTCGGGCGTCAGCGATATGAAATCCCAGAAATTGTCGTGGGCGGATTGGGCCTGCGGAAAGGCACGGTCCGGCTCCTCCTTCACGGCGTGAACGAGATCAGGGAACCGGATGGCATCCTGAATAAAGAAGACCGGGATGTTGTTCCCGACGATGTCCCAGTTGCCTTCCTTTGTGTAGAGCTTGACGGCGAAGCCGCGCACGTCGCGAGCAAGATCGAACGACCCCTTGGAACCGGCGACCGTCGAGAAACGCACAAAGGCCGGCGTCTTTTCACCGGCACGCTGGAAGATGTCCGCCTTGGTGTATTTGGCGAGTGAATCGTAGGTCTCGAAGTAGCCGTGCGCACCGTAGCCGCGGGCATGGACAACACGCTCAGGAATGCGTTCATGGTCAAAATGGAAGATTTTCTCCCGGAAATGAAAGTCTTCGATCAGGGAAGGGCCCCGCGCGCCGACCTTCAGCGTGTTGTGATCGTCCGAGACAGGTGCGCCTTGCGCCGTCGTCAGCGTCGGCGCGTCACCTTCGGCAATTTGGTGGAGCTCGCCGCCTTCTCCTCGAAGAAGCTTTTGATCGTGAATGGTCGCGGCTTTACCCGATGATGTTCCACTCTTAGCCATTGTGATCCCTTTCCGGAAAAGCCGTGTCGGTACGGAACCTCAATGTCGCGATATCCCTTTCGTTCCGGAAGATTGGTCGTGCGGTCATCCAAAAGTGCGGCGCGGCTCAAACGCCGACGGGAAACTGCGGCGAAGCGCGACGCGACGCCGGCGCGAGCAGGTGGCCGGCGAAGAGAGCGAGAAAGTTTGAGCGACAGGTGGGACTACTCGTCGCGTTTGATGAAGGGACACAACCAACCGCCCTCTACAAGAACCCCCATGAAAAAGATTCCTAACAGGCATTTATTCCTCAACAATGGCGCTGAGCTTCGGGCTCGCCACTTTAGCACCGGCCGCCGCTGCTTCCGTATTTGCACCCCGGCGGGGCGCGGCTTCCGCTCAGATCCAGACCGTGCAGTTCGGCCCTGATTGGCGCCGCGGCCATCGCAGCGAAAGACGGATGGAGCGCGAAGGGCGCTTCGAGCACCGCGGCAACCGCGCGTATTATAGTGGCTATCGCGGCTGTCACGAACCGCGCCGGGGCTAACGGGAGCACAATGGCGTATGGTTTCGGCTGCCGCGTTCATAGCCGGCGCGATCGTCGGCGGAGCCGCTTAACAATGAGTCGCGCTCAAGCGGCAATATCCATGTGCGATTGCTCCGGTCGCTACCGGCCCTATCGCGCTTTTGACAACACCTTCCAGCCCAACAACGGCCCGCGCCAGGGTGCGTCTCACTCTGACCGCGACCGGACTATGAGTGAGGCTGCCAGCCGCAAGCTGGCGGGCCTACGTCTGCCACCAGGTTGCTGCGACGACGCCGCTACGATGCCGGCGTGACGCGGACGGTGACGTCCATGCCGATGAAATCACCGGGCGCACCGGCATAGCCGCCGACGATGGGCATGATCTGGCGATTGGTGCGGGCGACAGCTACCGGAACAAGGCTTGCGCTACCGAGCCTGCGGTGCGTCGGATCGAAGGCGATCCATCCGGCGCCGGGGAGATAGACCTCAACCCATGCGTGCGTCGATCCGGGATCTTCGGCGCGTTGTTCCGGGTCCACGAGATAGCCTGAGACGGCGCGGGCGCCAAAGCCGAGGTATCGCACCGCTTCGATGAAGAGGGCTGCGATGTCGCGGCAGGAGCCACTTCCCAGCGCCAGCGTTTCAAGCGGCGTCTGCGTGCCCTCTTCATCACGAATGCGATACGCCACGGAGTCCAGGATACCGGCGTTGATATCCTTTAGGAGCGAAAGGGTATCGGTTGTCTCTCCTCGAACAAAAGCTTTCGCCCACTTGCCAGTCTTCCCCTCCGGATCCGCGTGTTGCGGACCGCGAAGCATTGCCAAATCCACCATATCGTCGCCGGAATAGATAAACGGGAAGGAATGCGCCTCGGGCGCGATTTTAAACACGGGCCAAGCCGCTGCCGTCTGCTCGATCGTGAGTTCGCTCGCGATAGACAGTTGAGTGGCGGGTTCTCCGAAGGTGCCGGCGGCGATGAGATTGCCGAAGACATCCTCGCTCCAGTCGAACTCGGGCACGGGCGAGCAGACAATGGAACTGGACAACACCCTGACTTGATGGTTGCCGCGCGGCCTCAAGATCATGCGATGCGGCAGGAACTCCACCTGCCGTGCATAGCGATAAGTCGTACGATGATGGATGATCAGCTTCATTCAAATCCCCGGTCGTTTCTCGACCGCCTGCACGCAGCAGCCAAACTTCTTCCGGGACCCGGCCTCTCGCGCGCCCGACTGGTTCGTTGTCGATGCAAGCCCGATCTGTTTTTTCAGAACGCATCGTGTGGAGCAGGCATCGTGCAGCGTGTGTCCAATAAAGGGCGGCCACCACTTTACTGGTGCGTCGTATCGCGTCCGATCGTCTCGACATCGAAACCCGCCGCTGATGCCTCGCTGGTGATTGCGTCCATGAGATCGGCATCTGAAATATCAAGACCTGGAAAAACGCGCCGTACCGCCCCTATCGCTTCGACAGAAGCGAAGGGGGTGGCTTCCTCCTGGCAAGCATTCAAGAATGCCTGAATGGCGGCGCGCACCTCGGCTGAAAGGGGTGGTGTGTGGTCGCTGCTGTTCATGACGGCATCCTGGTGAGGCTCCAAGCCAACGAATGCCAGTCTCGAACGTTCCCTTTTTCTAACTCTAAGCCACCGTGCATTTCGCGCGTCTGCATCCGGCGGAACGGCATGCAGCATGAAGCGTTGCTGTTAACATAGCAAAACGCTCTCGATGGAGATCCCTTCATGGCGAACAGCAAATCGAAAGATTATCGCATTTCCGACAAGGAGGCGGTGCGGATTGCGGAGCAAACCGACGTCTCCCCTCAACAGGCCAAGGATCTGGCAAGAGAGCATGGCAAGGAAAAGGGCGAACAGGAGGCTCGCAAAATCAAAGACGAAGGTTGACGCTCAAAAGCCGACCGGCAGCCGCATTAGAGGCGTGGCACAATCGTGCATCGCGGAGGCCGAGTTTTGGAGATGATTGGCTGGCCGCAGATTCTCGGAACAAACACAGGATCTGAAGGTTTGGTCCGCAGCACATAAGTGCTCAGAAAAAGGACTTTCTCCATGAAACCACGCCTATTGGTGGCCTCACTGGCCACAGCTACAGCCATGGCTTTTTCCATGCACGCACTGGCCGCCGACAGCGCACAGGAATTCGTCAACAAGGCCGCTGCCGGCGGCATGTTCGAAGTGGAGTCGAGCAAAATCGCCGAAAGCAAAGCGTCGGACGGGAACGTCAAGGCCTTCGCCCAGAAGATGATCGCCGACCATGGTGCAGCCAACGCCAAGCTCGCGACGATTGCCGAGGCCCAGAAGCTGACAGTTCCGAAGGAACTCGATGCTAAGGGAAAGGCCGACGTCGACGCGTTGCAGAAGGGCGCCGATCCCGTCGACGGACCTTACGTCGAACTGCAGCGAAGAGCCCATGCTGATGCGGTGGAGCTGTTCGAAAGCTACGCCAAGCACGGCGACAATGCTGAGCTGAAGACATTTGCTCAGCAGACGGCGCCAACGCTCAAGATGCATCAGGAGATGATCGAGAAGATCGCGGCGACGGATACGGCCGGGACGAAGGGACCCAGGATCACGGTCGGCGAAACGCCCGACCCCACCCCACCCCTGCCGGGTGCAAACAGCTTTACCGAGGACCAGGCGAAGGGTCGCATTCAGGACGCCGGCTACTCGGATGTCTCGAAACTGACCAAGGACGACCAGGGTATCTGGCGTGGGCAAGCCACCAAGGGTGGCAAAAATGCCAGCGTCGCGCTGGACTACAAAGGCAACGTCGTTGCCGGCACCCAGTAACCGAATAGATTCAGGAGAACAGCATCATGAAAACGGTAACCGGCCTTTTTGACAATTACGACGACGCTTCCGACGCCGTGCGCGAACTGGAAGCCAGCGGAATTCCAGAATCCGACATCAGCATCGTCGCAGGCAACTCCGGCAATCGCCACGGGGATGGTGACTCGAACGCGGCCGAGGGCGCTGCTGGCGGTGCCGGACTGGGTGCCGCCATCGGCGGCGCCGGGGGATTGCTCACCGGCCTCGGCCTGGTGGCTATTCCAGGGCTCGGCCCCGTTGTCGCCGCGGGGTGGCTGGCTGCAACCGCGGTCGGTGCAGTTGGCGGGGCCGCAGTTGGCGGTGCAGCTGGCGGCATCGTCGGCGCCCTGACCGACTCCGGCGTTCCCGAGAACGATGCACATGTGTATGCTGAAGGCGTGCGCCGTGGCGGCACAGTGGTCACCGCAAAGGTCGCCGATCAACTGGCGCCGCAGGCCGAAAGGATCCTGCAACAGGCCAGTTCGGTTGATCTGGAAGGACGACGGGGCGAGTACCAAACGGCCGGCTGGACCGGTTTCGATGAGGATGCCAAGGCCTACTCCAACGATGAGATCGGTCGCGACAAGGCTCGCGGCATCAATCGGGTCTGACCAAAAAACAGATGGGCCTCGCTCCGCATCAGTGGGGCCCATCGTTTGCCGAGCGCTTCACTTAACGCATCAGGCCGGCAGCACGAAGCGCATCTTCGATCGTTTTGCCGATGTCCGTCTCACGTCTGCGAGAACGATCTCGAGGCCGATCTTCCTTATCCGTACGAACTGCTCTTGCGCTTTCCGACGCAGAATAGGTGCACAATGCCTTCGCTCCATCAGAGCGAACCGAGCCGGTTTCAAGCTTGCCATACTTTGTGGCGTGACCATTTGTGAGCCCCCAGAAGTCTGCAATACGCCGTGTCGATGATATTCCAACCTCAAGCATGAACGGCGCGGTATTTCCAAGCCCATCAGTTCCTCCGGTTTTCAAGGGGGTGCCATGTCCCATCGCAGCGACCGTGTATTTTTCCATAAGCTCATTGCCAGTGCTGTCACACCAGACATGGCGAATATGGCCATCAACCGTTTCCGCTCGGCTGGGGCCGGCATTCACCCCATGCACCCCCTGCCATTGCGCGACTATTGAATTGGTATTGGAGGGTGCCACCGTGTTGTCGGCAGCGCCATGCCAGACGGAAATCCTTGGCCAAGCTCCTTGATGACGCGACGCTCCCACCAATCGCTGCTGCAGCTCAGACGCCGAGGGGCCGCCATAGCCGCGCATGCGGTCGAAGGCTTCAGGAATCGTTGACGCGCTGCCATAGGGGAGTCCGGCGATGATCGCTCCACCAGCAAACAGCTCGGGATATGTCGCGAGCATGGCGTTTGCCATCGCGCCGCCAGCTGACAGCCCCGTGATGAAAATGCGGCTGCGGTCCAGGCCATGCTTCATCACGATAGCTTCAATCATCTGGCAGATGGAAAACACCTCGCCTCGGTCCCGGGTGACATCGTCCGGCACGAACCAGTTGAAGCAGAGATGGGGATTATTGGCGCGCTGCTGTTCAGGAAACAACACCGCAAATCCCTCCTCCGCCGCGAGGCGCGACCAACCCGAACCATGATCGTAGCCTGCTGCTGATTGGCTACAGCCATGCAAGACAACGACAAGCGGAGCGCCAATCGGCAGGTTCTCAGGAGCAAAGAAACGTGCCCGCAGGGCACCAGGATTGGCTCCAAAATCGGCCAGATCGGATAAACGATCGGGACCTTGTGAAAAAACCTGCCCCCCGCGCATGGCGGCGAACCGGGTGATCGTGTCTGAAACTTTTCGCAAATTGAAATCCTGGGCCGCCGGGAGTGGCGGAAACCGGGCACCATGCCGTCGCTGCAACATCGTTGTTGCACTGCACAATAACAAGTTGACGTTGGGGAAGCATGCGGCGCGAAACGCGGTGATCTCGATCGATACCGTTATGATTTCATGGGTCATTTGCCTTAAAGTCCGAGCCTCCGTGAGCTCTCAAGCCCAGCGGCTGGGCCAGTCCACTGCCAAAAAAGAACCGTGATCACAAATTCAATGACGGCCTCTCGACACCCTGGAAACGGCGAAAAAGCGCTCGGCGATCTGTCTTACTGCATACGATCGGGCGTCTGATCGAAGCCACCGGCACCGATCATCAGGCCTCAAATTGAAGTTTAGCAGCAGCTTACGGAGTCGGCCAAAGACAGAACCGGAAATGGGGCTCGTTGCGCCCATCAACAATTCGCACCAGAATTGCGGAACCATACCGGAATTCAACCATTGGTTTAATTGGACGTATATCCGTAACCAGAGAACGAGGCCGGCAGTTTCGCAGGATGATTGCGAAGCTGCGTATGGCCATACTTATCAAAGGAACCGGGATGACCCTCATCACCAACTACGCTCCTGTCGTAGGAAAATCTCTCTCTGAAATGGACTGGCGATCTCAACGCCAGTCCAACCATGAGGATGGCTTCCTTCCGAAGGCCTATTACAGCATTGTCCTGGATGAGACCGCAGAGCAGGTCTGGAGCTTGGTTCGAGACTTCAACAACTACCCCCGCTACATCGAAGGCGTCACCGAGAGCATCATCGAAGACGACAAGCGCGGCGACAAGGTCGGTGCCGTGCGGCGTTTCCATTACGGTGATGTATGGATCCGCCAGCGCCTCGTGTCCCATTCCGATACCGAGCGATCATTCACCTATGCTGGCCTTGAGGAATTTCCTTTCCCCGGTGCGGACGCAGCCGCCTCACCGGCTCCTGTAAATTATCAAGGCACCTTGCGGGTAACGCCGGTAGTCGAGAGCAAACAAGCATTCGTAGAGTGGTTCGTGGAATTTGACAGCGCACCGAACGAAGCTACGCAATGGAACAACCTGCTTGTGCCCCTCATTGCGCAATGGACGGATTCGTTACGCCGCACCTTGGCAGGACAGCGCTGAATAGCAGAAAACAGAAGCCGGTCCGAAAAAGGATCGCTGCTGCCGGCGCGCCGGCAGCATTGGCGACGCGCCCCCGAAGGCGAACGGAAGTCATGCCGATCTCCGCTTGCGCCTCGCAAGGATTATCATGACCAAGACCGTCGAAATTGCGGAGACCCGTCGCACACAAGAGAGCCCGGTATTTCAATCACTCATGCGCTTCTATGGCGCTGAAGGACGGTATTCGGCTTCAGGTGGCGCGGCCGACAGAACCACTCTCTTGGACACGTTGCATCCGGATATCGTACTCTAACAACCGGATCCGCTGCCCTATCGCGGTGTATGGCGGGGTCGTGAAGCCTTCGGCAACTGGCTGGACGCTTTCGTCGAGACCTTGACAGGGAGACATCCACAGATCCCGCATTTCATGCTTGCGGCAATGACATGCTGATATGTGCGCCTCTGCTCGATCGACCGGAGCGGAGATCGCGATGCCGATGTGCCAGGTGATCCGTTTCTCCGAGGACCTTCGGGTCGAATGGTGGAATTTGCCTGGGATACCGCCACCATGAACGCTGCCTTGGATTGCGCCGAGGCGTCACCTTCTTAAATTGAGCCGATTTCTTATCGGGACTTGACAGTAGCGGTAGCACTCCTTGTTACAGCTTCAAACATTCACGCGGAGCGCCGCCCCGCAAGAGTAACTCGGACCAAGGTGATGAAGCCGTATGAGGCCCGGGCGAATGGCGGTGGCTGACATATTTGCGGAACGATAGGGCAATCCAACCGTTGGGTTTCCATGGAGGGACCAACCAACCTCCCTCTCAGGAACTCCCCATGAAAAAGATTCTCGCGGGCATTTGTGCCTCGACATTGGCTTTGACCCTCGGGCTCGCAACATTAGCACCGGTGACCGCCGCTCCGCTGCCGACGCCCAGGCCAGACGCAGCCTCCAACCCCGTCCAGACGGTTCAGTTCGATCCCGAATGGCGCCGCGGTGCCCAAAGGCGGATGGATCGAGGCGAAGGCTCCTTCGAACGACGCGACGGCCATTTCGAACGCCGCGGCAACCGCGCATATTACAACGGCCATCGCGGCTACTACGAACCCCGTCGGGGCTATCGGGAGCACAATGGCATGTGGTTCCCTGCTGCCGCCTTCATCGCCGGTGCGATCATCGGCGGAGCAATAGAGAATCAGCCACGCAGAAGCGGCAACACGCATATCCAGTATTGCTATGACCGGTACCGTTCATATCGGGCTTCCGACAATACGTTCCAGCCCAATAATGGTCCGCGCCAGCAGTGCGTCTCTCGCTAAGCCGTAACCGAAATTCATCCAAGCCGTCGCCCCAAAGGCGGCGGTTTTTCGCATTTGGCGCTCGCTTATTGGACAACCCAACCCGACACGAATTTTAAGATTTTCGGCATGGGTATGGATCTACCTACTGGCCGATCGCGCCGATCTGACCGGGGTTCAACCAATGTGCGCGCAAACCGATGCCCTGGCCTGCCGGTTCCCCGCAGGGCGACGACGACCTTCTCGAGCCGGTCCAGATGCAGACGTTGCGCTTCTTCTGGGGAAGGTTCGCATCCGCTTCATCTAACTCAACGATTTGTGGCAAGGCCAAAGGCGAGCATGAAGCACGCAAGATCAAAGACGAAGGCTGATTTCAACAAGCGTCGACAGGCCAGGCAGGCTGACATTACCACGCCCTGATCGCCGCAGCCGTCATGCGTGCAAGCCTTTCGATATATGAGCGGTCAGAGCGGCCTCGGACCACAATGAGACGCCAGTAAAGCGGCGCAGCAATCAAATCCGAAACGGTTTCCCGATCGATGGTCCAGGGAATTTCTCCCCGGGCAATGCCACGATCGATCAAGAGCTCGGCGCGCTTGCGCCTTGCTCGCTGAAATGGGCGTATCGCCGCTTCCAAGGCTTGTTGGCGACCAATCTCGGCGTGGAGATCCACAAGGATACGACGAACAAGCCGATGGCGCAGCACGCGCCGGATGGCGAAAAGAAGAGCACGCAGATCCGCCTCCAATGACCCCATATCCTCGATATCGGTAAGTGTCAGGCCGACCTGCGAAAGAAGGTCGGCGGCCATTTCGGCTTTAGACGACCATCTTCTGTAGAGTGCGGCTTTGCCAACCCCAGCATTTTTGGCCACTCGTTCCAGGCTCAGCAGCGCGTAGCCAGTGCGCGCCCATTCCTCGAAGAAGGCGCGGGCCAGGGCATGGGTAACTGTCGGACGCTTCACCGCCGCGCCGCTCAACCGCCGCCTCATATCCGAATTTCCGTCGGAACGATTGCGTTCCATCCGCGCCATCCCTATTTCAATGGAACGGTGCCGTTCCATTGAAATAGGACATAAACGATGAAAGACAGTGTGCAAAGCTTTTCTCAGATGTTGCGCCAGGCGCTAGGTGAGCGATTGCGGCCGGACGCGCACACCTTCCTCGACATGTTCGCGGAGGATGGGGTGATGGAGTTCCCCTTCGCCCCACCTGGGATGACGGAACGTCTTCAGGGACGCGTGGCGCTGAATGCTCATCTTCAAGCGCTGGCTGAGCTGATTGCATTCGACCGGATTGGTGATCCCGAATTTCTCGCGACAAGCGATCCGCAGATTGTCGTTCTCCAATTTGACGGCTTCGGTCGTGGCGTGGAGACCGACGAACTTTACGAACAGCGTTACATATCGGTCATCCGCGTGCGGGATGGACAGATCGTTCACTACAAAGACTATTGGAATCCGCTGGCTGTCCTGCGGGCGACAAGAGGGGCACCCGCCGTTGGTTCTCTTGTCGGCGTGGAGATGCACGATGCCTGAGCGTATTCTCATCACCGGCGCGACAGGAAAGACAGGAAGGGCGCTTCAGCAATTGATCCGCGCGGCGGGCAAGGATCTTCGCACGGCGTCACGCAAACCGGCCGCGCCAGACGACGTCCGCTTCGATTGGCATGATCACAGTACGCACAAAGCCGCTTTTGAAGGCGTTTCCGCTGTCTATCTCGTCGTGCCAACCGACACGACCGACCCCCTGAAGGATATGCGCCCGACGCTGGAGTACGCGTTAGACACCGGGATCGAGCGCTTTGTCCTTCTGTCTGCGTCGTCGCTGCCCGAGGGCGGTCCGATGATGGGGGCAGTTCACGCTTGGCTTGCCACCCAGAAAACGCGGTGGACGGTTCTGCGCCCGAGCTGGTTCATGCAGAACTTCGTGACCCAGCATCTTCATGCGATCGTCCAAGAAGGCGTGATCTATTCGGCGACCGGAGACGGTCGCGTCCCTTTCATCGACGCCGAAGACATTGCGGCCGTGGCCGCAAAAGCCTTGACTGACCCTGAGTTCGAATGGGGTTCGGCGCCAGTGCTGACCGGCCCCGAGGCTCTCACGTATGACGAAGTTGCGATGGCTATCGCGCAACTGGCAGGCCGACCGCTTCGCCATGCCCGCCTTACAGTGCCCGAGCTCGCAGACCGATATGCGGGCGCCGGCCTTCCCGCTGACTATGCGGCCATACTCGCAAACATGGACGACGGCATAGCCAGCGGGGCAGAGAACCGCACCACGATCGAAGTTGAGAGGATTACTGGGAAGAAAGCGAACGATATGACGACGTTCCTCGCCGCACACCGGGCCCTGTTCGGTCAACGTGGGTAATCGGGCGGTCCAAGGCTGCTGTTGGAATGGACTGCTGCGTCGCCGTATTCATGCTCTTGCACTTTGCATATTATGAAAAACTGCTGAGCCAGTGTTTGGCATTCGGGGACCTGAGATGTTTGTTGAAGTGAACCGCACCAAGCTTTTCTTCGATGTAGAAGGAGCCGGTTTGGTGCCTGATGGCTCAAGGATGAAATCAAAACCGACCCTGCTCCTTCTTCATGGCGGACCGGGCTTCGATCACTCTCTGCTGAAGCCAGCCTTTTCAGCGTTTGCGGACATCGCGCAGGTAGTCTATCTCGACCAGCGCGGCAGCGGCCGGAGCGCCCAATCCCACAGCGAGACCTGGAACCTCGCCCAATGGGGCGATGACGTAAAATCCTTCTGCGACGTTCTGGGCATTGTAAAGCCCATCGTGTTTGGCGTGTCCTTCGGTGGTTTCGTCGCGCAGTCCTATGCGACACGTCACCCTGGCCACCCGGGCAAGCTCATTCTTTGCAATACCGCTGCATGGATGGATTTTCCGGTCGTCTTCAAAACGTTCGCGCAATTTGGTGGCCCTGAGGCCGGCACCGTAGCCCGGGCCTATTGGGAGGACCCGACAGTCGAAAACTGGGAACGTTATGCAACGATCTGTCTGCCGCTTTATAACCGGCGCCCGACCGGTGACGACGATTGGAAAAAGCGGGCAGTTGTTGCGAAAGAAGTTGGCGTTCATTTCAATGGACCGGATAACGAACACGGCGCGATGGATTTTCGCTCGGCGTTGAACAATGTCATTTGTCCCACACTCGTTCTTGCCGGCGACAAGGATCCGATAACGCCAATCTCATTTGGTGCAGCGATCGCCGCCTGCCTTCATCCGGACGTGGTTCGCTTCGAGCGCTTTCCCGGATGTGGCCATCCCGTCTTTATCGATGATCCGGTTCGCGCCTTCGAAGTGATCCGGAAATTCATATTGGAAACAGATGCCGCCCAAGGTGGGTAAAATGGTTTGTTCTAGGCTATGCTTGCTATGGCGGACTTGCGCTCCGCGCTTCCGGTGACGGCGCAATCTGACCAAGTCGAAGCGGTACACGCTCTCTTCCAGCGCTGGCTGGCCGCACTTTCTCGATTCAACAGCATAGCTGAAGCTGCAATTCACCCATGTCAGCCTCGACGACCGGCCTAAAACCAACGCTGGTCTTTGTCATTCAGGTAGCCGATCGCCAATCCGATCATCACTCCAACGGTTGCACCAAGGAACATGGCACTTGAGACGGTGCCGGGATTCTTCCTGACAGTTCGCGAAACTGACTGAGCTTGTGACTTCACCTGTTGAGCCGCGCGTGATGTCTTCTCGGCAGCTGTATCGTACCAGCCGCTAGCTTCTTCCATGGCTTCCTCGGCGCGCTCGGCAAGCGTCGTGTTGATCTTGGTAATGTCGCGCCGGAGTGCGGCAATCTGCTTTTCCAGCATTTCCCGAACATTGTCTGCTGGCGTCTCAGCGGCGGCGTTCTCGTTAGGGATATCTGCCATCGTGAATCATCCTTGTGTTGTCATGAGGGAACGGCTGGCAATCACGGAGGTTCCGGAATGCTTGTCTGGCCAAAAGCCACGTCAGCGATGCGCGGCATCCAACCATCAACGAAGTTGCGGAACCGCACTCGCCTTTGCTCCGATGCTGGCAGATCCTAGCCGGATCCGTTGCCCTTGCAGGTCAAAGCGACCTTTGCAGAGGGTCGCAGCACCTCGTTTAATTTTCGAAAGAAGCTTCAAATATTAATTTCAAGGAGCAATATTATTCTATATTTTTTGGAACGATTGCAAATATTTTTTGTTCTTTAAAGGGATCGCTGTTCTGGAGATCTCGGAACAAGGAGAAATATAATGATCAAAATGCTTCTACTGAGCGCAATGACGCTTTCCATAATGACCGGCGCAAGCTTCGCCGGCACCACCAAAGGAACTTCGGCGCTTGATGATCCGGCGAAAATGTCACCCTTCTTCACCGATACCGGCATGAAGACGATGAAGTCGGAGAGCGAATTCAAGGCTGCATGGATGGCCATGAAGGAAGACGAACGCGCCGGAATGATAAAGGAATGCGGCGATGCAGCCATCGCCAAAGAGCATGACAATTTCTGCAAGATGACCAAGCAGCTTGGCGGCGCCAACTAGCTAGGTGCATAATTTTCGAATTCTCAGATGGCGAGCAACTGCTCGTCATCTGCTTCTTCCAGGAAGCCGCTGCCACCTGCCAAGGCAATGCCGAACATCATGTCCATCATTGAAGACGAGGCGAACCAAAGGATGACTCCCAGACTTTGTCTGCTGTCATGCCATCCGGGCGAAGCCGAGATCTGGACGGACGCCTCTCGGCATTGGCAGTCCGACGGAGACTACGCAGCGCCACCGCCCGCACACCGAGGCTGATCTGCGGAATAGTTATCGCCCGCGGCGCGGATGTGATAGAATGACTCACTCGTGCGCAATCATGTGCACCCGTCTGACAAAGATCGGACACTATCATGCAACCCCGGGAATGGATTAAGCCGGCCGGCTACGGCGCGGCCGGAGGAGCTTTGGCGCTGGCAATCATCGGCTTCACCGCAGGTGGATGGGTCACTGGCGGTAGTGCTACGAAAATGGCGGAAAACTCCGCCACCAATGCTGTCGTCGCCGTCATGACCCCCTATTGCGTCGCACAATCCAAGAGCGCACCGAATTCGGTCGAGGTCCTGGCGGCCCTCAAAGCGGCCAACAGCTATGACCGTCGATCGATCATCGAGAAGGCCGGCTGGGCCACGCCGCTTGGCAGTAACACGCCCAACTCCGCATTGGCCATCTCCTGCAACTCCGCCATGGCCCTGAACTAGAGCCCCTCACAGACGAGGCGTTGGTTGGCAGCCTGCGCCTCGTAGTCGCCTGCGGACGCTCCTGTCCAGGTCGGCCCCTCAAGGAATACCACCATGCCTCGCAAAGACAGTTTTGGATTCGGGACACGAAAGCCTCGGGCTCGAACAGATCGTATTCCGGGGAGTGAAAAAGCGACCGGCAAAGGCAAGACGCGGACCCGCAAGTGGAACGAGGAAGCGGAAGCGCGAGATGCCAACGATCGCGTACATCCCCAGCGCGACACCAGAGAAACCCCGTCTCCACATCCCTGAGAATTGGCAGACGCGATAAGCCTACCGTCCATTTCCGCGCTGCCGTCTCTCCTCAATCCGGCGCATTGTCTTTGAGACCGCGCTGAAACTCGTCGTCGAATGCTGCCAGATGTCGGCGCATTCGCACCTTCCGTATCAGCATTCCGCCCATAAAACTGACAATCAATGCTGTCCCCAGTAGGACTGGGTAGCGAAGAAGTTGCAGCGTGTAAAAGCTGTCGACTATCCAGAATGCCAAAGCAATCAGGACGATTGCCACGATCCCAGACATGAGCAACGAACTTTTTGGCCGTGGCGCATATCGGTTTGCAGCGGAACGGGCTTCTTTTGAGCGTTTGTCCGGCATCCACACCAGCTACGCCCCGAAAGCGTTCCAACCAAGGCCGGATCAGTCGGCTAGCATCTTGTTGTAGGCGAGACAGAGTGACGACATCACCCTTGCAAAAGGCAAGTCCAATCCACCTTCGCGACTTAGGATTTAGGAAGAATGGGAGGTGGCATTATCTCCACCAGCACGCCTGCTTCCTGACAGAAGGCGCGAAGCACGGACCGTGCCTCCTCCTCTGTGATGCTGCCTGCTTCGGCCGATCGAAGGGCGTTGCTCGCCATGTAGAAGAATGCCGATCGATTGAGCAAAGGCCAGCCGGCCAGGAAGGCGATTCCCTCTTCTATCGAGGAAATTGGGAAAATCCCGAACGCCCCTTCCTTTACCCAGAGGTTGCGCATGAAGCCCATATGGGCGTGATCCGCTTGTGATCGCTTCGAGCATGTAACGGCCGAAGATGAACGAAGTTGCAAAAATCTAGACGATCGGCAGTCACCGCGACCGGGAATGCGTCAGAGGAGACGGTGGTCGCGCTCTGTTTCACGAGCAGCAATACGGGCCCTGTTCTGTGTTGGGCCAGTGCCGCGTCCGTTGCGCTTTCTTCGTCCAGCGTCGCCTTGAGCAGTTTCACGGGTTTGGGCATGTCGAGTTGTCAGCCCATGAGCAGTGGACAATTGCGGGCAATTCACGTCTTGTTTTCTAAAAAGCGGTGCCAGGATTTTTGATCCAAGGCCGCCTCTACGGCGTAGATAAGGAAACATCGTTGCAGCCTGGCCAGGTGTGTTGGCTGGCAATTCAAATGCATGGACAAGCCAGCACCATGGACGCAAGGTTAAGCCCACCAGCAACGCCGTTATGGCTCAGGGCCTCGATCGCGCTGATCCCCGTGATGCGGCATCGCTTCTGGGTCAGTGGGCGACATATCCCAACATCGCCTCCTGGTATGCGGGTCTAATCCAGCCGTCCTTCAATCCGCCGAACTGGATTTTCGCTCCGGTCTGGACCTCCCTCTATTTCCTCATGGCGTATGCTGTTTGGCGCGTGCTCAACGCAGCCGGGAGCCTGGCGAGCGAAGCACCGCACTGACGCTTTTCTTCCTGCAATTGGCGCTCAATGCGCTGTGGTCCTGGTTGTTCTTCGGACTGCACAGCCCGATTGCGGGCTTGCTGGACATATTTCCGCAGCTGTTGATTATCCTGGCGACGATCGTCTGGTTCAGGCGGCTCGATCCTCGCGCGGCCTGGTGCCTGGCGCCGCTGGCTATATGGGTGGCATTTGCGCTTCTGCTGAATTTCGAAATCTGGCGCCGGAATGGTTAGGGGAGCGCCCAACGTAAGCCAGATGACGACACAGAGCGTCCGGCGATCGTAGGGTTCCGCGGCGATCTTTCGTCTACGCGGCAAACCCGCCGCTGAGCAGCAGCGCGTCTGCGGCCGCAAGATCATCTGCATCTTCGTCCGCGGTGAAGAGTCGAAGGGCCGTTCCCCGCTTGATGGGCTGCGGGGTGGTATTTGCATTGCGCGCTGCAGGAATTGGCCTGCGACCTGAGCCGTCATGTGGCCAACCAGGCTTTGCGGGTACCTATGGTTCCCGCTACATCAGTTCCTCGATCAGTCGCCGACCTTCCGCGCTGGTTATGAACTCGAGGCGCTCGTCAACCGGCAACGGCCCTGTTGCTTCTTCGCTGTTGCCTGGCATACCAACGAAGAAGCGGCTGACCGGCACGCCGAGCGCCCTGCCGATCAGATAAAGCATGGAAGCGCTGACGCGATTGCGTTCG
Source organism: Mesorhizobium sp. EU05-FHT14A09 (assembly GCF_058790995.1). Classification (NCBI taxonomy): domain Bacteria; kingdom Pseudomonadati; phylum Pseudomonadota; class Alphaproteobacteria; order Hyphomicrobiales; family Phyllobacteriaceae; genus Mesorhizobium; species Mesorhizobium sp. EU05-FHT14A09. Next base: position 31,280 of record NZ_JBYTDF010000011.1, read on the forward strand.
CTTTCGTATTTCTGAAGTGCTGCGTTCTGATGCCGATGGAACAGGCGAGCGTTGCTTGCGATACGTCCAACTGAACGCGGAGCGTCGCGATCTGCCTGCCGACATGCTGATCGGCTGCATGCGGATCGTTCTCAGCCTTGGTCTCCGCCACCACAAGGCAGTGCTCAAGGTTTTCAGCCTCGGCAGAACCCTTCTCTGCTCCACCAATCACTCCCTGCCCTGAGGCTTCGGTCGACGGCCGCTCGCACGAAGCGGCGATCGAGGTGGCCTTTACTGACAGGCAACAAGACCGGCTCGGTAACAAGCGGGTTCTTTCTTTCCAGTCACGCGTTCAAAATTACTTCGCGACGAGGGGCCAATTAGGCCTCCTAGCAGGGCCCGCGCGCCTCGGTTCGTTCATTTCTTGCGGTTGATCCGTGAGGATTTCCCGATTCTTGGAAAATCGGCTCGGACTCATGCCGATGGCACTGCGGAACATGTAGGCAAAGGCGCTTGGCGACTCGTAACCCTGGGCCAACGCCACCGAACTGATTTTCATCCCCGCGGCGAGCTGAGAGATTGCGTGAAGGATGCGTGCATGCCTCAACCAGCGCGATGGCGGCATGCCGGTTTCAGCGATGAACAAGCGCTCGATCGTCTTGCGGCTGGCGGCGCCGTCAGCAAGCCATGCCTCGACCGAAACAATCGAGCCGGGATTATGCAACGCGGCCTGAGCAAGACTGTTGATCCGTTTGTCCTGCGGCATGGCGAGTGACAACGGAACGTCTCTGGCCGCGAGGATCTCATGGCAAAGCAGATCATGCAGAGCAGCTCTATGGCGCCCTGTAAGGTCGGACGACAAGTCGGGCAGCGTTGCCTGCATCAGGGCACCCAGAAGCGGTGTCATCTCAACAATGCGCGTGGCGCTTCCAAGCTTGCGCGCCTCCTGCTTGTTCACATCGACATAAAGCATCTCATTGCTCGACGCGTATCTTAGCCAGTGTTCAGCGTCCGGCGGAATCCATACCGCCATGGCAGGGCTCAGCAACAAGGCCTGATTGTGCGTGCCAACATACATCGATCCATAGGAAGCGGAGATGAGTTGCCCAAAGTCGTGGCTGTGCCAGCCAAAGTTCTCGCTGGCTTCCTGACTTTCTATTTGGCCACGATATCTGGGCCGCATCCCTGCAAAGACCTCGATGGATACGAAAGAGCAACCGGAGGCGATTTGACGAATTCTCGATGCAATTGAGCTTTGCATCGACAGAAAGACATAACCAAATCTGCTAGGAGTTTCCAGACGCGTTGATGAACAACGCGAGCGGGCCGACAATATGAGCACGACGACTACCTACAATGCCGACCAGCCGGACTGGGCGGCAATCACCGTTGTAATCTTGAGCGTTACAGCTTTCGCGATTGCCCAAGGCCTGACCTTCCCGCTCATTTCGCTCGTTCTGCAAGGCAAGGGGGTGCCCGGAAGCCTGATCGGGCTCAATGCCGCCGTGTACGCGGTAGGAGCGGCAACTGCCGTGCTGACGATCGACCGGCTTACCGCTAACTTTCGCGGCGATCGCCTCATCATCGCGGCCATGTTCGGCTGCGCCATAGGCCTCATGGCATTTGCATTGACCGACTATCTTCCGGCCTGGTTCGTGGCGCGTTTCGCGATCGGGTTCTGCGCCAGCTTGATCTCCATTTTGAGCGGTGCATGGCTGAACACGGCAAGTCCTGATCGCATCCGCGGCCGCATCTCGGGGTTGTACGGGGCGGGCATGTGTGCGGGTTTCGCCGCTGGCCCTTTGGCAATACCCCTGCTCGGCACGAAAAACGGCTTCGCCTTCGCTCTGGTCGCCGTCTATATCGCGCTTATTGGTTTTGCCAGCGCGGCAGTCAACGGCACCACGCGCACGTTGCCGGAGCGCGCACCCTCAGGCGCATTGCTCCGCTTCATCAAGGCCGCGCCCATTCTGGTGCTCATGGAACTCGCCTTCGGCTTTGCCGATATAGCCGCGATATCTGGAATGGCAGTGTATTTTGTTCGTGTTGGTCACTCCGAAGCGTTCGCCGCCTACGCCATCACCGTCCTGTCGCTGCCAACCGCACTTGCACAGCCTTTCGTCGGATGGTTGCTCGACCGGACATCACGCGCCGGCGTGGCGTTAGGCTGCAGCTTACTGGGCGCCGTCGCTTTCTTCGCAATCCCGTTCTTGCATTCCGAGGCTGCGATCCTGGCGACGTTCGCTGTCATCGGTGCGGCCACTTTTGCCCTCAGCACCTGCGCCCTCACAATTCTGGGCGAGCGGTTCGTGGGCGGTATGCTCGTCGCGGGTACAGCCAGCTATTCACTCGCCTACTCGGCAGGCAGCGTTGTGGGTTCCACTGGCACCGGCTTTGTCCTGGATTTGATCTCCCCAGCGGCAGTGCCAATCAGCGTCGGCTTCGGGCTCCTCGCCTTCGCGGGCGTGATTGCGCTGAAGCGACCTTAGGGTTGCGCCCAAGCAACATCTGCTTAGGGGCCGGAAACGGACTGGCAGCTTCTAGCGTACGAGGCGAGAAAGCGGACGTTCTATCCGTTTGAACAACCAAGAGCTGAATTCCGCTCGGGTCATAGCGTCGCCTGGCCGTCGGTCCTTGTCTTCTCGGAGCCTTGTTCCTCCGTCTCGATTTCGCGGATCAAAGCTAAGGCCGACAACAGTCGCTTTTCCAAATCAAACAAGCGGACGCCCGTCAGAAGCGTTTTTCGCCCAGTCATGCGAATGATGGCCTCCATGACCTCATCACATTGACTGGCAAGAACCATTAGATGGTCACCGCTGGGGCCGTAGCGCCCGCAGAACCAATTCTTGACGGTTCGCTCGTTGGCGCCGGTCCAGTTAACGACTGTCTTCGTTGTCACGCGCGCATCATCGCTGGCTCGCCTCAGCGCCAACGAAATGACCATGGCGAAACTCAAATCATCAAAGGAAGATTCGGCGGGGCGCATTCTGGACGGAAAGGACTTGCCCCTTTTGGGAAACGACATTCCACGACCTCATCAAGTACGCTCGACCTTCTTGGTCCTCCCGTTGAGTGGCTCACTACGATAAGTGCGTTCGAAGGTGTCTTCTGTTGGTTCCTTCCTCGACAAAGGCGATTTTAACGACTTCGAAGTCTGAGGGACTGGCGGTCCCGGCCGCCGCCTATGTCCGCATGTCAACCGATCTTCAAAAATACTCGACTGAAAACCAGTTTGCTGCCATCCGCAGATATGCCGACGAGCGGAGCTTCGAGATTGTTCGCATCTATGAGGATGCCGGACGCAGCGGCCTCAAGATCGACGGTCGCGATGCGTTGAAGCAGCTGATGGATGATGTCGAGACTGGCACTGCGAATTTCAGGGCGATTCTCGTCTATGACATCAGCAGGTGGGGGCGATTTCAAAACGCCGACGAAAGCGCCCATTATGAGTATCTTTGTTCGCGGACAGGCATCCGCATCCACTACTGTGCAGAACAGTTTGAAAATGACGGGAGCACCGGCGCGCACCTTTTGAAGTCGGTCCGCAGGATTATGGCGGGAGACTATAGCCGAGATCTTTCCGTCAAGGTTTTCGCAGGACATTGCCGGTTGTGCGAGAAGGGTTATCGGCAGGGAGGGTCTCCAGGTTTCGGCTTGCGCCGAATGCTGCTTGATGAAACCAGCACACCTAAGGGCGAACTACGGCGCGGCCAGAAAAAAAATCTGCAGACGGACAGGGTTATTCTGGTGCCCGGCCCTGCGTCTGAGACGGATACGGTCAGGCGCATCTACAACATGTTTGTCGAGGAACAAAAATCCGAACGCGAGATCGCCGGCCTGCTGAACAGCGAAGGCATTCTGCCGGATTGGGGTAGGCCATGGAGACGTGAAAACATCCATGACATCCTGATCAACGAGAAATACATCGGAAACAATGTCTACAACCGCACATCCTTCAAACTGAAACAGCAACGTATCAACAACAAGCCAGATATGTGGGTGCGGGCCGAGGGCGCCTTCGCTCCGATTGTCGAGAAGGCCGTATTCGAACGCGCGCGCGCTTTGATAGACGCACGCAGCCAGCATCTCAGCAACGAAGAGCTGCTTGATCTCCTGAGGGGAGTTCTTCATGCAAATGGAACCTTGACCGGTGTCATCATCAACGCGGCAGACTCACTGCCATCGATTTTCACCTATCGCCGGCGCTTTGGCAGCCTTCGGCGAGCCTACAGCCTGATCGGATATACTCCCGCTAGGGACTTCCGATATGTCGAAATCCAGAAGAGCCTGCGACAGCAGCACCCGCAAGTGGTGGCCACCCTCATCGATGACCTCAGCCGGGCCGGGATATCGGTGTCGTTGGATCCTGTCACGGACCTGCTTCGCATCAATGGCGAATTCACGATCTCGCTGGTCCTGGCGCGATGCTTTCAGACAAATGCCGGAAGCTTGAGATGGAAGGTGAGATTCGATACGGGGCTTGTCCCAGACATCAGCATCGTAGTCCGAATGAACGAGGCGAACGACCGGCCGCTTGACTACTATCTACTTCCTTCAATCGACATGACGATGCCAAAGCTTCGCGTCGCGGAGCAGAATGCTCTCTCTCTTGAGGCCTATCGGTTCGATTCCCTGGATTTTTTCTTCGATCTGTCGAGGCGATCCCTATTGGAGGAGGCGGCATGACGGAAGGCGAGAAACGGGTTGCGTGGAAATACATCGACGCAGTCCCTATCAGTCAGATCCGGATCCTCAATCCAAGGGAGCGCGACAAACGCAAATTTAGCCTTCTCGTCGACAACATATCGAAGGTCGGATTGAAACGTCCCATCACGGTCAGCGCGAGGGGTACCAACGAAAGCAAGTCAGGCTACGACCTGGTGTGTGGCCAGGGCCGGATAGAAGCCTTCCTGGTGTTGGGCCAGACGCATATTCCTGCCATGGTCATCGACGCGAGCAGAAATGATTGTCTTGTCATGAGCCTTGTCGAGAACTGCGCGCGCCGGCAGCATCGGGCGATCGATCTTTTGCAGGAAATCGCGAGCCTTCGCCAGCGTGGCTACAGCGACAAGTCCATCGGCACGAAAATCGGAGTCACGTCCGAATATGTCAATCAGATCGTTGGGCTGCTTGAAAAAGGCGAGGAGAGACTTTTGTCCGCCGTGGAAGCTGGAGCCCTGCCGCTGAGCCTTGCAGTGGAGATTGCCAAGACCGACGAAGAGGGCGCGCAGGCTGCCTTAATGGACGCCTATACCCAAAAGCAGCTACGCGGGAAGAAACTTGTCGTGGTCCGCAGGCTGCTGCAGCAGCGTAATCTGAAAGGCGGGCGCCTCAGTCAGCTGAATTTCGGGCGCGTCAACCCATCGAAACGCGCGCTAACAAGCGAAGCAATGGTAAGAGCCTATCAACTGGAAGCCGACCGGCAAAAGGTACTGCTAAAGAAGGCTGAGGTTACGCAAGGCAAGTTGCTGTTTGTCGTCGAGGCCATACGATCCTTGATGACGGAAGAAGGTTTCGTAAACCTGTTGCGCTCGGAGGGGCTGGATTCTCTTCCAGCCCAATTGAAGCAAAGGCTCGCCCTATGAACGAGCAGGATCAAAAACCTAGGGAGTCCGTGCGGCAAGGCTTCGAGGGTCACTGCATCCTTGTGAAATTGGAAACGCTGCTGCCTGGAAAGACGATACGCCCCACAGTGAAGTCGAGCAAAAAATACAAGCAGATCGCGACGTCGATCGGTGAAGTCGATCTTGTGGAGCCGCCGGTCATCGCCCGCAATCCGGACGATGTGGGCACGTTCTTTATCCTCGATGGTCATCTACGAATCGAGGCACTCAAGGATCTCGGTCGTACCGAGGTTGAATGCCTCGTTTCAACAGACGACGAGGCCTTCACCTACAACAAACAGATCAACCGGCTCGCATCGATCCAAGAATACGCGATGATCGTGAACGCGCTCAACCAGGGAGTACCTGAGGAGCGGATAGCCAAGGTCCTGTCCGTCAACGTGGAAACCGTTCGCCGGCGTTCGCGCATGCTGAACGGCATATGTGCTGAGGCAAGAGAGCTCCTCAAGGACAAGAATTGCCCCATGGCGATTTTTGAGACCCTCAAGAAAATGCAGCCACTTCGACAGATAGAGGCCGCAGATCTTATGATCAATGCCAACAACTACTCGGTAGCCTATGCATCGGCTATCTTGGCAGGAACGCCTCGCAACCGCTTGGCGGAGCCGGACAAACCGAAAAGCGTCAAGGGGCTCACAGCCGACGCCATTGCCAGAATGGAAAAGGAACTTGCCCGATTGCAGGAAGCGATGGCCTCAATTCAGGACACCTATGGAAAGGACCACCTCGAGCTGACAGTGGTAAAAGGTTATCTCAAGCGTCTTTTGGGAAATTCACGGATCGTCAGTTATCTGGTCAGCTACCGTCCCGAATACCTGCCGGAATTCCAGAACATCGTGGACATCACCTCGACCATGCCATCCGAGAGCTGACCCTTCAAAGCACTCAAGCAAAAATCATCGAAAAGATTTGTGTCGCAGCTCGCAACCTGAAGATGCCGAAGCTCAGCACTCAGGAAAAAGAGGACTGGGACCAGTTTTTCTATACTCAATGGATGCGCACTCCTGACACACTTAACTCGACGATAAGTGATGCCGACTTCGAAAAATGGCTAAAGAAAGCCAATCAAGATGCGCGGTCGGTTTGCAATGAGCCTGGCCGAGCTCAAGGATGAGGAAGGTGGTGCCGTCCGGCTGTCAACGGTTCGCGATGCCTTTAATTCGCCCTTCAGGCCATTCGTGCTTGCCAGGACTTCTGTTTTTTGGATCTGGTGCCGACGCGGGGCTGCGCAGAATCAATGATACTTCTGGCTTCGGTTGTTAAACGCGGGCTTGGTCCCCTCCAAGACTGTAACAACATGTTTGTTTATGATGGGCGCTTCGATTGCCCCGGACACGTAGGTGATCTTCGGATTTGCTTTTCGGTCAAATTCCGCAAAGATGATCTGCTCTGCGTCGCAAACAACGGCGAGATTTGGATTGTGGGTGACCATGATAATCTGGCGGTTCTGTTTTGCCTGCTCGAGAACCGGGACAAGCAAACTTACCACCGTCTCGTTATCGAGATTTTCTTCGGGTTGGTCCAGAACGATTGGGTTCCGGCCTTTGTCTACTAACAGGTAGAAAATCAACAGTAGCGCACCGCGCTGACCAGGTGACAGTTGCTCGATCTGGGTATCCTGGAAAAGAAGGGTGTATTTTGGCTCCAAATATTCCAGGCCGAAGATGAAGTCATAGACTTCTACGGGCTCACGATCCTTACGGAGTACAGTACGCATGCCCTCGCCGCCGCCTGATATCCGGCTGGAAGCGTCCCTTACGAGAGCATCCATATCGTCGACGAACTGGGTTGCATGATCTCTCGCCGTAAAATCGTGCTTTTCAAAGCGCGACCGCACTGCAGCGAGGCTCTCTTCCTCTCCTCGCAATTCTCCGGCATTCTGTTTGATCAAATTGAACAAGCGAGACGCAATCGCCTCCACGGATGCGCCGAGCTTGGCGACAAATTCCAGCTTGTATCCTTCTCTTATTAGTGTGTTGCCTTGGATAAGGGATTGTAGAGGGGAAAATAGTTCGGCCCGACCTTCACGCTGGGCAGCCAGCAGGTCATAAATCTCACCCGCCAACTCGCGTCTGTCTTCGCGTTTCTTCCCGAGCGCCTGCGGCAAAACTTGCAGCTGCGACAAGCGGGCGGTCAAGCCGCGAACGCTCTCAGCTGACGTTTCTGTTCCTTCCAGCGTGGCCAAGGTCTTTTGCCACCGTTCTGTTGCAGCCAGATACTCCTGATGCAATTGCTGCGGCTCATTGAGCTTGCTTGAGAGCGCGAGCCGCACTTGCTGAATAACTTCCCTCCGTTGCTCAAACTGAGCGGCCCGTTCGATCAGTTGAGCGTTTTCGTCAGCGAAGCCACGTTCCATATCGGCCAGTTTTGCTAGGTTGCTCTTATATTGAACGACGTCATCTATCTGCAGGCCGATGTTCGTCAGGTCCGCCGAGATGCCTGATCGCAGCTCACCCAACTGAGATTCAAAAATTTCCACTCTAGCGTTGATATTCTTGATAGAGCGTCGTTTTGAGGCAACGAGGACCTGCTGTTCCTTCGTTTTTTCGAGCGCCTCTGTTAATTGCGTCATCTCTTCGGATAGGGCGACAAGCTGCAATGTCGCGTGCTGTTGTTCAATCGAAAGCTCGGCGGTCGGGGCAGGAACTTCCTTCGGGACGACGGCCTTATGCTCTGCAACTTGCTGTCGCTTCAAAGACAACTGCTCTTCAAGGTTCGATTTCAGCGCAGGATTTAGCTGATCTTCGATATGGACGATTTCCTCGTTCAGCGTTCGAAGCCGTTTTCGGAGTTCCCCAATCTTAGCTCGATGAACCTCTTCCTGCTTTTCAATAAGTTGGTCGAAATCTAAGGCTCCGTCCGCGACTTCGGTGGGAACATGAGTGAAGATAACGGATCGAAGCTCATTCTCGAAGGCATTGGATGTGCCCATCACGTGTTCGTTGCATAGGGCTTCGAAGCGCCCTTGTGGGATATACTTCACCAGCTCGACGCGCTCTGCAGACGGATTGTCGCTCAGAACCATCGAGCCAGGCTCGCCAGCAAGCCAGTTCAACGTTCCCTCGAAATGGTGCGCGGGCTCGCCGTTCTTCCCACGGAACCGTTTGGCTTGAAGGAAGGAAAAGTGCTTCTGCTGCTGCGAATTCCCAAGCAAAGCGATCACATCGGCAAGTGCGCTCTTGCCGCTGCCTTTATTCCCGATGATGGCAACCAGATCATGGTTCAAACTCACGTCGACGCCATCAAGCCAATCGTCTGCAAAGGTGCTGGTTGCCACTTTGTTAATCGCGATCTTATCGATGTAAAAGGTTTTGAGTGAGTTCACCAGTTCCAGCTTGGGCGGCATCGCGCCGAGGAACGACCGCTTCGCAGGTTCGCGAATTGCCTGCAAAAGTCCTTCCCAGGTGGGATCAGCCTTGATCCAAGTCTTTTTGTTTGAGGGAAAGTTGCCATATCCGCGCTGGTTGTTATCGCCTGTAACACCGCGAAACCGATGAGAGTCGCTCCCCGAGACTGCCAGCCTCGGCACATTGCGCAGCGCTGTTTGAAAGGCTGCGAGCCATTTCTTGTTGCCGGATGTTTCAACACCTGCAAATGCAGCCCAAAGATTGTGGTCCCGGGTCTCGAAAATTGGCGATGTTTCGAAGAGACTTAGTGCATATGCGTAATGTTCATTTCGCTCGATCTCGGTCAACCCGTCATTCGTCGAGAATGGCATAAACCCAACGGCCATTCCGTTCGGGACCCTACGTATTGCCTCCTTGTACGCGTCGCAATTGATCTCACCTATCGTGTAGCCTGCTTGGAGCGCTATTGTTTCATCCGCCTCAACGTCAGCTTTCTTGAAGCCGTGGTGAGTAAGTTTTTCCGAAGATGCGCGGCGTGCGTAATCTGCAAGCGCCGCGTCCGACAGCGGTCGATCAATTAGCGCTAGCTTCTGAGCGGAAAGGAAATCTCGGAGGTGCTGGTCTTGGATCTTGTCAGAGAAAATGACATGTGCGTTCAACCTGCCGCGCATCGGAGCGGACAGACGAAGCTCTATTCCCGGAAAGACGGTCTTTTCGAGCTTGGGGGCCGCCGGGTCTTGTAATCTCCGCTTCAGGGCGAACCATCCCTCGAAAGTGAAGTAATCCATGAACGCGAACACTTGCGGTTCGGCTTCGTTCAGGGCAACGATCAGATCGTCGATAATTCCGTTATTATGGAAATCATTGCTTGGGATGAATCGTACGCCTTCCCAGTGAAATGAGGCTGGCGTATGAATGTGAAGGTCCCACAGTCTCCATTCGGAGCCACGCGGATACGCAGTATTCCCAAGCATATATTGCCCGTCTGTCATTGCTGGAGATTCTACTGGCAAACTACATTGCCCACCTTTCATGGTCTACTGGCCGTATCCGAGTTTTCTACATATCAGGGAAATCGGGTTACGCGCAGCTGGCAATCTGAGGTGGCGACCCGTCTTTGATCAGTAGGGAATGACAGGAGGGTCGACTCAAGCCCGAGTTCGGCGGGATCTGCATAGGTCCACTTGACGGGTGCATCATTGCGCGGTGGATGTCAGCTGAAGAGACCTTAACCAATGCAATATCTGCTTCTCTAAACTTTCCATCACGATAACCCATATCGTGAGAATCTGGACAAATCATCCAGGGAATCTTTGATAGGGACATCGAATTCGCGCCCGAAATCCGCGCATTGCTCTGTCATATCGAGAATAGCCCATCGTATTTCTCCTTGGCCTTCATTGACCAAAGAAACGTGTAGCTCCAGACCGGCGTTTCGGTGCCGAAAGCGGACCGGCGGCTTACGGTTCCCGATCTTGAGAAGCAGCCCTTGGTGCGCCCGACGGGATTCGGGCTCTCTCTCGACTATTGAGAAAACTGTATGACAGGGCGTCCGCTTTTGGGAGTTCTCAGTTCGGGTGTGAACGTCCTAAATGCGGGCGCAAAGCTGTCGCAAGACGCGAACATCACAGGCCCGGCCCCCCAGCTTTGTATCGTGCCGTCATGACTTTTCGAAAGAGGCCCGGCCCGATCAGGTGGACGCTGCCATCCGGCAGTCCAAGAAGTGGATCGAGCGCGATGCCATAGAGCTTGATACGGCGATCAAGAAGACGGACGGCTCTGTTCGTTTCGGCCTTGGTTTCGGATACGAACGCTCGGGCAACGATCCCATGTGTCGCGCTGCCGAGTTGCTGCAGCATCTCGGAGACACCCGCTGGATCGAAAATTTCAAATGTGCCTTTCCGGGCCCCCTGTTCAATAGTGGTGGGCCGCCAATCCTCGACATCCGCACTTGTGATTTGGTTGGCGGGGCTTCGAAGCAAAATTCGCGCCCGCGAGATCGGTTCAACAAGGCGGTCGAAGAAGCGTCAGCACGCGACAGCGAAGCCGGGACTCTAGACAACAACTAACCGGTAGTGCTGCTTGAGGTAGCAAAGCACTTCTCCGGAATCCCTAAAAGCTGGCCAGTCCGGCACAGATGCGCAATGAGCATCGGCGAAGCGAAGCCCACGCAGGCATCGGGAAATCGTGCTGCGCCCCTAACGCGCCATCTCGTCCTGCGCCCCCCACGGGTGCTATCACACGGCAGCGATGCGAAGCGCCTGCATCGCCACTGGAATTGTCATCAGCAGCCGCTTTCGCGGCACGCCGTCCCTGGCCTGAACGGCGAGCCCAATGAGGATCGCAGCATAGTGGTCGGCCAGGCCCGCAACGTCGGCATCCGCGCGCAATTCGCCTTCAGCAACGGCGCGCTTCAATCGCTCCCCCAGCAAGGCGGTTCGGCGGCTGCGGTAATCCGTGAGAAACGCCCGCACGCCCTCGTTCTCGACCGTACAGTTGGTTGCGGCCAATACCACCATGCAGCCGGGAGGGCGCCCTTTTCGCGTGCAGTTTTCGATTGCTTCGCGCAGGCTGCGTTCTATGGCGCGTATGGCCGTTGGCTCTTGCACCATCGCTCGTTCGGCAAAGCCGCCTTCGTGTGCCGCATAGAGTTCAACGGCTTCGCGAAACAGCTCTTCCTTGGATCCGAAGGCCGCGTAGATACGCGCCGAGGCGATGCCCATCGTCTCGACAAGATCGGCCATCGACACGCCCTCATAGCCACGTGACCAGAAGGCATCGCGTGCTTTGGCCAGTGCAAGCTCTCGATCAAATTCACGCGGTCGTCCCGCCATCGCACTTCTCCATTATTGAGTGAACAACAAATAATTGGCTTGACGGCGCTATGCAAGCCTCTATTGTTTGTCATTCGACAAAGATTTGCCGAACTGGAGATCAGCATGACCGTATCGGAACAGGCCGGCGCAAAACAAGTATCTGGCATCAGCGCACGAAAGGGAGGAGCGTTGGCGCTGCTTGCCTTCGCCCAGCTCATTTATTCGCTCGACATCAACATCGTTTTCGTCGCTCTACCCGAGATCGGGGCTGGTCTGGGTTTCTCCGGCCAGACCCTGCAATGGGTAGTCAGTGCCTATATGGTTCTGTGCGGAGGTTTCTTATTGTTCGGCGGACGCGCCGCAGACCTGATCGGCCAGCGGCGCATGTTCATCTTCGCGCTCTGGCTTTATGCGCTGTCCTCGCTCGCGGGAGGGCTCGCCTGGTCATCGGAGATCATCATCGCGGCACGCGCGGTGCAAGGCATCGGCGGCGCCTTCCTGTTTCCGGCCACGCTTTCGCTCATCAACCGCCTCTTCGCCGAAGGGCGGGAGCGCAATCAGGCTTTGGCCGTCTGGGGCGGAGCTGGAGCAAGCGGCCTCAGCGTCGGCGCACTGGCCGGCGGATTTCTCACCGCGACATGGGGCTGGCCGGCCGTCTTCTACGTTAATGTCGTGCTCGCCGCGATTGCTATCGTCGCCGCCTTCCTGGTCATACCGCGCGACACCGTGCGTCATGAACACCGCAATTTTGACCTGCCCGGCGCGCTGAGCGTCACAATCGGCGTGACGGCGCTGGTCTTTGCTCTGGTGGAAGGGCCCGAGATCGGATGGCAGGCCGTTAGTGTTATAGGCGCGCTCATCCTCTCCGTTTCGTCCCTCGTCGCTTTTGCGCTGATCGAAGCACGCAGTGCCGATCCGCTGATGCCGCTGCGGTTGTTTGCCAACCGCAATCTCGTCGCAAGCATGATCATTACCTTTCTGTTCATGGGTACCTTCGGTGCCCTGCCCTATTTCCTGACCATTCTGTTCCAGAACGTGCAGGGGCTGACGGCCCTACAGACGGGGTTCGCTTTTCTCGTTCCGTCCGTTGCCATCGTTATTGGCACCCAGCTCGGTGAGCGGCTGGTACGGCATCTTTCGATGCGCGCCACGCTGGTAACCGGCATGGTGGTTGGCGCGGCCGGTACAGCCTTGATGGTGCCCGGCGCTGATATAGCTAGCGGTTATCTCGCGATCGTTCCCGGCCTCATCATTTCGGGAATTGGCCAGGGCATCGTCTGGACAGGTATGTGGATCGCGGCCGCCACGGGAGTACGCCACGAAGAGCAGGGCGTGGCCTCCGGCATGGCGTCCACCACGCTCAGCGTCGGCAATTCCATCGGCCTCGCCGTGCTGATCGCCCTCGCCAACTGCCATGTCGGCGGCCTCGAAGGAGAGGCATTGGCTGCCGCCGTGTCAGAAGGCATACAGCTCGCCTTCTGGTTAGCCGCCGCCGGCATTTTGGTCAGCGTTCTTGCAGCCTTCGCACTGCCGGCCCGGACCAAAGCCGCTTAGCGCCGGCCGATACCCCGGCACCTGAGAATCGCAGCCACCGGGGCACACATGCCAAGCTGGAAGGGTCTAAGGCGGTCGGAAAAGACGTGATCTCCGGGTTATCGCGCAATGAAACAAAGTTCGAAACGGGGCCGCAGGCGGACTGTCCGGTTCTGGGGTCGCCCAGCGATAAGCTACCGTTCTGCGTCCGACCCTTTTGCGGTCATTCACGCTGTCCCCGTAAGGTCCCGAAAGCTGCCGTCCACAAGACTCGGATGGTAATGCCTGTGCTGTGTGGCTTCGCAGCTCCGCATCATAGAGTTGGCTGCTCTCAGCAAGCCTGGGTCAGTCGCAAGACCTTGTCGGTGTGGATGGACACGAGCATCCGCATGAACGGCTTGTCGGGAAAATCGGTCTGGAGGATGCGCAACGGTCCTTCGATCAGGGACAAGGATTGTGCCAGCTCATAGAAGCGCATGCGCGCCGGGTCGAGTTCGATATTGATGCCGAGTTCGCCGTAGGCATCGCCCAAGCGCATCTTGGTGAAGGCGTGCTCCCACTCGACGTCGAAGAACATCACGCCTTCAATGTCAATCATCACCGACTGACCGTTGTCATCGAGCATGACATGGTCCGCGCCAAGCTCGCCGTGAATAAGACCGTAGGAATCGCGCGGTTGAATGAGCGAATGGAGCCTCTGAAGCGTGCTTCCGATGAGTGGGAAGGCCGGCTGCAATGCATCTACCTGGCCGGCGACAGAGCCCAGATGATCGAGCGCTCGATCCAGCACCACCTGCTCAGCTCTGCGATCCTGACGGACCGCCGCTGAGGTGATGGCGAATGGCTTGCCAAGGCTGGTGGATGTATATCTCGCCATACCATTGAGCATGGCTCCCAGCTCGCGCAGTGGCACCAGGGATGCCTTCGGATCGGCTGCGATGAGCGCTTCAAGCGTGCCGTTGCGAAGATCTTCGGCGACGGCGATATCGGCTGGGTACAGTGACTGGCTGCGGTCGGTCAGCAGCAATTTTGGTCCCCTCGCCCCGGCCCCTTCCAGGGCCGCGACTGCCGTCTCCAGAAAGTCGATTCCCGACACCTCGGCGAAAGGATCGCTCTGGTCGGTCCCATTGTCCGCCCAGTAATTCTCGGACGTGTTCCACGCATAGAGGATGACTGTGCTGCCATCATCCAACAAGAGCCGATAAACACCCTTCTTGCTTCCACCGCTCAGTCGTTCAAAGGAAACGAGGCTGCGAGCTGTGCCAAACGTCTCCCTCAGGAATGGTTCCACATGCTCCCGCTGCATGAACTGCCGATCTGCCACATCGCACCTGCTGTCCTGATTGGAAGAGGCGCGTTTATCGTTCGGTGGAGCGCGTAGAACAAGGGCATCCGGCCATTTGCACCAGAATAGGACCTGTTTTCCGGCCTACGTCGGCACCGCGCAGTTATCGGATAGCCTTAACTAGCCTTCGAATTTCAGGCCGGTATCCCGTCACGCCCTGACACGGGCAGTCACCGCATTGGTGAATTCGTACCAATAAGCTGACATTCCGCTTTCCATCCCACTTCGGTCGTCGCCGATGCGCTGATGGAACGGCAGCTTTTGGGAAGTGGCGGCAAAATGCACAACGAATGATACGCGGGCGCAATGCGGAAGTCCGGAATGGCTGAGCCTCCACGTTGGGTTCCTCGAACAGCGTACGAAAATCGCCACATCTGTTAGCGTCCCGCTTCGTCATCCCCCTTCGCCGCGAACCCCTCCTTCCCCTTCCTTGCCCATAGCTCCCGCGCCCGCTCACTATCTTCGCTATTGAGCTTGTCCGCGATCCAAAGTAGCGCGCCGTAGAGCATGGGACGATCATCGCCGGTGAGGTCGACGATGCCCGCCTTGACGATGAGACCGCCGAGTTCGATGAGGTGCCGCGTGCGCTGGCGGCGTTCGACTTGCCACGTTCGCATGTCATGCCGCGCCAGTGCCGCCTGACACCGATTGCGCGCTGCCCGGTTGCGCTTGAGCGCCGCGAGCGTCGCTGTCAGATGTTGTCGCAGATCGCCGTGATTTGCCGCGAAAGAAGGCAGCGCCACGCCTGCCCCATGCCTCCCGTTTGGCGGCATCTTTGGTCTCGGCGAGCACCAGCAGCGAACCCGCCAGTTCTTCTGCGCTGAAACTGTCGGTGCCGGTAGCGATCACCAGTTCACCGAGGTGCTGCACCTTGCGGGTCTTGAGGTCTTTCGCCTTGTCCTCCAGCACCTTCAATTCGCTGTCATAGTCGCGGGGCTTGCGCATTGGTGTATCCTTCGTCGGGAAGAATTGTCGATGCTGTGATGATAGCCCTGCGCCTTGCAGAAGGCTTCCATGTCACCGAGCCGGTCTGAGACGCGCCGGTCCATCCCGAGATTTTTTCGAGGGAGGGCGCGCTTATACGTCGTTCCGACGTGGCGTGGATCGTGCTGATGATCGCAGCGCGATGGCAATCTATCATCTTCACGTCAAGGTCATTGGCCGCACGGCCGGCTCAAGTGCGGTGGCGTCCGCCGCCTACCGCTCAGCCTCACGGCTGCACGATGAACGGATCGAGCGCAGCCATGACTTCTCAGCCAAACGCGGCGTCGTGCATTCGCAGGTGCTTTTGCCCGACGGTGCGCCCGAGCAATGGCGCAATCGCGAACGGCTCTGGAACGACGTCGAGACCTTCGAGAAGCGCAACGACGCCCAGCTTGCCCGCGAGGTGGAGTTCGCCCTGCCCCGCGAGCTGAGCCAGGCGCAGGGCATCGAACTGGCGCGCGACTTCGTGCAGGCGCAGTTTGTTGATGCCGGCATGATCGCCGATCTCAACGTGCATTGGGATATCGGCGAGGATGGCATGCCCAAACCCCATGCCCATGTCATGCTCACCATGCGTTCGGTCGACGAGAACGGCTTTGGCCCAAAGGTTCGGGACTGGAACAGCACGCAGATGGTCGAGCGCTGGCGCGAATGCTGGGCCGAGCTTGCCAATGAGCGCTTGGCCGATCTGGATATCGACGCCCGCATCGATCATCGCAGCCTGGAAGCACAGGGCATCGAGCTGGAACCACAGAGCCAGATCGGCGCATCGGCACAGCGCATCGAGACACGTCGTGCCGAATCCGAAGCGCTTGACGTTGCCGACCGGGCCGAACTGCATCGCGAGATCGCGCGCAACAATGGCGCACGCATCCTCGCAGATCCCGCTGTGGCTCTGGATGCCATGACACACCAGCAATCGACCTTCACGCGCCGCGACCTGGCGCTGTTCGCACACCGCCACAGTGATGGACTGGAGCAGTTCAATGCGGTGATGAATGCATTGGAAAGTTCGCCCGACCTGGTCGCACTCGGTAGCGACGGCCGCGGCATGGAGCGCTTCACAACACGCGACATGATCGCTGCCGAACAGCGTTTGTACGCAGCATCTGAACGCATGGCTGAACGTAGGAGCCATGGTGTCGATTACAATGACACGTCAGCAGCATTGGCGCGTGCCCAGCAGCGCGGCCTGCTGCTTTCTGGTGAGCAGCAGGCCGCGCTGTCTCACGTCACGGATGGGCGCGATCTCGCGCTCGTCATCGGTCATGCCGGAACGGGAAAGAGTGCGATGCTCGGCGTGGCATGCGAGGCATGGGAGGCTGCCGGCTATCGCGTCCGCGGTGCTGCCCTTTCGGGCATCGCCGCCGAGAACCTGGAGAACGGATCGGGCATAGTCTCGCGCACCATCGCCAGCATGGAGCATGGCTGGCAGCAGGGTCGTGATCTGCTATCGGCGCGCGATGTGCTGATCATCGATGAGGCAGGCATGGTCGGCACGCGACAGATGGAGCGCGTGCTTTCCCATGCAGCAGAGGTCGGTGCAAAGATCGTGTTGGTGGGTGACCCGCAGCAGTTGCAGGCCATCGAGGCAGGTGCTGCCTTGCGGTCGATCCATGAACGTCATGGCAGCGCAGAGATCGGCGACGTGCGCCGCCAGCGCGATCATTGGCAACGCGACGCGACACGCAATCTGGCTAGCGCCAGGATCGGCAGTGCACTTGAAGCATATCGGTCCCATGGCATGGTGCATGAAGCGGCAACCCGCAACGAAGCGCGCGAGGATCTGATCGAGCGCTGGGACCGCGAGCGGCAGCTACAGCCAGACCAAAGCCGCATCATCCTCACCCACACCAATGAGGAGGTGCGCATCCTCAACGAGGCTGCACGCAAGCGCATGCATGAGGCCGGCGACCTTGGCGACGCGGTGCGCGTCACTGTCGATCGCGGCGCGCGCCACTTCGCCAGCGGCGATCGCGTCATGTTCCTGCAAAATGAGCGCGGACTTAGCGTGAAGAACGGCACGCTCGGCACTATTCAAAAGGTCGACACGCAGTCTATGACGGTGCGCACCGATGATGGCCGCTCCGTCGCCTTCGACTTCAAGGATTATGATCGCATTGATCACGGCTATGCGGCGACCATTCACAAGGCACAGGGCATGACCGTGGATCGCAGCCATGTGCTTGCCACACCGGGCCTGGACGCACATGGCACCTATGTCGCCCTGTCGCGCCATCGCGACGGTGTCAACCTGCATTACGGCAACGATGACTTTGCCAATCCAGACCGGCTCGCGCGCACGCTGTCCCGTGATCGGTCAAAGGACATGGCGTCCGACTACGAGACGACTGATCCAGCTCGCGTCTACGCCGAGCGGCGCGGCATCACCTTCACTGAGCGCGTCGCCGAGATCATAAAACGCATCCTGCCGGAAAGGCTGCGTGAGCGTATCAGCAGCTTGCTCTCTCCAGACCAGGACAGCGGGCGCGAGCCGGCAAGAGAAAATGCAGGCGAAAACGCGCGGCGTGACATTGCGAAGCCGGACATAGCCACGGCGCAAGATCCGGAAGCGGTGATGCGCAAGGCTCGCACCGACGCCCTCACTCGTCATGCCCGTGCCGTCGACGCAATTGCCATCGCAGGAGAAGCGAACGACAGGATCAGTCCCGAGCGTATGCGCGAACTGAACAAGGCACGCCAGGCCTTCGACAAGGTGCGGCCGCATGGCTGGCGCGATGCCGAGGCGGCTTACGCCAAACGTCCCGAACTTGCCCACGAAGCGGCAACCGGCAAGGTCAATCGCGCTATCCGCGCACTGCAACTCGAAACCGAAATCCGCACCGGACGCAGCAACGATGCGAGCCTCGGTCTGAACGCCAGAGCCGAGCGCTTCGTGGAACGCTGGCAAAAACTCAACCAGACCAGTCGGCGTCAGTACCAGGCCGCTGATATGGCCGGCTATCGGGCGACACGCTCACAAATGGGCGACATGGCCAAAAGCCTTGAACGCGACCCGCAGCTTGAATCCATTCTGGCCAACCACACGAAGGCGCTCGGCATCGGCATGGACACCGGCCGGCGTCTTGGGGCGGAACTTGCCTTCAGCCACGGTATCGATCTCGGCAGGGGACGTAGCATCGGACTCTAAGCCGTCCGATTCGCAGCCGGCGCTTCGCTATGGCCGCACAGTGAAATCATGCGCCTTGCGGGCGTGCAACGTTCTGCTCATCTGGTCTCCATCGCAGCCAGGGACATCCAGCAGCAGGCAGAACGACCATGCGAGAACCAGATCGTATCATCCGTCTCAAATCCGTCCTGTCTCGAACCGGGCTAAGCCGCTCCACCCTCTACCGCAAGATCGCCGAAGGCTCCTTCCCCGCCCAGATCAAGATCAGCGTTAATGGCGCCGGCTGGCATGAATCCCAGATCAATCGCTGGGTTGAAGATCCGGTTCGTTGGCGGCCCAAAAGCGTGGATGATCAGGCGGAATAAACCGGTGGACTCAAGAGATCTGGGCGCTCATTTCTTTATGCTGGCTCAGCCACGCGCTCGCGCCACTCAATCAGTTACTTGAGATAGCTTCCTAACGGCCGACGGAGCATCAAACCCAAGAACCTCGGCAAGCTTTATGAATTCCACAACATCAACACGGCGCTGTCCACTTTCCAGGCGAGCCACAAACGATTGGTATTGGCCAAGCTTCGATGCCAAGTCAGCTTGGGTCAGTCCTGCCGCTTCACGTTTCTGTACAAGGAGAGCGATCAGAGCTTTGTGCCGATCTGTGCCAAGTGTATCGACCACCTATCACCCCAATCTGAATTCAGATGGGGGGTTCCTTTATATCTGATTTTCAGTTATCTTAAATTCAGATATTTTCCGATGCTGCCCTCTTTGGCTGCATCCACTTACCAAGCTGAAGCTGTTTGGAACTCGGATCATGGCTGTTTCCGAAAATAGCACCCCCTTGCCCTCCGTAACGCGCCGGCAGTTGATGGCGCCTACCGCAAGCACGATGCGGCGTTTAGAGGTCTCGACACGGCAAAGCCAGTCGAGCGAGGCTTTGCACCAAGACCCAATACTTCGGCTGTGCGAGGAGTGGCAGGAAGCTCACCAACAGACGCTGGCGCTCTGTCGCATGCATGGAGCTCTGGAGGCAGAGCTTGTCAGGGCCATCGGCTTTCCAAGCGCACGACCATGCCGCACCAATGGAAGCGACGGGAAAATTCATTCGGTCGATGACTTGACTGACGTCTGGCCACCTGAGGGCGAAGCCATCCGCGATCAGGCGATTGCGGAGCCGGACGAACATCAAGCCCGTTGGAATGCCATGGACGACCAGATCGGCTATTCCAGAATGGACGGCCTGATCCGTCAATCAGAAGCCACCGAACGGGCTCTGCTCGCTGACATCCTGCTATCGCCAGCCTCAACCACGGACGGCATGCTTGCCAAGTTGTCCGTGATCCTTTGCGAGGCAGAAAACCGGGACGATCCTGAGGATTTCCCTTGGCCCCACATCCGCTCACTTCAGAACGACCTTGCCCGTCTGCATGGCGCAGAGCCAGCGACCACCGCAAGACCGATACGGCAGCCCAACTCCGAGAGCAGGTGAGGTCTTGCTGGAACGCACGGGTCGCTTTCGTACCGGTATTGCGCCAAAGGGGGAGGTCAGCCCTCACCCGGTTGACCGACATGTCGGCCGGCAGATCGCCACTGTGCGTGTCCAGTCGGACATCTCGCAGGCGCAACTCGCCCGAAAGATCGGCATCAGCTTTCAACAACTCCAGAAATACGAAAACGCACGCAACCGTGTCAGCGCTTCCATGCTCTATGAAATCGCCCTCGCGCTGCAGGTTCCCCTCAACCGCTTCTTCGGCGGACTACCGGGCAACGGTGAGGCAACCACCCCGCTCCTGCCGGTCGACGAACGTCTGGAGTTCATCGCCAGCGCCGAAGGAAGGCGCGTTATCGAAGGGCTGATGCGCCTTCCTCCGCGCGTGCGCAGCCGTGCGGCGTCTTTGATCGCTGCTTTGGCGGAAGAAATCCCTTCCGAGCAATGTCGACACGACGGTTAAACGCGATATTGAGGATAATGAAAATCAAAGCGCCGCGCGTCGAACAGCCGCGCGGAGTTCTCAAGGATCTAAATCAAAACTTTTTCGAACTCTCGTCGCCACGTTCAGCGGCATTCACCACCTTTGCCAACATGACCGGACTTCCAGCGATGAGTTTACCCTTAACCTGGACCAGCACGCGCGTCTCAGATCATCACCCCGATCGTCAACACTCGCTAGGGATTCAACTCCTACGAGATGAGCCCCATCATGGTGGAGTGAGCGGCACTCGAAGTTTTCGAAACCAATTTCGCGTGTGGCCGTTTTAAGTGCTCCCAACCTGATGACCTGCATGACCTGCGCCGCCACGGGATCTCCCTGGCGGCGCCTTTTTTTGCGATCTCAATTTTGGAACGGCCAGCTCGCTACCGAGTTTCTCCCACGCTGATAGGTCTCTCCGTCAGTGAACCGGGCCGGTTTGGTGTGGGGGCAATGCGCGCCAGACCGGTTCCGGGGTTAGTGCCCCAAGTCCTGACATGCCAATTCAGTCAATTCCGCCTCGTCTCTGATCCCACTCTGATAGTAGGCAATGATACGTGACGCTCGCTGTTCCCTGTCGCTGTTGTTTTCAAACTCGCGACACGCCGTCTCGTACACTCTGATAAGCATCTCAACTTCTTCAGGCTGAAACGCGCCTGCGTTTTCCAGCATCTGACGCATGGGCATGACAAACACCTCCCGCTGCCGCCATCATACTGCCGACTTGGGAGGGTCCCAAATGCAAAAATCCGCCCCGGCGAACCGGAGCGGAATTTCGGGTTGGCGAGTTATGAGTGTGGCCGCTGGGCTGCGTCACCACTGATCGCGTGAGACATACGACGTGTCCGAAACTGAGCCTGTGGCGTCAGCGCTTTGAATTCCTCGATACCAATCGCCGCAAGTTGCCGCATTACGCGATCTTGTAGCGGGCGAGCTTCAACAATCCGACCCTGTGCTTTCGCGGCCGTTAAAAACGCTTCGTAGGCTACTCGCGGCGTACACCAGCCTTGCTGGGCGCGTTCAGCCAAGCCAACTGCGTTTCGATATATTTCGCACTCGGCGTCCGGCCATGCCATTGCCAATGCCCTCGCCGCCTGATGAAGACATCCGACAGGAAATTCATATCCTCTCGCAGTTCGAAACGTCACTGTTTTGAACGGGGCCATTACTGCCCCCCACGCAACATCTGTGCTGCTGGAGACGGGCAACCAAGATGTCGTTCTACGCTCGCTCGAATTTGGACTTCGTCGTGAATTCCGTCGGCGAAGAGACTCATGAGCACTTTGCCGACATCGTCCGCAGCTCGGCTCCCACTATCAAAGCCTCGCTGAAAGCAAACGTCGTCGTGAACTGATTTGAGTAGGATCAAATCTTCGGGGTAGGCAATTCCGTTGGTCGAGGAGTAGGCAATTGCCATGGCTCCCTCCCTTCCATATAGGGGCGGAAGCGCGATACTCGCTCACAGCCGGCAATGCCCTGGTCAGTTATCGCCGATAGGTCATCATACACTGTTTGCGACACGGCGTCTGATCGACACCGTTGAGCGCCGATCAATTATCAAAACGGCTGCCTTCAAGCGTTCTCAATGACTTACGGCAGTAGAAGCGCAAAAAGCCCGCTCAGCCGAAGCTGAGCGGGCGTTGCCTGAGACGCGCTAGCCAACAGAAAAGCGCGGCGTGCGCGTAATTGCACTATGTGGCAAAAAATTGCTCTCGGTGGGCGCCGCCGCTTAGCATCGACGATGGTTTGAAGGGTGGCTGTCAGTACCCCAAAGTGTTCGAAAGCCCGACGATACTGTCTTTGACCCTATCGGGGCGATTGAGGGTGGCGGACCGTTGTCGAGCGTCATGCTGACGAGATCGACGTCGCCGTTCGTGTAAGCGCCGTACCCAAGGGTCTCGTTGTAGCCGCGGCCCTTGTCGGTCCCTTACTCTTCCCAGTGAGGTCGAGCATTGGGGAATACACATAATAGCGGTCGCCCGCCCCAATCGGTGCGTTCGTCATAATTAAACTCCATGTGATGTGGTGAAGTTCCTCCCTCACAGGGAGGCTGAGATGATCAAGACAAGTGAAGGTATCGAGCGAGCGATACAGAGGGTTGAAATAAGCCGTCTCGTGGAATTGCTGGTGACTGCGGGGGCCGTCAGTCAGACAGCTGCGATAGAATTTTTCGCAGGGCTCGCTGATACAGCGCGCGACGCCGCAGTTGCGCCTGACCTACGCCGATACGCGGACCAGAAGGCCGTCCACTACGAGGACATGGCGAAGCTGATGAGCGGAGGAACGCTTTTGCCTCGCGCCCTCCTCTGACGGCATGGACTTCCGATGTAGAGGGCAGCTGATCGGCGACATTCATAGATGCCCTCTCAACGACAGCAGCCGCTCCCGGCATATGCAGACGTGACCTTGTGTGAGGGGGACACATGCACCGTTGTGGCTGGTGCGAGTACCAGAGTTACGTCCCCGACGAGGTTCGGCGGAAAAAACGCGATGAATCTCGTGACAAACTCTCGGAATTGATTGTTCCATGGCCAACGTGCGGCCTGCTTGCATGCCATCCAGGACACGCTGAGACATTCAGCGGGCAAGTCACATTCGAAGGCCGCACGTGGACATTTCGTCGATCGCCAAGGCTTGGCAATTTTAGGGGAATGGCCGTATCCAGCACTGGTTCGCCTAGCCGCTATTGCTTAACGCG
This sequence comes from Mesorhizobium sp. EU05-FHT14A09, assembly GCF_058790995.1. Lineage (NCBI taxonomy): Bacteria > Pseudomonadati > Pseudomonadota > Alphaproteobacteria > Hyphomicrobiales > Phyllobacteriaceae > Mesorhizobium > Mesorhizobium sp. EU05-FHT14A09. Next base: position 54,702 of record NZ_JBYTDF010000011.1, read on the forward strand.
AGCTTAGACCGGCTTCATGTCGACAGAGGAAGCTCGCCAAGCGTCTGTCGATTTCTGTATCGACGCCGAAATTCTTGCGAGGAGCGACTGAAGCCAGACGTTGTGATCAGGCTTGAGACAAGAGCCGCAATGAGGCCCGATTGAGCTGGGGGCGCGAGGCTGCACACCGCTAACACATGTCTCAATAGTACAATTTCCTGTGGAAAAGGGAATCGAACCACCGGTATGATTTTGGATTGGGTAATTATGTGGGTAAGGAACTTTTTTCGAACTGAATATTTTTCAATAAATTCAAATATATAATCTATTTATTCGATTCCGCCCCTGGCACCATTCCTCTCCTAGACTCGCATCCACTTCCTATCCTTTTTGGCCTAACACCCAGATTGGACACCGTTCGGACTGAAGGTCAGGGTCTCCCGTTCATCACGTGTTCCGCGCCAGTGTATTCATGCTGCGTCTTCTCTTACCACCGCCGTCGCTCTGATCCGTTGCCACCTATTGCGACCGACTACCCGCCCCCGAGCTCCCGCTAGGCCGGCCTTTTTGTTTTTGGCCGTTGGGTTATCCTCGCTCTACCAGCGAGGTCGCTTTCATGAGCCCAACGGTGTTGTATTCGTCGCGCGAGAAAACACTGTTTGCACTGGTGTTTTTTCTAGCTCTCGCCTCGTTCGGCGTGGCTTTGAAGGACGGACTACCACCGATCATATTCGGGATCATCGAGATTTACTCTGGCTGGATGATGGCCAGTTCTCTTTGGTTGCTGTTTCGCCCCTATCGTATGCAGCTCGACGATATCGGTCTCACAATAACCGGCGGGTTTCGACGGTCCCCCAAGATAATTAAATGGCAGGATGTTGAGACCTTCACCTTTTCTTCCGGCAAGGGCAGTAGCCTCGGGCTTTTGTATAAGTACGGCGTCGTTCCCGGTTGGTGGTGGGGGCCTGTGGACGAGCTTCCTCTGGGCTGGCAACGATCAGAGCAGGAAATGGCCGACTACCTCAACGAATAGCGGTTGAGGGCCACAAGACAACAGGCGCGCTCTGGCTAAATGGCAGGCTCTTTGCGCATGATATAAAACGCCGACGGTCGAGCGACGTTGAATAGGTTTCCGCTCTCAAATAGCATTTCAGGAGAATGGAGGGGATAGCGTTGTCGAGCAGTGCCGCTTATAAATTTCGGAGCGCATTGGCGTGGCTCAACGAACGTAAGGCTCTTCTGCCTGCCACTGTTTTTGTCGCACTCTGCAATTTTTACTATTTGGACATCAGATATTTTTCGGCGCTCCACCCCGGTATCTGCCCAGGCCCCACCGGCGAGCAGTGGTCCCGGTTCAACAACAGCCCGGATGCGGTAGCAATTCCTCGTGCTTTCCTGTTATTCCTGCTTCTTATTGCAATGCTCGCGCTCTATCGCGGCAGCAGAAGGTATCCTCCGTGGTGGAGGTTTGTGTTTCCAAAGTTTTATGAACGGATGACAGCGATCTCGCCGAGCCCGCAGGAGCTTTCAGTGAGCACATTGCTCACACTGGTTGCCCTAGGAATGTCATTCATGGCCGCAACGATCGCTCTGTGTTCCTAGACATGCCGGACGGTCATCCAAATCCGTTCAGCTCCGACTTCTGACCTCCCTGACGTTCAACAGTTGCTAACCACGCTTGTCGCCGCGCCGTCGATCTACGGCATTTGCCGTATGTCGCGACCCGACTACGCGTGTCATCGAATCCGGTGATGTCGCGCCGGAGGCGTGGGGAGCGACGTGACGCCGATGTTCCGCCACGCCAGGTAAAGAAGGGAGACGACTTATGAAGATGATCATCGCAGCTGCCATTGCGTCGCTGACGCTGTCGAGCGCCGCCTTTGCGGCGGCACCCGCCGTGACGCAGGATACCTCGAAAGCCACTGCCCAACAGGAAGGCACCATTCTGCTTGCCGCCGGCGGCAGGAAGTCAGGCACCGTTTCAGGCCTGGCCGGGGGTGGCATTGCCGGACAAATCCGGGGAGCCTGCATCATCTGCGGCATCTGACCGAAACGACACCGCCCTTGAGCCCGCTCCAATCCGCTGGGGCGGGTTCTGCACTGCGCAGCGTGCCGGTGATTTCGAACTTTGAGGTCAACAAAAAAGCGCCGCCCCGGGAGAACCAAAGGCAGCGCGAGTCGTCACAGGTTGGGTATTCCGTACAACGGTCGACGGCCGAACGGGTTCAAAAAATCGGGAATGCGGCCGGCGCAAGGGATGCAATTGCGGCTGCGCCGGCCTAACGCCGGTTAGGCTCCCCAGCGCCATTGGCGACGGTAGCGAAGACATTTAGCCAGCACATCTTCCATATGGGGTAGAGGATCGCTCGACCGGGACTGGCCACCGGGTTCCCTGATGGCGCTCCGGTTCATTGACGCTTTCGCCATCACGGATAAACTCCCGCCATGTGGCGCAACCGGCCTCCGCTGCGGAAGGGTGACGCAAGGGCGATGCTCATCGCTTTTGCCTTGGGGTCCGGCGCGGTCGGCGTCATGATCTATTTCGCGACGGACCTGCAATCGGTCCAGGCGAAGGTCAACCACGGTTTCGGAATGGGATGGGACTGCGTGCGCATGGATCACGGCGATCCGGTCTGCACGAAATCGCGGCCCTGAAACAGCGGCCCGCTCGACCCGGCCAGCCGGATGCCGGCCGTCCTCACATGCGATAAGCGATCGCGGTGGCCTGCAATCCGGGCATCACACCACAGCGGTCGAACAGCCCGGTCTGTGCATAGGCTACCTTGTAGATGCCGGAGGCTCCGATCGCCGCCGCCTCGTTCTGCAAAGCCTGCAAGGCATCGGTACTCGAAGGGGTCGGCGCGATGAAGCTGTTGGCGCAGACCATCGCGGTTACCCGCTGCATGATCGATGCGTGCAGCGGCAGATCCGGCGCGACGGTGATGCCGGCACTGCCGCTGACGTGTCTGAGGGACGGCGACGCGCATCCCGCCAGCGCCAGGGCAATTGCGATACAAGCTACAGCGATGCGCATCGGCATTCCTCCGCAATGCCCTATCTAAACAGGTGCCGACACAATTGGGGAGTCGGTACCGGCATCAAGCCGGCACCAGGTTTACAGCGAACCCGCTTCCTTCCGGATCAGGCCGGCAACGACCTGCTCGGCCTCCTGCAGCAGTGAACGCAACTGGACCGGGCTCGCGGTCTCGACGTGGGCCTGCATGTCGAGGATGTCGAGATAAAGCTCGACGGTTCGCTCGTAGAGATGGGGAACCGCGCCTGACGGTCGGGCCCTGTTCACTATGGTCAAATCGGACATTTCGATCACTCCGGCGTCGCCGCCGGCCCCAGAGATTCACTTGTTCGCTCAGTCCGGCAGCCGGGAAAAACGGCGTTCGCTTATCCAGAAATGGATGAATCGGACCGGTGCAGAATAACCGGGGTACACTGACATCATTCTGTCAGGAGGGATCGTTGCGCGTCAGCCGTCGCCCATGCCGCGGGCCCAACCGTCGATGCCAGGCCAGACCTCGCTACCAGACGGCGTTCCTCACCGCGCGCGACCGCCGGGATGGAGAAGCCGCGCCTGGCCGGGCGTGATGCCGAAGAATGCGCGAAACGCCGCGCCGAAAGCCGGGATGCTTTCAAAGCCGGCAATCGAGGCCGCCTTCGCCGGCTGCACGCCCATCGTCAGCGCGCTCAACGCCTCAGTCAAACGAGCCTGCTGACGCCACTGCCGGAAGCTCAAGCCCGTCTCGGCCCGGAACATGCGAGCCAGTGTCCGGCTTGAGGCATTTGCCACTTCGGCCCATTCCTCCAGGCTCCTCGGATCATGCGGCCGGCTGCGCAGCAGGCAAACCACCCGCAGCAAGCGGGTGTCGCGCGGCAAAGGCAAACCGAGCGGAAGCGGGGTGGATCTTGCTATTTCATCGAGCGCGAGTTCCGCCAGATGGTGCCCCCTGCCGTGCGGCTCCCATTCCACCGACTCGGCGCAGGCAGCGATGATCACCTCGCGCAGCAGGCCGGAGACGGCGATGACCTTCGGCTCTTCCCCGGCCCTTGTCGCTGCGTCCTCGCGCAGGAACAGTTCCCGCATCGCCACGGGCCCGTCCATGCTCACACAATGTCGGGCAGCGGCCGGCAGAAACAGCGCCGTGGTCGGCGGCACCACATAGCTGGAAGCCAGCGTTTCCACGCGCATCACGCCCGAGATCGCATAGAGCAGCTGAGCTCTCGGATGACTGTGGAACCCCGACGACAGGCCTGACGGATAATCGCAGGCGTACCCGACGACAGATCGGCGGGCCGTTTCGAACGGCAGGATCTCGGCTTGTCTTGTCGGCGACAGAAATTGGCCAGCTGTCTCCATCCGGCTAGCCTAAGTTAAACGCGGCTTCTTTCAAGAAGCACTTTTCTTGAAACCGAAGGGGAGACAGCGATGCGCACGGGGCTCTTTCAGACGATCGGATACGTCAAGGCGAACCAGTTGGTCGACGGCCCGATCACGCCCGGCCAGAACAGAAAAAAGGCGCTTGAGGCCGGCAATCTCTGGGTCGGCCAGTGCCATGTCACGGCGCTCGATAAACCCAGCCAATGGCACCATCACGAGGAATTCGACAGTGTGATGTACATGCTGTCGGGTCGCATCCGGGTGGATTTCGGCGCGAACGGGAAGGACTCGTTCGAGATCGGCCAGGGCGACTACGCCTATTTCCCGCGCCGGGCGATCCATCGCTGCCAGATCATCGAGGGTGGCGACGACGTCCACTACGTCTTCGTGCGCGTCGGCCGAGGCGAGACCGTCGTCAATGTGGACGGCCCCGAAGCCGCCGCTCCCGAGAAGTAGCGCTCCATCCCTGCCCGATCCAAGCAGGCCGGTTTCAAGGCGCAATGCTACGCGCGTAGCTATGCATGCGCCAGCTTCTCCGCGACGGTGTCGACGATGTACGCACCGATCGGCAAAGCGGCAGTGGCGGCTGGCGATGGCGCGTTGCAGACATGCGTGGTCCTTGCGGTCTGCACGATGAGGAAGTCATGGATCAGCGTGCCATCGGCCTTCACGGCCTGGGCACGGATGCCACTCGGATGCGGTTCCAGATCCTCGAGCGTTAGCGAAGGGCAATATTTCTGACACAGCGCCAGATAGCGGCGGCGGGAAAAGGCGCTGTGCAGTTCCTCCATAGCGGAGGTCCGATGGTTCCAGATCGTACGCCAGAAGCCGGGGAATGTCGCCAGCTCGACCGAATCCGCAAGGTTCAGGCTGAAGCGACCATAGCCCTCGCGGGCGAATGACAGGGCGGCGTTCGGCCCCACGGTGACGAAACCTCCGATCATCCTGGTCAGGTGCACGCCGAGAAACGGCAATGCCGGATCGGGAACGGGATAGATGAGGTGGCGGATGATGGCATTGCGTTCGGCACGCAGCCGGAAATAGTCGCCGCGGAACGGCACGATGCGGAAATCGATGTCGAGGCCGGCCAGCCGCGCCAGACGATCGGACTGGACGCCGGCGCAGGTGATGACGTAGCGCGCGCGCAGGGTGCCGTCATCGGTGTGTATCTCGACCTCGCCGGGATGTTCCTTGAAGCCCCTGCAGGCGGCGCCGTAGCGGATCTCCCCACCGGCACCGACGATCTGGTCGGCGATGCAGCGACAGATGGCGGCGTAGTCGACAATGCCGGTCTCGCGGAAAAGCAGCGCGCCCAGTCCGGTAATCGCGGGCTCCCGTTCGGTCAATTGCCCGCCGTCCAGCCGCAAGGGCTGAAGGCCATTGGCGCGGGCCCGCACTTCGAGGTCGGCGAGCCGGTCAAGCTCAGTGCCGGAGGTTGCGACGACAAGCTTTCCGCATTGGTCGTAGGGAATGGAATTCTCGCGGCAGAAGGCCATGGTCCGTTCACTGCCCTCCCGGCAGAACCTGGCCTTGAGCGATCCCGGCGCATAATAGACCCCGGCGTGGATCACCCCGCTGTTGCGACCCGTCTGGTGCAGGGCGGGCGCGCGTTCCTTTTCCAGCACGACAATGGAAGCATGCCGGAAGCGCTGCTGCAGTTGCATGGCCGTCGAGAGACCGACGATGCCGGTGCCAATGATACAGAAATCGAAGATCACGACTGTTCCGCTGCCCGCTGATGTTCACCACGAGCATTACGCGGCGAAGGAACGATGGTAAGGTCCAGTTTTTTCCTGGCTGGGAACCAGTGGCATCGTTGGACGGACACATGATGAAGACCAGGGCGAGAGGCCAGAGCGACGCGAACATGGTCTGGGAGCAACTGCTGGCCCGGCCTGATCCGGCGCGCGGCGCCATCACCATGCAGGTCATCGAGAACTTCGTTGATGCGATCGTCAGCCGGCAGATCCCGGCTGGGGTGCGGGTGCCATCGACGCGCGTCATGGCGGCAACGCTTGGCATCGGCCGCAACACCGCGATCACCGCCGTCAACTCGCTGGTGGAACAGGGCTACCTCGTGGTGAAGGACCGTTCCGGCGTCTTCGTCGCACCGTTCGGTTTCGAGACAGGAGCCCGCGAACGCAGGATCGAGCCTAAGGAAGCCGGCTATGACTGGTACCGGCGGCTCGGCCTCGCGCCGTCCCTGCCCCGAGCGCAGCCGCCGGCATCGCCTTCCTACAATTTCCGCTACGGCCAGTTCGATCCGAGCACCTTTCCCACCAACCACTGGCGGCAATGCGAACGCAGTGCGCTCGGCCTGACCCAGATCGCCGACTGGGGTCGCGACATGATCGACATGGACGATGCCGGACTGATCGAAAGCCTGCGCCGCCATGTGCTGCCCAACCATGGCATATGGGCGGAGGCCGATGAGATCCTGATCACCCTCGGCGGGCAGGAAGGGCGCTATCTCGTCACGCAGCTGCTCGGCAAACCGGGCACGACTGTGGGGCTGGAGCAGCCAGGCCTGCCGGACATGGAACAGCTCGTCCGGTCAACCCCGGCAAAGCGGGTGCATCTGCCCGTCGATCGCGACGGTGCAACGCTTTCGGTGGAGCTCAGGCAATGCGACGTGATCTTCATCACGCCGGGACATCAGTGCCCGACCACGGCGGTGATGCCGGTCGAGCGCCGGCAAGCGCTGCTCGACATCGCGCGCCGCCGCGATACCATCGTGGTCGAGGATACCTACGACACCGAAGTGCTGAGCCATGGCCGGACGACGCCGTCGCTGAAGAGCCTGGACCGCGAAGGCCGGGTGATCCATATCGGCAGCCTGTCGAAGGCGGTAGCGCCCGGGCTGCGCACCGGCTTCGTCGTTGCCTCGCCGCCGGTGATCGAAGCCTTGCGCGCCATCCGCCGCCTGATCCACCGGCATCCACCCGGCAACATCCAGCGCACGCTGGCGATGTTCATCGACCGTGGCTACTACCATTCCTATCTGCGCAAGGTGTCCGGCATCCTGCAGCGCCGACGCCAGGTGCTCAGCGCCGCGCTTGGCGAGCTGAACACTCCAGCCCGTATCGTCGGCAGCGAAGGCGCATCCACCTTCTGGGTCGAGATGCCGACGTCGGTGGATACCACGGCTCTGAGTGCGCTGCTGGAAAGCGAGGGCGTGCTCGTCGATCCGGGCAGCCGCTTCTTCACCGGCGACGGCCCGCGCAACTTCATGCGCATCGCCGTCTCGCAGATCCATGAAAACCAGATCAGGAAAGGGGCAAGGCGCCTTGACGCCGCCGTCCGAGCGGCCGCCTGAGGCCAAAACCGCTCTGGAGCCTGGCCGTAATTTCTTGTAGCGCTCCACCGCAATTCCGCTCCCGGAATTGCTCTAGGCTCTAGCCGTAGTTTTTGTAGCGCTCCACCGCAATTCCGCTCCCGGAATTGCTCTAGGCTCTAGCCGTAGTTTTTGTAGCGTTCGACCGCGATCGCGATCTGGTCGTCGCTCAGGAACGTGACGGGCCCGGCCTGCCGTGCCTGGATGTATTGGCGGCAGAGGATCTCCAGGCGATAGGCCGCGTTGAAGGCTTTTCGCAGCGAGGTGCCATAGGCAATCATGCCGTGGTTGCCGAGCAGGCAGGCGGTGCGGCCGTCGAGTGCGGCCACGGCGGATTGCCCCAGTTCCACCGATCCATAGGTTTCGTAAGTGGTGCAGCGCACGTCACCGCCGCCGAAAGCCGCCAGCATGTAGTGGAACGGCGGCAGCGCCTGGTTGGTGCAGGCCATGGCCACGCAGTGGTCGGAATGGGTATGGACCACGGCTTCGGCGCGTGGAAAGGCACGGTAGATCGCGGCATGCATCGACCATTCGCTGGACGGCCGCAAACCGTCGGCGCATCGCCCGTCCAGATCGGTGTGAACGAAGCTCTCCGGCCTGATCGTCTCCGCGGACGCGCCGGCCGGCGAGATCAGCATGTCGCTCCCGTGGCGCACGCTGATGTTGCCGGCAGCCAGGAAGATCAGGCCGGCGCGGTCCAGTTCGCGATAGAGATGGGCAAGGTCGGCGCGCTTGTCGGCTTCGACGGACATGATGATCCTCCGGTGTCGGAAATGGCGGGCCGTCAGGCCTGGTTTGTTGAGCGCGAAGCGAGGCCGCAGCAGGAACAGGTCGCGCCCGCAAAGGCCGAACCCTGCCAGTCCGCATAGGCTCCGTGCATGGCTTCGATGGCCGGGGCGGTTTCGGCAGCGAGCGCCCGCAGCTCGGCAGCGACGGCCGTCGCGCGTTCGATCAGTGCGGCCTCGTCGAGCACGGTGACGAGACCATCGCGCAGCAGCCAGTTGCCGTCGACCATCAGCGAACGCACGCTGCGCGCATCGGCATGCGCGACAATGGAGGCCAGGCTCAACGGCGCTGCCGCCAGCCCCGGCGCGCGCGGGTCGAGCATCAGCACATCGGCAGCCGCACCGGCTTCCAGGCGACCGCGAACCGCCTGATTGCGGAACACCCCGGCGCCGGCGGCCGTCGCGGCATGAAGTACCTCGGTCGGGCTCAGCCAGCGCCTGAAATCGCTGCCAGGCTCGCGCCCGGAAACCAGCATGTGCCGCATCGCCTCGAACAGGTCGTGGCGGCCACCAGCGTTGGAACAGTCAGTACCGAGCGCGACCTTCAGGCCAAGGTCGAGATCATCGCGGATATCCTTGCGGCCGGAACCCAGCATGGCGTTGCTGATCGGATTGAAGGACAAGGTCACACCGCGCCTGGCCAACAGTTCCTTTTCCTCGGGCGTCAGCCACACGCCATGCGCCACCGACAGGCGTTCATGCAGCAGACCGGCCGCGTCCAGCGCCGCGACCACGCCCCCTGGCCAGCGCTCACCGGCCAGCCGGCTCTGCGGAAACGTCTCAAGCAGATGCGTGTGGCTGCCGAGATCGAGCCCATCCTGCAGCCGCCGCCACAATCTCCAGAATTCGTCCGAACAGCGCTGTGGCGCGTTGGGGCCGCACATCAGCTCGATCCGGTCATGGCCTTCCAGCCGCAGCCGCGCGGCAAGGCCCCAGTAGAGCTCCTCAATGTCTTCGGCGCTACGCGGCGCCAGCGGCAGAAGGCGCTGCGCAAGCTCGGCATCGAGCGGAATGCCGAGAAGGTCCTCGTCGCGCAGGTCGGCGAAGAAAGGCGCGAAGGCGACCCTGAGCCCGGATTCGAGATGGGCATCGAGCCCGATGCCGGCCCGGCTCGCCTGCGGGAAATGATCGACATAGCTGCCGATGCCGTTGCGGATCAATTCGACGGCCGTCAGCAGCACGCTGAGGCGAACGGATTCGTCAGTGGAGCCGCGGCCATGGTTGATGGCGTGAAACGACCACAGCTCCAGCGGCAGGGAGTTCTCGGTTCCGCGAAACAGCGTCGAGGACGAATGGACATGGCAATCGGTGAAAGGCGGCATCAGGATCATACCGGCGGCATCGATGACCTCGTCGGCGCCGAGCGCCGCCTCCGTCGCTTCGGCCGGGGTCAGGATCGCGACGATCCGCCCACCACGGATCAGCAGGCCTCCCGGCATCAGCCCGGCGTCACCGCCCGGCCAGACGGTTGCGTCGATGATGCAGGTCGATCTCTCGCCGCTCATAACAGCGGCTGCTTTGCGAACGTGCGCTGGATGGCGGCAGGCGCAAAGACCCCAATCGAGGTCGCGACCGCCGAGACGAAACGCGGCGGCGTGACGTCGAATGCCGGATACCATCCCTTGGCCAGATACGAAGCGGTTCGCATGCCCAGACAATAGAGCGACTCGTCGCCATCGCGCTCTTCCATTTTCACGTCGTCCGGCCCCGCCGCCCTGGCGTCCGGAAAGCGCACCATGGCGATGAAGGGCAAGCCGAAGCTGTGCGCGGCGATGGCCAGCTGCAGCGTGCCGACCTTGTTGATGACATGGCCGGACAGGGTGACGCGGTCGGCGGCGGTCATCAGCCGGCTGACCAGGCCGCGATCCATGGCATGCGCTGCCATGCCATCGGTGATCACTGTCGTCTCGATACCCATCTCGGCCACGCTGTGCGCCGTCAGGCGGGCGCCCTGCAGATAGGGCCGCGTCTCGGTGCAGATCACCTTCACCGACTTGCCGGCCTTGATGGCGCCGCCAAGCGCATGGATCAGCCCCGACTCCGCCCAGCAATGGGTCAGGATGGTGTCGCCATCCTCGATCAGGCTGGCCGCGTGATCACCGAGCTTGCGGCTGAGCTCCTGCTGCCGATCCCATGCCATGCGCGTGGCGACTTCCACACGTTCGGCCAGGTCCGCGCGATCGAGCCAGGCCTCCGCCTCGGCCAGGAGCTGGCCGATGACGTCACGGATGTTGTTGTTGGTCGGCCGCGTCCGCAACAGGCGGGCGGCGGCATTGGCCAGCGCCTGGCGGCGCGCGGCGGGCTGGAGAGCGTTCGCTTTCCTGGCGGCGAGCACAAAACCAGCGCTGGCGGCGAAGAAAGGACCGCTGCTCTGCGTCACCATCTGCTCGATGGCAACCGCCACCTCCTCCACGGTTTCGCACTCGACGAAGCGGGTCTGGAACGGAAAGACGCGCCGGTCGAGGATGCGTACGCGATCGGGTTCAAGCAGGACGCTTTTGGCAATAAGGGTCGGCATAGCGATAGACGTGTCCATCACCGTCTCCATGTCAGCAATGTTCTTGGCAGGCTTTCCGCGTCGCAGCGACGCTGCTAGATGTCCGCTGCGGTGATCGTCGTCCGCCCGGCCTCCCTGGCCTTCTGGTCCCATGCGGCCAGCCGCGTTATGGCCTCGGCGCCGATCAGGCATGCGCGCGCCACGCCGCCGCTCTCGTCCCAGACGCCGGTGATGCGATTGGCGATGACCGAGCAGATCGCGCCGGCGCGCAGGCCGTAGATGCGTGCCAGCGTCAGAAGCGCCGCACTCTCCATCTCGAAATTGAGCACGCCGGCCCGTTTCATCTCCTCCAGGATGCGCTCGCCTTCCGGGGCGACGTAACCGTTGAAGCCCGGCCGTCCCTGGCCGGCGATGAAGGAGCCGGTGGTGGCGCCGGTGCCGACGCGGTGGCTGAGGCCGTTGGCGGAAGCGGCATCGACCAGCGCGAAGGTGACTTCATGCGAGGCGACGGCCGGGAATTCGTTGCGGACATAAAAATGGCTGGTGCCGTCGAGCCGCACCGCCGCGTCGTTGATGATGAGCGAGCCCGGCTCGATGTCTTCCTTCAGTGTGCCGCAGGTGCCGACGCGGATGAAGGTGTCGATGCCGAGCTTCGCGAGGTCGGCCAGCACGATATCGAGCGATGGCGCGCCCATCATGGTCGAGACGGCGCCGATGCGCACGCCCTTGTAGGTGCCGACGGCAGCGCGATAGCCGCGCGGCAGCGCGATCACCTCGGAGGTGTCCCACTGGCTCGCCATGAAATCCACGCGTTCGGGGTCTCCCGGCAGCAGCACGTAGCGGGGCAGGTTCAGCGCGGCCAGCGCATTGATGCGGCGGCGGTCGCCGGTGTTTGCCGTGGCGGTTTCGGTTGGGCTGGTCATCATGGTTTCCTTGCTCGCGGCATCACGCCGTGCGCCATCTGACGAAATATTTCTCGGCCAGCACCACGGCCCCGAACATCGAGAGGGCGAGCGCCGACGACATCATGATCGAGGCATAGAGCAGCGGGGTACGGTAATCGAAGGTCGACTGAATGATCAGCATGCCGATGCCGGACTCCGCCCCCACCCACTCGCTGACGATGGCGCCGATGACGCTGCTGGTGGCGGCGATCTTCAAGGCCGTGAACACGAAAGGCAGCGAGCGTGGCAGGCGCAGGCGGAAGAACACCTCCACCGGGCTGGCCGACATGATCTTCATCAGTTCCATTTCCGAATGCGACACCGCTTCCAGCCCGCGCAGCGTGTTCACCAGCGTCGGGAACATGCAGATGATGGCGGCGATCGCGATCTTCGACGACATCGACAACCCGAAGACCAGGATCAGCACCGGCGACAGTGCGATGATCGGTATGGTGTTGAACAGCACCACGACCGGGAAGTAGATCGCCCGCAGGCGCTGGCTGTGCACGAAGATCGTCGCCAGCAGGAAGCCTATGCCATTGCCGACGAAGAAGCCGGCGATCGCCTCCACCGCCGTCGGCCGGATGTTGCTCCACAGCAGTTGCCGGTTGTCCCACAGCGCGTGGAGCACGGTGAGCGGATCGGGCGCGATGAAGGGGCGCACCTGGAAAACGATGATGACCGCCTGCCACAGCGCAACCAGCGAAAGCAGGCCGATGACGGGCCAGGCCCAGGTGAGGCTGGGTCTCATGCGTGCCCTCCATGCGCCGTCTCCATCACGCCGCGCAGGCGCGAAGTGATGTCGAAGAAAGCCGATGACGAACGATCGATGCGGTTGTGCGGCTTGTGGTCGTCGAGTTCGATCCTTTCCACGATCCGTCCCGGATGCGCGCCCATCACCACCACCGACTGGCCAAGGAAGGCGGCTTCCGACAGCCCATGGGTGACAAACACCACCGTGGTGCCGGTTTCGCGCCAGATGCGCAGCAGCTCGTCGTTCAGGCCGTCGCGGGTGATCTCGTCGAGCGCCCCGAACGGCTCGTCCATCAACAGGATGTCGGGCTTCGTCACCAAAGCCCGCGCGATCGCGACCCGCTGGCGCTGCCCGCCCGACAATTGCCAGGGCTGGGCGTCTTCACGGCCCTTCAGGCCGACGAGTTCCAGCAATTCGCGCGGATCGCGATGCGGCCGCTTCTGTGCCGACCAGCCGCCGACCTGCAGCGGCATCGCGACATTCTCGAGCGCCGTGCGCCAGGGCAGCAGGGTCGCTTCCTGGAACACGAAGGAGATGCGGCGCTGGCGTCGCACCTCCTGCGGACGATCGCCGAACACCCTTATGGTGCCGCCGCTGCTTTGCAGGAGATCGGCGATGTTGCGCAGCAAGGTGGACTTGCCGCAGCCGGATGGGCCGATCAAAACCACGAACCGGCCTTTCGAAACCTTGAGATCGAGGTTCCGGTATGCGGTGAGGTTGCCAAATGACATGGTGAGGTCGCTGACCTCGATGGCGAGTTCGTTGGACATCGGCTATCCCAGCTTCGGGCGGATGTCCGCGGTGGCATCGAGCACCTGCCACGACACGCACTTTTCAAGCACCGGCGCAGCGCCCTTGAACCGGCCGGCCTGCTGGAACAGTGCGATCTGCGTCGACAGCTTGCCGCCATCATGCCAGCCCCAGCCGTGCTCCTTCGTCTCCTGGTCGAAGGAGAGTGCCATGATGGTGTCCACGGTCTTGTATTCGATCTCGCGGTCAAGCGCCGGATAGGCATCGCACATGATGTCGACGGCTGCCCGCCGGTTGTCGAAAGCCCAGCCCCAGCCACGCGAAACCGCGCGCACATATCTGGAGAGATTCTCCTTCTGCGTCTCGAAGGTCTCGGCACTGGTGAAATAGGAGTTGGCGTAGTTGGGGATGACCTCGGACGGCACGAGGGTGACGATATCCGGGCCGAGCACGGAAAGCGCCTTGGTGTTGGTGAGGAAGCCCGAGACGGCATCCACCTGCCCGGTCAGCAGCGGCGTCATGTCGGCGCCCATGGTAACGACCTTGACCGTCGAGGCATCGAGGCCGCTCTTGGCCATGATCAGGTCGAGCAAGTAGCGCCCGTTGGGATTGATGGCGATCGTCTTGCCGACGAGATCCTGCGGCGTGCGGATCGGCTTGGCGGGCAAGGAGATATAGGCATAGGGCGAGCGGCGGAAACCGCTTGCGAACAGAAGCAGGGGCCGGCCGGCTTCGTAGGCGGTCAGGAACTGTGCCGTGGACGAGAACTGTCCGGCAGCCGCCTGCCCCGCCAGCACGGTCTGGGCATTCGGCCCGCCTGGCCCGAACACGACGCTCAGCCCCTCTTCCTTGAAGAAACCCTTCTGCTGGGCGACGATATCGCCGAGCTGGCCATTGCCGAGGAGCCAGTCGAACTGCACGCGCACCTCGACAGCGTCACCGGCAAAGGCAGGTCCGAAGGACACCATCGTGCCACCCAGTCCCGCGGCAATGCCGCATTTCAGCAAGGCGCGCCTGTTTATTCCCCCCATCGTCCCGTTCCCTTTTGCGGTGGTTGTTGTCGTTGTCGCCAGTCGTAACCGCGCTCCCCGCCGCCGGTAAGAACCAGTTATGTGAATAGAAGGAACCACTTTTGGTGATCGCCGCATCGCGCGGTCAAACCGCGGGTTACGCCGGGACCCGACTGGCGAACCGATACCGGAAACCAGGCAGCGATGGTCTACGACACATCGCCCGGCCGCGGCGCGCTGTGCTTGTGCAGTCGTGGCAGCCTGTCGTCCATGTGGACGAAGGGAAGCTGTTCGCTGACGTAGCCATGGACGGTCGGCGGGTACCGTTCCGGGTGGTCCATCGCGCCCAGCATGAAAAACACCTGGTCGGCAATGCGCGCATCGCGGTAGGCAATGGGCGCGCCGCAAGTCGCGCAGAAGCTTCGCTTGATCGGGTGTTCGCCATAGGTGGACGCATCCCCTCGGAAGGTCACATCCCTGACCAGGAATCCGACGAAGGCCGCGACCGGCGCACCGCTCGCCCTGCGGCAATCACTGCAATGGCAATAGCTGGCGTAGAACGGATCGGCTGACGCCTCGAAGCGGATCGCGCCGCAACGACATCCGCCGGTGTGCAATACGGTCATTCTGCCTCCTGCGGGATTCCAACCGCTGCACCTGAGCGATCGTGAAGCTCCCTGGATGTATATCGACCTCGATCGGAACGTCTGGAGAGACTTCCGATCGAAGATGCCACTAACCCTGATGTACTAGTACACAACTTTTCTGGAGATCATTGCCCACTTTAGATAACTGGATGTTGGGCTCACGGGGGATTTGTTGGGCGTGCATCTCATTTGCACGGCTGGCCACAAGCAAGCCAACTCAAAATCGCAATGGAGTTAGCTCTCTTTTCCTCGCGTCACGCCTGAGGGGCCGCGTGGGGGGAAGTCATGGGATACAGGCAGCGCGGGCTCGTTTGTAGTCCTGCAAGCGTTTTTGAAGCAATTTTCCGCATGGCGGGCTGGATGGTCCTGATCTGGACGAGCATCATGCCCGTTCTCAGGCTCAAACGCTTCGCGCTGGCGATGTTCACCCTTCTGCTCATTTTTCCGAATGCTGCCAACGCGGCATGCACCGTGTTGAATGTGCCGGATTCACATACCTCCCCCTCGGCTTCGCCAATGGCTTCCGGCGGTGCGATAACGATCACTCTGGGTACGTTATGCGATAGTTTTGGCTTAAATCCCTATCCGGATACGACCGGCGCCAACCATTCGACGCCACCGCAACATGGCACTGTGACAGTCAACCCCAGCCCCGGCATCATCACCTACACCAACAATGGTGACGGCGCGACCAGCGACTCGTTCATCCTCACCGATGCAAGCGACAAACCCTTCACCGTCAATGTCGCGATTGCCGCGGCGACCAGCCCAATTACGATCACGCCCGGATCCGTCGCTTCACCGAATGTCGGCGCGAGCTATAGCCAGGCTCTCGGCGCCACAGGCGGCACCGCACCTTACACCCTCACGCAAACAGGCGGGTCCCTGCCTCCCGGCCTGTCGTTTTCCGGGAACACGATCAGCGGCACTCCGGACCAGGCCGGCTCATATTCGGTTACCTTCACGGCAACCGACAATGGCGGTGTCACGGGAACAAAGTCCTATTCCCTGACTGTGCCTGTCCCGACCATCACGATCGCACCGCTCGCCAATGCAAATCTGAATACACCCTATAACCAGACGCTCTCCGCATCTGGAGCATTGGCCCCCTACAGTTTCTCGCTCTATTCCAGCGACACCCTTCCCGCGGGCCTCAGTCTCAACAACGGTGTCATCAGCGGGACGCCCACCGCCCTTGGTACGCACAATTTCAGAATTGAAGCGGTCGACAGCAGTCCCAACCGCCTAGGACCGCAGCGCGGCCCTTACCGCAACGTGATAAGCCTCTCCATCAACGTGCAAAACGTGCCGCCGACGGCAAACCCGGTCAGTGCCACGGTGTCTTATGGCAGTGCTGCCAACCCGATCGCTCTGAACATCACCGGCGCGCCCGCCACATCCGTCGCTGTCACCACCTTGGCCTCCCACGGCACCGCAACGGCCAGCGGCACTTCGATCACCTATACGCCCACGGCAGGCTATGCTGGTCCGGACAGTTTCACCTACACGGCCACCAATGGTGCCGGCACGTCCAGCCCGGCGACCGTGTCCATAACGGTATCCCCACCTGCGATCATCTACGCGCCAGGCAATCCGCCAGCCGGCACACAGGGAGTGGCCTATAGCCAATCCATTGCGGGTGCGAGTGGCGGTGCAGGGCCTTACACCTACACCCTGTTCTCGGGCACCCTGCCTGGGAGCATCGTCTTGAACCCCAACGGAACATTGAGCGGAACAGCGACGGCTGCGGGAACATTTCCCATCAAGGTGGTCGCGAAAGACAGTTCGAGCGGACCTGCTGCTCCTTTCGCCTCAGCACCGGCAGACATCATTCTCACGATCAACGCGGCTCCTCCTACGCTTGCCTCTGTATCACCAGCCAACGGACCCGACGCCGGCGGCACGAGTGTCACTCTCACCGGTTCAGGCTTCATCGGGACTACTGTCGTGACCTTCGGCGGCGCGGCAGCGACCAGCTTCACTGTCAACAGCGACACTTCGATCACGGCCACGACACCGGCACATGCGGCAGGGGCGGTCGCCGTCGCCATCACCGCGCCTGGCGGCAGTGTTACCCTGCCCGGTGCCTTCACCTACGACCTGCCGGTGCCGACGCTCACTTCCGTGGCACCATCCAACGGTCCCGATGCCGGCGGCACCAGTGTCACTCTCTCCGGCTCCGGCTTCACCGGAACCACCGCCGTGACCTTCGGCGGCACAGCGGCGACCAGCTTCACCGTCAACAGCGATACCTCGATCACGGCGACAACGCCGGCTCACGCCGCCGGCTCGGTCGCAGTCGCCGTCACCGCCCCCGGCGGCAATGCGACACTGCCCGGTGTCTTCACCTACGACCTGCCGATGCCGACGCTCACTTCCGTGGCGCCATCCAACGGCCCTGACGCCGGCGGCACCAGCGTTACTCTCTCCGGCTCCGGCTTCACCGGAACCACCGCCGTGACGTTTGGCGGCACAGCGGCAACCAGCTTCACCGTCAACAGCGACAGCTCGATCACCGCCACGACGCCGGCACATACCGCCGGCTCGGTCGCAGTCGCCGTCACCGCCCCCGGCGGCAATGCGACACTGCCCGGTGCCTTCACCTACGACCTGCCGGTGCCGACGCTCACTTCCGTTTCGCCATCCAACGGCCCTGATGCCGGCGGCACCAGCGTTACTCTCTCCGGCTCCGGCTTCACCGGAACCATCGCCGTGACGTTTGGCGGCACAGCGGCGACCAGCTTCACCGTCAACAGTGATACCTCGATCACGGCGACAACGCCGGCTCACACCGCCGGTTCGGTCGCAGTCGCCATCACCGCACCTGGCGGCAGTGCCACCCTGCCCGGTGCCTTCATTTATGACCTGCCCGTGCCGATGCTCACCTCGCTGTCGCCGTCCAACGGGCCCGACGCCGGCGGCACGAGTGTCACTCTCACCGGTTCAGGCTTCACCGGAACCACTGCCGTGACCTTCGGCGGCACGGCCGCGACCAGCTTCACCGTCAACAGCGACAGCTCGATCACCGCCACGACGCCGGCACATACCGCAGGCACAGTGGCTGTTGCCATCACCGCCCCCGGCGGCAATGCAACCTTGCCCGGCGCCTTCACCTACGACCTGCCGGTGCCGACGCTCACTTCCGTGGCGCCATCCAACGGCCTTGATGCCGGCGGCACCAGCGTTACTCTCTCCGGCTCCGGCTTCACCGGAACCACCGCCGTGACGTTTGGCGGCACAGCGGCGACCAGCTTCACCGTCAACAGCGACAGCTCGATCACCGCCACGACCCCGGCACATGCGGCAGGCACAGTGGCTGTCGCAGTCACCGCCCCCGGCGGCAATGCGACCCTGCCCGGCGCTTTCACCTTTGATCTGCCGGTGCCGACGCTCACCTCGGTATCGCCGTCCAACGGTCCTGATGCCGGTGGCACCAGCGTCACCCTCACTGGCGCCGGCTTTACTGGTG
>NZ_JBYTDF010000011.1:73359-212050 GCF_058790995.1 Mesorhizobium sp. EU05-FHT14A09
GCCACCGCCGTGACCTTCGGCGGCACCCCGGCAACAAGCTTCACCGTCAACAGTGACACCTCGATCACCGCCACGACACCGGCTCACGCCGCCGGCGCGGTCGCAGTCGCTGTCACCGCCCCCGGTGGCAATGCGACCCTGCCAGGAGCCTTCACCTACGACCTGCCGGTGCCGACGGTCACTTCCGTTTCGCCATCCAGCGGCCCTGATACCGGCGGCACCAGCGTCACCCTCACTGGCGCCGGCTTTACTGGCGCCACCGCCGTGACCTTCGGCGGCACCCCGGCAACAAGCTTCACCGTCAACAGTGACACCTCGATCACCGCCACGACAGCGGCTCACGCCGCTGGCGCGGTCGCAGTCGCCGTCACCGCCCCCGGTGGCAATGCGACCCTGCCTGGCGCCTTCACCTACGACCTGCCGGTGCCGACACTTACCTCGGTATCGCCGTCCAATGGACCTGACGGCGGCGGTACCAGCGTAACCATCACCGGTTCAGGCTTTACCGGGACCACCGCTGTGACCTTCGGGGGCACCGTGGCAGCAAGCTTCACCGTCAACAGCGATACTTCGATCACCGCCACGACGCCGGCGCATGCCGCAGGAGCAGTCGCGGTCGCCGTCACCGCACCCGGCGGCAATGCCGCTTTACCTAGCGCCTTCACCTATTCCGCGAGACCTGATCCTTCCCGCGACCCTGAGGTCATCGGGATGCTGGAGGCCCAGTACCAAAGCACACAGCGCTTCGCCAAAACGCAAATCACCAACTTCCGCGACAGGTTGGAGCAGCTTCACAACGATGGCGGCGGGCAAACATCTTCCTGGAATCTCCAGGTGAGTTCACGACAGTCGTCGACCGATGCCTTGGGTTACGCCCAAGAGCCCAAGGAACACGACTCCGTCGGACAAAAACTCGGCCTGACGCCGACCAGGCCACTGCCATCCGAGCGCCGGGGCGAACGTTCGCCACAGGCGGCGGGAACAGCCTCCGACGTTGCGATCTGGGCTGGCGGCTACGTGAATTTCGGCTCTGCGGACAAGGACGATGCCAATCTGAACCACACTCTTGTTGGGGTCAGCGGTGGCGTCGACTATCGGTTCTCGGCAGATTTCACCGCCGGCGTTGGCGTGGGGTATGGGCGCGATGCGGTCAACATCGGCTCCAACGGCACGGAGACCGATGGAAGGGCACTGAGTGCCGCGCTTTACGGCAGCTACCATCCGAAGGACAACATCTTCATCGATGGCCTCCTGGGGTATAGCGCTCTCGATTTCGGAAGCCGCAGGTTTGTAACGTCTGGTGGCGGTTTTGCATCCGGAGAGCGCAAGGGCAGCCAGGTGTTCGGTTCGGTCAGCATCGGCTATGAACACAGACAGGATGTATGGCTCCTGTCTCCTTATGGGCGGCTTGAAGCGGCGTGGTCGCAGCTCGATGCCTTCACGGAAGATGGGGCAGGCTCTGAAAACCTGAGCTTTGGCCGCCAGTCCATGGATATGCTGGCTGGGGTTATCGGCCTGCGCGGCCAATATACCGTTCCCCAAGGCTGGGGTGGGCTGACCGCCAAGGGAAGGATTGAACTGACCCATGATTTCCAGGGCTCGAGCCGCGCAAGCATGGGTTATGCCACGCTCGGCAACGGCCTGCCCTACTCGCTGAAGATGGAAGGTTTCACCAAGGACTATGTGTCAATCGGTCTTGGGCTCGACGCCAATCTCGGAGACGACACGACGGTGGGTTTCGACTACACGACGGGGCTCGGCTTCGAAGGTAGAACCCAGGAGCACAATTTCGGATTGCTGTTCAATATGAGGTTCTGATCCCGCAGCAATCCGGACACGGGCATCGCCGCTAACTCCGGGGCTGGTAAGGGGCGATTTCGATCCGCTCACCGTACCGCGGACAAAGGAAAGCCCGTCTGCTACTTTTGTAGGCATATGCCTGCAGACGGGCCCGCCCCCGCACGACGATGCATCCCCGTACGCATAGAGCAAGAGCACGATATCGCTTTGATCGAACAATGAAATTGTACTTTGTGGCAATGCCCTTACGAAACCGGAGATTGCCAAGCGTAAGGATTGACCTACTCTGACCTTGCCCGCTCGCCGGAAAGGCTGGCCGTCACGCCGCGCAGGCCCGGCATGCCGAGCGCCGCGAGCGCGCATGACAGCAGCAAGGCCGAACAGGCCACCAGCACCGTGGTCGCGCCAAAGGTGTCCAGTGTCACCCCAGTGACGAGCGCTGCCGCCGGCGCGCCGAGCAGCACCAGGCTCATCGAGATGCCGATGACATTGGCGCGCAGGTCCTTCGGCACGCTGGATTGCAACAAGGTCGCGAACACCGGCGACAGCGGCCCGGCGGCGACACCCAGCATGGTACCCGAGGCGATCATGATCGGCACCGACCGCCCGAACAGCAGCAAGGCGACGCCGGCGGCAAGCCCGGCAAAGGCGACCGAGAAGATGCCGCGCAGCGACGGCGCCTGGCTGGCGAAGGCCAAAGCGACATTGGACGCGATCGCACCGGCGGCGGCCGCGGACAGAAACATGCCGAGCAAGGCCGCGGACCTGCCTTCCGTGCGCAGGATCGCCGGCAGGGCAATGCCTTCCACAGCCACGAAGACGCTCGTGCCAATGGCGGCGAGGATCAGCGCAGAGCGTAGCGTCCCCTGGCCGAAGATGAAACCGAGACCGGCTTTCATCTGGCCGAATGTCGAGCCGGCGATGCGGCGCAGCCGGAAGCGTGGCACGCTGACAGCAACCAGCAGGGCGGCCAGGAGATTGATGGCGGCGATGACCCACAACAGAACCGTCGTGCTGGCGACGGCGACCAGAAACGCGGCGATCGCCGGCCCAGCGATCGCCGCGCCATTGTCGACGATGTCGTCGATGGCGTTGGCACGGATCAGCGGCAGGCGCGCCAGCCTGGCGATCTCCGGCACTCGCGCCTCGATGGCGATGCCGCCCGGTCCATCGAGGATGGCGCCAAGCAAGGCCAGGCTCGCCAGCAGCCCGATGGTCAGCATGCCGGCATCATAGGCCGCAGCCGCGGCGATCGCGGCAAGCGAGCCCATCGCCACGGAAACGAGCGCCATACGGCGGATGCCGACCCTCTCTGCGATGATACCGCCAAAGGCCGAGCCGAAGATGGCCGGAAACAGCGTCAACGCCGCAATGATGCCCATCCAACTTGCATTGCCCGACAGATCGTAGACCAGCCAGGGATAGACCACCGCGGTGATGGCGTTGGCGAGATTGACGGTGATGCTGGCAAGCTGGAGCCCGGTATAGGGCCAGATCGTGCGCGCCAGCTGCAATGCCTTCGGAGCGTCAGTCATGATGAGGAACGGTTATCGTTTGTCCTGCTGTGACGCCGCGCGCTTCGGCGCCGTTTCGGGCACGAAATAGAGCAGCCAGAGCAACCAGGAGAGGTAGATGTATTCCCAGGCGCTCGCCTGGCCATTGAAGGCCGCAAGCACATCGGGAAGCTTGTACAGCCCGATGAAGCCGAGAAAACCCAGCCACCAGCGTTTCTGCATCTGCATCGTCGTTTCTTTCTCTCAAGCGCTTCCCACGGGATCGCGGAAGCGCATCAAGTCTTTGTTTCAGACAATTCCGGACGGAAAACCGCAGCGCGCCTTTCCTGGAGTTGTCCCAAAGACGGGAACGGCTTGCAGCCGCCTGCGCCTGCCGGGATATTACAGACAGGAACCGGAAGCCGCCCGGGTCGCCGACGTCAGTCGGTCGGCGCCGCGCCTGGCCGCAGGAAGCGCGTGACGAGGAGCCGCAGCATCGGCCGCTGCTCCAGGGGGTTGAAACCGGGATCGATGGCAACCCGGCTGAAGACGCCGTCGATGAGCGCCGCGATCCAGCGCGCGCTGTCGGCGGGGTCGAGCGTCGGATCTACCTGGCCGCGGGCAGCGGCGTTGCGCAGAAGCGTGTTCAACGCCGTCTGCAATTCGTTGTCGTTCTTGGTGACGAGCTTGCCGACCTCCTCATCGCGCATCGCCTCGGCCGCGATCTCCAGCGCCAGCTTGAGATAGGTCGGATCGGAAGCAAGCTCGAGCACGATGTCCATGAAGTCGAGCAGTTCAGCAAACAGGTCCGGCGACTGCAGGGTGCCTTCGAAATAGTCGGCAGTCTGGCGACGCTCCTCTTCGACGATGGCGGCGATGATCGCCTGCTTGTTGGGGAAATAATAAAACAGATTGCCGGGGCTCATGCCGGCTTCGGCGCAGATCTCCGCGGTCGAGGTGCGATGGAATCCCTTGCGCGCGAAGCAGGCAACCGCCGCCTGCAAAATCTGCTGGCGTTTCGCTTCATGCTTCTCGGGATCGACCTTACGCATTCCGCCTCATTTTTGCCTCTTTATTTCTAGACTACTCAGTCTAATAAATGGCGATGTGTGCCGTGTCAACGCAAAAAACACCATGTTTCCGCACCTTGACACCCCGGAGAGTCATTTATTAGATCGACTAGTCTAATAAATAAGGAAGCGCGGCGGGGGACGCCGCAGATATAGGCGACAGTACCCATGCGTTACGTTTCTCGCTTCGCTCGAGCAGCGGCGGCATCCATTTTCCTGCTGGCGGCGGGCAGCCAACCACTGCTGGCCGAGGTTGCCGCCGCCTCGGTGCAACCGGATATTTCGCAGCGCACCGTTTCCACCTTCATTGCGGAACGGCAGCCGGCCGAATGGACCCTGACCTTCACCGGCGTGCTGGTGGCGCGCGACGAGATCGCCGTCGGCACCGCCCTGCAGGACCAGCGCATTGCCGCGGTCGAGGTGGAAGTCGGCGAACACGTCAAGGCCGGCCAGGTACTGGTCAAGCTGGAAACAGCAATGCTGGAAAACAAGCTGCGCGAGTCGGAAGGCCGTGTCGCGCGCAGCAAGGCCTCGCTTGCCCAGCAGGAAGCGACGCTGGCACAGGCACAGTCGGCGCTCGATCGTGCCGAGCGGCTGAAAACGACGCGTACCATTTCCCAGCAGACCTACGAAGATCGCTCCTCCGCCGTTGCCGTGGCCAGACAAGGTGTTGCCGTGCAGCGGGCGGAAAATGCCGAAGCACAGGCGCAACGCGCCGAAGCGGAACGGCAACTGGAGCGTGCGATCGTGCGCGCACCTGCGGACGGCGTGGTTTCCGAGCGCCTTGCCCGCGCCGGTGCGCAGGCCGGTGCCGAAGCGCTGATCCGCCTGATCCGCGACGGTGCGGTCGAATTCGCCGCCGAGGTTCCTGAAGCCGACCTGCCGGCGCTTGCGGTTGGCCAATCCGTCAAGGTCAGGCTCGCCGGCCGCGCCGGCGAGATCGACGGCAAGGTGCGCATCGTTGCACCGAAGATCGACCGCGAGACCCGGCTGGGAGCGGCACAGATCACGCTCGACACCAAGGAGCCGCTGTTTGCCGGCGCCTTCGGCAAAGCCGAAGTGATCTTCGCCCGGCGTGAAGCCATCGTCGTCGCCGACAGCGCGCTGGTCTACGGCCGCGGCAGCGAGGATTGCGCGGTCTTCGTCGTCAATGACGGCCGCGTGCAGCGCCGGCCGGTCGAGACGGGCCTGCGCAAGAGCGGCAAGGTCGAAATCCGCGCCGGCCTCGAACCCGGCGAACGCATCGTCGCCAAGGCGGGTGCGGCCCTGCGCGAGGGCGACGCCGTGACGGCCGTCGACCTGGTGCAGGCCGGCAGCGTCAAGAACTGACAGGCCCCGAAAATCGACAACGATTTTCGCAAGGACCACCGAGTATGAAAAATGCAGGCTAGCAACATTTCCGCCTGGGCGATCCGCAAGCCGGTCCCCACCATCGTCCTGTTCATCGTGCTGACCTTCGCGGGTCTTGCCGCTTTCATGCGGCTGCCGATCAACGCCAACCCCAACGTCTCCTTTCCGATCGTCACCGTGACGGTGGCGCAATCGAGCGCTGCCCCGGCGGAACTGGAGACACAGGTTACCCGTCGTGTCGAAGGAGCGGCGTCCGGCCTTGCCGGCGTCAACCACATCAAGTCGACCATCACCACCGGTTCTTCGATCACCGAGGTCGAGTTCAAGATCGGTGTCGATCCCGACCGCGCCACCAATGACGTGCGCGAGGCGATCCAGCAGATCCGCTCGGACCTGCCGCAGTCGATCCAGGAGCCGGTGATCTCGCGCGTCGACGTCGATGGCAGCGCCATCCTCTACTACACGCTCAAGGCGCCGCGCATGACGCCGGTCGAACTGTCCTGGTTTGTCGACGACACCATCAATCGCGAACTGCTGGCGGTCAGCGGCGTGCAGAAGGTGCAGCGGCTGGGCGGCGTTGCCCGCGAGATCCGCGTCTCGCTCGATCCTGACAAGATGCTGGCGCTGGGCGTGACCGCCGACCAGGTCAACTCGGCCCTGCGCGACATCAACGCCAACATTCCTGGCGGTCGCGGCACCATTGGCGGCCGAGAGCAGTCGATCCGCGCGCTCGGCAGCGTCAAGACGGTGGAAGAGCTCGCGCAGCTTTCGGTGTCATTGCCGAACGGGCGCTGGGTCAAGCTGGCCGACGTCGCGACTGTCACCGACGGCGCCGCCGAGCCACGCTTCTTCGCGCGGCAGGACGGCGAAGCCACCGTCGGCTTCTCCGTCTCGCGCGGCAAGGGCTACAGCGACACCACCGTCGCCGACGCCACCCGGGCGCGCATCGCCGAGATCCAGGCCCGCTCGCCGGATATCGAGATCAAGGAACTGATCTCGACTGTGCAATACACGATGGAGAGCTATGACGCCGCCTCCACCGCGCTGGTGGAAGGCGCTGTGCTGACCGTCATCGTGGTGTTCCTGTTCCTGCGCAACTGGCGCGCCACCATGATCTCGGCGCTGGCGATGCCGTTGTCCATCCTGCCCACCTTCGCGGCGATGGATCTGCTTGGCTTCACGCTGAACTCGATCAGCCTGCTGGCGCTGACGCTGGTCATCGGCATCCTCGTCGATGACGCCATCGTCGAGATCGAAAACATCGAGCGTCACATCCATATGGGCAAGCGGCCCTATATCGCCTCGATCGAGGCCGCCGACGCCATCGGGCTGGCGGTGGTGGCGACGACACTGACCATCGTTGCCATCTTCGCGCCGGTGAGCTTCATCGGGGGCGCGGTCGGACAGTATTTCAAGCAGTTCGGCGTGACGGTCGCCATCGCCGTGCTGTTCTCGCTGCTGGTCGCGCGTCTGCTTACGCCGCTGATGGCAGCCTATCTGATGCAACCCGCGAAACAGGTCGACCATGACGCGAAGCCGTCCAGGATCTCGAGCGGCTACACCACGCTGCTCGCCTGGACGCTCGACCACCGCAAGACAGCGCTGGCCATCGTCGCGGTGATCTTCGCTGGCTCGATCGGCCTGCTCACCATGCTGCCAACCGGTTTCCTGCCAACCAGCGACGGCAACCTGTCGCAGGTCAAGGTGACGCTGCCGCCCGGTACCCGCCTCAACGAGACCGAAAGCGTGACCGACGGCATCGCCAAGCAGTTGCTGGCCCGGCCGGAAGTGGAAACGGTGCTGGTCACCTCCGAAAGCGTCAACCAGGCCAATTTCCTGATCCGGCTGACGCCGCGCAGCGAACGCAACGAAGACCGCAAGGGTTTCGACATGGCGGTGCGGCCGATCTTTGCCACAACACCGGATATTCAGTTCACCTTCCTGTCGGACGGTGGCGGCAAGGAAGTCACGGTCAACCTCGTCGGCGAAGATGCGCATGTGCTGTCGGACGCGGCGCGCAAGCTCGAAATGGAAATGCGGGACCTGCCACAGCTTGCCAACGTGCTGTCGAGCGAACCGCCGCTGGCGCCCGAACTGGTGGTGAAACCCCGACCGGACGAAGCCGCGCGCCTTGGCGTGTCGTCGATGGCGCTCGGCACCGTGGCCCGCATCGCGACGCTCGGCGAGATCGATTCCGCCTCGGCACAGTTCAACCTCGGCACCCGCCAGGTACCGATCCGCGTGCTGCTGGACAGCTCTGCCCGGGCCGATCTTGAAGCGTTGCGCAAGCTGCGTGTCGGCACATCCGGCGGCAAGATGGTGCCGCTCACCTCGGTGGCCGACATCACCTTCGGCGCCGAGGAAGGCCAGATCGAGCGCCTGGACCGCAAGCGCCAGGTCGCCATCGAGGCCAACCTCGACAACAACGCCACGCTCGGCACGGCCATGGCCGCGATCATGGAGTTGCCGGCCTACAAGCAACTGCCTACCGGCGTCAGCCTCAAGGAGTATGGCGACACCGAAGCCATGACCGAGATGTTCCGCAACTTCGCGCTCGCGGTGCTGGCGGGTGTGCTGATGGTGGTCGCGGTGCTGGTCCTTTTGTTCAAGGACTTCCTGCAGCCGGTGACGATCCTGATCGCGCTGCCGCTGTCGCTCGGCGGCGCGGCACTGGCGCTGATCATCGCGGGCTCGGCGCTGGACCTGTCGTCGGTCATCGGCATCCTGATGCTGATGGGCATCGTCGGCAAGAACTCGATCCTGCTGGTCGACTACGCGATCGAAGCCAGGCGCGAGGGCCTCGACCGGCGCGCCGCGCTGATGAAAGCCGGCACCACCCGCGCGCGGCCGATCATCATGACGACCATCGCCATGGTGGCCGGCATGGTGCCCGCAGCCATCGGTGTCGGCGCCGATGCCGGTTTCCGTGCGCCGATGGCGATCGCGGTCATCGGCGGCCTGATCACCTCGACGCTGCTGTCGCTGGTGTTCGTGCCGGTGATGTTCACCGTCATGGACGACCTGAACAATTGGTTTGCCCGCAGGCTGCGGCCGCTGACTTCGGTCACCGAAGCCGACCGCGCTGCCGGAGAACTGCTTGTTGCAAAACAGGCCGAGACGCCGAACCCTTAAGCCCCCAGTTGGGTTCGGCCAGGGCGCAGGGGCAATCGCCTCCCCTGCGCCCTTTCTTTTTTGGGCGCGCTTCTCCCTCAGGCACCAGGTGGTTCACACCCTTATGCCGGAGTGCTGTTGGTAGTATGTGGAAATGCTCTGGCGCGAGCACGGTGCCGCCCCTCATCGCCCTGCCGGGCACTTCTCCCCGTATAGGGACGGGGAGAAGGACGCTGGCCGCGACGAGGGCGTTCAATCTGCAACGCTGGCGATTGGCGAAAGCCATCGCGCGAGTGCCCCTTCTCCCCGTTCGAGGGGAGAAGTGCCCGGCAGGGCGATGAGGGGTGGCGCAAACAGCCGATATTTACGATCTACGCCACGAAGCACTTCCGTGCCTCAAAGCATGGGCGACAAGGGCCGCAGCCCTCAGTACCCTTGCGCCTCGCCGGCAGCCGCGCGGCTGTCGATGGCGCCGTTGTAGCGGGCGCCGCCGCCCTTGCGGATCTCGCCGAGGCTGCGGCCGCCGATCAGGATGCCGGCCGCCTGGCCCCACGTCTTGCCCTCTTCCGTGATGTCGAGCTTGTAGCCCATGCCGGCGAGCAGCTTCTGCGTGTCGGGCGACAGGCCGTTGTGCTCGACATAGAGCGTGTCCGGCAGCCATTGATGGTGGATGCGCGGCGCGTCGATCGCTTCCTGGATGTTCATGCCGTGGTCGATGACATTGAGGATCGCCTGCAAGGTGATGGTGATGATGCGCGAGCCGCCCGGGCTGCCGATGACCATGAACGGCTTGCCGTCCTTGGCGACGACTGTCGGACTCATCGACGACAACGGCGTCTTCTTCGGCTGGATCGCGTTCGCCTCGCCCTGCACCAAGCCATAGAGATTGGGCACGCCCGGCTTCTGGGTGAAGTCGTCCATCTCATTGTTGAGCAGGATGCCGGTGCCGTCGGCCACCACGCCGGCGCCGAACGCGCCGTTCAGCGTATAGGTGACGGCGACCGCGTTGCCGTCCTTGTCGACGATCGAATAATGCGTGGTTTCCTTGCTCTCGCCGAAACCCTGCGGCATCAGGTCCTTCGAGACGCCGGCGCGGAAAGGATCGATCTTGGCGCGGATGCCTGCCGCATAGCCCTTGTCGAGCAGCTTATCGACCGGGTTCTGCACGAAGTCAGGATCGCCCAGCGCCGAATTGCGGTCGACATAGGCATAACGCATCGCCTCGGCCATCAGGTGCACCGTGTCGGCCGAGCCTGCGCCGAGATAGTCGATCGGGTAGCCTTCGAGCACGTTGAGGATTTCGCAGATGATGACGCCGCCGGAGCTCGGCGGCGGCGAGGAGATGATCTCGTAGCCGCGATAGTTGCAGGTGATGGGAGCGAGTTCGCGCACCTTGTATTGTTCGAAATCCGCCTTGGCGAGAATACCGCCCTTGGCGCTGGAAGCCGCAACGATGGTGTCTGCGATGCCGCCCTTGTAGAAGGCGTCCACGCCCTTTTCAGAGATGGTGGAGAGCGTCGCCGCCAGGTTCGGCTGCACCAGCTTTTCGCCGATGCCGAACGGCTTGCCGTCGGGCTTCAGGAAGATGGCGGCCGCCGCCGGGTCCTTGCCCAGCCGCTCGGCGTCGGAAGCAAGTGCTGCCGCATCGCCCTGCTCCAGCGTGAAGCCGTCGCCGGCAAGCCGGATCGCCGGCGCCATCAGATCGGCGCGTGGCAAGGTGCCGTATTTCTCGCGCGCCATTTCGAGACCAGCGACCGAGCCCGGCACGCCGACGGCCAGATAGCCGTCGAGGCTGGCGCCCTTGATCGGGTTGCCGTCCTTGTCGAGATACATGGTCTTGGTGGCGGCGAGCGGTGCACGCTCGCGGAAATCGAGGAAGGTCGTCTTGCCGTCCTTGAAGCGGATGGTCATGAAGCCGCCGCCGCCGATATTGCCGGCGATGGGGTAGGTGACGGCGAGCGCATAGCCGACGGCGACGGCCGCATCGACGGCGTTACCGCCCTTCTTCAGCACCTCGACCCCGGCCTCGGTGGCCAGGCGCTGGGCGGTGACGACCATGCCGTTCTCGCCCTTGGCCGGCGCCGGCGAAGCGGCGATGGCGGGTGCAAGCGGCGCGAAGGCGAGCGCGGCAACAAGGCTGACGGATATCAGCGCATGGCGGATTGGCTGCATGACCATTCTCCAGAGATACCCCCGCCCCAGAGCTAGAGCATTTTGTAGCCAAGTGGAATCACTTGGCGTTACGACAATGCGGCGAAAACAAAACTCAGAGCGTTTCCGCGTTTCCGTGAAAAACGGAAACGCTCTGGTGATTCACGACGGGACCAATGACTCGCCTCAAAAGCGTTTCGACGCAAGGCGCCATGTGCGGGAAATAATCGGCACAACAAACGGCAAGGATGAAGCCGGTCTGGACCGCCGCGCTTTCGTCGGCGTTCCGGCATGGATCCCCGACACTCTCCACTCCCTTCGGT
Source organism: Mesorhizobium sp. EU05-FHT14A09 (assembly GCF_058790995.1). Taxonomy (NCBI): domain Bacteria; kingdom Pseudomonadati; phylum Pseudomonadota; class Alphaproteobacteria; order Hyphomicrobiales; family Phyllobacteriaceae; genus Mesorhizobium; species Mesorhizobium sp. EU05-FHT14A09. The sequence goes on from NZ_JBYTDF010000011.1 coordinate 84,658, forward strand.
CGCTCCGAGGTCGAGGATGACGGACTTCATGTATCACCAGCGCCAATTGTCCGCGTTGGCTCCACGCTGGTGATTAGCGAAGGCGCAAACGCAACTCCGTCATCCTCGACCTCGAAAGGAGCGAAGCGACTGAAGAGTGTCGGGGATCCATTCCGGAACGCTGGTGAGTGAGTTCGACCTGCTATTCTTCGGAGCGTCCGACCCTCAATTCGGCAGGTTCTCGAGCAGGAAGCGGATTTCGTTGCCGCCCATCGCCTTGCCGGTGTCCGCGTCGCTGAAGCCTGCCGCCAGCAGCGCGTCGGTGATCTGGACAAGCCCCGTGGTGTCGAACGGCATGGTGACAGCGCCGTCGAAATCAGAGCCGAGCGCGACATGGTCGATGCCGGCCACGCCGACCGTATGCTGGATCGCCCTGGCGACGGCGGTGGCGTCCTTGCCGCAGATCGCGGTTTCCCAATAGCCGATGCCGATCAAAGCGCCCTTGGCCGCGAGCGCCTTCAACTGGTCGTCGGAGAGATTGCGGTTGTTGTCGCAAGTGCCCTTCACCCCTGTATGCGAGACGACGACGGGGCGCGTCGAGACGGCGAGCGCATCGTTGATGGTGGCCGACGAGGCATGGGCGAGATCGAGGATCATGCCCTTTTCCTCCATGCGGCGGACCATCTCGCGGCCCTTGTCCGTCAGCCCGCCCTTGTCGACGCCATGCGCGGAGCCACCCATCTCGCTGTCGAAGAAATGCGCCGGCGACATCATGCGGAAACCCGCTTCGAAGAGCACGTCGACATTGGCCGGGTCGCCTTCCAGCACCTGCGCGCCTTCGATGGCGAGCAGTCCGGCAACGAGACCGGACTCCACCTTGCGGCGCTCCAGGAAGCGGCGCAGGTCGCGCTTCGAGCGGATGACGATGAAGTGGCCATCGGAGCGCGCCGCCATGTCGTTCAGCCTGGCGGCCTGGTAAAGCGCGCGCTGCTTCAGGCTGAAGATCGCCGAAAACGGCCAGCGCTGGCCGAGGGCAAGCAGCGTGATGTTGTCGGTCGAACCGTCATTGTGCTCGATGTTCTGGCCGCGCGGCGATTTCGAGACCACGGCAAAGACCTGCAGGGCGACATTGCCTTCGTCCAGACGAGGTATGTCGACCTGGCCACGTGTGCCGCGCGCCAGCAGATCGCGCCCCCACAAAAGCGGATCGGCATGCAGGTCGGCGATGGTCAGCGTCTCATGCAGCGCCCTTGCCCTGTCGGACGCGGCATAAGGCGGCGGATTGATCACCCCGTTCAACGCCTGTTCGAGGCGCGCCGGCAGCACGAAGAAGAAACCGAGCCCGATGGCAAGCAACAACACCAACGCCGCGAGAGCGAATTTCCAGAAACGCCGCATCACACCCCCGCTGCAACCCTGCCACGCACTTTGCTGGCCTTGTTCGAGCGGCAATCATTTCCCGGCAAAACCAGGAAGTCGAGGTGAAGGCTGGCTGGCTGAAGAGTTCTCAACCGGTTAGTCGAACTGGGCCATCTCCCCGCCGTCGCGCATGTCGACGGACTTCGTGCACCGCGCGGTCTGATGTTGCGACAGGGATTACACGCTGCCCTCGCGTTCGATGACCAGCACGCGGGCAGCGCCGACCGGATGCGCAACGTGTTCGTCACCGTCCTCGGCATGGAAAATATCGCCCACCCGAAGCTTGTGAATGATGGTTTCACCGTCGACGCGGGCGTGCATGTCCACCTCGCCGTCGAGGACGACGAAAACCTCGGGGCCATCGTTGACGTGCCATTTGTAAGGCTTGTCGGTCCAGTGCAGCCGCACCGTCGTTGAACCCGGGATCGTCTCGATGCTCATCGCTTCCCATGCGCGCGATCCGACGAAGTTGCCTGGCGAAATTTTCCGCATGAATGCCTCCTTGCAATTATTGGAGTATCTATCGCCGGGTGTTGCGGGACGCATCTTGCGATACGACGGAAGATGGCTGCGGAAAGCTGTATCGGCATGCAAATCGACAAGACGAACAAACGCATCCTCTCTCTTTTGGAGAAGAACGCGCGGATGAGCGCGACCGCCATCGGAAAAGAGATTGGCTTGTCGCGTCCTGCGGTGCAGGAGCGGATTGCCGCAATGGAGCAGGGAGGCGTGATCCGGGGCTATCACGCGTCCACGGATGACGGCGCGCACCTGATCCACGCGGTGCTGTTCATCCGTATTGCCGAGCGACCTTGCGAAAAGGCATTGCGTTGGCTGGCCTCACTCGAAGGCGTGACGTCGGTTGTCTCGCTTGCCGGAGCGTTCGACGCCATCGTTTCGGTATCGCTGCCGGAAGCGGGTGATCTTTCGGCATTGAACGATCGGGTGGCGGCTTCGCCCTTGATAACCGGCTCGACGAGCCAGGTCGTTCTGCGACGCTATGCAGGTGACAGTGGTCGCAGATCTTAGCAGACCAGTTCCCTCCAGAGGAGGTTGCGGCAGGATTAGCCTTTGTAGAGCAGGCCCTGCGGGTCGATCTCCGGTTTGCGGCCGGCAACGAGATCGGCCAGCAGCGCGCCGGAGCCGCACGCCATCGTCCAGCCGACATGGCCATGCCCGGTGTCAAGATAGAGGTTCTTGTATTTGGCGCGGCCGATGACCGGCACCGAGTTCGGCATCATCGGCCGCAGCCCGGACCACAGCTCGGCCTTCTTCTCGTCAAAGGCGCCGGGGAACAGATCCTTCGCCGTCCTGAACATGGCAACGAAATCGCGCGGGCGATAACTGCGGTCGAAGCCGGTGAACTCGGCCGTCGAGGCGATGCGCAACCTGTTGCCGAGCCTTGAATAGGCGATCAGCTGGTCCTCGTCGGCGCCGCCCATGGTCGGTCCCTTGCTCTCGTCTTCCAGCGGCACGGTCGCGGTGTAGCCCTTGACCGGATAGACCGGGAGATCGATGCCATAACGGCGGCCGAGCAGGCCACTTTCCGGTCCCATCGAGATCACCACCGCATCGCCCGAAACCGGGCCTTTCGAGGTGATCACGTTGCGGACGGTGTCGCCCTCGATGTCGAGCCCTTCTACCGTCGTGCCATAGAGGAACGTCACGCCGAGTTTGTCGGCGGCAAAAGCGGCGAGGTTTTCGACGAACTGCCGGGAATCACCGGTCTGGTCGATCGGCGAATAGACGCCGCCGGCAATCTTGTCCTTGGCGCCGGCAAGGCCGGGCTCCAGTTCGACCAGCCGGTTGCGGTCGACGATCTCGATCGGCAGGCCATGCTGGGCGAGGAATTCGTAGTTCGCGGTGCCGTGCTCGAGGCTCTTCTGCGTGCGGAAGAAGTAGAGGATGCCGCGGCGGCGCTCGTCATAGTTGACACCGGTGAACTGCTGCAGCGCATTGATGCAGTCGCGCGAATACAGCGCCAGACGCAGCTTCACCTCGCTGTTGGCGCGCAGGCGTTCCTGCGTGCATTGCCGCAGGAAGCGCAGGCTCCAGGCAAGGAAGTAAGGATCGAAGCGCAGCCGCACCTTGATGCCGAGGTCATGGTTGTAGAGCGCGCGCAGGAAGGTCTTCAGCGCTGCCGGCGACGCCCAGGCCGTCGCATCGCCGGGCGAAACCAGGCCGGCATTGGAATAGCTGGTGCCCCGCGCCGCCGTCTCGTGTCGCTCCACGACGGTGACCTCGTGGCCGTCCCTGGCCAGGTAATAGGCTGCCGCCGTGCCGACAACGCCGGCGCCAAGAACCACAATCTTCAAAACCGTCTCCCCGAAACCGACCAATAACCGCATGACCTTGGTCCGAAAAGTCTGCAACTTTCCGGGGCCATGCTTGAGGCACCCACCTGCCGGCGGTCCTCATAACGACAATCGGCGGGTATTTCGAGCCTTGACCTGCTGGTCCAACGATTTGTGCAAACTTCAGCCGCGGGCCGAGTTCTTGGTGACCAGGATACGCTCCCATGCGAGCGCATCGCGCACGATCAGGTCGAGATCGTCACGGCGGGGCGTCCAGCCGAGTTCGGCCCGGGCCCGGTCGGCATTGGCGATGACCGACACCGAATCGCCGGGACGGCGTGGTCCCATCCTCACGGCAAGCTCGCTGCCGCTGGCGCGGCGCACGGCCTCGACCACCTCGAGCACTGAATAGCCGTGGCCGTAACCGCAATTGGCGACGAGACTGTCGGCTCCTGCACGCAAGCGCTGCAAGGCAAGCCGATGCGCGGCGACAAGGTCGCTGACATGGATGTAGTCGCGCAGGCAGGTTCCGTCCGGGGTCGGATAATCATTGCCGAACACTTCGAGATAGGGACGCTTGCCGAGCGCCACCTCGCAGGCCGCCTTGATCAGATGTGTCGCGCGTGGCGTCGACTGCCCGGTGCGGCCCTTGGAATCTGCGCCCGCGACATTGAAATAGCGCAGCGCCGAATAGCGCAACCCGTGGGCGGCGGCGGCATCGCGCAGCATCCATTCGCTCATCAGCTTGGACAGGCCATAAGGCGATTCCGGCATGGTGGCGGCGTCTTCCGGGATCGGTTCCAGCCGGCTGCCGCCATACACCGCCGCAGTCGAAGAAAAGATGAAGTTCGCCACGCCGCCGCGAACCGCCGCCTCGATCAGCGAGCGGGTCTTGGAGGTGTTGTTCTCGTAATAGGCCAGCGGATCGGCGACCGATTCCGGAACGACGACGGAACCGGCGAAATGAATGATTGAATCGATGCCGTGTTCGCGGATGACCCTGGCGACGAGGTCCTTGTCGCCGACATCGCCGACCACCAGCGTGGCTTCAGGCGCGACGGCCCAGTCGAAACCGGTGGACAGCCGGTCCAGGACGACGACATCCTCGGCACCGGAATCGAGCAGTTCCCACACCATGTGACTGCCGATGTAGCCGGCGCCACCTGTCACCAAGACGGCCATACGGCCCACTCCCCTCAAAAATCCACAAACTGTATCATCCGCAGGATTGTTGCGGACGCTAGCCAGAAAGCCTTAAGAAACAATACGGCGGCCTTGCCACTTTCGCGAAGCGGTCTTTGATCCACATCAAGGGAATAGTTCACAGACCGCGTACGTTAGAAGTGGGTCAATGGACAGCCAGGGATTGGGCGTGGCATTTTGACCAAAGCTGGTCCATGGACGCCGAACGAGCCTATGAATATTATCCCGCCGCAAATTGGGAAGCAGAGATGAACTATCAGCGGTTCTTCGAGGAAGCGATCGACCAGCTCCATGCGGAGCGCCGCTACCGGGTATTCGCCGATCTGGAACGCATCGCGGGCAAGTTTCCGCGCGCGATCTGGCGCGCCAATGGCCGCGCCCAGGAAATCACCGTCTGGTGCTCCAACGACTATCTCGGCATGGGCCAGCATCCCGACGTCATCGCCGCGATGCAGGCTGCCGCCGGCGGCATGGGCACCGGCGCCGGTGGCACACGCAACATTTCCGGCACCAACCACCCGCTGGTTGAGCTTGAGCTCGAGCTCGCCGACCTGCATGGCAAGGAGGCCGGCCTGGTCTTCACGTCCGGCTTCGTTTCCAACGAGGCCGGCATCTCGACCATCGCGCGCCTGCTGCCGAACTGCCTGATCCTGTCCGACGAGCTCAACCATGCCTCGATGATCGAAGGCATCCGCCGCTCGGGCGCCGAGAAGAAGATCTTCCGTCACAACGACGTGGCCCATCTGGAAAGCCTGCTGCAGAGCGCCGGGCGCGAGCGCGCCAAGCTGATCGTGTTCGAGAGCGTCTATTCCATGGACGGCGACATCGCGCCGATCGAGGCGATCGCGGATCTCGCCGACAAATACAACGCCATGACCTATATCGATGAGGTCCACGCCGTCGGCATGTATGGTCCGCATGGCGGCGGCATCACCGAGCAGGAAGGCCTGGTCGACCGCATCGATATCATCGAAGGCACGCTCGCCAAGGCGTTCGGCACGCTGGGCGGCTACATCACCGGTCCACGCGCCGTCGTCGACGCCGTGCGCTCCTACGCGCCGGGCTTCATCTTCACCACCGCGCTGCCGCCGGCCATCGCCGCCGCGACGACGACCTCGATCCGTCACCTCAAATCCTCGCAGGTCGAGCGCGACGGCCAGAAGCGCCAGGCCGAACGCACCAAGCAGGTGCTGGCCTCCGCCGGCCTGCCGGTGATGAACTCGGCCACCCATATCGTGCCGTTGCTGGTCGGCGAGCCGGAGCTCTGCAAGATGGCGAGCGACCGCCTTCTCGGCGTGCACGGCATCTACATCCAGCCGATCAACTATCCGACCGTGCCGCGCGGCACGGAGCGGCTGCGCATCACGCCGACGCCGTTCCACGACGACGTGCTGATCGACGGCTTGCGCGACGCGCTGGTCGAGACCTGGGACGCGCTCGGTATTCCCTACGGTTCGACAGGCCGCCCCGCCGTCACCGAGAGCGAGCGGATCATCCCGCTGCTGGTACCGAAGTCCGGCGGCTGACAGGTCGCCCGCGGGCGACGAGGCCGCATCAGCTCACCTCCTGCCGACGGAGCTGGTCGAGATAGTCGCGCAGCAGCGCGGCGCGTCTTGGCCTGAAGCTCTTCGATCCGAGGCGAACCTGCTCGATCCGCTCGACGCGGAAGATTCTGAACGAATCCCGCAGGCAGCACCATGCAAGCAGCGAGACCGAGACATTCGCGTACATGATTGCCAGCGGGAAAACCGTTCGCTCGGTTTCGGCACCCGCTGCATCGACGTAGCGGAAGTCGAGAGCGCGTTCGAGCCAGCAGCCTTCGCGAATGACGTCGATACCTTGCACCTGCTCATAACGCGGTAGCGGTCGATACACGTGCGATATCGCGTGAAAGAGCTGCTGCTCGCGATCGGTCGGGATCGCCGCGCCGATCTTGGCGAGGACGGACGCCGCGGCCCGGGCGAGTGACGGATCGCCGAAGCCTTGAAGATCGGCCATCCCCAAAGCGATCGCTTCCAGCTCCATCCGGTCGAAGGTCTGCGGCGGCAGTGCATCATCTTCGGTGAGGCGATAGCCGTAACCACGCTCACCCTCGATCCGTGCTCCCGCAGCGCGAAGGCTGTCGATGTCGCGGTAGAGCGACCGCAGTGAAACGCCGGTCTCCTCGGCGAGGCGCGCTGCCGTGGCAGGTGCCGGCAGCATGCGCAGGGCATGCAGGAGCCGAAACAGACGATCGGGTCGGGCCATTATCAACTGCCGGAAATTGTCAGTTGGTATCACGTATGGTCGACCCGATCCAATGGAGACTTCCCGATGACAGTGAACACAGTCCCGCATCTCAACTTTCGCGGCTCAGCTCAAGAAGTGCTGGGCTTCTATCGATCCGTGTTCGACGGCGAGCTGACCGTCGTGACCTACGAAGCTGCGGGCAACATCCATGCCGAGGCCGAAGCCAGCCAGGTGATGTGGGGACAGGTCGTGGCCCGCAACGGCTTCGCCATCATGGCATATGATGTGCCGGGGCATTTGCCCTGGAATGCCGGCGATGGCGCCTTCTTCGTTTCGGTCCGAGGCAACGACGCGGAGGAGATCGCTACCTTCTGGGCAAGGCTCGCGGTCGGAGCAACGATCATCCAGCCACTGGCGGCTGCAGGCTGGTCGCCGCTCTATGGAATGCTCAGGGATCGCTACGGCATCACTTGGGTGCTCGATATCGCCGTCGCATACACCGCCGCGGAACCTGCTTGAGCAAGACGTCGACACGTCGAGCCTGAGCAGCCTCAACTGCCCGTGGCATAACTCCTGTTCGCCGCATTCTGGATGAAGGCGATGGCGAGTGGTGGCAGAAGAAAGCTCCACACAGCCAGCCAGGGCAACGAAATCAACGCCGCCTGCCCTCTGTCGCGGGCGCGATCGTTGAGAAGATCGCCGAGGGTCACCGTCAGGATCGGCAATCCAAACGGCGCAAAGATGGCAACCAGCGCCGCAGCGCGGGGCGTGAGCAGTCGTTGCGAAGCCTGCGCGCCCGCCAGTTCTCCGTGGATGCGGTAAACCCAGTAGGCAAGGTAGATGAGTGTACCCACTGCGGCACAGAGCAGCAGAAACGACAGGAGCAGGGCGAGCGGGCTGGTATTGCCGAACGTGGTGACCTGCAGAAAATGGGCGGCAAGTCCCACGAGCAGGAACAAGATCGGCGGAGCCAGCAGGATGGCTGCGACGCCAAGCGGCGATCTCTGCCTGGGAGGCAGTGGCTCGTGACGATGGCGTGGAGCTGCGCTGAAGTCGAGCGGTCGTGCCGGCAGCAGAACCAATGTTGCAAGGAACAGGCAGCCCAGCAGGAGCCAGACGATCAAGCCGTCTCCAATAAACGCATACAACAATCCCGCCCCCATCGGGGCAAAGCGCGACACCAGTATAGTCGCCGACATCAGGACGAAAACGCAGGCGAAGTCGAGTTTTCCCGGCCGCCCGCTCACCAGGATAATCGCGGTCGCGATCGGGAAAACGGCCCTAACCGTCCCGACCGCCAGTCCGAACAGAAACAGCAATACGGGCGATCCCCAGGCGACAGGCATCACCAAAAAACCGGCTGTGACAAGACCACAGACAAGGGCGGGCACAATCAAAGCCGTCCCACCCTGGCGCATTGCCACGATAAGCGACAGGAAGGCGCCGACAACCAGACCGAGGGTCGATCCCAGGAAGAATATCCCCACACCTTGGGGGTCAAGTCCGGTTTGCTGCAATGCCAGGGGGAAGAATGTGGTCAGCCCTTCCCCGCCAAAGGCCACGAAAAGCGAAGAGAAAAAGAGTGCCCAATAGCGGTAGGTACTCAGAAAATCCGCCGTCGTAAAACCGGACTTTGTTGAAGCGATCGAGGGGTTGCTCATTGCGGGTGCATTCTCTTCCTGAGGTCTCCGACAGGTTGCCACGTTTCCATGTCGACCGCACCTTTCCGGCGACCGGGCTTTCGAAGCCGGTGTGTTGCTGTTAGGGTGGCTTCGCAGAAATTACGTCCATGGAGCGTTTCCGTTTTTCGCGGAAACGCGGAAACGCAAAGTTACACACTCTTGCCAGACGACGGCGACAGTACCAGCGACAGTAGTGGTTCGGGCGACAGTAGTCCGGGCGACGGTCGACACCGAAGGCAGCTGGTTTCGCAATGCGGAACCAGCTGCCTCGGTCTAACCCATAATCCGCTACGCTTTGTTTCGACCTCCGGTGTTCCCGCCTGGGGCTTTCTGCGTTCACGCAACAACCCTTAGGACCAACAATGGAACTCCTCGCGGATCCAGCCATCTGGACCGGCCTCATCACCCTTGTCGTGCTCGAAATCGTGCTCGGTATCGACAATCTCGTCTTCATCGCGATCCTGGCCGACAAGCTGCCCGCGCATCAGCGCAACAGGGCGCGTGTGATCGGCCTGTCGCTCGCGTTGCTGATGCGCATCGCATTGCTGTTCTCGATCTCCTGGATCGTGACGCTGACGCAGCCCTTGTTCTCGATCGCCGCCTTCTCGTTCTCGGGCCGCGACATCATTCTCATCCTCGGCGGCGTCTTCCTGATCGCCAAGGGCACGCTCGAACTGCACGAGCGCCTGGAGGGCGACCACAGGCCGAAACAGGGCAAGGTGATCCAGGCCGTGTTCTGGCAGGTCATCGTGCAGATCGTGGTGCTCGATGCGGTGTTCTCGCTGGACAGCGTCATCACCGCCGTCGGCATGGTCGACGAGCTGTGGGTGATGATCGTGGCCGTCTGCGTGGCCATGGCCGTCATGATCGCTGCCTCGAAGCCCCTGATGGCGTTCGTGTCACGCCACCCGACCGTGGTCATCCTCTGCCTCGGCTTCCTTCTGATGATCGGTTTCAGCCTCGTCGTCGAAGGCTTCGGTTTCCACATCCCGAAGGGTTACCTCTATGCCGCGATCGGCTTCTCTGTCCTGATCGAGGCGGCCAACCAGCTTGGCCGCCACAACCGCGAGAAGGTCATCGGCAGCGGCGACCTGCGCGAGCGGACATCCGAGGCCGTGCTGCGCCTTCTTGGCGGCCGTGTCGGCGCGCAGCCGCTGGGCGAGATCGTCGACGTCATCGCAGAGCAGAGCAAGCAGGGAGAGCTGTTCAAGCCCGAGGAAAAGGAAATGATCCGCGGCGTGCTCGGCCTTGGCGAGCGCCCGGTCTCTTCGATCATGTCGCCGCGCAACGAACTGGAATGGCTGGATCTGAACCAAGATGCCGAGACCTTGCGGGCTGCCGTCCGCAAACTCACGCATGGCCGCGTCATCCTGGCCCGCGACAAGGTCGAGGACTTTGTCGGCGTGGCCGTGGCCGGGGAACTTTCCGGTGCATTGCTCGACGGCGGGCCGATCGACTGGGCACGCCTGACCCGGGAGCCGGTGGTCGTGCATGAAACCACTGACGTGCTCACCGTGATGGAGCAGTTGCGGCGCTCGCCGGTGCAGATGGCCATGGTCGTCGACGAGCACGGATCCCTCGAAGGCATCGCCACACCGACCGACATACTGGAAGCCATTGCCGGCGAATTTCCCGACATGGACGAGGAAGCGGCCATGCTCGAACGCCAGGACGACGGGTCATGGCTGGCCGACGGCTTCGTCGACATCCGCCAGCTCAGCAGCGCGATCGATCACGACCTGGTCGATGACGCGAACCGCTATGCCACGCTCGCCGGCTATGTCCTGACCGGGCTTGGCCACCTGCCGAAGGAGGGCGACGCGCTCGAGACCGAAGGCTGGCGCTTTGAAGTCGTCTCCCTCGACAAGCGCCGCATCGGAAGGGTGCGCATCAGGGCGCAGCAAGGGGAGTGATGGAGCACCGGAGATTGGGCCTCTTCCTTGCCCGGGATCGATGTTCTGGAGCGTTTCCGTTTTTCACGGAAACGTGGAAACGCTCTAAGTTTTGTTTTCGCCGCATTTTGTAACGCCAAGTGATTCCACTTGGCTACAAAATGCTCCAGGTTGCGAGTGAGGCGTTGAACGGAATGCGCAATGACAATTCTTACCACTGACAACCGCCACAGGTGTCCGCGGCCACTGATCCTACTGGCCCTGGCATTCGTGATCGCCACCGGAACGGCGTGGGCGGGTGAAAAAGTCACCATTCCCGGCTACAAGCCGGAGATCGGCAAGATTGCAACCTATCGTATCGAGAAGACAACCGAGACCGACATGTCGCTGTGGTTCGACAAGCCGGAAGCGGCTTCCATGGTGATGCGTGGGGATTTCCGCCAGCAGACCGCGGTGGTTTCGCGCGACGACAAGGGCATGCGGGTTCAATGGGCGCTGTCACCTGCGCTGCCGCCGGCGGCGCTGAGCACGGCCGACTCCTACGCGATGAACCCACAATATGCGAATTCGCTTGCCGCCTATGGCGTGCAGCTGCTGGAGCTGGAGACCGATCTGACAGGCTATCCGACAGCTTTGGTCGGAGCCGACCAGATCGTCGCCCGTATGGAAAGCCTTGTCGCAGCGTCCGGTCCAGGCGGCGCGACGGTGCCGGCCGACAGTGTCGCCAGCCAGATGGTTCAGGCGATCAAGGCCAACCCGCTCAAGGTCGTTGACGCGCTTATCCCCGAGGTCATCGCCCTCAGCCTGGGGCAGGCCTCGCAGGACGCCGTCAGCGAGATCGGCGGCACGTGGACCGCAAAGGGCGAGGAAAGCATCGGAGATGGCATCGTCCCCGTTACGTCGGCCTGGAAATTCGAGTCGACCGACAGCGCCAGGCGTACCGCCACATTCAGCGTGAAGCAGAGCTTCGACGCGGCCGCCTTGCAGGCAGCCACGAAAACGTCGACCGACAAGGCGATCACGGCATTCGGCGATCGTGCAAAGCAGCTGAGCGATGAACAGATGGCGCGGGTCCGGAGCGCGCAGAAATCCCGCGACCTCACCTTGATCGTATCGCTGCAGGACGGTGCGACCGTGGAAGCGCTGGACAGCGTGACCGTGGACACCGGTGGCATCAAACTCACCAACGTCACCCATATCTGGCGCGACGATCAATTGCCGGCGCTGCCCAAGCCGCCAGCCTGGGATGCCAAAAGCGTGTCGGCTCAGAGCGTCAGTCCGCTGGCTCCCACACAGCCTCTGGACCTGGACAAATATTCAGCCGCAAGCGGCAGCAGCAGTCCCACCGCGCCAGCCGAACCGCAAAAGGTCATCGCTCCTGTTTCGCTCAAGGTCGCCAAAGCCGAGACCACCAGGGACCCGCTTTACGGAGAGACTGTCGTCAGCGTCGTGCTGGCAGCGGACAGCGCCAAGGCCTTCGGCGACTTCACCACGGCAGCGATCGGACGGAAGACACAGCTTCTGGTCGGCGAAACCGTGATCCTGGAACCGGTCGTGCGTGAGCCGATCGTGGAAGGCAAGATCACGGTCAGCGGCTTCGATGCGACCACGGCCAAGGGACTGGCGGAACAATTGTCAGCCCCCGGCGCGACAATCACCGTCAGACTGGCACCCTGAAACTGGCGCGGTGAGATTGTCCCCGAAGCCGCCGGTGGCCTTGTTGAGAAAGGCAGCGATCCGGACGTCAGGGAGAAATCCTGCGCGATGGATCATGTGCTCCTGCGGCGCAGCATGAAAAAAGCCAATCCGCCGGCGATGAGACCGCTGATGGCCCATTTGTAGGGGAGCACGTCGGCGATCTCGCTGCGGATCGCGCGCACGGCGACGGTGCCCGGACGTGTCTCAACCGAACCGTTGCCGGCAGCGATCTGTTCCGGTGAGACCACCCATTCCGCGCCGGTTTTCTTGTCATAAGCCATGAAGCCTAAACCGACGACGAGCGCGACCACCAGAGCCACGACGATTCTTGGGAGGAATGGCATCTTGTCTGCTCCAACGCATTTTCGAAACGTTTCCGCTTCTCACGGGAACGCTTCAGTCCTTTGTTTTCAGGCTGGTTTTGGATCGCTGCTGACGCGACCGTAAGGCCATGAGCATTTTTGCAGCCAAGCGGAATCACTTGGAGTTACAAAAATGCGGCGAAAACAAAAGCTTATAGCGTTTCCGTGAAAACCGGAAACGCTCCGGGTCAGATGCTGCGCATCCAGCCGTGGTCGTCCTTGACGGTGCCGCGCTGCACGCCGACCAGCTTGGCGCGCAGCTGCGAGGTGACCTCACCGTCGCCGCTGTTGCCGATCGAGAACGAGCCCTCGCGGAACTTCACCGTGCCGATGCCGGCGATGACGGCGGCGGTACCGCAGGCGAACGCCTCGCGCAGCTTGCCGCTCTTGGCATCGGCCTGCCACTCGTCGAAGCCGTAGAGCCGCTCCTCGACCGTGTAGCCGGCCTCGGCAGCGAGCTTCATGATCGAAGCGCGGGTGATGCCGGGCAAGATGGTGCCGAGCGGCGGGGTGACGATGCGCTTGTCATCCATGACGAAGAAGACGTTCATGCCGCCGAGTTCTTCGATCCAGCGGCGCTCGGCCGCATCGAGGAAGACGACCTGGTCACAGCCATTGCGGGTGGCTTCGGCCTGGGCGACGAGGCTACCGGCATAGTTGCCGCCGCACTTGGCAGCACCGGTACCGCCGGGAGCCGCGCGGGTATAGTCGTCCGACACCCAGACGCTGACCGCCTTGTAGCCGCCCTTGAAATAGGCGCCGACCGGCGAGGCGATGACACAGAAGATGTATTCGGTGGCCGGGCGCACGCCGAGGAAGGCTTCGCTGGCGAACATGAAGGGGCGCAGATACAGGCTGCCGTCGCCTTCCGGCACCCAGGCGGCGTCGGTGCGCACCAGCGTCTCGACCGCTTCGATGAACAGGTCTTCCGGGATCGACGGCATTGCCATGCGCTCGGCCGAAAGGTTGAGGCGGCGGGCATTCTCCTCAGGACGAAAGAGTGCCAGCCCGTCCGGGGTGCGATAGGCCTTCATGCCCTCGAAGATTTCCTGGGCGTAGTGCAGCACGGCTGCCGCCGGATCGATGGCGAAGGGGGCGCGAGCGCGAACCTGTGCATCGTGCCAGCCGCGATCGACGCTCCAGGTGATGGTGACCATGTGGTCGGAGAACACCTTGCCGAAGCCGGGATTGGCCATCAGCGCGGCGCGCGCTTCCGGCGAAGTCGGCGAGGCATGCGGGATCAGTTCAATGCGCGGCTTTGCTGTCGTCTGGGCAGTCATCTGGCGTACTTTCCTCAAGCCTTCCGTCGGGAGCGGCAAATGTCGCCTGCTGAGAGGCACGTAATAATATTGCTCGTAACAATCTTGCGCGAAATTACAAGCGCCGCGTCCAGTCCGCGATGCGGGTTGCGGCTTCTTCAAGCTGGTCCAGGCGGCGCAGGAAGCACAATCTGAGAAATTTCTCGCCGCCAACGCCGAAGGCTGTGCCCGGCGCGAGGCCGACATTGGCATGGTCGACGATATCGAAGGCGGCGGCGCGGGAATCGCTCAGGCCGTCGACGGAAAAGAACAGATAGAAGGCGCCGGGCGGAACCGCGAAACGTATCTTGCCGGTGCGCCCGAGGATGTCACAGACAAGGTCGCGTGCCTGGCGCGCATGCGCGACCTGGCCGGCGACGAAAGCATCACCCTGGTCGAGGGCCGCCACCGCGCCACGCTGCATGAACTGCGCCACGCCCGAGGTCGAGTACTGGATCAGGTTCTCGAACACCTGCTGCAGCGAAGGGTGCGTCTTGATCCAGCCGACGCGCCAGCCCGTCATCGACCAGTTCTTCGAGAAGCTGTTGACGAAGAGGATACGATCATCGTCGCGCATGACGTCGATGAAGGATGGGGCACGGCCGCCATCATAGTGGAACAGCGCGTAGATCTCGTCGGCGATGATCCAGAGGCCCCTTGCCCTCGCCAGTTCGAGGATCGCCCGCAAGGTGTCGTGGTCGGCGGTCCAGCCGGTCGGGTTCGAGGGCGTGTTGACGAAGATCGCCCGCGTGCGCGGCGTGATGGAAGCCGCGATCTTCTCGACGTCGCAGGTCCAGCCATTATCGGTGAGGTCGAGCACCACCGGAACCGGCACCGCGCCGCTGATGCCGGCTGCCGCCGCAAAATTCGGCCAGGCCGGCGACAGATAGATCACCTCGTCGCCCTTGCCGGCGACGGCATCGAGCGCAAGCTGGATCGCATGCATGCCGGAACCGGTGAGGATGAATTCCTCCAGTGCGAAACTCCTGCCGAAATGACGCTCATAGTAGTGACTGAGCGCCTGCCGCACTTCCGGGATGCCCTTCTGCCAGGTGTAGAAGGTCTCGCCGTTGCTGAGCGCTCGGCTGGCGGCATCGGCAATAAAGGCAGGCGTAGGCTGATCGCCCTCGCCTGCCCAGAGCGGGATCATGCCGTCGCGGCCGCGGCCATGGTTCATGACGGCAACGATGCCGCTCTCAGGTGCGGCGCGCGCTTCCGCGCGCAAGGTCTCGAACATATCCATACGCAGGTTCCGTCTTGTATCGTCTCGAAGTGCTATCGCGTTTGAGATAGTCCGAAAACAGCAAAACCCGGCCGCAGGCGGCCGGGTTCTTGGTCCAGGAGACTGGATTTACTTCTTGGCGAGCAGGTCGCGGATTTCGGTGAGCAGCGCGACATCAGCCGGCGGTGCCGCCGGAGCCTCGGCTGCCTTCTGTGCAACCAGACGGTTGCGCATGTTGTTCACCATCTTGACCATAAGGAAGATAATGAAGGCGAGGATGATGAAATTCAAAAGCACGGTAATGAAATTGCCATAGGCGAATACGGCACCCTGCTTGCGCGCGTCAGCAAGATTGGTGGCCGTTACCGCGGATGAAAGCCCCAGGAAATAGTTCGAGAAGTCGACACCTCCGATGGCTCCAATCCAAGGCATGATGATGTCATTGACCAGCGAGTCGACGATCTTACTGAAGGCGGCGCCGATGATGACACCGACCGCCAGATCCATGACATTGCCTTTGGAGATGAACTCCTGAAATTCTTTCAGCATTTTGTCCTCCTTTTTCGTGGCGCCGCGCCACGACCCTCGGCAACCGGCCCCACTGCCGATTCGCGGAAACAATAACAAAAATGCATCACAGCACGAGCAAAAACGAAACGCAGGGTTGAGACGCCTGCGCGATCGTCCGCACCCAAGGTCGTAATGGACACACCGGCGAAGCTGTGGTTGCCTCGAAGCGATATCTTTTGTTTGTCGCATGATCTTTGTCCGAAAAGTCTGCAACTTTTCGGGATCATGCTCTGGGAGGAACATCCGGCGTGCAGGGCTGGTTCATCGTCATCATAGCGCTCGCCTATGTGACGCTGCTGTTTGCGGTCGCCAGCATCGGCGACCGGCGCGCCGCCGTGAGCGGTCCCGGCAGGCCACGGCCGCTGATCTTCGCGCTCAGCCTTGCCATCTACTGCACGTCCTGGACTTTCTTCGGCTCGGTCGGGCTGTCGTCCGAGCGCGGCTGGGAGTTCCTCGGCATCTATATCGGCCCGGTGCTGTTGTTCATGTTCGGCTATCCGCTGCTGTCGCGCATCGTGCGGCTGGCCAAGGCCGAAAAGATCACCTCGGTGGCCGACTTCCTGGGCGCCCGCTACGGCAAGAGCTTCACCGTGGCGGCCATCGCCACGCTGATCGCAACGGTTGGCGCCGTTCCCTACATCGCACTGCAATTGAAGGCGATTTCCGGCTCGGTCAGCCTGATGGTCGAGCACTATTCCGGCTCGCCGCCCTCCTTCGATCCCTTCGTTTCCGACATCTCGCTGATCGTGGCGATGCTGCTGGCCGTCTTTGCCGTGCTGTTCGGCACCCGCCACGCCGACGCCACCGAGCACCAGGATGGCCTCGTCCTGGCGGTCGCGGTGGAATCGGTGGTGAAGCTCGCGGCCTTTGTCGCCATCGGGCTGCTCGTCACCTTCCTGGTGTTCGGTGGCCCCGGCGACATGTTGGACAAACTCGCCGCCAATGCCCGGGTGCAGCAGGCGATGAGCTACCGCACCTCGCTCGCCACCTGGCTGGTGCTGACGGGTCTCAGCGCCTTCGCCATCGTCATGCTGCCGCGCCAGTTCTACGTGATGATCGTGGAGAACCGCAGCCAGCGCGAGCTGCGCACCGCGACCTGGGTGTTTCCGCTCTATCTGATCGCCATCAATCTGTTCGTGCTGCCGATCGCGCTGGCGGGCCTCACCGTCGTCGGCGATCGCACCTCGAGCGACCTCTACGTGCTGTCGCTGCCATTGCTCGGCGGTCATGACGCCCTGGCGATGGCTGCCTTCATCGGCGGACTTTCCGCTGCAACGGCGATGGTCATCGTGGAGAGCGTCGCGCTTGCCATCATGATCTCCAACGATCTCGTCATTCCGCTGTTCGTGCGCCGTGTGCTGAAGAACAGCGCCTCGGAAAACGAGGACTGGTCGACACTGATCCTCAATGTGCGGCGCGGCTCGATCTTCATCGTGTTGTTCATCGCCTTCCTCTACTACCGCGCCTCGACCGACAGCGCCCGCCTCTCCTCGATCGGCCTGATGTCGTTCGCGGCGATCGCACAGTTCGCCCCTGCCCTGATCGGCGGCCTGATCTGGCGCCGCGCCAATGGACGCGGAGCCGCGCTCGGCATGGTGGCCGGCATCGCGGTGTGGGCCTACACGCTGCTGTTTCCCTCGCTCGCCGCGCCCGACAATTACATCGTCACCCAGGGCCTGTTCGGCATCGAGGCGCTGCGGCCGCAGGCGCTGTTCGGCACGGCGGCCGAGCCGCTCAACCACGGCGTGATGTGGAGCCTGTCGATCAACGCGCTGTTCTTCCTGCTGGGCTCGCTGTCGCGCGTGTCGGTACCGCTGGAACGCATCCAGGCGGCGATCTTCGTGCCGCGCGACGCCAACCCGATGCCCAGCCTGCGCCGCTTCCGCACCGCCACGACGGTGAACGACCTCAAGGACACGATCGGCCGCTATCTCGGCGTCGAGCGCACCGAACGATCGTTCCAGAGCTTCGAGCGCGACAATGGCCTCACCTTGCACGGCAACGAACAGGCCAGCATGGAGGTGATCCGCTTTTCCGAACAACTGCTGGCGAGCGCCGTCGGCTCATCCTCGGCGCGGCTGGTGCTGTCGCTGCTGTTTCGCCGCAACGACCGCGAATCCAGGGATGCGTTCCGTCTGCTCGACGACGCCACCGAAGCGTTGCAGCACAATCGCGACCTGCTGCAGATCGCGCTCGACCAGATGGAGCAAGGCATCACGGTGTTCGACCGCGACTTCCGGCTGATCTGCTGGAACCGGCAATACCGAGCCTTGTTCGACCTGCCCGACGACATGGGCCAGGTCGGTGTCTCGCTCGACCAGATCCTCCGCCATCTCGCCGATCGCGGCGACATCTCGCCGGACACGCGGCTCGTCGTTCTCGACCGGCTGGCCAATTTCGTCAGTCCCTGGCAGCTCGAACTCAAGACCAGCGGCCGTACCCTGGAGCTGCGCTCCAACCCGATGCCGGATGGCGGGCTTGTCGCCACCTATGCCGATGTCTCGGCGCGCGTGGAATCCGACCTTGCGCTGAAGCGTGCCAACGAATCGCTGGAACAGCGCGTCAAGAGCCGTACCGCCGAGCTCACCCGCGTCAACGAGGAACTGGCGCAGGCACAGATGCTGGCCGAGGAAGCCAATCTCGGCAAGACACGCTTCCTGGCCGCCGCCGGCCACGACATCCTGCAGCCGCTCAACGCCGCCAGGCTCTATTGTGCCTCGCTGATCGAAAAGGCAGGTAAGGGTGTCGCTGGGCAAGCGGCGATGAACATCGAATCCTCGCTGGAATCGGTGGAGACCATCCTGGGCGCCGTGCTCGACATCTCGCGGCTCGATGCCGGCGCGATGAAACCGGAAGAGACGACATTCCGGCTCGACGGCCTGCTTCGCCAGATCGGCACCGACTTCAAGCCGCTGGCCGCTGAAAAGCAGCTGAAGCTGACCATCGTGCCGTCGTCGCTGTCGGTGACCACCGACCGCAACCTGCTGCGCCGGCTGATCCAGAACCTGGTTTCCAACGCCATCAAATACACCCGCAAGGGCCAGATCCTCGTCGGCGTGCGCCGGCGCGGCGAGCTGGCGGAAGTGCAGGTGATCGACACCGGCATCGGCATTGCCGGCGACAAGCTGAACACGGTGTTTCGCGAATTCACCCGGCTCGACGAGGGCGCGCGCGAAGCGCAGGGGCTTGGCCTCGGCCTCTCCATCGTCGACCGCATCGCCCGCGTGCTGCGGCTGGAGATCAGGCTGTTCTCGAACCAGGGCAAGGGCACCCGTTTCTCGATCGTGCTACCGGTGGCGGAGACCGCCGCAGCGGTGCCGGAGGCCAGGCCACGCGCGATCGCCCGCGCCGGCTCGACACTCTCCGGCCTGACGGTCGCCTGCATCGACAACGACGCCCGCATCCTGGAAGGCATGCGGCTTCTGATCGAAGGCTGGGGCTGCACGGTCACGACCTTCTCCGGTTCAGCCGATTTCCAGGCGCGCGCCGGAAGCGCACCGCAGCCCGACCTCATCCTTGCCGACTATCACCTTGACGGCGAGACCGGACTGGACGTCATCATCGGGCTGCGCCGGCACTATCGCGACGCGATACCGGCAGTGCTGGTGACGGCGGACCGGTCGGGCGAAGTCCGCACCGCCGCCGCCGAACTCGATGTTCCGGTGATCAACAAGCCGGTGAAGCCGGCAGCGTTGCGCACCATGATGGCGCGCGTGAAGCCGCTGGCGCCGGCGGCGGAGTAGGGTTCAACCGCCCTGTAGCGGATCGGTGCCGATCTTCGACAGCTGGATCACCGCCTGCGTGCGGCTGTCGACGTCGAGCTTCTGCAGGATCGCCGAGACATGCGCCTTGATCGTGGCTTCCGACACGCCGAGCTCATAGGCGATCTGCTTGTTGAGCAGGCCGGCGCCCAGCATGCCGAGCACCCGCGTCTGCTGCGGGGTCAATGTCTGCAGGCGCTTGATGAGGTCGGAGATTTCCGGATCGCGCTCGACGCCGAGATCGATGCCGGCGGGGGCGGCGATATCGCCGGCGAGCACGGCTTTCACCGCGTCGCGGATCTCCTCCATGCTGGCCGACTTGGAGATGAAGCCGGAAGCGCCGAGTTCGAGCGCACGGCGGATGGTGACGGGATCGTCATGCGCCGAGACCACCACCATCGGCACCGACGGATGGATGCCGCGCAACGCCACCAACCCCGACAGGCCGCTGGCCCCAGGCATCGACAGGTCGAGCAGCAGCAGATCGATGTCCTCATTGGCGGTCACCAGTGCCTTGACGCTGTCGAAGTCGCCGGCCTCGTGGATGGCGCCAACGTCACCGACGCCGGCAAGTGCCGCCTTGAGCGCGCCGCGAAACAAGGGGTGATCGTCAGCGATGACGAAGCTGTAGCCTGCCGGCAAATGGTCCTCCCCGATCCTTGTTTGACGCAGGATCAAGCGGGTCGGATTATGCGGGCGCGGCCGGCGTTTTCAAGCGGCAAAGACTCCGGCAACCGTTTTCCAACAGACATGCCGAGTGCAAACGGCGTAAGACTCCACGCAGGTGGCAGGCCGGACCGAAATGCCGAGGCAAAAAAAATGATCCTGGACGGAGTGGTCGAGACCCCGCGTCTGACGATCCGCCCATTCGAACCGTCGGACGCGGCCAGGCTGGTGTGTGTCTTTTCCGATCCGGAAGTCGCCCGCTATGTCGGGGACGGCGAGCCGCTGTCGTTCGAGGACGCACAGCTCTGGGTGACCAGGTCGGGCGAGAACCTGAAGCGCCATGGCTACGGAACGGGGGCGGTGATCGCCCGTTCGAGCGGGCAGTTGATCGGCTGGGCCGGGTTTGCGCGGCCGCAAGACGGTCCCGAGCAGATCATCTACGGCCTCACCGTCGCCAACTGGCGGCAAGGCTTCGGCGATGAGATTGTCGCGGCGCTCATCGACATCGCCGACAGACGCGGCATCGAGACCGTGCTGGCAACGGTCGACCGGGCCAACATCAAATCAATCCGCCTGCTGGAAAAACACGGCTTTCGCCTGCGCGACGCCAGCCATGACGGCGACCCCACGGTGCATCTCTATGGACGCGACCGCGCCGGATAGAGCAATTCCAGCAAAGTCGCCGGAAATGCTCTGGAATACCCGGATCAGGTCTTCTGCAGGTTCGGCTTGGCTTGGTCGGTTTCCTTGTCCATGTCCTTGACGATGCCCATGAAGCCGCGCACGAAACGCTCCATATAGCCCATCGTCTTGTTGAACTCCTCTTCGCTCGGCAGCTTGGATTCCAGCCGCGCCGTCAGCGAATTCTCGAGCTTGCCTACGCGCTCCTCCAGCGACTTGACCGAGCCCTGCAAGCGATCGATGTCGTCCTGGAAAGCGGTGCGCTCGTCGGCAGCAACACGGCACACCAATTGGCCGTCGCGTTCGTTGCAGATCGACATCGCGCCGGTCTGCGTGTCCATGCGCACGTAACCGTCATTGGTCTTTTCCAGCTTGTAGCGGCTGGCGTCCTCGGCGAATGCGGGAGCCGCCAGCAGGCCGGCCAATGCGGCGGGAACGATCAGCCTGTCGATACGCATGGTGTTCTCCTTCAGCCGTTTTGCGCAGTATGGCCGCGCTTTGCGCCGGAATTACGGAAAGCACGCAATGCGTTCTTCCCGTGGGCGCCGGAATTACGGAAAGCACGCAATGCGTTCTTCCCGTGAGCGCCGGAATTGCGGAAAGCGCGTTTCGCGCCCTTTCCCGTTCGCCACAATCCGACTATAGCGCTGCCATGTCACGATTTATCTACAAGATCGCGCCGCAGTCGCTGTGGCAGGAAGCCGAAGCCGCGGGCCGTTTCACCGGGGCCCCGGTCGACCTCGCCGACGGCTACATCCATTTCTCGACCGGCGCCCAGGTCAAGGAAACGGCAGCCCGCTATTTCGCCGGTCTCGACGACCTGGTGCTGGTGGCGCTCGATGAAGCCAGGCTCGGACCGGCGCTGAAATACGAGGTCTCGCGTGGTGGCGACCTGTTCCCGCACCTCTATGCCGAGTTCACGCTTGATGCTGTCGCCTGGGTGAAACCGCTGCCGCTCGGCGCCGACGGCAGCCATGTCTTCCCGCCGCTGGAGGCTGAATGAGCCTGATCGACCGCATCGGCCAGCAGGTCCTGTTCAGCTTCGATCCGGAGACCGCGCACGGACTGTCGATCACCGCCCTGCGCTGCGGCGTTCCGGTCGCTTCACGCGTTCCGCGCGATTCCCGTCTCAATGTCCGCCTGTGCGGCCTCGACTTCCCGAACCCGCTCGGCATGGCGGCAGGCTATGACAAGAACGCCGAGGTGCCGGACGCGCTGCTTGGCCTCGGCTTCGGTTTCGCCGAGGTCGGCACGGTGACGCCGCTGCCGCAGGCTGGCAACCCGAAGCCGCGCATCTTCCGCCTGACCCGCGACGAGGCGGTGATCAACCGGTTGGGTTTCAACAATGAAGGCCATGAGGCCGCCGAAAGGCGCCTGATGGCGCGCCGGGGCCGCAGCGGCATCGTCGGCGTCAACATCGGCGCCAACAAGGACAGCGCCGACCGCAGCGGCGACTATGAAAAAGGCGTCGCGCGGTTCGCCGCGCTGGCTTCCTATCTCACCGTCAACATTTCCTCGCCGAACACGCCGGGCCTGCGCAACATGCAGGCGCGCGAGCAGTTGGGCGAATTGCTGTCGCGCGTCATGGCGGCGCGCGGCAAGGCGACACGCCAGCCGCCGGTGTTCCTGAAGATCGCGCCCGATCTGGTCGAGGCCGAGCTCGAGGACATTGCCGCCGAAGTCACCGAAAAGGCGGTGGACGGCATCATCGTCTCCAACACGACGATCGCGCGCCCGGCGCTGAACAGTGCTGCGCATGCCGGCGAGACCGGCGGGCTTTCCGGCAAGCCGCTGTTCGAACGCTCGACGGCGGTGCTGGCCAGGATGCGCAAGCTGCTTGGTCCGGACCGCGCCATAATAGGCGTCGGCGGCGTCGACTCGGCGGAAACCGCACTCGCCAAGATCCGCGCCGGCGCCGACCTCGTCCAACTCTACACCGGCATGATCTATGCCGGCCCGTCGCTGCCGGGACGCATCGTCAGCGGCATGCTGCGCGCCGTGGAAAAGGATGGGCTGAAATCCATCCGCGACCTGCGCGACAGTGGGTTGGATGAGTGGCTGAAGAAGGGATTGGGGGAATAGGCAGTCGGCAGTCGGCAGTCGGCAGTCGGCAGTCGAGAAAAGCACGACAAGACGCTGTTTGGAACACCAGAACCCAGCGCTGCGACGAAGACACCCCTACTGCCTACTGCCTACTGCCTACTGCCTACTGCCTACTGCCTACTGCCTACTGCCTACTGCCTACTGCCTCCCTAAAACGCCTCCCGCACCCGCCGCTGCATGATCGCGAACAGGCTGAAGCCGCGCACCAGCAGGAAGACGTGCAAAGAAGCCCAGAGGCCGTGATTGCCGAAGGCCGGCGCCAGCGTCAGCAATGCCGCCAGGAAGACAACGAACGACAGCAGCATCATGTTGCGCATGTCGCGTGACCAGGTAGCGCCGATGAAGACGCCGTCCATCTGGAAGGCGAGGACGCCGCTGATTGCGGTGAAGGCCGCCCAGGGCAGATAGATGTCTGCGACGTCGCGTACCGCAGCCGAGGTGGTGACGACGCCAACGAGTGCGGCACCACCGAACAACAGCACCAGGGTTGCCGTACCGGCCAGCCCGTAGCCCCACCACAGCGTCAGCCGCACGGCGCGGCGAAACGAGTTTTCGGCGCGGGCGCCGATGGCGCGGCCGGCAAGCTGTTCGGCCGCCGTGGCGAAGCCGTCGAGGAAATAGCCGGCGATCAGGAAGAAATTCATCAGCACGGCATTGGCGGCCAGCGTCACCGTGCCGAACTGGGCGCCCTGGCGGGTGAACAGGGCAAAGGCGGCAAGCAGTGAGAAGGAGCGGATCATGATGTCGCGGTTGAGCGACATCATGTGCCTGTAGGCCGTCCAGTCGAGGATACGGCTCAGCGGCAGCTGCCCGCTGCGCGCGAAGCGCCTCACAACGATCGCCAGCCCGAGCAGCATGGCGCAGAACTCGCCGATCACCGTTGCCCAGGCGACGCCCGAAACGCCCCAGTTGAGCTCGAGGCCGAGCACGATGCACAGCGCGATGTTGATGCCGTTGAGCACGATCTGCAGGAACAGGCCGAGATTGCCCTCGCCGCGCCCGAGCACGTAGCCGAGGATGGCATAGTTGACGAGCGAGAACGGCGCGGCCAGCAGACGGATACGGACATAGGTGTCCATCGCCTCGCTGACGCGGGCCTCGGCACCCATGAATTTCTGGCCGAGCAGCGATACGACCGGCGCGAGCGCCGCAAGGATGACGCCGGCAACGATGGCGATCAGCACTGCGCGCCAGAACACGGCCTGCTCTTCGGCTGCGTCGCCACGGCCGAAGGCCTGGGCGACCAGCCCGGTGGTGCCGGAGCGCAGGAAGTTGAAGGTGGTGAAGACGACGTCGAAAGCCAGCGCGCCGGCGGCAAGCCCGCCGAGCAGCGCGGCATCGCCGAACTGGCCAACCACCGCGGTATCAACGAGGCCGAGCAGCGGCGTGGTGAGATAGGCAAGCGTCATCGGCACCGCGATGGCGAGCACCGAGCGGTTGGTGACGGAGAACGGCCGGCTTGCAGCCGCTGACGACGCCTGATCCAGCTTTCTCTCCCATCTCGAACGCGTCGCCGATGTGGCCCAATTTGGCCCTGCCACGCAACTGACATTGCGGGCCGGGCAATCGAATTGTCGATCGTGGCGCCAGCGCCCCGGTGGGCTTGCCTGCACAGGGCGCTTTGGTGGACAGCCGAAACAATCTGGGTCACTGTTGGCAGACAACCAACGAACAGGTGCAGGCCCAGGGTGCAGCTCAGCATCGCCGCCAGGACCGGATTGCTGCTCTGCGGAACCTTGATTCACGTCGGCTGGGCGCATGCCGAAGATCGTATGATTCTGCTTGACCGCAATGGCTTCGTCCTGCGTGCGCATCTGCAGGCCGGGTTGAACGCCGTTTCCGAGCACAATCTGTTCTGGAATTATGCCGAGAGCTTTGCGCCATCGGCCGGCTTCGACCCCAAGGCGACCTGGCTCGAAGGTTACGTCAAGCCGGGGCTGAGTTTCACCCAGGGCCTTGGTGGCCTCACCCTCTACGGCAAGGTCTCAGCCGTCGCGTCCGGCACGCTCGGCTTCGATGCCTATGACACCGGCAATACCGGCGCCGTCACGCTGGAGGAAGGCTATCTCGGACTGAGCTCCGAAAAACCGGCCAGTCCATCATTCGACGTCTCGCTTGGGCCGCGCGAGTTCAAGGCAGGCACCGGAATGCTGCTGGCCAATGGCGGTTCGAGCGGTTTCGAGCGCGGCGCGCTCAAGCTCGGACCGCGCAAGGCATGGGAAGCTGCCGCCATCGGCCGGTTCGGCTTCGACGATTTCACGGTCACCGCCTTCTACCTCGATGCAAACGAACGCTCGAACAGCGACACCAACACCCAGATCGTCGGCACCGATCTTCGCTATCAAGCCGACGACGACAGTTTCGCAGGCGCCACAATCGGCCATGTGCTGGAATCCACGGCCCCCTACCCGAAGGCCGCTCCCGGAGGCCTTGGTGTACCGGAGGTTTTGCCCGATGCCCGCGCCGGCCTGAATTTCGTCAACCTGTACGGCAAGGGCAAGCCGTTCGGTGAGAGCTTCGACGGCTTCTTCGTGGCTGGCGATTTTGCCTATGAGCAGAACAATCGCATCGACATGCAGGCCTGGGCCGGCCGCCTCCAGCTCGGCTATACCTTCGCAGACTATTCGTGGGCGCCGACCCTGGTCTATTCCTACCAGACCTTTTCGGGCGACGACCCCGCGACTACGAAACTCGAACGCTTCGATCCGCTGTTCTACGAGGGCAGCCCCAGTGCGTGGTCGACCGGCTCGAAATCGTCGATGGTCTTCATCAATTCCAACATCAACGCACATCAGCTCAGCCTGCGCGTCACGCCGACGGAACGCGATACATTCACATTACGCTACGCCTATATCAGCGCCAATGAGCTGCTGAGCCCGATCCAGTTCGGTCAGGCAACGCGGGTGGTCAATGCCAATGGCGTGCCGAACCCGATCGCCGGCGTCACCGCCAGGCACCTCGCCGATGACATCTTTCTGGAATACAATCGCGTCCTGAACCCAAACACCTATCTCACGGCGGGGTTCAGTGTTTCCTTTCCCGGGCCAGGAGCCAATTCCGTCGTCGCTGCGGATGCACCCGTCTGGACAGGAGGTTTCGTCAATGTCGTTGTCGATTTCTGAAGCTGGGCCGCGCAGGCTTGCCGCTTGTTTGATCGCTCTCGCATTCGGTGCAGCGATGGCGTGTACCCCGTCCGCGGCACAGGAGGACAAGACGATGTCGGCAGAGGCTTCCGACCCGGCGAAACTCGGCTGGATGATCGGCTCGCCACCGCCGGCGGACAAGATCATCCGCTTTTCGGATCCCGATTATTTCAGTTTTCCCAAGCTGCGCTGGACCGTTTGCCATTTTCGCCAATTGATGCCGACGGTCGGCGTGAGCCGTGGGCTCGACGCGCCGATTCCGTTGGAACGCAAACTCGACGACAAGATCGACGCGCTGACTTTCACGCCGCTGAACGGCACGACACCGATGACCTGGGCGCAATCGCTGTCGGCCAATTACACCGATGGCATCGTCATCCTGCACGACGGCGTCATCGTCTACGAACGCTATGCCGGCTGCCTGGGCGATACCGGCCAGCATGGCGCCATGTCCGTGACGAAATCGCTGACCGGCCTGCTTGGCGAAATGCTGGTGGCGGAAGGCAAGCTCGACGAGACGGCGAAGGTCGCCGCCATCGTGCCGGAGCTTGCCAAAAGCGCGTTCGGCGATGCCACCGTGCGGCAGGTGCTCGATATGACCACCGGTCTTCGCTACAACGAGGACTATGCCGATCCCGATGCCGATGTCTGGCGCTATGGCGCGGCCGGCAACCCGCTGCCCAAGCCCGCTGGCTACACCGGGCCGCAGACCTATTTCGAATATCTCGAAACCGTCGCCAAGGAAGGCGAGCATGGCGCGGCCTTCGGCTACAAGACCATCAACACCGACGCGCTGGGCTGGATCATCGCGCGTGTCACCGGCCAATCTGTGACGGACCTTCTGGCCGATCGCATCTGGAGCAAGATGGGGGCCGAACAGGACGGTTATTATACGGTCGATTCCATCGGCACGCCCTTTGCCGGCGGCGGGCTCAACGCCGGCCTGCGCGACCTTGCCCGCATCGGACAGCTGATGCTGGAAGGCGGGGTCATCAATGGCCGGCGCCTGGTCCCGGAGGCTGCGGTCGAAAGCATTCGCAAAGGCGGTGACAAGGCGGTGTTCGCGAAGGCCGGCTATCCGCTGCTGAAGGGCTGGAGCTACCGGGGCATGTGGTGGGTAAGCCACAATGAGAACGGCGCCTATATGGCGCGCGGCGTCCACGGACAGGCCATCTATGTCGATCCCAAGGCCCGCATGGTCATCGCGCGGTTCGCGTCCACCCCGCAGGCCGGCAATGCCGCCAACGATCCGACATCGCTGCCTGCCTATGACGCGGTGGCAAAATATCTGATGCGGTAGGCAGACCGTCCTCCGAGTCTTCAAAAGCGCCCAGCCGGGCGCCATATCCAATCGACCGTTTCAGAGTGCTATCGCTTGCTGCTGCAGATCGCCCATCATCCCGACTATGACGCCGGCTTCGCCGTCAACCATCGCTTCCCGATGAGCAAATATCCGCTGCTGATGCAGGCCCTGGTCGCGCGTGGGCTGACGGCCGCCTCGCACCAGCCGGAACCGGCAGCGCCGCAATGGTTGAAGCTTGCCCATGACACGGCCTATGTCGACCAGGTCATCGACTGCGCCGTGCCGGCCAGGATCGAACGCGAGATCGGCTTTCCGGTCGGCCAGCGTGTGTCGCTACGCGCCCAGCTTGCGGCGGCCGGCACGGTGCTTGCGGCGCGACTGGCGCTGGAGCACGGCATCGCCTGCAATGCGGCCGGCGGCAGCCACCATGCCAGGCGCGCGCAGGGCGCCGGTTTCTGCACCTTCAACGACGTCGCCGTCGCGGCCTTGGCGCTGATCGAGGAAGGCCTTGCCGGCGATGTGCTGGTGGTCGATCTTGACGTGCACCAGGGCGACGGCACCGCCGACATCCTGCGCGACGAGGAACGCGTCTTCACCTTCTCCATGCATGGCGAGCGCAACTATCCGGTGCGCAAGATCGCCTCCGATCTCGACATCGGTCTGCCCGACGGCATGGAGGATGAAGCCTATCTGGAACGTCTGGCCGATGTGCTGCCAAGGCTGTGCAGCCTGCGGCGATGGGATCTCGTCTTCTACAATGCCGGCGTCGACGTGCATGCCGAGGACCGGCTTGGCCGGCTTTCGCTGAGCGATGCCGGCATCCGCGCCCGCGACAGGCTGGTGATCGAAACCTTCCGGTCGCGCGGCACACCGCTGTGCGGGGTCATCGGCGGCGGCTATTCGACGGATGTGCCGACGCTGGCGGCGCGCCACGCCATCCTGTTCGAGGAGGCCGCGGCGGCAGCCTGACCTCCTGTTCCAGCGCAATTCCAGACGGAAACCGCTGTTTCCCGGACTTGCCCTACTTGCGGTAGCTCGCCAGCCTGAGCAGGATGAAGGCCGGGATGACGATGGCCGCGCCGAGCAGGATGTAGCCGACGAAACGGTCGACCGCCCGGAAGCCGAGGTTCCACAGATCGACGAAGAAATTGCGGATGCCATAGAGCACGTCGAACGGCGACCAGCCGAACGCGGTCATGACGATACCGACCAGGAACGACACCACCAGCAGCTTCAAGAACACCTTGAGCGGCGAATCGCCGAGGAAACGGGTCAGTGCGGACAAAGGCTCTTCTCCTTCGAAATTCCTCCGTTGAGATACGCGCTCGCGACGCCCGCTTCAAGTTACCGCTTTGTCATTGCCGGACAGCCTGAGGCCATGCTAACGAGGCGGCGCGCGGGTATGATGTAATGGTAGCCTGTCAGCTTCCCAAGCTGAACGCGCGGGTTCGATTCCCGCTACCCGCTCCAGTTTGCGCCTTTGATCCGATTGAGCATTTCCAGCGTATAGACGCCAAATGCCCACTGCGTCGCCTTCGGTCCCACACATGACGCCCACCGGATCTCACGAATGGCTTTTCGCTCTTTCATGCAACCGCTGCTGCTGCTGATGGGATTGGCTGTCGCTCTGGCCATGTTTGCGCATCGTGGGGTGGCCGGCGATGCAGAGGCGCTGCGTATTGATGTCGGCGGCTACCAGCTGAACAGTGTTCTGCTCCAGCCCGGCGCGAAGGCAGACCTGCCCCCGATCGTGTTCATCCATGGTGCCAGCAGCAGTCTGTATGACCCGTTGCTGGCATTTCGGAACAGGCTGGAGGGAAGAGCCGCACTGCTGTTCGTGGACCGCCCGGGCCATGGCGACTCCGACACGGGCGGCACGCGCAACATCCTGCCCGATGGCCAGGCCGATGCGATCTCGGTGCTGATGGAAAAACGCGGCATCGACAGGGCGATCATCGTCGGCCATTCGTTCGGCGGGGCGATTGCCGCCGCTTTTGCCGTTCGCCACCCCGGAAAGGTGGTTGGCCTCGTTTTTCTTTCGCCAGCCGTCTATCCTTGGTCAACCGGCATCGACTGGTATTACGACGTTGCCCGGGTCCCGGTCATCGGTCATCTGTTCAGCGCTCTGGTGGTACCGCCGCTCGGTTTCGCGGCCATCGAAGGCGCGGCGGACGCCGTATTCGCGCCCAATGCGCGTCCCGACGGCTATGTCAGGAAAACACACGCCTTGCAGGCGATAAGCCCGGGCCGGTTCCGTCACAATGCGCAGGAGATCGCCGCGCTCAGCGACTGGGCCAAGGTCGCCAGCCGCAATTACCCCGGGATCAAGGCACCTACGGTGATCATAACGGGCGATGCCGACGGGATCGTCTCCCCTGAAATCCATTCGCGTCACCTCGCCCGCGACATACGCTGGGCGCAACTGGTCATCGTCCACAATCTCGGCCATAAACCGGACTATGTCGCGGGCGATCTCGTCGTCGCCGCCATCGAACAGGTCGCCGGCCGCAAGCGGGATCTGCAATTGGTCGCGCGCGCGGTGGAAAAAAGAATTGCGGATGATGGCAAGGACTGAGCGTTGACGACCCGAGGGACTTCATCGATTTCGGCTCTTCCATAAGTCGCTTTGCACGCCAGGTCCGGGAACCTGGGCGAAGGCTCTAAGCTATTTTCGCTTTTTGAGGTCCATCGCCATATTGAGGCAATGCTGCCGGTGTGCACTGCCTTAGTGACAGTGCACACCGATCGTGCTCAGCGTAAAGCTTCCGAGGCGGTCAGCCGCCAAAACCGACGGTCACGCCCTTGGCTTTCCTGCAGTTTTCCATCGCGGACTTCAGTTTCGGGCTGTCGGTGACGGTGGCAAAATCAAACTGCCCTTCGCTGCCCGGATCCGGAAAATTGGCAACGCCCTCGTCGCGCACACACTGCGCGAAGCCGAGCAGCTTCGCTCTCCGCTGCGGATCCGGACGTTCCGACGCCCACCCCTCCGGCGCCACGTCGTTGCAGGCTGCGTGGGCCTGGCGGAAGGCAGGCGCCGAGCGGTCGTCGAGCCTTGGACGGAGAAGGATGCGTCCTTCCGCGTCCGGATCGGGAAAATCGGGAAAGCCGTTCTTGCGCATGCATTGTGCGTAGGCTGCGGCTTTCTCCCCATCTTTGGCATCTGCGGGATTTCCCCAGATCGACAGTGCCGCGGTCATGGCCAAGCTCAAAAGCAGCTTTGCGCCGCAAGGGTTTGTATAGGCACTCAGCATCGTGTTGTCTCCAAACAGGGTTGATGGAGATTTCAGGCTACGGCGCCGTGTGTTGTGGTGACGTATGGGGTTTTCGATATGCGGACGATACGTCCCAAGCCCTATGGCAATTCCAGAAAAGCGCTGCGGTTCGGCGTCTGGAATTGTCTGAGAACAAATGGTTGGAGCGTTTCCGCAGTTCCGTGAAAACGAAACGCTCTCTGGTATCGAGGTCTCATGCGCGTTTTGATCGTGGAAGACGAACCTTACCTGGCCGGAGCCATCCGCGATGGTCTGCGGCTGGAAGCAATCGCTGCCGACATCGCCGGCGACGGCGACACGGCGCTGGAACTGCTCGACATCAATGTCTACGACATCGCCATTATAGATCGAGACATCCCCGGTCCTTCGGGTGATGAGGTTGCCAGAAGCATCGTGGCTTCTGCCAGCGGTATCCCGATCCTCATGCTGACCGCCGCAGCCCGCCTCGATGACAAGGCCTCGGGCTTCGAAATCGGCGCCGACGACTACCTCACAAAGCCGTTCGAATTTCGGGAACTCGTTCTCAGGCTGCGCGCGCTTGACCGCCGGCACCTGCGCAACAAGCCCCCAGTGCTGGAGATCGCAGGTCTTCGCGTGGACCCATTTAGACGGGAAGTCTATCGCGATGGTCGCTATGTCGCACTGACACGCAAACAGTTCGCGGTGCTCGAGGTTCTTGTCGCCGCCGAAGGCGGTGTCGTCAGCGCCGAAGAACTGCTGGAGCGGGCCTGGGATGAAAACGCCGACCCATTCACCAACGCCGTGCGCATCACCGTTTCTGCGTTGCGCAAGCGCCTCGGCCAGCCGTGGTTGATCGATACGGTTCTCGGCGTCGGCTACCGCATCGATACGCAACGCAACAGCTAGCCTGGAGACGACGCCATGGAGAGAACGCCGGGCTTGAGCGTGCGACTGAAACTCGCTCTGAGCTACGCCGCGTTCCTCATGGTGGGCGGCGGTCTGCTGCTCGCCGTGGTGTGGATTTTCCTGCTGCGGGGCACGTCCGCCAGCATATTCATCCCCGCTCCTTCGAATCTTCTGCGCGTGTTCGACCCAACCAATTTCGGTCCGATCATATTCGGTCCGGCGGCCGTCGCCGTCATGGTCTTCCTGCTGATGTTCGGCCTGCTCGGAGGCTGGTTTCTCGCCGGGCGCATGATGGCGCCCTTGACGCGGATTACAAACGTTACGCGCCTCGTGGCCGAAGGATCACTGTCGCATCGGATAGGACTCCGGGGCCGTCAGGACGAGTTCCGCGAACTCGCCGATGCGTTCGATGCCATGCTTGCCCGTATTGAAGCGCATGTAGCAGAACAACAGAGGTTCGCGGCCAATGCTTCCCATGAACTGCGCACCCCCTTGGCGATCACGCAGACCCTTCTTGATGTCGCCCGCCGGGATCCGAACCGCGACGCCGGTGAGCTTGTCGAGCGCCTGCGAGACGTGAATGCCCGAGCGATCGACCTCACCGAGGCGCTGCTTGTGCTTAGCCGCGCGGACCGTCATGCGTTCACCAAGGCACAGCTGGACCTGTCCCTCATAGCGGAGGAAGCGACCGAAGCGCTTCTGTTTCTGGCTGAGAAGCATGGCATCCGACTGGAAATGTCCTGCGACACCGCGCCGGTCATCGGTTCGGAGACGCTGCTTCTGCAGATGGCGACGAACCTCGTGCAAAACGCGATCGTGCACAATCTGCCTGAGCAGGGTAGCGTTTGGATCGCCACCGCCTCTCAGCCGGGGCATGTCATGCTTGCCGTCGAAAATACGGGCGAAGACCTCTCCCCTCAA
This sequence comes from Mesorhizobium sp. EU05-FHT14A09, assembly GCF_058790995.1. NCBI lineage: Bacteria > Pseudomonadati > Pseudomonadota > Alphaproteobacteria > Hyphomicrobiales > Phyllobacteriaceae > Mesorhizobium > Mesorhizobium sp. EU05-FHT14A09. Next base: position 117,223 of record NZ_JBYTDF010000011.1, read on the forward strand.
TCCGTTTCGACACTTGTCGAGCCGTTTCAGCGCGGGACTGGGCGTATCCACACGCGACACGCGGGCGTCGGCATGGGGCTGGCGATCGTCAAAAGCATCACCGAAGCTCACGGAGGCACGTTGACGCTCGAACCTCGCCCTTCCGGTGGGCTGCGCGTCGTCGTCCAGCTTCCCGTATCCGCGACAGCCAAGGTCTAAGCTGATTTCGCCATTCGGTTCATTCCCAGCTATTTTCTCTTTTTGAAATACTCGGCCATCGCGAGATTTCTGGAATTGGGATTGAACGCCTCGGCATACTGGGCATAGGTCATCTTGCCACTCGCCGCCATTTCGAGATACCGGCTGCACATACGCCGCGGCACCTTCTCGACACCGATGCCTAGATAGGTTGCCCATTCCTGGAGGTTCTCGAAGGACCGTTGCCGTGCCGTCCTGATGCATTCGTCCAGGTACAGTTTTCGCACGGACGGCTTTGCCCGTATCTCGGCGACAAACGCATTGAACGTCGTTTCGCTCGGTGCACATCCCGAAAGCGCGATTGCCCCCAACACGACCAACAGCAGACCCCGCATTGCTCCCCCAAATTCGATTGCTTCGACCATCAAATGCATGACGCGCGCCCCGTTCGCAAACCACGACATCCCGAACAGTCACAGGAGTTGGCATCGCCAACGATGCCGCGCATGTAATCCGTGACCTGGAATGCTGGATCGCAAGGCGCCCCCGGCCGAAAATATACCATCTGTCTATAACATAAGTCACAGATCACGAGACACATATCACTTAGCATTCATCTTGAGGAAATTACCAGGCAAAGTTCTTTTCGAGACCTCTTCAGCAATATTCGGATCATGATGCAAATGCCTGAATCTACTCATAAATTGACGACACAAAACAAAACAAAAAACATTTTCTTACGCACATAAAACCTTCCATTTTTGTAAATACTTCGAGATAAAGAATCTTCCTTAGCAAGCCTATTGCATTATTTACGCTTTTTGCGCTTTAATACTTAAGGGCAGACAGGGGTTTCCCTCATTGAAGGGAAAAGGGGGGAGTATGCGTTCAAATCGCATAGTTGGCCTACTATTGGCCACGGCCATCTATTCTCCATTTCCGGCTTCTTCCCAGGATCGACCGGCGCTCGAACGTACCGAGATCAAGCCGAACTGGGATGCCGCTGCGGAAGCCAAACGCGCCGACGAGGAGCGTGACGGGGAAGGTGTAACAAGATTCCGCGCCGCTGCACCGGCTGGCATTGAGCAGACACAGCTACCGGTTCTGGTGCCCGGCACAGGCCCGGTCCGCGCACAGCCGACCTTCGCGACGCAGGGAACCGCCTATTCTTCCTTCTATCCGCTGACCTCGGCCCAGCTCGCCATCATGGGCTCGGTCGGTGCGCTCAACGTGCCCGAGGGGGATCCTCTCGCCGCGCAGCTTCAGGCCGGCGGCGATGGCCGTGAACCGAAATTCGACGTCGTGGAAGGCGGTGCCGAACTCTCCTTCGAGCGTTTCGGCGCTTCCTATGTGCTGCAGCTCACCTGCGATGCGGAAAGCGACCAACGCTGCACCAATGCCGAGTTTCTCAAATCCATCTACGACACTCTGGTGACGGCTGGGGGAAGCAAGCTATGACATTGGCGCGCAGCGCGATCAAAGGGACACTCCTGGCTTGCCTGCTCAGCACACCGAGCCTTGCCGATTCCCAATTCTCCGATCCCGGCAAGCTGGAGCCGAACAGCGGCCAGGGCTTTACGGACACCCGGATCTTCCTGCCCAACATGCGCTTCCCGATCGAGAGGGCGCCGGCATTCGTCAACTCCCAGGTCTATCGTCCAGGGGGCAGCGCCGTGGGTGGCAGTCAGTGCGATTCCAAGAATTACTCCTACCCCTGGCGCGACAACTATTGCGAGTCACGATCCTGGTCGATGCCTCTCTGCGCCGCCGGCAAAGGCCACCAGGGCAACGACATCAGGCCTTCGACCTGTCAGCGCAACACACATTGGGCAGTCGCGGCCGACAATGGCGTGATCACATCCATCGGCACCTACTCGGTGACGCTGCAGACGGCCCAGGGCACCATCTATCGCTATCTCCACCTGCAGATGGATGACCTGGCCATACGCCTCAACCAGCGGGTGCATCGGGGAGACAGGGTCGGAAAGGTCTCGAATTATTTCGGCTCCACATCGACGACGACGCACCTGCACTTCGACGTCAAGGACAGCGTTCGCGTCGGCAATTCGGTGCGGGTTGTCTATGTGCCGCCCTATTCCAGCCTCGTGAACTCCTACAAAAAGCTGCTCGCGGGAAATCCATGACATTCCCTGGTCTGAAGACGGTTGGATGGTGGTGTCTTCTCTGTGCGGTCGGGCTGGCGGCCCTCTGCCAGCAGGCCAGCGCCCAGGCCATCAACACCCGTGACGGGGAATATGAGATCTACAAGAAAAGCGAAGCGCTGGTCATCGGCGTTTCCGACTATGTGGAATGGAAAGACCTGAACGTGGTCCGCGACGAGGTTCGGGACGTTTCCGCAGCCCTGACGGAGATGGGTTTCACGACAAAGGTCGTACGAGATCCGACAAGCGACCAGTTGGTCAGGGAACTGAAGAAGTTCCTGATGCGCAACGTCGGCCGCGATACCCGACTGATCGTGTTCTTTGCAGGCCACGGCTGGACGGACAATCAACGCAACGGTTTCATATTGCCACGCGATATCCCGCTGGATGAACAGAGTGACGATTTCCTTTCCCGCGCCGTGAGCATGAGTGAAGTCCGGGCGATGACGGATTCGACGGACGCCAAGCACGTGCTTCTCGTCTTCGACAGCTGTTTCTCCGGATCGATCTTTCTGGTCCGCAGCAACCTGCGGCCGTCGCAGCTTTTTGTCAGAGATGCCGACCGGAAGGTCCATCAATTCATCACATCCGGCAGCGAAAACGAGCAGGTCCCCGATGCGACGGATTTCTACAAGGCGTTCATCGAAGGGCTCAAGGGGCAAGCCGACACGTTCAAGGACGGAGTGGTAACCGCAAACGAGCTGGGAGCATGGCTGAAGGCTCAGGTGACCCAGATAGGAGCCCAAACGCCGCAATACGGCACGGACCCGAGATTCGACTACAGACTTGGCGACATGCTGTTCCCGCTCTCCCCGGAAGGAAGGCTCTTCGACGTGGCCGTGGCCCCGGTGGTTGAACCCGTCGCGGAGGTTGGTCCCTTCAAGTCGCTTGTCCGCGGCCAGGGGCTGCCGGAAGATCCGCGCGCGAACCTGTTTACCGGCCTCGACATCATCTACTATCGGAAGCTTGCCGATGGTTCAAAAGTGGAAGACGCCCTCAACAAGCGCAACATCCCCTATTCCGCCACCGGTGCGGAACTGCCGGAAAAATTCAGCACCAACACTCTGGGCTGCGCCCCTGATGTTCCAATCGAGGCGCTGAAAAAACTTGCGCTTACGCTGATTGACGGAGGCGTCGGCCTGCAGAGCATCCGCACCTTCCAGCGCCCTGCCGACAAGCGCCGCCGTATCGAAATCTTCTCGACCACCAAGAATGGCAGCGGCGTTATCCCACTCGACACCGCGCCACTGACCCGGGAGCAGATCAACCAGTTGACCAGCTGCCCCAGGCTCCTTCTGAACAAGGCTTAGAGCGTTTCCATTTTTCACGGAACGCGGAAACGCTCTAAGCTTTTGTTTTCGCCGCATTTTGCAACGCCAAGTGATCCCACTTGGCTACAAAATGCTCCAGCAGCAAACGATCCATGCGGTTCCACATAGGGCGGGGAGAGCGATGTCGGGTACCGAAGACCTGCAAGATGTGCTGCAGAGGCTGGCGGACGGCTTCTTCAGGGATATGCGGGATATCAGCCGGCGGATGAATCGGGCTGATGGCTCGGTGAACCTGGAAGAACTTCCACGCATCCATCAGGATATCCGGCACTGGATAAACCAGTTGGAGGCTTGCCAGTCCAAGGTCGGCTTCCTGCTCGAACAGGCGCGCAACGAGACCCAGCATCTGCTTTTTCGCATGACTGCCGAACTTGCCCGCCGCATCGAGACGGTCGAAGCCGGTTCCCGGGTGGCGCCGGCTCCAGCCGCCCAACCGGCCCCAGGCCAGCAGCATGGCCAGGCGCCGCACAAGGCCGTCGAGAGCCAGCCGCACATCGATCCCGCCCAGGAATACTACCGGAAGAAACGGGAAGAAGACCTGGAAAAGGCGAAGGACGCGCTGGCGCTACAACAGACCATCAACACCGGTCTCGGCAAAGTCAGTGCTGCGCGCATGAAGGGCCTGGATGCCCAGAGGGTACAGTCCGCAAAGCGCTGGAACAAATAGGCTCAAAAACGCAATTGAGACGACAAGGCAACGGGAGGACGACACCATGGAAACTGGACCACAACCGACGACTGGCGGACTGCAAATGCCGCAGCTCGGCTGGCGGAAATCCACGCAGAAGAGATATGCGGGCGCCATTTACTGCGAAGCCCCATGCCCGAATTGCGATGGCACCTGCACGGTGCCAACCGCCGATCATCAGGGCAAGGATCACATGTGCAACTATCCTGCACACCATTCTTGGAAATAGCCGGCGGCGGCGCATCGCGGCAACCGGCCGGTATCGCGATGCGCTCGCCAAGACGTTGGTGCTCCCTGAATTCAGGGCAGTGGCGCTTGGCTGAGGTCGAACACAATCTGTAACTGATGGTGGCAGCGCAACTGCCACCGAAAACCGCGGCACCCGACACCGGGGGCGCGGCACGGGGTTGGTTCAACCCGTGCGCTGGACGCCCCTGCCCAGCAGGACGGTCAGATAGACGCCACCCAGCAGCGAGGCGAACAGGCCGACGGGAAGCTGGTAGGGAAAGAACAGCATCCGTGACAGCCAATCCGACAGCACCATCAGCAGCGCGCCGAGGATAATTGCGCCGGCCAGTTGCGGCCGGGGGCGGTCGAGGCCGAGCATCCGCGCCAGATGCGGCGCGATCAGCCCGACAAAACTGAGCGGACCGATGAATTGCGCGGCGACCGCGCTGGCCAATGCCGCGATGACGATCAGCGTGTTGCGCGCCAGTCGGACCCGGAGCCCAAGCGCAAGCGCGGTGCCCGGACCGAAGGGCAGGATCGCCAGCCAGCGGGCGGCGAACAGCAGCGGAGTGGTGATCATGACAAGGCCGATCACAGCGATCCATGCCTCCAGGCCGGTCGCCTGGATCGTGGAGCCGGTGAGCCAGCCGAGCAGCCGGTAGGATTGCGCATTGCCCAGCGCGATGACGGCGGCAAGCACCGCGCTGCACAGCGCGTTCATGGCGATGCCGGCAAACAGCAGGCGCTCGGGGCCGAGACTGCCACGCGCCGCGATCATCAGGATGACGACCAGTGCCAGCAGCGCGCCGAAGGTCGAGCCGGCCAGTTGCCAGCCTAGGCCGGCGCTGCCGGCAAACAGCAGCACGGCCGCCAGCCCTGCGCCGGCGCCGGCGCCAATGCCCAGCACTTCCGGGCTCGCCAGCGGATTGGCGGTCACGCGCTGGATGACCACGCCGGCGGCCGCGAGCATGCCACCACAGGCCGCAGCGACGATGACACGCGGCAGGCGCCATGCCACCAGGTCGGCCAGCATGTCGCCACCGGCAAGCGACCATCCGTCCGGTCCCCGGCCGAGCAGCAGGGCGATGGCCAGCGCGATGATGCCTGCCATGCCAAGCAGGGCGACGCCGAGCCAGGGGCGGGCGGCGCGGCGTGCCGTCTGCGTCGCCCGCTCGAGCGAAGGCCATTCGAACAGGCGCAGGCGCGGCAGCAGCCACAACAGCAGCGGCCCGCCCAGCAAGGCGGTCGCGGCGCCCGTCGGTATCCGCTCGCCGCCGGCACCGGCGGCAAGCTGCACCAGGCCGTCGGTCAGCCACAGCAGCACCGCGCCGATGAGCGGAGCGGCAACCAGCTTCTGTCTCAGCGAACGCGCGCCGGAAAGCGTCGCCAGCACCGGCGCGGCGAGGCCGACAAAGCCGATGATGCCAACTTCCGACACCACTGTGGTGGCCAGCCAGACCGCCAGAGCGATCAGCAGGAACCGGCTGACGTTCAGCGACAGGCCAAGGCCGCGCGCGGCGACGTCGTCGAGGCCAAGTATGGCAAGCGGCCGCATCAGCAGGATGGCGGCGCCAAATCCGACGACGAGCCGCCAGACAATGGCGATGGCGGGATCCCAGCCCTGCTGCACCAGGGAACCGCCACCCCAGATGAACAGGGAAAACAGATAGTCGCCATTGGCCAGGATCAAGGCCGCGCCGGCGGCATTGGCGGTCAGCGCCACCATCATGCCGGCCAGCACCACGGAGACGGGCTCCAACCCACGCCGCCAGGTCAGGGCAAGGATCAGCGCGACGGCGACAATGCCACCGGCGAAAGCCACCGCCGCGGATGAATGCACGACCAAGGCGGGCGCGTAGAGCGTTGCCAGAGCCAGCGCCAGTTGCGCGCCGGCGGAGATGCCGAGCGTCGAGGGCTCGGCCAGCGGATTGCGCAATATGCGCTGCAGCAGCAGACCCGAAAGCCCGAGCGCCGCACCGGCGAGCAAGGCGACGGCGGCGCGCGGCAGCAGGCCGTAGAACAGGATGACGCGGTCGAGATCGGCGGTCTGCCCTGAGTGCAGCCCGGACCACTGCGCCGCGACCTTATGGCCGAAGAGCGCGCAGGCTAAAAATCCGAGCGCGCACCACAGCAGGATCGGCAACGGGACGCGTCTAGCCACGGTCCGCCCCCCGCGCAACGGCATCGGCCAGCAGGCGTGCGAAGCGGCGCGCCGATGGCAGGCCGCCGAAATGGTTGACCGGTTCGAGCACTGCCACACGGCCCTCGCGCACGGCCGGCAAGGCGTTCCACAGCGCGTTGTCGGGCAGGCCGCGGCTCACCTCCGCCGGCAGTGGCGCAAGCACGATGATCGAGGCCTCGGGCACACGGGCCAGCGCCTCGATGCCGACGGGGGCCGCAGCGCTGTAGCTGGTGTCGTCCCGCCAGGCATTGGCGATGCCGAGCCGCGCCAGCACGTCGCCCGGCATGGAATCCGCTCCGAAGGCACGGAAGTGGCGGGCATCGCCGAGGCTGATCAGGAAGGCAGGGCGTGACGCGAAGGAACGCAGCGCCAGCCGCCGCTCGTCGAGTTCAGCGGCCGTCTCGGCGACATAGCTGGCGGCGCCATCCTTGCGTCCCACACGCTCGCCGAGCGCCAGCATCGACGCCTGCGCCAGCGGGAAAGGCGGCCTGCCGGCCTCATAGATGGGCAGCGCCAGCACCGGGGCGATGCGCTCCAGCGACGAGCGCTGATACTCGTAGAAGCCGGAGATCAGGATCAGGTCGGGAGCCACGATGCGCAGCAGTTCGTAGTTCGGCGCCCCCCTCAGGCCAAGGTCGACGACGCTCGGCGGCACGGCCGGCTCCACCGCGATGCGGGCGAACTGTCTCAGCTCCGTCGCGGCAGCCGGCGCGGCGCCGATCGCCAGCGCCGTCTCGAGCAGCCCCCAGTCGATGGTGGCGATGCGCAGCGGCGCGGCCGGCGCCGGCCGCGCCAGCAAGGCCGAGGCGGCCAGCGCCAGGAAGGCTCGCCGGTCGAGACCAGGCCAGCCTGCCCGTACCGGGTGGCCGTCGCGCTTACAGCACATAGCTGATCGGCGCGCCGGTCTGCGGATGCCTGGTTATGCCCATGGCCAGGCCGTAGATGCTGTCCAGCACCGTCGGCTCGAGGATCAGCTCGGGCGCGCCGCGTGCGACGATGCCGCCCTGGCGCAGCGCGATCAGTTCGTCGCAGAAGGACGCGGCCATGTTGATGTCGTGCAGCACCGCGACGATGGTCAGCCCCTGCTCGCGGCTGAGCGTGCGCACCAGCGCCAGGATCTCGACCTGGTGCGCGAGATCGAGCGCCGAGGTCGGCTCGTCAAGCAACAGGCAGCGTGTGTCCTGCGCCAGCATCATGGCGAGCCAGGCGCGCTGACGCTCGCCGCCGGACAGGCTGTCGACCATGCGGTCTGCCAGCGGCGTGAGCGCGGTCTGCGCCAGGGCGCGGGTGACCTTGTCCTCGTCTTCGGCGCTGAAACGGCCGAGCGCGCCATGCCAGGGAAAGCGGCCGAGGCCGGCAAGTTCACGCACATTCATGCCTTCGGCGGGCGGCGTAAATTGCGGCATGTAGGCGACGCAGCGGGCAAAATCGCGCGTGCCGTAGCTGTCGAGTGGCCTGCCCGAGAAGCGGATCGAGCCGGCCGCAGGATCCTGCTGGCGCGCCAGCAGCTTCAAAAGCGTGCTCTTGCCCGAACCATTCGGCCCGACCAGGCCGTAGAAACGCCCCGGCTGCAGCGCCATGGTCAGCGGCGGCAGGATGGTGCGGCCGCCAGCGGCGAAGGACGCGGCTTCGACATCGTAAAGATGCAGGTCGGGGTTCTTTGCTGCATCCATCACGGTCGTTCCTTCGAGACAGCCGGCAGCTACCAGCTGGTATGGGCCTTCAGCTTGAAGGCGCGGCCCTCGCCATAGCTGCAGACCAGGGCGCCCTGGCAGCTCGACACATAGGCCTTGTCGAACACATTGGTCACATTGAGGTCTATACCCCAATTGTCCTTCTCATAACCGAGCTTCAGATCGACGAGGGTCGCCGCCGGAACCTTCAGCGTGTTCTGGTTGTCGGCCCAGGACGAGCCGACATAACGCAGGCCGCCGCCGACGGAAATGCCGTCATACCAGTCGCCGCGGAAGGTGTAGTCGGCTTTCGCCGAGGCCATCACCTCCGGCACGATGAAGGGCCGCTTGCCGATGATGGTCTTGTCTTCGTCCTTGGTGACCTCGATGTTGTAGGCGGTCAGCGCGGCGGTGACCTTGAGATCCTCGGTGACGTTGACCTTGCCTTCCAGCTCGACGCCGCGCGAGCGCACCTCGCCCGTCTGGACATAGGTGAAGGGCGTCAGGTTGGACTGCACGTTGCGCCGGGTCAGATCGAACACCGAAAGCGTGAACAGGCCATCGACGAAGCTCGGCGCATATTTGATGCCGGCTTCGTACTGGATGCCATCCTCCGGTTCGAACAGCTTGCCGGACGCGTTGGTGCCGATGAGCGGATTGAAGAAGGTGGCGACACTGGCATAGGGGGTCAGGCCGTTGTCGAATTCATAGGCGAGACCGGCACGCCCCGAGAAAGAACCGTCGCTGCGTTTCTGGGTGGCATTCAGCGTCGGCGCGTAGAAGTTCGGCCGGTCGTGCACGCTCAGCCAGCCGCGGTCGTAGCGGCCGTTCAAAGTGGCGATCCAGCCGCCGCCGAAGCGCAGCTGGTCCTGCGCGTACAGGCCGAGCTGCTGCTGGCTGAGATCCTGGTTGAGATAGCTGACCCGTGGCGTCAGCGCCGCACCGTAGACGGGATTGAAGGCGTCGATGGGCGGCGTCGTGCCGAACAGCGCCGACGATTGCACCTGGTCGATGTTGTAATATTTGTAGTCGATGCCGGCCAGCAGTCGGTGTTCGATGCCGCCGGTGTCGAACTTGCCCTCGACCTGGTTGTCGAGCAGGAACGTCGTCACATCGCTGTCATGGCCGAAATTGATGCGATCGAGCGTTGTCGGGCCGGCCCAGCCATTCGGATAGATGCTGATCTCCCTGACATTGGCGGCGCCGAAGCGGGCATTGGAGCGGACGGTCCAGTCGCTGTCGAACGTATGCTCGAATTCGTAGCCGAGCGAACCCTGCCGGCGCTGGTAGGTGTCGACATCCGGCTCGGTGTAGTTGGCGTCGCGCGGGATGCGGCCGTAGTTGGTGCCGCCGACGATGCGGTCGACGACGGTGCCCTGGTAGGGCAGGAAGGAACCGCCATTGTGGTTCTCGTCGATATGGCTGTAGTTGGCCAGGATGGTCAGGCTGGTCTGCTCGTCCGGCTTCCAGGTAATGCTCGGTGAGATGAAGCCGCGCCAGCCGTCCTGGAGATCGGAATAGGTGTTGCCGCCGGCGACCTTGCCGAGCACGCGGTAACTCAGCACCTTGTTGTTCGAGATGCCGCCGAGGTCGACACCGAGATAGGCGTTGCCGGCGTCGTTGATGCCGGTTTCGACATAGCGCAGTGTCTCGAAATCGGGACGCTTGCTGACATAGTTGATGACGCCGCCGGGGTTCGAGCCGCCGTAAAGCACTGAGGCCGGGCCCTTCAGCACCTCGATGCGTTCCAGGCTGAACGGATCGACATAGAAGCCGCCGAAGGCATGGCTGAACAGCTGCAGGCCGTCCATGTAGGTTCCGGTCGCCGTGGCCTGGAAACCGCGTATGAACATCCAGTTGGTATCGCTGTCGGGCCCGAAGGGCTGCGCGAACACGCCGGCGGTGTAGCGCAGCGCCTCGTCGGCCTTCTGCGCGCCCTGTTCGTCGATCTCCTCGCGGCCGATGACCGACACCGACTGCGGAATGTCCTTGATGTCGGTGGCCGTCTTGGACCCTGTCGTGGTCGCCTTGGCAACGACACCCTTGACCTTGCCGACGGCGGCCGAGCGATCACCTGCCTGTTTGCCGGCCTGCCCCTCGATGACGATCTTGTCCAGCACGGTGGCCTGCTGGGCATGGACCGGCCCCAGCGAGGCCAAAATCGCCACACCGGAAGTACCAAGCAATCTGAGCGGAACACGTGCCATGCGACATCCCCGAGCCACCACGCCTTTCCCATTCGAAAGGCCGTTCAATAAGTTGAGCTATTAACTCATCTTATTTGGCAGTGGCTTGGACCTTCTTGCTGTGAATTGTCGGTTCTTGACGGAAAACACCGGCGGGCCGATCGGCGATGATCAATCCGCGGCATTGCGGCGCCACTCGGCCGGCGTCAGCCCCACAACGGCCTTGAACACGCGCGTGAAATGGGCCTGGTCGGAGAAGCCGGCAGCGAGCGCGACCTCGCTCAGGGTCGCGGTCTCACGGCGCAGCCTCTCCTGCACCTTGCGGATCCGCGCCCGCATCTGCCAGCGATGCGGCGGCAACCCGGTCGAGGCCTTGAACGCATGGCTGAGATGCGTCTCCGACAGATCGACCAGCGCGGCCAGCTCGCCGAGCCGGATCGGCCTGAAACAATTGGCTTCGATGAATTCGGTCACCAGGCGCAGCTGTCCGCGCGACAGGCCGGATTTGCGCTGCCCGTCCTCGTGGATGTCGAAAAGCAGCGCCAGCAGCGCGTTGACCAACCCGGCGCCGAACAGGCCGTGCATGGCAACAGGGTTCGTGCATTCGTCGGCAATCGCTTTGGCCAGCGGCGCCATGCGCGGATCGCGAAACTGGAAGCGTGGCATTGACAGCCGCGCCTGGTCGACGGTCCGGCCAAAGCGCCGTGTCACCGCGGCTTCCGAAAAATGCAGGTCGAGATGCTTGATCCGCCGCAGCCTTTCGCCGCGTCCGCTGATCGGCATGCCGGCCGGCACATAACTCATGGTTTCGGCGGCGTCATGGCGGCCAGCCGGCCGCGCGCCCGGATGGTCAAGAACGAAGACCCCGCCGGGATTGAGGTCGAGCATCACGAACAGGCGCGGGTCGGGCGAGACATAGTCGCCCTGCGCGTCCTGCGCGCACTGGGCGCGCCAGACGTCGGCGACGACGTCGTCCCAGGCACGCCATTTGAGATTGTCGACCACGGCAAAGCCGTGGACCATGGCATGCATCTTCGGGCGGAAGTTCAAACCTGCCCCCATCCTTCGGCACCAGGGATGAGATTGTCGAGATTCATGAGTACATTACTCATATTTTTACGGCAAGCGCTGATTGAGTTTGCACGACACCCGCCTGGTTGTCCTCTCGATGGCAATCGTCGGTGCAGGCTGGACAAGGCAGGCACAAAACGACGACAGTCCTTGTCGTCGTCAGGGAGACGCGTTGCGGAACCACACGCAGCAGCCGAACGTCGAAACCGGGAACTGATGCATGCGACTGGCCGGCCAGGCCTCATTCGAATACGTGCTCACCAGCGCCGACGAAACCTTCCTCTGGCGCAAGGATGACTATCCCTGGGTACGGAATGTCTGGAACTTTCATCCCGAGATCGAGATCCATCTCATCACCAACGCGTCGGGCCTGCTGCTGGTCGGTGACCACATCGGCGAATTCGGTCCGGGCGAGCTGACCGTCGTCGGCAGCAATCTTCCGCATGACTGGGTCACGCAGGTGCAGCCCGGCGAGCTCATCGAAGGCCGCGATATCGTCATTCAGTTCCACCCGGACAAGCTGCGCGACGCAGCCACCCTGCTGCCGGAACTGGGAAACTGCGCGGAATTCCTGAAGCGAGCCGAGCGAGGCCTCAGCTTCCATTCGGGCACCCGCGAGCGCGCCACCAGGATGATCCATGACATGGAACCGCTCTCGGGTGTCGCCAAGCTTTCCGCATTCCTCGGCCTGCTCGACGTGCTGCAGCGATCAGACGAATATCACGTCCTGTCGTCGCAGACCTTCTCGCCCGACCTGGAATACGGCTCGGCCGACACGCTGCAGCGGGTGTTCTCCCACATCCTTGCCAATATCGGCCGCGAAATCCGCCTGCCCGACGTGGCCGCGCTTGCCGGAATGAGCGAGAGCTCGTTTTCCCGCTTCTTCAAGCGAAACAGCGGCCACACTTTCACCGACCACGTCAACAAGCTGCGCATCTGGAAAGCCACCCAGCTGTTGGCGCAATCCGACATGCCTGTCACCGAGATCTGCTTCGAGGTCGGCTACCTGAACATCTCGAACTTCAATCGCACGTTCATGCGCCAGCATCACATGACGCCTTCGCAGTACCGCAAGATGGCTTCGCATCGCCTTTTGAAACGCGACGCCTAACCGGGCGCGAACGGGCTTTTGATCCATGCTGCAGCGCAAAAACGCAGCAAAGACGTTCCAATCCTGCATGAGAGTACAGGAATCGCGCAGCAGGAGCGCTAGAGCGCAGGCCAGCAACTGCTAGCATCCACATCGGCGTCACATCCGGCATCGGGGGGGCGCAAAGTGGAGATGCCATCGAGGGCGGCATCATCCAGATACAATCTGCCTGGGAGGAAAATATGGCTTCGAAAAAGCTCGCTTCGAGCATCGCATATGCTTGTCTTTTTCTGACAGCGACTTCGACTGTGGTCGCCGCTCAGGAGAAATCCTGCGAAAAGCCCATCAAAGTGCTGGCACAACCGCGCGACGGACTGACTCTTCTCGAGAAATACGAAGACGAATTCAAGAACCTGAGCGGCACCACGTTCCAGATCGACTATCTCAACGAGAACGACCGCCGGGCAAAGTCGCGCGCCGATGCATCCACGGTCGGCAACTACAATGTCTATTATGTCGACGAAGCCAATGTGGCGCTGTTCTCGTCATCCGGCTGGATCGTGCCCCTTACGGACTACTATCCGGCGGACTACGACTATGCCGATTTCGATCCCGGCCGGCAGAAGGTCGCGACCGTTGCCGACAAGATCTGGTTCGCGCCCCTCACCGGTGGCGGCGACCTGATGGTCTATCGCAAGGACCTGCTCGAAGCAGCCGGCGTACAGCCCCCGAAGACGCTCGACGAGCTCGTGGCCGCAGTCGAGAAGCTCAACGATCCCGACAAGGGGGTCTACGGCATCGCCTTGCGCGGGGCACGCGGCTCCGGCGCCAATGTCTGGCGCTGGATGCCATACTTCAAGGCCTATGGCGGTGCCTGGTTCGACGGCGACAAGCCGGTCTTCGATTCCGAGGCGGCGCTCAAGGCCACCGACACCTATCTCAAACTGTTCAAATATTCGCCTCCTGGCACGCAGACCGGCAGCTGGGACGAGTCCACCGGTGCCTTCCTGGCCGGCCAGGTTGCACTGCTGGTCGAGTCCACCCCGCTGGCTGGCATGGCTACCGATCCGAAATACTCGCAGGTGATCGGCAAGGTCGGTTTCCTGCCGCCGCCGTCGCCCCTGCCCGGCGGCGGTTATGGCCATGGGCTGGCCATCGCGACCAAGGCCAATGCGGACGAGGCTTCCAAGCGGTGCGCCGGATTGTTCATTGCTTGGGCAACGTCGAAGGAAAACGAGAAACGCCGGCTCGACGAGCATCAGTTCGGCGAACTCAACCGCACCAGCATCCTCTCCAGCAAGGAATTCGCCGACATCTATGGCGCCGATCTCGGCAAGGCGATGGCCGAGACCGGAAAGGTGACTGCCGTGAACTTCTGGCAGGACCGCCGCTGGCCGGATCTCGGCGATCGCTGGGGCATCCTGCTGGAGGAACTGGTCAACGGCACCCGCACCGACGTCAAGGGCAGCCTCGACGAACTCAAGGCATACGCGGACGAGCTGATCAAGAAATAGCTCGCCCGCACTGGCCGTGCGGCCCTGGCAACCTCCCCCGCCGGAGGCCGCACCGCGACCTGATCCGACTATTCCGAGGTCGAGTATGCTGAAGCGATCATCGCTACCAACCGCGTTCCTGGCACCCACCATGGTGATATTGCTCATCCTGGCGATGGTGCCGACCGTCTACGCCATCCTGATTTCCCTGCAGAACCGCGAGCTCAGCTCGACGACGCACAGCTTTGTCTGGTTCGCCAACTTCATCGCGCTGTTCTCGGACGCGCGCTTCCTGAATTCGCTGTGGGTCTCGCTCAAGTGGGAAGTCGTCACCGTGGTGGCCACGATGGTCGTGGCCATCGGGCTTGGCGTGCTGATGTTCGAAAACACATCGGCGCGCACCCGCAACCTGCTGTGCATCCTGTTCATCGTTCCCGTGCTGCTGCCCAGGGTCTCGGCGGCATTCGTCTGGAAATTCGCCTTCCATCCGCTCTACGGCATCGCGACCTATCCCTATCGCGCGCTGACGGGCCGCATCTTCGATCCGCTCTCGGATGCATCGACTGCGCTGTTTGCCGTGGCCGCCGTCGATGTCTGGCAATGGGGGCTGTTCTTCTCGGTCATCGTGCTCAAACTGCTCGAGACCTTGCCGTCGCAACCGCTGGAAGCAGCCCGCCTCGACTATGCGCGGCCGTGGCAGATCCAGGCCTATGTCGCGCTGCCGATGCTCAAGGCGCCGCTGATCAGCCTGATGTTCGTCAAGATGATCGAGTCGCTGCGCTCATTCGACCTCATCTATGTGATGACGCGCGGCGGTCCCGGCGTGGCGACCGAAACATTGGATATGTACGCGTTCTCCCAGGGCTTCATCGAGGCCGGCAAGGTTTCCTACGCCTCGTCGATGGCGGTGATCATGATGATCGTCACCAGCGTCACCTTCACGGTGCTGTGGAAGCGGGTGCAACGATGAACCCTGCACGTCTTATCGCGCGGCTGGTGCTGGCGTTCACGGCGTTCCTGGCCGTGTTTCCGCTGATCTGGACCGGGCTCAATGCACTCAAGAACAATGTCGACATCATCACCCGGGTGCCGAAACTCTTGTTCACGCCAACCCTGGACAATGTCGCCTACATCCTGGAACGCAACAGCGTGCTGGCCGGGCTGACGAACTCGATCATCGCCTGCGGCAGTGCGGTCGTCATCGGCCTCATGCTCGGCTTGCCGGCAGCCTATGCCGTCGCGCGCTATCCCAACCGGTGGTCAGCCGACATCCAGTTCTTCGTGCTGTCGCTGCGGTTCCTGCCGCCGGTCGCGGTGGCGATCCCGCTCATGGTCATCTGGCTGCAGCTCGGCCTCTACGATACGCTGCTTGCACTGACCATCACCTATTCGCTGCTCACCATTTCGGTCACGATGTGGCTGGCGATCCCGGCATTCCAGCGCATTCCGCCCGAGATCGAAGAGGCAGCCTTCGTCGACGGCTACGGGCCTTATGCGGTGTTTTTCCGCGTGTCCCTGCCCGTCGCTTCCCGTGCGCTGGTCGGCGCGATCGCCTTCAGCTTCGTGCTGGTCTGGAACGAGTTCCTGATCGCGCTGATGCTTTCCAGCGGCAATGCCAAGACCTTGCCGATCGTCGCCTCGGAACTTTCCCAGCAAGGCATGAACGTGCCCTGGGGCATCCTCAATGCGTCCGTCGTGCTGCTCTCCCTGCCCCCGCTGCTGTTCCTTGGCGTGCTGAGCGGGTTCCTGAACTCCGCATTCCGCAAGAAATCCTGATCTGAGAGTTGCGTCATGAAAGCCCTGGTCCTCGAAAAGATGAACGAACTGGCCCTTCGCGAGGTCGACCTGCCGGAGACGGTCGGACCGCAGGACGTGCGGATCGCGATCCACACCGTCGGCGTCTGCGGCTCGGACGTTCACTACTACACCCATGGCAGGATCGGAGATCATGTCGTGCGTGCGCCCATGGTGCTCGGACATGAGGCCGCCGGCGTGATCGTCGAGGTTGGAGCCGAAGTGACCGGCCTGAAGACCGGAGACCGGGTCTGCATGGAGCCCGGGGTGCCCAACCTTTCATCGCGGGCGAGCAAGCTCGGCATCTACAACGTCGACCCTGATGTGACTTTCTGGGCGACCCCACCCGTCCACGGCGTGTTGCGGCCGCAGGTCGTCCATCCGGCGGCCTTCACCTACAGGCTGCCCGACCAGGTCTCTTTCGCGGAAGGCGCCATGGTCGAGCCATTCGCCATCGGCATGCAGGCGGCATCGCGGGCGCACATCGTTCCGGGCGACACCGCGGCGGTGGTCGGCTGCGGGCCGATCGGCATCATGGTGGCGCTCGCGGCCCTGGCCGGCGGTTGCAGCAAGGTCTTCATCAGCGACTTCAGCGCACCGAAACTGGAGATCGCCGGACGCTACGCCGGCATCGTTCCCGTCGACCTGAACCAACAGACGCTCGCCGACGCGGTCTCGGCCGGAACGGATGGCTGGGGCGTCGACATCGTCTTCGAGGCAAGCGGCAGTCCCAAGGCTTTTGCCGACCTCTTCCAGCCGGTCCGGCCGGGCGGCACGGTGGTTCTGGTCGGGCTTCCCGTCGATCCCGTGGCGGTGAACGTGCCGGCGGCGATTTCGAAGGAAGTGCGGATCGAGACCGTGTTCCGCTACGCGAACATCTTCGAACGGGCCCTGCAGCTCATTGCCTCCGGCAAGGTCGACCTGAAACCGCTGATCACCGGCACGTTCGATTTCGGACAGAGCATCGAGGCCTTCGAACGCGCGGCGCGCGGCCTGCCCAGCGACGTCAAACTGCAGATCCTCATGAACCAAGAGAGGGCCTAGCGATGTCGGCCATCGTCTGTTCCCACATTGCCAAAGCCTATGGCACGACCTCGGTCATCCAGGACTTCAACCTGGAGATCAACGATCATGAATTCGTCGTCTTCCTCGGGCCTTCGGGCTGCGGAAAATCGACCTTGCTGCGCATGCTCGCCGGCCTGGAGCAGATCAGTGGCGGCGAACTCAGCATCGACGGGCGCGTCGTCAACGAGGTGGAGCCACGCGAACGCGGCATCGCCATGGTCTTCCAGAACTACGCGCTCTACCCACACATGACGATCTTCGACAACATCGCGTTCGGCCTCCGACGGCTGAAAGTGCCCTTCAAGGAGATCGAGCAGCGGGTGGGAGCTGTCTCGGCAACACTCGGCCTCGGCCCCTATCTGAACCGCAAGCCTTCGGAACTGTCGGGCGGACAGCAGCAGCGCGTGGCGATAGCCAGGGCGATGATCAAGACGCCGAAGGTGTTCCTGTTCGACGAGCCCCTGTCCAATCTGGATGCCAAGCTGCGCAACCATATGCGCGTGGAAATCGCAAAGCTGCACCAGAGCCTGAAGACGACGACCGTCTATGTGACGCACGACCAGCTCGAAGCTATGACCCTGGCGGACCGCATCGTGCTGATGCGATCCGGGCAGATCGATCAGGTGGCGACCCCGGAGGAGATCTACGAGCGCCCGCGCACGCAATTCGTTGCCGGTTTCATCGGCACGCCGGCCATGAACTTCCTGGATGTCACGGTGCGGAAGACGGACGGCTGGCGGCTGGACATCGCGGAATATGGTTTCGCGATCTCCGGCCATGTATTCCGGCTGCAGGACGGGACGCAGGCCGTGCTCGGTATCCGCCCCGCGGATTTCTCGCTCGGCAGCAACGCCAAGGCTGCGATCTCGCTCTCCGGCAAGGTCACGCTCGCCGAATTCCATGGCAACGACGCCTTGATTTCTGTGCCGTTCGGCTCCGGAGAGGTAACCGCGATCGTTCCGTCGGCGGCGCGCATCCGCGTCGGTGACGACGTCACCCTCACCGCGACGGAAGAGCGTCTGCATCTTTTTGACAAGGCAAGCGGAGAGACCTTGCGCGCATAGCTTGGGAGATGGGCCGCATGGTGCGGATGCACGGTCGCGACGGCAGGAGAGCGACCATCAGTTTGGCCAGTGCCAGCCGCTGCTGCCTGCTGGCAATGCCGCTCGACGCCTGCCGTGGTGGGGGCACCGTGACAGGTTCGAGATCGGCAGGCACTGGCCAAAGCCCTGTCTCAGGCTGCGACGCCGACAAGAAGCCGGCAACGCATCAATTCACCTGGCGCTGCGGCACATCGCACAGCGTCGAGCGCGTCAGGAAGCGTTTCTCGCGTCCGTTGTCGAGCGAGAACATGCCGCCACGTCCGGGCACGACATCGATGACCAGATCGGTGTGTCTCCAGGCGCCAAACTGGGATTCGCTGATGTAGACCGGCGTATCGCCGATGGTGCCGAGCAGAACATCGCGGTCGCCGACGATGAACTCGCCGCGCGGGTAACACATGGGCGATGAGCCATCACAACAGCCGCCCGATTGGTGGAAGAGCACCGGCCCATGATCGGCGATGATCTGATCCAGCAATTCGACCGCCTCGGGCGTGGCGGTGACCTTGTCCTGCGAGATCTTGTCCAATATCGGCTCCCGTCGGCGCGAGCAGCGTGGCGAAGACCGCCACGCTGCCATTGCGACCCGTTGCAGCTCAGAAGAAGCCGAGCTTCTTCGGGCTGTAGCTGACCAGCATGTTCTTGGTCTGCTGGTAGTGATCGAGCATCATCTTGTGGTTCTCGCGGCCGATGCCCGACTGCTTGTAGCCGCCGAACGCCGCATGCGCCGGATAGGCGTGATAGCAGTTGGTCCAGACGCGGCCGGCCTGGATCGCCCGGCCGAAGCGATAGGCGCGGGTGCCGTCGCGGGTCCATACGCCGGCGCCTAGGCCATAGAGCGTATCGTTGGCGATGCTCAATGCCTCGTCTTCATCCCTGAAGGTGGTGACGGCCACCACCGGACCGAAGATCTCCTCCTGGAAGATGCGCATCTTGTTGCTGCCCTTGAACACCGTCGGCTTGACGTAGTAGCCGCCGGCAAGGTCCCCGGGCAGGTCGTTGCGCTCGCCGCCGGTCAGCACGTCAGCCCCTTCCTTCTTGCCGATATCGAGATAGGACAGGATCTTCTCGAGCTGTTCGGAGGAAGCCTGCGCGCCAATCATGGTCGCCGGGTCGAGCGGGTCGCCCTGCACGATCGCCTCGACGCGCCGGATCGCCTTTTCCATGAACCGGTCATAGATCTTCTCATGGACCAGGGCGCGACTCGGACAGGTGCAGACCTCGCCCTGGTTGAGCGCGAACATGACAAAACCCTCGATCGCCTTGTCGAGGAAGTCGTCGTCTTCGGCCGCGACGTCCTGGAAGAAGATGTTCGGCGATTTGCCCCCGAGCTCGAGCGTCACCGGGATGAGGTTCTGCGAGGCATATTGCATGATCAGGCGGCCGGTGGTCGTCTCGCCGGTGAAGGCGATCTTGGCGATGCGCGGGTTGGACGCCAGCGGCTTGCCGGCTTCGAGGCCGAAACCGCTGACGACGTTGACCACGCCCGGCGGCAGGATATCGGCGATCAGTTCCAGCAGCACGTGGATCGAGGCGGGCGTCTGCTCGGCCGGTTTCAGCACCACGCAATTGCCGGCGGCAAGCGCAGGCGCCAGTTTCCACACCGCCATCAGGATCGGGAAATTCCACGGGATGATCTGGCCGACGACGCCGAGCGGTTCATGGAAATGATAGGCGACGGTGTCGTGGTCGATCTCCGAGATCGATCCTTCCTGGGCGCGCACGGCCGCGGCGAAATAGCGGAAGTGATCGATGGCGAGCGGGATGTCGGCGGCGGTGGACTCGCGGATGGGCTTGCCATTGTCCCAGGTCTCGGCGAGCGCCAGCGTGGCGAGGTTCTCTTCCATCCTGTCGGCGATGCGGTTGAGCAGCAGCGCCCGCTCGGCGACGCTCGTCCTGCCCCAGGCATCCCTGGCCTTGTGCGCGGCATCGAGCGCCGCCTCGACATCGACTGAATCGGAGCGGGCGATTTCGCACAGCACACGGCCGTTCACCGGCGACGTGTTCTCGAAGTACCTGCCTGACTTCGGCGCCACATATTGGCCGCCGATGAAGTTGTCATATTTTTTGGCGAACGGCGCTTTTGCCGAACGGTGAAATTCCACCTTGTTCATCGCATCCTCCCAGATGTGTGGACACCGCAAGCCGCGGCTGATGGGAGTGTTGCCGCTGTATGGCTGCTTGTCAGCGCGTCGCAGCAAGAGAGCTCTGCAAGGTGTCGCAGAACTGCGACAGGTTCCCGAGCCTGAATGCGCCAGGGCAACAAAAGTGCGCTGCGGTTTTTCGCCGGGTATGCGCTAGCGCGACATCTCCAGCCTGTTGAGCTTTCGATGCAAGGTCGCGCGACTGACGCCCAGCAGCCGTGCTGCCGCGGCGACATTGCCGTCGGAGCGCGCGAGCGCGCGCTGCAGCACCGCCCGCTCCGCCTCGCGCAGCTCACCGCCACCGAGCTCCCGCTTTCCGAGCAGGTCGCCGGCCGGCAGCGGCTTCGCGAGCTGGTCGGATGTCAGGCCGAGCGATACGCGTGCCGCCCGCGTTGCCCCGATCACGAGATCGTCGCGGTCGATGGCCAGCAGGCCGCCGGCATGCTTGTCCTGCGCCGGCGCAAGCAGGATGCGCGCCTCGGGAAACATCAGCCTGAAATGGTCCGCCTCGATGCGGCGTGCGGCATCCGCCACCGCCATCGAAATCAGGCTGACGAAACCCTCGGTGAGGTCGGCCCGGCACGATGACACGTCGAGCGCGGCGGCAAGATTGCCCTCGTGATCGAAGATCGGCGCCGTGGTGCAGGACAACGCAGTGTTGCGATCAAGGAAATGTTGGTCGGCATGAATGGTCAGAGTGCGCTGCTCGACGATGCAGGTGCCGATGCCGTTGGTGCCTTCGGCATCTTCGCTCCAGACCGTGCCGGTCCACAGGCCCCAGGTCTCGAATGTGGTGTCGTCACCGGCCGCGCCGCGCCGATCCACCGGAATGCCGTTGGTATCGGCAAGCAGGACACAGCAGCCGACGCCGCCGACGGCGAGGTAGAGCCGGTCGAGGCTGGCCTGGGCGGTTCGTATCAAGGGCTCGATGCGCTGGCGCGCCGTGCGCAATTCGGTGCTGGTGAGCCTGAGCGGCGGCTTGTGTTCGGCGGGATCGAGGCGATGAAGCGACGCGGAACGCTGCCACGATGCCACAAGCGCGGACCTCGCCGCATCGCTGGACCTGATGGCTGCCTGAACCTTGTCGGCATGCCGGGCGTATGCATGCATCGGCTTCTCCAGACGTCGTCTTTCGTGCCTCTGGGAAATGCTCGCTAGCTATCTGGGAATATAACGGTCAGAATGGCGGCGACACAAGCAAGCTGCCATAGGATCGCGGCAAACGCTCATTGCCATTTCGTATGAGATGGCCGCGATCGGCACAGGATCAGCAAGGATGGCCAGGATTTCTTCTCGTTATGAACAGCCGACCATGAACGAAACCAGCAACATCGCCTTTCTGACCACAACGGAAGGACAGGATTGGCAAGCCGGCCTCCTCGAAGCGGCGGCCAGATGGCGAAAGGCCGGCAGCGCGGTCGTCGGCGTGCTTTCCGCCGTTCCCGATGCCCAGGGCTCCTGTCGTGTCGGGCATCTGCGCGACATCGCTTCCGGCCGGAAATTCTCCATCCAGCTCGACAATCCGCCGCAAGGAACGAACTGCCATCTCGACACAGCCGGCATGGACGCCGCCTGCCAGTTCCTGCTTTCCCAGATCAGCACGGCCGATGTCGTCATCCTCAGCAAGTTCGGGAAAACGGAAATCATGCAGCATGGCTTGTGGGCAGCTTTCGTGACCGCCGCCGAAGCCGGCAAGCCGATCATCACCACGGTCTCGCCCAGGCAGCGCGATGCCTGGCTGGCGTTCGCGCCGGGGGCATTCGAACTGGCGCCCGATGGCCATTCGATCGACCAGTGGTGGCAGGCCGCAAGGTCACACCTGGCGGCCTGATCTGAAAAAGTGGACTACTCGCCAGCGGCTGCCTGCAACTGCCGTGCCTCGGATTCAAGGCGATCGCCCACTGAAAGCCCGTGCGATTTCGCAAAGGCCGCAGCCGAGAGTTTCTGGCCGGCCTCGGTACGGACCTTGCCGAGTTCGATCGTTCCACCCTGGACGGTGACATGCACGGTCTGTTCGCCGATCGCGGCGATCTCGCCGGGCTTGCCCTGGACGTCACCGAACCGGCGCACCGGATGCTTGCGGCTTTCGAACAGCCTCACCTTCTCGCCGAAAACAGTCGTCCAGGCGCCCGGCGCGGGATCACAGCCACGGATGAGATTGTGGATGGCGTCCAGATGCGCGTTCCAACTGATCCTGGCCTCGGCGTCGCGGCACCAGCCTTCATAGGAAGCGGCATCCTCGACCTGGACCACCTCGGTGTGGCGGCCGGCGACAACAAGGTCCGCCGCTTCCAGCATGGCTTCGACGCCGAGCGGGAAAAGCCGGTCGAAATAGACGGTTCCAAGCGTGTCGTTTTCACCGATCTCGACGGTTTTCTGCAGGATCACCGGTCCCTCGTCCAGCCCGTCGGTCGGCCGGAAAATGGTAAGGCCGGTGCGGCTGTCGCCCTTGATGATCGGCCAGTTGATCGAGCTGGGACCGCGATAGGCCGGCAGCAGCGATGGATGATACTGGATGGTGCCGTGCCTGGGGATGTTGACGAAGTCCTGCGGCGCAAACTGCAGCACATAGGCCATCACGGCCAGATCGACATCGAGCGCACGCAGCGCGCCCTCGGCAGCCTGGCTCTTCAGGTTCGGAAGCTGGAAAAGCCGCAGGCCGCGCTCTTCGGCCGCGACCCGCAAGGGGTCCGGGCGAGCACCCGGCTTCTCGGGCGCGCAGAAGACGCCGGCCACGTCGTCGCCGCGCGCCAGGAATGCCTCCAGGACGCTCTTGCCGAAAGCCTGCTGGCCAATGATTGCGATACGCATGATGCCTCCTCGAAATTGGCAAAGACCGTCCGTGCCCTCGCCCGCGGCGGGAGCCGATCCTCGACTGCTGATGGAAAGCCGGCGGCGCCGGCGCGAAACTCAACGTCCGGTGTTGATCCAGATCACCTTGGGTTCGGTGAAATTGTCGATGGCAGCCTCGCCATGTTCACGGCCGAAGCCGGAATCGCGCGCGCCGCCCCAGGGCAGGCGAATGTCGGTCGGGCCATAGGTATTGACCCAGACGGTGCCGGCCTTCAGCCGCTTCGTGAAACGATGCGCGCGCGCGATGTCGCCGGTCCAGACACCAGCGGCAAGGCTGTAGGCCGTTCCGTTGGCGATCCGCAGCGCGTCCTCGTCGTCCTTGAACGGGATGACGGCTGCCACGGGCCCGAAGATCTCTTCCTGCGAGATGCGCATGTCGTGGCGCACACCGGCAAAGACGGTCGGCTCCACGAAATAGCCGGTCGATCCATGCCTTGCGCCCCCGGCGATCACGGAAGCGCCTTCATTGCGGCCGATCTCGATGTAGTTCAGCACACGGTTCATCTGGGTTTCCGACACCAGCGGGCCCATCGCCGTCGACGTTTCGAGCGGGTCGCCGACGCGGATCGATTGCGCCCGCGCAGCCAGCCGTTCCACCACCTCGTCGTGGATGCTCTCATGCACCAGGATACGCGACCCTGCCGAGCACACCTGACCGGTGTTGAAGAAGATGCCCGAGCCTGCCGCCTTGACCGCGGTATCGACATCGCCATCCGGGAAGATGATGTTGGCCGACTTGCCGCCAAGTTCCAGCGTCACCCGCTTGAGGTTGCCGGCGGCGCCCTGAAGGATCTGCCTGCCGACGACCGGAGAACCGGTGAAAGTGACCTTGTCGACGTCCGGATGATCGACCAGTGCCTGGCCAGCCACCTTGCCGAAGCCGGGCACCACGTTGAGCACACCGACAGGGAAGCCCGCCTCCAAGGCGAGGTCGCCTATCTTGAGCGCCGTGAGCGGTGTGAGTTCGGCAGGCTTGAGCACCACGGTGCAGCCACAGGCCAGCGCCGGAGCGATCTTCCACATCCCGATCATGAGCGGGAAATTCCAGGGGATGATGGCACCGACAACGCCAAGAGGCTCGCGTACCGTATAGGTCAGCGCATCGGGCCGTGCCGGGATCACCTGGCCGTTGATCTTGTCGGCCATGCCGGCATAGTAGGTCAGCGTGTCCAGCACGGCCGGCAGGTCCTGCCGCGCGATCGCGGAAACCGGCTTGCCTGAATCGAGACTTTCCATGCGGACAAGTTCGGCTTCATCCCGCCGGATGAGCTCCGCGAGCTTGAGCAGCAGCGCGCCCCGCTCTGATGCCTTCATCTGGCCCCATGGTCCTTCGAAGGCAGCGCGCGCCGAACGCACGGCGACGTCGACATCTTCCACGCCGGCCTCGGCAACTTTGCCCAGCACCTCACCGGTCGCCGGGTTCAGTGTCTCGAAGGTGCGCCCTGAAAGAGCGGCGACGCGACGCCCGTCAATCAGAAGCCTATGTGTATCGCCCGCGATGACCCGGTCCAGCACATCTTCCTCACAAATATGAAATTGAGTTCATATCTATCGTGCACGACCACGACCTGATTGGTCGTTATCACCACGATCATGAAACTATTTTCATTGTAATTTTGAGGGAATATGAAATCTTCTGCCGAAAGACCGGCAGAGATATATGATCGGCAAGGCCTATCTTCTGCTGGCAAGATATGAAGAGAAATTCATATCTTTGAAAACAGAGACCGGTGAGCCATGGAGGAGGCATGATCCAGATCGAGATCGAACCCGTATGGCGTTTCAGCAAACGCGAAGGGAACCGCTCGCTGCAGATCATGCTGGATTTCCTGGCCGAAATTCATGCTACCGGAAAGATCACCGCTGCGGCCGACAAGGCAGAGGTTTCATACCGCCACGCCTGGAACCTGATCGAGAAATGGTCGGACTTCTTCGAGATGCCGCTGGTGGTGCGCAAGCAAGGCAGCGGAACCAGGCTGACACCGTTCGGTGAGAAGCTGGTCTGGGCGGGACAGCGGCTCGAGGCCCGGCTGAGGCCCCTGCTGCAGAACCTGTCGCAGGAACTCGAGACCGAAATCAACCAGATGCTGCCGAATGGCCCGCTGGTGCTGCGTGTCCATGCCAGCCATGGTTTCGCGGTGCCGAAGCTGCGCGAGCTGCTCAGCCGCGAGCCGGGCCTCGACGTCGACTTTCGCTATGTCAGCAACCAGAACTCGCTCGTCTCATTGTCCCATGGCGGTTGCGACCTTGCCGGCATGCACCTGCCCCAGGGCGATTTGCGAAAACGGGCGATCGCCGTCAGCAAGGGTTGGCTGAACCCGAGCGTTCACCGTGTCATCGGCTTTGTCACCCGGGAGATCGGCCTGATCGTGGCGCGCGGCAATCCCCTCGGGATCACGACGGTGGAACGCCTGCTCGACCCGCAGATCCGTTTCGTCAATCGCGATCCGGATTCCGGCACGCGGCAGCTGTTCGAATTGCTGCTCGCCCAGCACCAGCTCGATGGAACCCGCATCAACGGCTATGAACATGCCGAGTTCACCCATGCCGCCGTGGCCGCCTATGTGGCATCCGGGATGGCTGATGTCGCCTTCGGCGTGGAGGCGGCTGCTCGAAAGTTCGATCTGGGTTTCGTTCGCCTGTTGACCGAGGACTATTTCTTCGTCTGCCGCAAGGACATCCTCGAAGTCGAGGCAGTCAGGCGTATCCTGAAGGTCATGCAGGGCCGTGACTTCCACAGCGCCATTTCGCTCGTGCCTGGCTACAGCGTCAGGGACCCCGGCGTCATCAAGACGATCGCCGAGGTGTTCCGCAGGTCGGAATAGCCGACAAGCTGAGCCAAGGCTGCAAGATAAACCTCCGTCAACGGCATATCGGCGAAGGTTGGACCGTGGTGGACGCGACATGCAGATTGCATGCTTCTGCCTTGATTGCTTCACCGGCTCAACTTCAAAGCGATATCCGCGACATGGCGTCCCTGAAATCGCGCGCCTTCGAGTTCGATACGCGACGGCAGCCGGCTGTCATCATTGCCGGACAGCGTGGAGGCTCCGTAAGAAGAGCCGCCGACAATCTCGTCCATGTTGGTGAGGCCGGGATAACTGTAGGGCAGGCCGACCACGACCATTCCAAGATGCAGCAGCACGGTGTGGAAACTCAGGATGGTGGCTTCCTGGCCTCCATGCTGAGAAGCGGTGGATGTGAAAACGGCGCCTGCTTTTCCAACCAGCCTGTTCTCGAACCAGAGCCCGCCTGTCTGATCCAGGAAGTTCTTCATCTGCGACGCCATCATGCCATAGCGCGTCGGCGTTCCGAATATGATGGCATCGTATTCGGGAAGTTCGTCCACCGTGGCGATCGGGGCCGATTGATCAAGACGATACCCGGCGCTCTGCGCAATCGCTTGCGGCACCAGTTCCGGCACACGCTTTACCACGACCTCGGCGCCCGCCGCGCGAACACCTTCCGAAATAGCCAGTGCCATCGTCTCGACGTGACCATAGGCTGAATAATAAAGGACCAGAACTTTTGCCATCAGGCTCTCCCATGTAAGCCAGCGGCATGTACTGTGTTGCGTAACATCAGTGTATGGGCTGCTTTCGCATATACGTGTTTCCATTTCCGCAACAGACGACTGCTTCCGCAACGCCCCTGCCGGCCCCGTTCCCCGGATGGCAACACGGTTTTGCTTGGAGACGCGATTGTGCGGAGTGCCGGGCAGCCTTTTAATCCGGCGATCGTCGCCAGGGCGTCGAAACACGCAAACAAAAAAGCGCGCATGACAACGGGCATGCATTCCGCATGAGCGGGCACGCTCGGCTGGAAGCATCCTGCCTGTCATGCCGTCATCATCAACAACAATGGAGGAGCAAATGGCCTTGCATGCACCTGTGCGTGGCTACCATCACGTGACGTTTTGTGTTGGCAGCGCTCAAGAGGATCATGATTTCCACGTGAAGACACTGGGACTGCGGCTGGGAAAGAAGACCGTTCTCTTTGATGGGCAGGAACCCATCTATCACCTGTATTACGGCAACGGTCTCGGCGAGGAAGGTACTATCCTGACGTCCTTCCCGATGAGCTGGCGTCCTCGTGGCCGGCGCGGCTCCGGTCAGGTCTGCACCATCACTCTCTCGACCCCCACAGGAAGCCTGGCCTACTGGGAAAAACGGCTCGTCGACCATGGCTACGTCACGCAGCGTCGGCAGCGTTTCGGAGAAACGCGCATCGTCTTCGATCATCCCGCCGACATAGAATTCGAGATCATGGAGACCGCCGCCGCCGGGCCCGTCCCATGGACAGGTGCAGGCGTGCCGGCCGATGTGGCAATTCGGGAAATCGGCGCAGTAACGGTTTCGGCCCGCGACCTTCCGGAATTCGATATCTTCCTGAAAGACGGCATGGGCTTCGTCCATGCCGCATCCGACGGACGTAATCATCGTTATGTCTTCGGCGACGGCTCCGCCGGCAGGGTGCTGGAGGTGCTGCATGAACCGGACCTGCCTCAGGGTACCTGGACTTTTGCGCAAGGTGTCGTCCACCACATCGCCTTCGACATGGGTGATCGCGAAACGCAGCAGGACCTCAAGGTCCACCTGGAAGGTCTGGGTTTCACCGACGTTTCCGAGCCGAAAGACCGCAACTATTTCACGTCGGTCTACTTCCGCACTCCTGCCGGCGTGCTGTTCGAAGCGGCTGTAACCAACGAAGGCGGCTGGTTGAAGGACGAACCCATCGAAACCCTGGGCAACGAGACCCTGCTTCCACCATGGCTGGAAGGTGAGCGGGAGAGGATCATTCCTCGCCTCGAACCCATAAATGCCGGCCTGGCAGCGTTGGCAGACTAGCCCGTGATGCGCACGTCGCCCATCACCGACCCGCAGTCCTCAGAACATGACGCTGCAGGCCTGATCGGGGGTCGCTACCAGGCTCTGCCGTTAAAGGCAGTGGTCTGGGGCGAAGGCAGTCGCACGCGTCTCGGCGTGGAACTCGACCGCCTTGGGAAAAACCGCGCCCTCGTCA
This sequence comes from Mesorhizobium sp. EU05-FHT14A09, assembly GCF_058790995.1. NCBI lineage: Bacteria > Pseudomonadati > Pseudomonadota > Alphaproteobacteria > Hyphomicrobiales > Phyllobacteriaceae > Mesorhizobium > Mesorhizobium sp. EU05-FHT14A09. The sequence continues at coordinate 145,485 of NZ_JBYTDF010000011.1, forward strand.
TCACCACCAGAAGCCTGCAGACGGAAGGCAGGCTTCTACAGGAGTTGACCGGAATTCTCGATCGCCGGTTTTGCGGGCTGGGGAAGACAGTCCCCGCCCATGTTCCACTGGCCTCCGTTCTGGCCATCGCCGAGCAGGTGCGTCAGGACAACATCGATGCGATCATCGCTTTTGGCGGAGGAAGCGTGATCGATGCAGCGAAGGCCGCCGTGCATGTCCTTGCGGATGGAACGGGCCGTCATCCTCTCATCGCCGCTGTTCCGACAACGCTTTCCGGCGCCGAGTTTTCCCATTTCTTCGGCGTAACGGAAGAAGGTTCGCACGGCGTGTTCAAACGCAGTTTCGCGTGTGTGGCGGCAACGCCGGCGCTTGTCGTGCTCGACCCGGCTGTCACCGAGGCAACCCCGGAGGCGCTCTGGTCCAGCTCCGCGATAAAGGCTCTGGACCATGCAATCGAAGGCCTCGTCTTTTCACCGGCTGCGCCGGTGACGGACGTGGTGGCTCTTGCCGGGATCCGTCGGATGACCCGAGTGCTATCGTCGTCCGACCGGTACAGTTCCCGCCTGCGAATGGAGGCCCAACTCGCTGCCTGGAGCTGTTTTTTCGCAGCCGCCAACATGCAATTCGGGCTCAGTCACCGGATCGGGCATGTGCTTGGCGGGTCATTCCGGATCGCGCACAGTCTCACCTCCGGCGTCACGCTCGCGCCAGTCCTGGATGCCTTTGCGACGCTGGAACCGGTGCGCCTTCGCATGGTGGCCAATGCACTTCACTCCGCTGACAGGAACGATGGCAGCGAGCAAGCTGGCGACGCGGCGGCCAGACTGCGCGACCTCGTCGCCGGATTGCGATTGCCGACGCGGCTGAGAGAACTGGGGCTTGGACGCACGGACGTGCAACAGGTCGCGACACGGGTCGCGGAGCAATACCCCGATGCCGCGGAACGTCTGGGTCCGGCCTGGCGCCGGGATCTCATGCGGCTGATTGAAACTATGTACTAGGAATAAGAAATGTCTTCGGAACTCCATGCATCAGCACTCGAACTGATCGACCAATTTCGGGCCGGCAGCCTGTCGCCCGTCGAAGTGATCCAGGCCACGGGGCGGCGGATCGACAGCATCAATCCAGACATCAACGCCCTGACGACGCTTTGCCTCGATCGGGCATACGAGGAGGCTCGGGCCTCCGAGAGGCGCTACCAGCAAGGCGCCCCGCTTCCGCTCGATGGCGTCCCCTTCGTTGCGAAGGATCTGCTGGACACAGCCGGCGTCCGCACGACCTACGGCGCCCTTCACTTCTCCAACCACCTGCCATTGGCGGATGCCGTGGCGGTCGAGCGTCTTCGGTCTGCCGGTGCGATCCTGGTCGGCAAGTCCGCGACGCATGAGTTTGGCTGGGGCATCACCACCACGGGTTTGCTTCATGGGCCGACCCGCAACCCGTGGAATCTCGACCGCGTGCCAGGCGGTTCCAGTGGCGGATCGGCAGCGGCGCTTGCCGCGGGTTTCGTCCCAATCGCAATCGGCTCGGATACCGCCGGTTCCATTCGCATTCCTTCGGCCTTTTGCGGCACGGCAGGCCTTAAGCCGACGCGCGCTCGCGTGCCTGTCGGCGGAGCGATCGCGCTTGCCCCGAGCCTCGACCACATCGGACCGATGGCCCGCGCGCCGTCCGACCTGCCAATCGTGCTTGCGGCGCTCGACGGCAGACTGGCTCAGCCGGCTCCGGATTTTTCCCGCCACGACCCAGGCGATCTGCGGGGCCTGCGCATCGGCGTCATTCACGATCTCGACATGGTGCAACTGGCGCCCGACCATGCAGCGGTGTTCGAGCGGGCGCTGGACGGTTTGAGGATGCTCGGCGCGGAGGTTGTCGAAGCCTCGTGGCCGTTCCCCGAGACAAGAGACCCCTATGCGATTCTGGCACCGATCGTCCTGACCGAAGCCCGCAACTATCATGAGAACGTGCTTCGAACCTTCCCCGAGCGCCGAGAGGAATACAGCAAGGCCGTTCTGGACCGGCTGGAGCTCGCCGGCAGCATTCTTGCCTTGGCCTACCTCGAAGCCGTTGAGATGCGCGCGAATTTCCGTGCCGGCATGGACCGGATCTTGTCACGGGTGGATATGATCGTCAGTCCTGTCTCGGCTGGTTCCGCGGCGCCGATCGGGCAGGACTACGTCGATCATTGCGGTTCGGCAGTGGAATTTCGCAAACTTGTGATGACCTATACCGCGCCGCAGAGCCTGTCAGGTCTTCCGTCCTGTGCTGTTCGTGCCGGTTTTGATGCAGCCGGCTTGCCGATAGGAATCCAGTTCACCGGCCCGGCATGGGCCGATGATCGGGTTTTGTGGCTGGCCAGGACATTCTCAGCAGGCGATCCCGGCTTGCTGCACCGCTGGCCTGCCGTGCCGCCCCAGGCCCGGTCGCCGCTTCCCTGAAACGGTGAAACGACACAATCGAGCCTGCCGGCCGTCAGACAAAGATACGCTGAAAATGACCGGCCAGATGCTCGACCACTGCCCGTGCACGCCCGGAAAGGCGTGAACTCGACGGGAACAGGGCAAACAAGCCTGCCTCCGGCAATGCAAAGTCTTCGAGGACCGGAATGAGCCGGCCTTGGGCAACATCCTGTCGAACGACAAAGCTCGGCAACCCCACCAGTCCCCGGCCAGCGATTGCCGCCGTCAACAGCGCATTGCCGTCATTGGTACGCAGCCGGTGTTTGGCGCGGATGGCTCTCCACCCGCCGTCCATGGCAAAACGCCATTGGTCAGCGGGATTCATATTGGTATAAGCCAGGCATTCGTGATGCTGGAGATCGTCCGGCACAATAGGTCGGCCTTTTCGTGCCAGATATTCGGGGCTGCAGACGACGGTGCGGCGTACCGTGCCAAGTCGTCTGGAAACCATTGCCGAATCCTTCAGGTCACCGATGCGGACGGCGAGATCAAAACCACCTGCAACGATGTCGGTGTAGCGGTCGTTCAGATCGAGATCGATCTCCAGGCCGTCGTGCTGTTCCATCATCTCCATCAGGGCCGGCAGGACGTGGAGTGTTCCAAGGTTTGTCGGCGCGGTCATGCGCACAAGACCGCGAATGGCGGTGGCACCGGCCCCGACGACGTCCATGGCTTCATCGATGTCCTCCAGTGTCTTGCGCGCACGTTCCTGGAAGCCCGTGCCGAGTTCGGTCAGGATAACCGCGTGAGTGGTGCGGCTCACGAGCATTGCACCCAGGCTGCGCTCGAGCGCGCTCAAGCGTCGGCTGACCACTGATTTTGAAATGCCAAGACGCTCGGCAGCCCTGGTGAAGCTTCCGGTTTCGGCAACGTGCAGAAACGCTTCCAGTTCTTCCAGGCTCGGGCGCATATCCCTGCTCTTCTTTCTGTTGCTGATTATGCAACGCCATCTTCCCATTACGGGAAGTACCGTCATATTATGCAACAGATAGATTCCCGACTGCAAGGGGCTGGCGCAGATACCCGTTTTGCGACGGGTGCGCATCTCCGACATCAACCGAACGCGGGAGGATACCTTGATGAAAAAACGACTGCTGCAGATTGGCTCTGCGATTGGACTCACCGTTCTGGCAGCGGCCGCCGCCGCCAGCGGACCTTCGGTAACCATCAAAAAATTCGGCATAGCCGATGCGCCGCTGACCAGACTTTATCCCGACAAGCCGATCGAACTCGGCGACGTCATCGACAAGTTGTCCGACAGCACCATGACGGTTGGCTATGGACGCTACAAGTCCGGCGAGTCCAACGAATGGACCGTCACCTATGACGAGGCGCTCATCATCACACGAGGCAAATTCACCGTCGTCAACAACGGAACCGAATACACGGCCTCACCCGGCGAGGTGATCTACCTGAAGACCGGAACTCCCGTGCTTTATCGGGCCGATGAAGATGTCGAACTCGTCTACGTAACCCACCCCCATTGGCGCCAATAGGTTCCAGGGCCTGACAGGCGCGCAGCGGCAATCAGCCACGTTTCGCCCCTGCGCGCTCATCAAGGCGGCCGTGCAACCAGAGATCGAAGGGGGAGCTTTCATGGATACGGTACAGCCGATGAATGACGGACAACGCAAGCTCGTTGTCCTGGAATATTTCCATTCGATCGATCGCGGTCATACGTCAGACGGCCGACCTTTTCTGAACCTCTTCGCCGAGGATGCACGGGTTTTCTTCCCAAAATGGGGGATTGCGTCGGGCCGGACCGAGATCGGCCGGCTGTTCGAAGACATCGGCTCGACGCTACATCGAATTCGCCATCACACCGACGAATTGAACTGGATATTTTCCGGCTCCGAAACGCTGGTCGTCGAGGGTAGCACCAGTGGCGAACATCGCGACGGTGCCTGGAAAGCCGACCAGCCAATCTGGGGCACTGGACGGTTCTGTGATGTCTTCGAGATCCGAAATTTCCTGATCGGGCGATGTTTCATCTATCTCGATCCTGACTACGCAGGACGGGACACCGCCCGCTATCGCTGGATCAAGACTGACGAACAAAGGCGCAGCTCAAGGTCGCCCTATGCCGGTCTGTAGCCAAGACGCCGCAGCGGCGGTCGCCGATGGCCGCAGGCACTTCAGCCAGGGAAGCGGGCTGAATTCACGGCTTCCAGCGTGCGCCTCCCACGCGCGCAGCGCGCTGCAAGACAGGCACGCAAACCTGCTGCTCGATCCCGGCAAGGCGCGCAACGGCGACGTCCACGCCATAGAGCCTGGTGAGCGCCTCGGGTGTCAGCACCGCATCGGGCGGTCCCGACGCGACAATCGTGCCAGCGCTCATCAGAGCGACGGTATCGGCGCAGGCGAAGGCGTGGCCGGGCTCATGCGTCGACAGCACGACGGCGATGCCCTCGCCGGCCAGGGCCAGGATCTGGTCGAGGATGCGCGCCTGGTTGCCGAAATCGAGACTGGCCGTCGGCTCGTCCATGACGATCATGGCGGGGCGCTGCGCCAGCGCCCTCGCGACCAGAGTCATCTGGCGCTCGCCGCCGCTGATCGCTGTATAGGGATGGTCGCCCAGATGCGCGATGCCGAGCCGGGTCAGCGTGTCGTGCACGATCGCCCGGTCGCCGGCCGATGGCCTGTCGAAAGTGCCGATCCGGCTGGCACGTCCCATCAGGACGACGTCGAAGACGCTGAAGGGAAAATGCGCTGCCGTGGCCTGCGGCACGTAAGCGACACGCTGCGCGAAATGCCGGCGCGACAGGCTGGAGACAGCGATGCCATCCAGTTCCAGCCGCCCGCCAAGCGCTGGCAGCAGACCGAGCACGGTCTTGAACAGGGTGGTCTTGCCGCAGCCGTTCGGCCCGAGCAGGCAGAACACTTCACCCGCCGAAACCGAAAAGCTGGCACCGCTGCCGACGCGCTTTCCCGGATAGCCGAAGGCCAGGTCGACAGCGCTCAGCATCAGCCCCAGCCCCTTGCCGACTTCACCAGCAGCCAGAGGAAGAATGGAGCGCCAACGGCTGCCGTCAGGATGCCCAGGGGAATTTCGATGCTGGCGGCATTGCGCGCCAGCGTGTCCATGAGCACCAGATAACCTGCCCCCAGCAGCAGGCTGGCCGGCAGCAGCCGCGTGAAATCTGGACCGACGAGCGCGCGCGCCAGATGTGGCACCAGCAATCCGATCCAGCCGACGATGCCGGAGACGGAGACGGCAGCCGACGTCATCAGCGTGGCGGCAACGATCAGGACCAGCCGGATCCTTCCCGTTTCAACGCCCAGCGCCCGCGCCTCTTCATCGTCGAGCGTCATCAGGTTCATGCGCCAGCGCAGCAGCACCATCGGGATGAGGCCGACCACCATCACCGGCAGGATCGAGATGAGATCGCCGCGGGTGACGCTGGCAAGACTGCCGAGCAGCCAGAAGGTGATGGCGGGCAACTGGTTGTAAGGATCGGCCAGCACCTTGAGCAGCGAGATGCAGGCGCCCAGCAGGGCCCCGATCGCAATGCCTGCCAGCACCAGCATCAGCATCGGATCGCGCCCGCGTGCCGCGCTGCCGATGCCATAGACAAGCGCTACCGCGGCCAGCCCGCCGGCGAACGACAGGCCCTGCACGGCAAGCACCGGCAGCGAAAAGAAGATGCCGCAGATGGCGCCGAGGCTGGAGCCGGCGGAGACGCCCAGAATGTCGGGGGAGACCAGCGGATTGCGGAACAGCCCCTGATACACCGCCCCGCTGACGGCGAGTGCGGCCCCGACCAGAAGTCCGCACAGGACACGCGGCAGACGTACGTTCCACACCACCGTATCGACGATCGTCGGCAGGCCGCTTTCCGTACCTGCCAGCCTTGCCGCGACGACCCGGAAAGCCTCTGGCAGGCTGACGCCGTACTGGCCGAAGGAAAGCGCGGCCACCACCACCAGGATCAGCGCCACGCACGCGGCGATCCAGCCGGCCGTACCCTTGCCGGCCGCCCTGACGGCGGCTGCTGGAGATTGCGTCATCTTATGGTTTTGGTCGGGCATCCGCGAGCAAGGCATCCAGCTGCTGGTCGGTCAGCTCGACATGGTAGAACGATTTGTAGAAGGAGCGCACGGTTGCCGCCAGGTCGCCCGACGATTTGCCGGGATAAAGAACCGAGACCAGCCACGGCACGCCGACAAGCCGGTTGATGCCGGGCGGAGAATCGAACCAGCCGAACGGCACAGTGGGGGTCTGGTAGACACGGCCTTTCTGCACCGCCCCGATGCCTGCCCAGGAGGGATCCTCGACAAGGGACGCCCGGGCGTCGGCGTTGAGTGTCAGGATCACGTCCGGGTTCCAGGCCAGGATCTGTTCCAGGGAGACGTTTGCCAGGCTGCCCTTGCCGGCTGCGTCGGCGACACTGTGCGCCCCGACCGCACCGAGGATCTCGGTGGTGATCGATCCGGCCAGCCCGGTTTCCAGCCCCTTCGGGCCGCGCCCGTAGTAGACTTTCGGGCGCTCGTTCGCCGGGACGGTGGCCAGCAGCGCATCGATGTCCTTCAGCGTGGTTTCGGCATAGGCGGCAAGCTCCTCGCCACGCTGCGGCACGCCCAGCAGCTCGGCGGTCTTGCGCAGCGTTTCCGCCGACTTGGCGAAGGAGCCGTCGATCAGGATGTAGGGAATGCCGGTCTGCTCCTGCACCCGGTCCGCAAGCGACGCATAGGTCGCATCGACCGTGCCGACATCGATGATGATGTCCGGCTTCAGCGACAGCACCAGTTCCAGATTGGCGGTGTTGCCCTTGCCGGTCAGCCGGCCATAGGCAGGCAGGTCCCTGTAGGGTGCGGCCAGGAATTGCTTTTCCGCAGCACTCGGCTCGCGCACCCAGCCCACCATCTTGTCGGGCGCCAGCACGTACAACAGCACGGAGGCCGGCGGTCCCGCAGCCAGAACGCGCTCGACGCGCTCGGGCAGCGTGACGGAACGCCCCGCGGAATCGACGACGGTGCGGCCCGCGGCCTGCGCCGATGCCACTGCCGCAAGGCCGAGGCATAGAAGCAGAAACGCCTGCGCGAGCCGTGCCAGAAATCCCCGTCGATTCATTGCTGTCCCCCCTCTTCGAAACCAGCACGATTGTTATGTCTGTTCTGACATATCGGTCAAGGAAGGGGATTGCTGGCCTATCGCAATAAACTGTTTAACGCAGACCGTCGCCTTGACGGGATGCGTGTTCTTTGTATTTGTCCGTATATTACGACTACAAATTGGGAGGACGACCTGTCGTCACGTTGGCGGCAGGCCCGTCCGGTCGGGGCCTTGAGGGGGATTTTCATGAAGCGACTTTCGTCGACGACTTTGCTCGTCCTTTTGACAACCACTGCGGCACTGCCCGTTGCCTATGCGCAGCAAAGCGGAGTTGCCGAGCAGAAAAAGGACACTGCACCGGCAACGCCAGCCCGCACGGCCGCATCTCCGGTCTTCGAGCTGGGCGAGATCGTCGTTTATGGCGCCGCCGCCGGCACCTCCTCCGACATTGGCGGCCAGTCGGTGTCGCGCAGCGTCGTGACGGCGAAGGACATCCACAAGAGCAACCGCAACACGCTCGATGATGCGCTGGCAGCCACGCCGGGTGTCGAGGTCTCCAACACCGGCGGCAGCCGCAACGAAAGGCTGATCTATGTGCGCGGCTTCGACCGTTTCCAGGTGCCGCTCTACATCGACGGCGTGCGCGTCTATCTGCCGGCCGACAACCGCCTCGACTACGGACGCTTCCTGACGCCGGACCTCTCCGAGATCCAGGTGCAGAAGGGTTACGTCTCGGTGCTGAGCGGCCCCGGCGGCATGGGCGGCGCCATCAACCTCGTCACCAGAAAGCCGACCAAGGAATTCGAAGGCGAGCTGCGCACCGGCGTCGACATCGGCAACACCGGTGATCTTTCCGCCTTCACGACATCCGGCTGGGTCGGAACCAAGCAGGAGAAATTCTATCTCCAGGCCGGCGGATCGTTCCGCAACAGCGATGGCTGGTTCCTGCCGCAGGGCTTCAATCCGGCCCCGGTCGGCATCGGCGGGCCGGTCGAGGATGGCGGTCGCCGCGACTTCTCCAACGTGCGCGACTGGCGTGCCAACTTCAAGCTCGGCTATACGCCGAACGAGACCGACGAATACGTCATCAGCTACACCAAGCAGCAGGGCGAGAAAGCCGCGCCCTACAGCATCTACGAGCCGGTGCGCGGCATCACGCGCACGCCGCTGCCGGCGGGTGCTGCCTATCAGCGCGACTGGGAATGGCCGCGCTGGGATATCGGCTCGCTGGCTTTCTATTCGCACACGCAGCTGGGCGATGAGTCCTACGTAAAGACCAAGGCCTACTACAACACCTTCTACAATCTGTTGTCGGCTTATGACGACTCCACCTTCACCAGCCAGAAGCAGGCGCGCGCCTTCAACAGCTACTATGACGACAGCGCCTACGGCGTCAGCGTCGAGGCCGGCACCGAACTGATCCCGATGAACACGCTCAAGGGCGCCGTTCACTACCGCCGCGACGACCATACCAACTGGGATCACAACCAGCCGGGCGCTTCAGCCTTCGTCGACCCGAAGCAGACCAAGCTGGAGGACACCTGGTCGGTGGCGGTCGAAGACACGTTCCACGCCACCGAGAGCTTGGATTTCGTCGGCGGCATCAGCTACGACAGGAACAAACTGGTCAAGGCGCAGAAATACGACGCAGCCAGCAAGAAGATGTCCGAATACCCGCATGGCGGCAGCTCGGCCTTCAACTGGCAGGGAGCGGCGATCTACCGCTACAGCGACGCTTCGGAGTTCCACGCCAGCATCTCCTCGCGCACCCGCTTCCCGACGCTTTTCGACCGGTTCAGCACCCGCTTCGGCGACGCCTTGCCGAACCCTGACCTGAGCCCCGAACGTGCGGTGAACTACGAACTCGGCTGGACCGGCAGACCGACCGAAACGCTGAAGATCGGCGGCTCGGTGTTCTACAGCGACGTCTCCGACGTGATCCAGTCGGTGAGCATCGGCGGCGGCAAGGTGCAGAGCCAGAACATCGGCGATGGCCAGTATTACGGCGCGGAAGTCTACGGCGAATGGGATGTGCTTTCCAACCTGACCGTCGGCGCCAGCTACACCTATCTCAAGCGCAAGCTGGTCGATCCGGTCCGGCCCGGGCTCAAGCCGATCGGCACGCCGGAGCACAGCGCCTACCTCTATGCCGACTGGGTGCCGTTCGAACAGTTCACCGTGTCCCCCAACGTCGCCATCTACAGCTCGCGCTGGTCGACGGACCGGCTGGAGACGGCGTTCTTCGAAACCAAGGGCTTCGCGCTGGTCAATCTCAACATGAACTACAAGCTGAACGACAATTTCGAGTTCGACTTCGGCGTGAGAAACATCTTCGACAAGAACTACCAGCTCGCCTACGGCTTCCCTGAACAGGGCCGTACCTTCTACCTGAACTCGGCGATGCGGTTCTGACCGATGACGAAGCCGGCGAAACCGCGCGCGACGAAAGTCGTGCGCGGCGCCGGCCCAGACGTGCCTGTCCAGGCAAGCCAAGGCGAACCGGCGCCGGAAGTGCCGGCGCCGCTGCCTGACAACACCATTTCGACCACCGTCGCGCCGCAAGCCGAACCCGGCGAAGAACCACCAGGCGATCGCAGCGAGGTGAAACGCTGGTTGCTGGGTGGCATCATCTCGCTGGCAGCGCATGCCGGCATAGGGCTCTATCTCGCCGCACTGACGCTGCCCCCTGCCGCCGATCCGGGCATGGTCGAATCCATCGCCGTGGAATGGGTGCCGCCGGAAACCTCCGAGGCCGCGCCAAAGGCGGAGCCACCTGCGCAAGCGGCCGACGAACCGGCAAGCCCGGCTCCCGACATCGACAAGGCGCCGGAAAAGCCTGCGCGGAACGAACCGGTTCAGGCGCAGCCTGCTCTCGAACAGGACAAGTCTCCAGCAACCGAACCCGAGCCACAGCCACAGCCGCAGCCGCAGCCGCAGGAGGAAGCAGCGGAGGCTAAGACGGAGGTACAACCGAAAGAAGACACCGCTCTGGCGCCAGACATTCTCCGCTCGATGCAGGAGGACCTGTTGAAACAGCCTGCCCTGCCGACCATCGCGAAAGCGCCGGAAAGGAAACGCGCTGCCCCGGTTCAGAAGCCGGCTGCCGCACGCCATGAAAAGCCGGAAGCCGAAAAGAAAAGCCAAGCTCGCAAGCCAGCCGAACCCGCAAAGCCGGCCCGGCAGGAGCGCAAAAACTCTCCAAAGAAGACCGTGACAGCCGCCAGCGTATCCGACCAAGCCGGTCGAGCAGCCGCGGCTTCACCGAAGCAACCCGCTTCGACGGGATCCCCGAAGACCGCCGCCCGCAGCCTGGTGTCACCGGCGAAGTGGCAGGCCGAGGTCAATGCCCATATCCGTCGCTTCAAGCAATATCCGGCCGGTGCCAGCGGTTCTGCGGTGGTTCGGGTCCAGTTCCGCATCAATGCCCAGGGCGTCGTGAAGTCGGCCTCGGTCGCGGGTTCTTCCGGCAACGCGGCCCTCGACCGCGCCGCGGTCGAAACCGTGAAACGCGCCTCCCCGGTGCCGGCGCCGCCACCGGATCTGGCAAGAGCCTCGATGACGCTGGCCATTGCGATCAACTTCAAGCGCTGATCACGGCGGGTCCGGCGCCGGCCATTGCGAACGAAACGGAAACGATGCTTCATGCCCGCATGAACATCGCCGTCCGTGATTCGACCGAGCCCCCTGCCTATCTGTCGCGCCTGAACGACGGCCAGCGGGCGGCGGTGCTGCATGGCGACGGCGCGGTGGGCGGGCCGCTGCTGATCATCGCCGGCGCCGGCTCGGGCAAGACCAACACGCTGGCTCACCGGGTGGCGCATCTGATCGTGCGCGGCGCCGATCCGCGCCGCATCCTGTTGATGACCTTCTCGCGCCGCGCTGCCACGGAAATGAGCAAGCGCGTCGAACGCATCGCCGCCGAGGTGATGAAGGAGCGCGCCGCCAGCCTGACGGAAGGGCTGACCTGGGCCGGCACGTTCCATTCGATCGGCGCGCGGCTGCTGCGCGACTATGCGCTGGAGGTCGGGCTGGAGCCGGGCTTCACCATCCACGATCGCGAGGATTCCGCCGACTTGATGAACCTGGTGCGGCACGAGCTCGGTTTCTCCGAGACCGAGAACCGCTTCCCGACCAAGGCGACGTGCCTTGCGATCTACTCGCGCGTCGTCAACGCGCAGGATGCGCTGGAGAAGGTCGTCGCCGCCAGTTTCCCGTGGTGCGTCGGCTGGTGCGAGGAGCTGAAGCGGCTGTTCGGCGCCTATGTCGAGGCCAAGCAGCGCCAGAACATCCTCGATTACGACGACCTGCTGCTCTACTGGGCGCAAATGGCGACGGAACCGGATATAGCCGCGCATCTGTCTTCACGCTTCGACCACATCCTCGTCGACGAATACCAGGACACCAACCGGCTGCAGGCCTCGATCCTGACCGCGATCAAGCCGGACGGCAGCGGCCTGACGGTGGTGGGCGACGATGCCCAGTCGATCTATTCCTTCCGTGCCGCGGAAGTCCGCAACATCCTCGATTTCCCATCGCTGTTTCCCACGCCTGCCGATGTCGTCACGCTCGACCGCAACTACCGCTCGACCGACGCCATCCTGAATGCCGCCAACGCCGTCATCGGCGAGGCGAGCGAGCGCTTCACCAAGAACCTGTGGACCGACCGCTCGTCGCACGAAAAGCCGGCCATCGTCACCGTGCGCGACGAGGCCGAGCAGGCGAGCTACATCTGCGACGAAGTGCTGAAGGAGCGCGAGACAGGAACCCTGCTCAAGCAGCAGGCGGTGCTGTTTCGGGCATCGCATCATTCGGGACCGCTCGAGGTCGAACTGACCCGGCGCAACATCCCCTTCATCAAGTTCGGCGGGCTGAAGTTCCTCGACGCGGCCCATGTCAAGGATGTGCTGGCCGTGCTGCGTTTCGTGCAGAACCCGCGCGACCGCATCGCCGGCTTCCGCGTCATGCAGTTGCTGCCGGGCATCGGGCCTTCGGCTGCGACCCAGGCCATCGACAGCATGGAGCAGTCGCTCGACCTGGAAATGGGCCTGGCGCGCTTCGTGCCGCCGGCGCGCGCCGCCAAGGACTGGCCGCAATTCGTCGACCTGTTCTGCGACCTGCGCCGCAGCCCCGGCTGGCCGGCGGAGATGGAGCGGGCAAGGCTCTGGTACGAACCGCATCTCGAGCGCAAGCACGAGGATGCGACCGTGCGCCGGGCAGACCTGTTGCAGCTCGAGCAGATCGCGTCGGGCTATCCGTCGCGCGACCGCTTCCTGACCGACCTGACGCTCGACCCGCCAAGCGCCACCAGCGACGAGGCCGGCCCGCCGCTGCTCGACGAGGACTACCTGATCCTGTCGACGATCCATTCGGCCAAGGGCCAGGAATGGACCAAGGTATTCCTGCTCAACGCCGTCGACGGCTGCATCCCGATCGACCTCAGCGCCGGCGAGCGCAAGGAGCTGGAGGAGGAACGCCGCCTGCTTTATGTCGCGATGACACGGGCGAAGGATTCCCTGCACCTGATCGTGCCGCAGCGTTTCTACCCCTCCGGCCAGGTCGCGCGCGGCGACAGGCATGTCTATGCCTCGAAGACCCGCTTCATCCCGTCCCACATCCTGCAGCACTTCCAGCAGACGTCCTGGACGAGCCAGGCGCTGCGCGACGAGCAGTCGGCGCGTCCCCGCACCAGTGTCGACCTCAAGGGCAAGATGCGGTCGATGTGGAAGTGATCGGGGAACGATCGTATCGGAACGCCATAAACAAAAGCCCCATCCCGAGGGATGGGGCTTTGACAACACCGCTCGGAAACGCTCTGGTTATGCGGCCTGGCCTTGCGGACGCGGCGCGAGACCGGCGCCCTGCTCGCAAACCTCGATGTGCTTGGCCAGCGCCTGGTTCGACAGCACCGCACTGATGGTGGTGATGTCGCGGCCCTGGTAGCGCGGCATCTTCTGCAGTTCCTTCAACCGTTCCAGAAGTGAAATGCGGGTCATGGCGTAACTCCTTTGTTGGTAATCCGTGCGCGGCGTTCGCACCGGCCGATGCATCCGCCGGTCGTAACGCCGACACTGTCTGTCCCCCATGCCCCCAAAAACATATGGAAGGCAGCCCGGTGCCCGCCACGGTCTCTCTAACGCGCTCTTTGCGTTTCCGTGAAAGACGGAAACGCTCGTCAGGCCGCTTTCTTCCTGGCTGCCGCCTTGACCGCGTTGAACGGAAGTTCGACGTCGACGGCCAGCGTCGAGACCTGCTCGCCGCGTTCCATCTTCACGCTGACCTTGTCCTGGTCGATCTGCATGTGCTTGGAGATGACGCGCAGGATCTCGTCCTTCAGCTTGGCGACCAGATCGGCGCCGCCGGCGCTGGCGCGTTCATGGGCAAGCAGCACTTGCAGACGCTCGCGCGCCGCGGGCGCCGACTGCGTCTTGGAAAAGAACCGGAACAGATTCATGCCGCTTTCCTCCCGAAGAGCTTGCCGAAGAAGCCGCGCTTCTCGCCCGGGATGGTGACCGGCAAGGCCTCGCCGCGCAGCCTGCGCACCGCGTCGAAATAGGCTCGCGACGGCGCGCTGTTCTCGTCCGCCAGCGTAACCGGCGAGCCGAGGTTGGAGGCGCGCAGCACGTCCATGCTTTCGGGAATGATGCCGAGCAGCGGGATCGACAGGATCTCCAGCACGTCGTCGACCTTCAGCATGTCGCCGCGCTCGGCCCGGTTGGAATCGTAGCGTGTCAGCAGAAGGTGCTTTTCCATGCGCTCGCCGCTCTCGGCCTTCAGCGTCTTGGAATCGAGCAGGCCAATGATGCGGTCGGAATCGCGCACCGAAGAGACTTCCGGATTGGTCACCACGATGGCGATGTCCGCATGGCGCATGGCAAGGGTGGCGCCGCGCTCGATGCCGGCCGGGCTGTCGCAGATGACCCAGTCGAAGGCTTTCTTCAGCGACGCGATGACCTTCTCGACGCCCTCGGGCGTGAGATTGTCCTTGTCGCGCGTCTGCGAGGCAGGAAGCAGATAGAGCGTCTCCACCCGTTTGTCGCGGATCAGCGCCTGGGTGAGCTTGGCTTCACCCTGGATGACGTTGACGAGGTCATAGACGACGCGCCGTTCCGCGCCCATGACGAGATCGAGATTGCGCAGGCCGACGTCGAAATCGACGACCACGACCTTGTCGCCATTCTGCGCCAGAGCGGCGCCCAGCGCGGCCGAGGACGTGGTCTTGCCCACGCCGCCCTTGCCCGATGTCACCACGATAACCTTGCCCATTGACCTCTCCTTTATGGACCTTCGTCGGGTCAGCTTAAAATACCAGTTTTGAGCGCATGGCCTTCCAGCCACACTTGCACTGCCCGCCCCCGCAGATCCGGCTCCATGTCCTCCGCCGTGAGGTAGAAGCCGTCGATCGCCATCATTTCCGCCTCGAGCTTGCGGCAGAAGATGCGCGCCGAACCGTTGCCGGTGGTTCCGGCAAGCGCACGCCCTCTCAGCGTGCCGTAGACGTGGATCGAGCCGCCGGCGACGACTTCCGCGCCCGATGCGACCGAACCGATGATGGTGACATCACCTTCCGGAAAGAAGATCGACTGGCCGGAACGGACCGGTTCGGAAACCACCAGCGAACCGGTGACCTGGACCGACGGCCCGCTTGCCGCGATCGTTTCGACGGCCGGCGCTGCCTGCGCCTCGAGCGATTCGCTCGCCTCGGCTGATTCGTCTTGGTTCGCCGGGTCGAAATCCGAGGCCGGGCGGCCGTCATTCATGGGCGGCGGCATGTCCGGGCCGAGCAGCGAGTGCCGCGCGCCTTCGAGGCCCATGACGCGGACGTTGCGCTGGCTCAGCTCGTCGACCAGCGTGCGCAGTTCCGCCTTTTTGATGTCCAGGCCGGATATGTCGAGCACCACCGGCCGCCGCAGGAAGAAGCCGGCGGAGCGGGCAGCAAGATCGTCGAGCCCGGCCAGCCAGTCCTCGAAAGGCAATTCCGGGGCAAGCGACAGGGCAAGGAAGGAGCGCCCCTTGAGGCGGATGGGCCGGGGTTTGGTTAACACGATGGTGATCTTGGTTAATTTTCGGTTTCCAAGGTGTAGGAGCGAAATGGTTAACAAAAGGTTAACGCGATGCGTACGAACACGGTTTGCCGCGGTCAAATCCGATAGTCGGCTGATCGCCAGGCAATCGGCGAAAGCGCTGCGGCGGAACCGCTTTTGTCAGCCATGGCGCATCGCGCATCTTCAGGCTGCCCCGACGGCAATGCCTGTAACCCGAAAACAAGACTCCACCGCCAGCGAAGAAGCACATTTCTGCCGCCTCGAAGACTCTGCTTGACATTTTTGTTCTCTTTTTGTTCACTATTGTTCTAGAAGCCGTAGGAGGCTGGAATGTGGACTCTCACGATCAGGATGGATGGCGCGACGAAGGAAGAACTCCAGAGCGCGTCGAAAGCAGCGGAAGCCGTCTTCATGCGCGAAAAGATACATCCGCTGGATGGACTGGCTGGACGCTCCCTGCTTGAAGACTGGGACGAGCGTGGCTGCCATGATGACGACCCCGGTTATACGGACGCGGATGCCAGGAACGCCAACACCTGGATCGGCGCCGAAGAGGCCGCGATCCTGGCGTTGAGCAGGGGCCGCTCCTTTTTCGAAGTCTCGCGCATCTTCGAGATGACGGTGATCGAGATCAGCGTGCCCGCCAATGCGCTGCCGGCAGCGGCCAACTGGGAAGTCGACCTGCCTGTACGCAAGGCTGCCTGACGCGTTCGCGCCTTACTCCGAAATACGAGAACGCTACTTTTTCAACGCAATTCCGGAAGCAAGAGCGCTCTGCGCTTTTGCTCGCTCAGATTGGAACATGACCATGACCAAACCGGCGCAAGCACCGGACGATGAGACACGCCTGGAGATCGACAGGGCGGCCGATGCGCTCATCGCGGCGACGGACGGCGATGCCCGCTCTGCCGTCGTCGCCCTGCTGATTGCGAACAAATTGCAGGAACACGAGTTGCACATGACCCGCATGGCGGTATCGTCCGGCTATTCGCGCCAACGCCATGTGAAGCGGGAAGAGGCCTCCCAGGCTGAGCTTTGACTGTTTCGCGAAGGCGCTGCCTGGCAATCGGATGAGCGGGTCCAATATTAGTCCCGGCTGTTTTTTCTTCGCCTGGAGGGCTGGTACGATCGCTCAGGTTCCGGCGGCCTAACCGGAGCTTAGGCCGGCGCATCGGATTCGACCCTCAAGCGCCGGCCGCACTCCCTTCAACCGGAACAGGACGGACGAGGTTCGGATGAACAAGCTTGCGATCATTCTGGTGCATGGATTTTGGGGCGGCGCGGCTCATTGGGCCAAGGTGATCCCGCAACTCACGAACAAGGGCTACACAGATCTTCATGGTGTCGAAGTGCCGCTCACGTCGCTGGCCGACGATGCCGGACGCTTACGCAAGATGATTGCCTAGCAACCGGGCAAAGTTCTGCTCGTCGGGCACTCCTACGGCGGCGCGGTGATCACCGAAGCTGGCAGCGCAAGCAATGTGGCCGGGCTGGTCTACATTGCCGCGTTCGCGCCGGATGCGGGCGAAAGCCCGGGTGGCATCAGCCAAAGCAAACCACCCGCCGCTTTCGAGAACATCGCGCCCGACAGCGACGGCTATCTCTGGATCAGGCCCGACAAATTCCACGAGAGCTTCTGCCAGGATCTGACGCCTGAGGAGGCGCTGGTGATGGCAGTGACCCAGAAGGCACCGCTCGGATCGACATTCGGCGATGCCATCACCGCGCCGGCATGGAAGAGCAAACCAAGCTGGTACCAGATCTCGAGCCAGGATCGCATGATCCATCCCGACAACCAGAAAATGATGTCGGCGCGATTGAATCCCAAGGGCCTGATCACGCTCGACGCAAGCCATGCCTCGCTGGCATCAAGGCCGAAGGAAATCGCCGACTTCATCGCGACAGCGGCGCAGGCTGTCGCCTGATCTTTCAGCAATTCCAGCAAAGCGCTGGCCTTTTGCTGGAATTGCCCGGGCTGGACCGATTGGGCGACCGGATCGCAGTCACGGCGTCAGCTGCCTTGCCGCTGCGCCGGTTTCGGCGCCTTCACAACCCGCTGTGTTTCGGCCCGCATCTGCGCCATCCGCAGCAGTTGCGCATAGTGCCTGGTGAATTCGGTATGCAACCCTTCGCCACGCGTGGCGACGTGGCTGTTGATGGCCAAAAGAAACGGTATCATCTGCGTGACCTCCTCCGTTGACTGGCGACAATCATCGCAAGAGCCCGCCCGGCCACCCACCCGTTTCATGGCCACTTCCCCTGGAGATGAAGCCCGCCGGACCTTCCGAGAGCCAGGCAAGAAACGGGTGGCTGTTTGACCTGACGATGCTGAACTAGGGCGTGCCATGTCTTGATAGGAGCGCGTTATGGAAGCTTTGTCCCCGACGATCGAACAGACCGGACTGCAGCGGCGCAGGTTCCTGGCGCTGCGGCGCAAGGAGCGCGAAGAGCGTCGGCTCGATCTGCTGAATGCCTGCATCTCGGACTATGAGAGAGCCGCCCGGATCCGCGAATGGGCCGAGTGGGTGTCGCCGGCGATCGAGGACGATCCGGAAATCGCGCGTCTTGTCGACTGGGCGAAAGACAATGCGGCGCAACTCGAGGCGAAGTCTTCGGCTGCGATGAGCCAGATGGGCCTCAAGGAGCTTTTCCCGGCTGTGGATGACCTTCGCGATCCGCTCGGCGATCCGGCGCCCAAGCATCCCTGGGGTCTGTAGTGTTAAAATGCCGCCCCGGCGAACCGGGGCGGCATTTGCTTCAGTTGTTCTCGGGGCTGGTCTCGGCCTCGTAGCAGAGCCAGATGATCCGCCACATCAGGATCAAGGTCGGAACAGCCAGGATGCCGGCCAGGACGAGCTGAGGCACGAGCGGCAGGTCCAGCAACGCCGCGATCACCCAATGGATGACGCCGACCGAGATCAGGAGTTTGGCGGACAACAGCAGTGTCGCAGCCGCGACGCCGAACAGCGAATACGGGGTGAGGATACGGTTCATTCGAAATGCCCGTGTGAGCGCCGCTGCCGAAAAAGGGCAGCGCGCATGAAAATCGTAAAATGTGGAGTGATGCCCTGAGGGCCTAAGCCACGGCCGCCGGCGGGTCGCGAGCCTGCGGGCGCTCCGGTTTCTGCCCGGCAATGCGGTCGGTGGGCAGTCGGTCGACACGGGAAGACAGCGCCGGTGCTTCCAGCGCATCCGGGCCGGTCAGTATCGCATCGAAAGCCGAAGTGTGGAACTTCGCGCGGATCGAGCGGGCGCTCTCCAGTGCGAGCGCCGGTGCCTTGTTCGGCAGGCCGAGCTTCAGGTCCGGCTGGGCAACCGAGATCCGCGGCAGGCCGTCGGCTGCGACAACCGCGGCAGCAGGCTGTCCGTACTGCCAGAAGAACAGCACGAGCAGGACACAGAGAAGTCTCTGCGCCAGCGCCCGTGTGCCGTGCTGCGTTGCCATCATCCGGGCATCGCTACGGCATCGCGACCCAACAGGCAAGGCAAGCAAGAACGACGTCTCTGGCCCGAACATCTACCACAGCCGTAGAGATCGTCTCAAAATAGATCAGGCCGGAGCGAAAATGACGAGAAGCGAGCACCGAAGCGGAGCGTACTTCAGTACGTGAGCATCGGAGCGCAGATACTCGCCATTTGCAGCCCGGCTTCATCTATTTGGAATGATCTCTCAGCTCACCTCGCGCAGGATGAAGTCATAGAGCATCTTGGCGGCGGGCGAGAGCACGCGCTGCTTCATGGTGATCAGCGAATAGGGCCTGACTTCGATATCGAAATCCGTCGGCAGCACGTCGATGGCGCCGGCGAGTCCCTCGGGGCTCTGGATGAATTTCGCCACCTGCACCGAGACGGGCGCGATCGCATCTGACTGCGCCACCATCACCAAGGTGAGCAGCAGCGAACTGGTGTTGAAGATGCGTTCCGGCAAGCCGATGTTGCGGTTGAGGAAATTCGCTTCCATCACCTGGCGCAGCGGCGACGAGCCCGACTGGAACACCCAGTCGTAGCCGGCGGTCTCCTCGAGCCGCACCGTCCTGTTCAGCATCAGCGGGTGGCCGCGCCGCACGATCAGGCAGGCTTTCTCGATGCCGATGACGCGGCTTTCGAACAGGCGTGGATTGAGGTCGTCGGGCACGCGCGCGATGATGAAATCGTGGCGCATGGCGATCAGCTCGCGCGCCAGCACGTTGCTGGTCTCGACCTGCATGGTGATCTCGATGCGCGGATAGAGCCGGCGGATCTCGCGGATGGCCGGCACCGCCAGTTCGATCGCGGGTGCGGTCACCGCGCCTAGGAACACCGAACCGCCCTTGCCCGCCTTCAGTTCGGCGATCTCGCGATCGGCCTCGCGCATCTCGATCAGGATGATGCGCGCGCGCCTGGCCAGTGCCTTGCCGTAAGGGGTCAACACGATGCCGCGCGGCAGCCGCTCGCACAGCGTGACGTCGAGAATGGCCTCCATCTCGGCGATCATGCGCGAGGCTGCGGGCTGCGAAATGTTCATCACCTGGGCGGCGGCGCTGACCCGGCCGTGATCGTCGAGCGCCACGATCATGCGCATGTGGCGTAGGCTGAGCCCGCTGTGCAGCAGCGCCGCGCCATCACCACGGCCAATCTCTCGCTGGCTATCCATCCGCGCCTCCTTGCCGACGGCCGAAACACATATACCATTTTCGATATACCAACCAGCGAAGATCGAATTTGACAGTTATGGCAAAGGGAACCACCCTTCGCACGCTCGTTGCCGTGCACTTAGCCGGCGTTGCAAGAACGGCCGCAGGCGGCAACGGGGCGACTGGGAGGTTAGCAGGGATCGACGGGCCGCCATCTGGCGGCATTGCGCGAGCGCCGGATTCCGGCGTGGCATTCTTCAACTCAGGGAGAGAACAGTGAAGCTCATGAAAACGTTGATCGCCACGGTGGCGATCGGTTTCGCAGCCATGACCTTCGGCGCGCACGCCGAAGACAAGGGCCTCGTCGGCATCGCCATGCCCACCAAGTCCTCGCTGCGCTGGATCAGCGACGGCAACGAACTGGTCAAGGCGCTGGAAGCCAAGGGCTACAAGGCCGATCTGCAATATGCGGAAGACGATATCCCGAACCAGCTCGCGCAGATCGAGAACATGGTCACCAAGGGACCGAAGGCGCTGATCGTCGCCTCGATCGACGGCACCACGCTCTCCGATGTCCTCAAGAAGGCGGCCGAGCAGAACGTCAAGGTCATCGCCTATGACCGCCTGATCAAGCAGAGCGGAAATGTCGACTACTACACCACCTTCGACAACTTCCAGGTCGGCGTGCTGCAGGCCAATTCGATCCTCAAGGGCCTCGGCTATCCCGAGAAGAAGGGGCCGTTCAACATCGAGCTGTTCGGCGGCTCGCCGGACGACAACAACGCCTTCTTCTTCTATGACGGCGCCATGTCGGTGCTGAAGCCGCTGATCGACAAGGGCGACCTGGTCGTGAAGTCGGGCCAGATGGGCATGGAAAAGGTCGGCACGCTGCGCTGGGATGCGGCGGTCGCACAGGCACGCATGGACAACATCCTGTCGGCCAACTACTCGGACGGCAGCCGTGTCGACGCGGTGCTGGCGCCTTATGACGGCCTGTCGCGCGGCATCATCTCCTCGCTGCGCGGCGTCGGCTACGGCACCGGCGACCAGCCATGGCCGATCATCTCCGGCCAGGACGCCGAAGTACCTTCGGTGAAGGCAATGATCGCCGGTGAGCAGTACTCCACCGTCTACAAGGACACCCGCGAACTCGCCAAGGTGACCGCCGAGGTGGTCGACCAGGTGATCCAGGGCAAGGAGCCCTCGCAGATCAACGACACCAAGACCTACAACAACGGCGTCAAGGTGATCCCATCGGTGCTCCTGAAGCCGGTCGAAGTCGACAAGTCGAACTACGAAGAGCTGCTGGTCAAGTCCGGCTACATCAAGGCTGAAGAGCTGAAGTAAGACAGGCTCCCGGGCTCCGCGCGCCAACCGGTCGCGGAGCCCCTTTTAGCCCCTTGAGCCGTTCTGTATCATGGTACCCCAGCCCTCCACCGGCGGGCTCCACAGGCGTCGGGTTTGGCAATGGCAAAAACCATTCTGGAGATGCGCGGCATCACCAAGACGTTTCCCGGGGTGAAGGCCCTGCAGGACGTCAATCTGAGCGTCGCGGAAGGCGAGATCCACGCCATCGTCGGCGAGAACGGCGCCGGCAAATCGACGCTGATGAAGGTGCTTTCCGGCGTCTATCCCTATGGCAGCTATGAAGGCGAGATCCATTTCGATGGCCAGGAATGCCGTTTCGGCGGCATCCACGACAGCGAGCGCGTCGGCATCGTCATCATCCACCAGGAACTCGCGTTGGTGCCGCTGCTGTCGATCACCGAGAACATCTTCCTCGGCAATGAACAGGCGAAATTCGGCATCATCGACTGGCACGCGGCGCGCAGCCGCGCCAAGAAATTGCTGGCGCGCGTCGGCCTTGCCGAGAATCCCGACACGCTGATCACCAACATCGGCGTCGGCAAGCAGCAGCTGGTGGAGATCGCCAAGGCGCTGTCGAAGGAAGTCAGGCTGCTCATCCTGGACGAGCCGACCGCCAGCCTTTCGGAAAAGGACAGCCACGCGCTGCTCGACCTTTTGCTGGAATTCAAGCGCCAGGGCATGACGTCGATCCTGATCTCGCACAAGCTCAACGAAGTGAAGAAGGTGGCCGACCGCGTCACCGTCATCCGCGACGGCCGCACCATCGAGACGATGGACCGCGACGACGTCAGCGAAGACCGCATCATCACCTCCATGGTCGGCCGCACCATGGAAGACCGCTATCCGACGCGCACACCGAAGATCGGCGAAACCATCTTCGAGGTGAAGGACTGGGTGGTGCACCATCCGCTGCACCCCGAGCGGCAGATCATCAAGGGCATCAACCTGTCGGTGCGCAAGGGCGAAGTCGTCGGCATCGCCGGCCTGATGGGCGCCGGGCGCACCGAATTCGCCATGAGCGTGTTCGGCCGCAGCTACGGAACCAAGGTCAGCGGCGAGGTGCTGCTGCATGGCAAGCCGGCCGACACCACGACGGTGGAGAAGGCGGTAGCCGCCGGCCTCGCCTACGCCACGGAGGACCGCAAGACCTACGGCCTCAACCTGATCGACCACATCAAGCACAATGTGACGGTCGCCAATCTGCCCGGCGTGTCCTCGAAGGCCGGCGTCATCGACGACATGCGCGAATTGAAGGTGGCCAAGGATTTCCGCAAGCGCACCAACATCCGCTCTTCCAGCGTCTACCAGGTCACCGGCAATCTTTCGGGCGGCAACCAGCAGAAGGTGGTGCTTTCGAAATGGCTGTTCTCCAATCCCGACGTGCTGATCCTCGACGAGCCGACACGCGGCATCGACGTCGGCGCCAAATACGAGATCTACACCATCATCAACAAGCTGGCCGATGAGGGGAAAGGCATCTTGGTGATCTCGTCGGAGATGCCGGAACTGCTCGGCATCTGCGACCGCATCTACGTGCTGAACGAGGGCCGCATCGTCGGCGAACTCGCCGGGCACGAGGCCAGCCAGGAAAAGATCATGCGGGCGATCGTCCGCGGGGAGGAGAAAGCGGCATCATGACCACAGAAACCGCGACGCCCACCGAGACGGCTCCAGCCAGGCAATCCATGCGCGACGCGCTGAAGGAGAACCTGCGCGAATACGGGCTGGTGCTGGCCCTGATCGTCATCATGGTGTTCTTCCAGGTGATGACCAACGGCATCCTGTTCCTGCCGGTCAACCTGACCAATGTGGTGCTGCAGAACTCCTACATCATCGTGATGGCGCTCGGCATGCTGCTGGTCATCGTCGCCGGCCATATCGACCTTTCGGTCGGCTCGGTCGCCGGCTTCGTCGGCGCCGTGGCGGCGGTGCTGATGGTCGACTACGGCTGGAACCCGCTGCTTGCCGCGATCGCCTGCATCGCGGTCGGCGCCGTCATCGGCGGCGCGCAGGGCTATTTCATCGCCTATATGAAGATCCCCTCCTTCATCGTGACGCTGGCCGGCATGCTGGTGTTCAAGGGGCTGCTGCTGGCTCTGCTCGGCGGCCGCTCGGTCGGCCCCTTCCCGACCGAATTCCAGATGCTGTCGGCCGGCTTCATTCCCGACCTCATCGGTCGCTGGACCATCGTGGAGCCGGCTCTCAACGCCTCGGGCGCCGCGATCCCGAACAGCGGCGTCGCACTGCATTCGACCACCATGCTGATCGGCGTGCTGATCGTGCTGGGCATGTTCTACGCCGCGACACGGGCACGGCGCGCGCAGGAAAGCCACGGCCACGAAACCGAGCCCTTCGGCCTGTTCGCGATCAAGAACGCCATCATGGCCATCATCATCATGTTCCTGATGTACAAGTTCGCGTCCTACCGCGGCCTGCCCAACGTGCTGATCGTCATGGGCATCCTGACGGCGTTGTTCGTGTTCATCACCAAGCGCATGACCTTCGGCCGGCGCATCTTCGCCATGGGCGGCAACATCAAGGCGGCGGCGCTGTCGGGCATCAAGACCGAACGGCTCACCTTCTACGTCTTCGTCATCATGGGCATGCTGGCAGCACTGGCCGGCCTGATCTATGCCGCCCGCCTCAACCAGGCGACGCCGAAGGCGGGTGCCGGCATGGAACTCGACGTGATCGCGGCAGTGTTCGTCGGCGGCGCTTCGGCCATGGGCGGCGTCGGCGAAGTGGCCGGCGCGGTCATCGGTGCCTTCATCATGGGCGTCATGAACAACGGCATGGGCATCATGGGCATCAACATCGACTGGCAGCAGGTCATCAAGGGCCTGGTGCTCCTCGGCGCTGTCGCCTTCGACCTCTACAACAAGAAGAAGGCCTGACACCCGGAACGAAGGTGCCAGGACAGCTCGCAGGCCGGTAACCGGCCGTACATTCGGGGCAATGAAGCCCCGCGGGCAACATCCGAACCGACCATTTGAACGCGGGCCGCCAGCCGGATCGCGAAGGAAGCAATTTGCCGTGTCGACGGCGGAAAGAGGCCATCATGCTGATCTCCCAGTTCCTCGACGAGAGCGACGCCATCCGCGTGGTGGCCCGCAATGGCGGCAAGGCCCGCGTCGTCACCGGCGCCCGCAGCGTCTATTCACTGGCAACGGAAGCGGCGCGCACCGGCAGCGGGCTGGAAGCGCTGATCGAGAAGAAGGGGTATGGCGATACGGTCGACCTCGAAGCGCTCTACCGCAAGGGCCAAATGCTGTCGCCGATCAACCATCCCGACCCCGCGCATCTGCACCTCACCGGCACCGGCCTCACCCATCTCGGCTCGGCGGCGACGCGCGACGCCATGCACAAGAAGCTGAACGCCGAGGGCGAGGAGCAGCTGACCGATTCCATGAAGATGTTCCGCATGGGGCTGGAAGCCGGAAAACCCGCCAATGGCGAGGCCGGCGTGCAGCCGGAATGGTTCTACAAGGGCAACGGCACCATGGCGGTGGCGCCGGGCGCCGCCCTGCTCTCACCCGCTTTCGCCCAGGATGCCGGCGAAGAGCCGGAGATCGCCGGCATCTATGTGATCGGCGACGACGGCCAGCCCTTCCGCGTCGGCTTTGCGCTGTCGAACGAGTTCTCCGACCACGTCACCGAGCGGGTCAACTATCTCTACCTCGCCCATTCGAAACTCAGGAATGCGTCCTTCGGCCCGGAGATCCTGATCGGCGACTTGCCCGCCGACATCCGCGGCACCTCACGCATCCTGCGCGGCGGCAAGGAGCTGTGGCAGAAGCCATTCCTGTCGGGCGAAACCAACATGTCGCATTCGATCGCCAACCTCGAGCACCACCATTTCAAATATGCGCTGTTTCGCCGGCCGGGCGACGTGCACGTGCATATGTTCGGCACCGCGACGCTGTCCTTCGCCGACGGCATCCGCACCGAAGGCGGCGACGTTTTCGAGATCGAGGCGCGCGAGTTCGGCCTGCCGCTGCGCAACCCGCTCGAAATCGAGCAGCACCAGGCGGTAGTGGTGAAGGCGCTTTAGTCTGCGGGGTGCCAGTCGGCCCTGTTGTCACAGGTCGACGCAAGCCAGATCGGCCCGGACCGCGCCATCCTGTCGCTCATTTCCCGTTCGAGACGATCCGAGCAGACGGATCCTTCCCCGGTGCGGATGTTGCTTGATCGCCCCTTATGGGACAAAGCCGCGACTCCCCGCCCAATGGCACCCGGCAGTCTTGCAAGCAGTGGGAGAACTGTCATGTCAGGCCTCCTGTCGCCGCGCGTGCGGCCAGTGCGATCATACCATCAATCAATGTGCCGCGCACGGCCACGCCCACCAAGGCCGAAAACGGCGGACAGGGCGCCTGGCGCTGCATGCGTGACGGAAACATCTTGCTTAACCTCCTCTGAAAGTGGTTCATTATTTCGCCAGCTTTGATCGAAATTGAAGGTCCACTTCGGCAGATCGGCGCGGACCGCTTTGGAGGTTGCGATGGAAAGAGGCTCACGCCGCCATGAAGGCCCGGCGCATCTGGTCGACATCGCGCTCGAGCGTCATTCGACCGCGCCGATCAGCCGGCAGCTCTATCTGCAGCTGCGCCAGGCCATCGTTTCGGGCCAGATCGCGGCAGGAGCACGCCTGCCGTCGACACGCGCGGCCACCAGGCTCTGGACCATCTCGCGCGGCAGCGTCGTCGAAGCCTATGAGACGCTGCTCAACGAAGGCTACGTCTTCGGCCGCGGCGGATCGGGCACCTATGTCGCCAGGGACGTGCCCGAACGCCTGGTAACGGCCGCGCACACCCAGGCTGAGCGCCACGCCGTCTTGCCCCGGCTGTCGCGTGCGGCGCAGGCTTCCGCGCAGGTGCCGGCGCTGGAGGTCCCGCCGCAGGTGCCGTTCGTCACCGGCCGCTCGGCCCCCGACGCCAAGACGCGCTCCGTGCTGAAACGGCTGGCGTACCGCCATGTCGGGATCCTCTCCGACCACTACAGGGACCCGCAAGGAGAACCGCATCTCAGGGAAGCGGTGTCGTCCTATCTCGCCGCGGCGCGTGGCCTGCGTTGCTCGCCCGAACGCATCTTCATCACAGCCGGCTCCCAGCAGGCGATCGATCTCGCCATCCGCACGCTGACTGATCCCGGTGACCATGTCGCCATCGAAGATCCCGGCTATCCGCCGGCACGGCTGGCGCTGGCCGCGCACGGCACCCGGCTGCTTGCGGTACCGGTGGACGCAGACGGCATTCGTGTCGACAGCCTGGTGCAAAACAGGGAATTAGAGCGTTTCCGCGTTTCCGGAAAAGACGGAAACGCTCTGGTCGGGCACGGCGACACCATCCAGGCCGTCTATGTGACCCCGTCGAACCAGTATCCGACAGGCGTCGTGCTCTCGATGGCGCGCCGGCTGGCGCTGGTCGACTGGGCGGCAGCGAACGGCAGCTGGATCATCGAGGACGACTACGACAGCGAGTTCCGCTACGACGAGCGGCCGCTGGCAGCACTCCAGGGCATCGACGACCATCAGACCGTCGTCTACGTCGGCACCTTCAGCAAGGCGCTGCTGCCGGGGCTGCGGCTCGGCTATCTCGTCGTTCCTGACAGGGTGGTGCCGGCTTTCCGCAGCATGCGCACGCTGCTCGATCG
The DNA here is from genome assembly GCF_058790995.1 of Mesorhizobium sp. EU05-FHT14A09. NCBI lineage: Bacteria > Pseudomonadati > Pseudomonadota > Alphaproteobacteria > Hyphomicrobiales > Phyllobacteriaceae > Mesorhizobium > Mesorhizobium sp. EU05-FHT14A09. Next base: position 172,669 of record NZ_JBYTDF010000011.1, read on the forward strand.
GTTCCCGGCGCCGTTCCAGCAGCTGGTGGTGGCGGACTTCCTGCGCGAGGGGCATTTCTCGAGCCATCTGAGACGGTTGCGCGAGACCTACCGGACCTCGCGCAACCAGCTGGTGAGCGCGCTCGGCGAGCGACCGGAGTTCGAGGCGGATACGCCGCACCAGGGCGTGCACCTGATCGCGCGGCTGCCCGAAGGCATCGACGATGTCGCCTTCGCCAGGGCCGCCCGCCGCGCCGGCGTTACCGTCGGCCCCATCTCACCGATGTGCATTGGCAACGATCCGCGCCAGGGTCTGCTGCTCGGCTTCTCCGCGTTGACGGAGGCCGAGATCGAAACAGGCGTCGCGCGGCTGGTTCGCGCTCTTGGAGAGACCAAGGGCGCTCCCTAGAGCGTTTCCGTTTTTCACGGAAACGCGGAAACGCTCTAAGTTTTTGTTTTCACCGCATTCTTGTAACGCCAAATGATTCCACTTGGCTACAAAATGCTCTGAACGTCACCGCGCTTTTCCGCTGGCCTGGTTCCACAGCCAGAGGCAGTAACCCATCGTTGCGATGATACCGGCGGCCACCGCGCCGGTCCCGACACTCATCGCCAGCGGGATCGGCGCGAACGCCCAGAACCCCGCATAGACGAGGCCACTGAGGACCAGGGCCCAGCCGGAAAATCGCGCAAGCTGCCGGGCATAGGCGCTGGGTGCGACCCGCTTGGGTGCGCGATTGCCGTAATAGGCGATCATCAGCCCATTCATCGCGACGACCCGCAGCGTGGTGTCGTGGTCGATATAGCCCTGCCCGCGCAGGAATGCCGCCGCCAGCGACACCAGCAGGATGCCGGCACCCCAGGCGAAAGCGACGAAAAGCTCGTTTTTCATCGTGCGGCCTCCATCTCGGCCGGCAGCGGCTCCACTCCCAGCCCGAACGAATGCGCAAAGCCGAGCAGCGTCTCCTCCAGCACCGACAGCTTCAGATGGTAGATGACGGATTTGCCTGCCTTCTCGGCATGAACAAGGTCAGCCTCCTTCAGCACCGAGAAATGCGCGGACATCGTCGGCTTGGAGACATCGAAATGCCGGCAAAGCTCACCCGCGCTCATCGGTCCGCTCTTCAGGAGCTGCAACACGTGACGGCGGGTCGGGTCGGCGAGCGCTTTGAACACCCCATTCATAATTCGATGATTAGCTAATCATCGAATAGAAGTCAATTCGCAGCACGGTCACCCCGGCCGATAGATCTGCGCCTGCGAGCCGCGTGGAAAGGTAATCGAGCCGACCCGCGTAAGGCGCCTCGGCGCGGCGAGGCTGGCAAAGATCGGCAAGCCCTTGCCCAGGGCCAGGGGGTGCACCACCAGCCTGTATTCGTCGACCAGTCCCTGCGCGATCAGGCTGCGCGCGAAGGCGGCGCCGCCATGGGCGACGATCGGCTTGCCGTCCTGGCTTTTCAGCCTGGCGATTTCCCCGGCAAGATCCCCGCCAGCGACATAGGCCTCGCTCCAGCTTTCCGCGCCGGGCTGCAACGGCCCCGATGGAGCAGCGATCGCCTGCAGCACCGCCGGGCCCTGGCTTGAAAAGACTGCCTTGGGAATCTGGTTCATCAGCGGCGCGAACACGCCGCTGGCGCCGGGCCAGTAAGCAGCCATGCTCCGGAAGGTCCGGCTGCCCATGATGTGCAGGCCGGCACCGGACAGGTTCTCCACCTTCCAGGCCATGGCCTGCTCGTCGCCGTCGCGTATCCAGTCGGCCTCGCCGTCGGGGCCGCAGACAAACCCGTCGAGCGACATCGTCATGGTCAGGATCAGGTCTCGCATCGCGTGCTCCTTGGTTGGCTTCCCAAGGACGGGCGAGACGGCGGGATTCCGACAGGGCGATGCGGAGAAAGAGCGGCGCTTATCTCCCCCTTGCGGGGGAGATGGCAGACGCCTCGCCTCTCAGGCAGCCAGATGCTCAAACAGCCGCGCCACCGCCTCGGCGCCGGGGTCGATGTGGCCTTCGAGCTGGCGGGCGTTGATGTAGGCGGCGCGGCCGGCCTTTGCGCGCGTCAGCGTGGCGGTGAAATTCGCGCCCTGTCGCGCCGCCTGTGCCGCGTCGGCCATGCTTTTGCCGAGCGCTTCGAGCGCGGGCGCCAGCGCGTCGACCATGGTGCGGTCGCCGACATGGGCGCCGCCGATCTCCTGCATGCGCGCCAGCCCTGCCCGCAGCGCCTCGCGGATCGGCAGGCCGCTCGATGCGCCGTCGCCGGCGGCTGCGAAGAAGATGGCGAGCAGTACGCCGGAGGAGCCACCCATGGTCTGGCTGAGTTCCAGGCCGATGGCCCGCAACAGTTGCGTGTGATCCGACAGCGGCAGGCGGTCGATGGCGTTGATCAACGCGCGCGCTGCCCCGGCCAGGGTCGAACCGGTGTCGCCATCGCCGGATTTCGCGTCGAGCGCATTGAGATCCTGCTCGGCGGCGATCAGCACGTTGCAGCAATTGATCAGGAAAGCCCGCGTCGCTGCATGGTTGGACGGCATCGGCATGATCGGCGTCAGCCCATCCGGCAAAGCGGCGACGGCGATCGGGCGAACCTCGGAGACGCCCGGCCAGGCGGCGATCGGCACAGGGGTCTTCAGCAGGGCCAGTTCGGCGGCATTGGCGGCAAAGACCGAGATCGAAAAGCCCTGCATGTCGAGCGAGGTCATCAGCGGGGCCGGGCCGACGGTGTGGCTGATCCTGGCGCCGACCGACGAGCCGAGCAGGTCATGCGCGAGCACCGACATCTCCAGAACCGAGGTGCCGCCGAGATTGTTGATCAGCGCCACGTGCTGCCCCTCGCCCATCACGGCGGCGAGCCGTTCGACCATGGTCGCGACAGAGGCCCTCGCACCGGCGAAATCGATCTGCTCGACGCCGGCCTCGCCATGGATGCCGAGGCCGAGTTCGGCCTTGCCTTCGGGAATGCGGTCTTCCTTCGGCGAACCCGGCACCCGGCAGGTGTCGAGCGACATGCCGATGGAGCGCGTGCCGGCGATGACGTGTCTGGCAGCCGAGGTCACGGCGTCGAGATCGGCGCCGCGTTCGGCGAGCGCGCCGGCGATCTTGTGCACGAACAGCGTGCCGGCGACGCCACGCGCCTGCGGCAGATCGGGCAGAGCGATGTCGTCGCCGACGATCACCATGGAAACGTTGAGGCCGAAGGCGCGCGCACGCTCGGCGGCAAGGCCGAAATTCAGCCGGTCGCCGGTGTAGTTCTTGACGATGAGCAGGCAGCCGGCCGGGCCGGTGACGGCGAGGATGCCGGCGAGCACCGCATCAACGCTGGGCGAAGCGAAGACGTCGCCGCAGATCGCCGCCGTCAGCATGCCCTTGCCGACGAAGCCGACATGGGCCGGCTCGTGGCCGGAGCCGCCGCCCGAGACGATCGCCACCTTGGACTTGTCCCAGTCGCTGCGCAGCACGACGCGGATGTGCGGATAGCCGTCGAGGCGGGTCAATGCGCCGCCGGAGAGCGCGAGCACGCCATCGATCGCCTCGGTGACGACGTCCTCGCGCTTGTTGATGAACTGGGCCATGAAACTGCTCTCCCTAGATGAGGCGCATGCCGGCGGCGTCGAAATAGAGCGGCCGGGAAGGTTGGATGCGGATGGTCTCGCCGCCCCTGAGCGGCGTGTGCGCGTCGGTCACGGTGACGAGGTCGTGTCTCTTCAAGGTCAGGTGCAGGCGCGTCTGGTCGCCGAGATGCTCGACCCGCTTGACCAGCGCCTCCTCGCCATCGCCCTGCACGATGTGCTCGGGGCGCAGGCCGATGCTCCTGGCGCCCGCCGGCGCGCCGGCAAACAGGTCTGCCGGCAGCACGTTGATGCGCGGCTGTCCGAGCCTTGTCGCGGCATAGACGCTGACCGGCTGCTCGTAGACCTCGCGCGGTGAACCGAACTGCACCAGCCTGCCTTCGTTGAGCACGCCGACATGGGTCGCCATGGTCATCGCCTCGATCTGGTCGTGGGTGACGTAGAGCAAGGTGGCGCCAAGCTTGGCCTGGATACGCTTCAGCTCGATGCGCAGGTCGGCCCGCAGCTTGGCATCGAGCGAGCTCAGCGGCTCGTCCATCAGGAAGATCTCGGGGTTGCGCACCAGCGCGCGGCCGATGGAGACACGCTGCATTTCGCCACCGGACAGCGCTGTCGCCTTGTTGTCCAGCTTATGGGCGATCTGCAGGACTTCGGCGACCTCCTTGACCTTGGCGTCGATGACATCGCGCGGCGTCCGCAGCAGCGGCGATTTCAGCGGGAATTCCAGGTTCTGGCGAACCGTCAGATGCGGGTAGAGCGAATATTGCTGGAACACCATGGCGACGTTGCGCTCAGCCGGCGACAGGCCCTGCATCGGCTGGCCGCCGAGATAGACCTCGCCGCTGTCGGGCTTGTCGAGACCGGAGACCATGCGCAGCGTCGTCGTCTTGCCGGCGCCGGTCGGCCCGAGCAGCACGACGAAGGCGCCGTCGGGGACCGTCAGCGAGACATTGTCGAGCGCAACCGTGTCGCCGAAGCGCCTGGTCACATTCTCAAGCACGACATCAGCCATGACCGAGCACCCCTTCATTGGCCTGCGACAGCAGCGCCTTGCCGCTTTCGGCGTCGAACAGCGACAGCGTGCGCGGGTCGAACTCCAGCCCGACCAGTTCGTCCTCGCGCACCGCCTGGGCGGACGAGATGCGCGCCTTCAGGTCGCCATGTGCGGTGGCAAGCCTCACGATCTGGGTGGTGCCGAGATATTCGACGGCGCTGACACGGCCACGGTAGGCAGCATCGTCACGGAAGGCGACATGCTCGGGCCGCACCCCCAGGGTGAGGCGGCCGGCACGGCCTTCGCGCGCCGCCGGCACCTTGATCCTGACGCCGCGGAGATCGACGCTGTCGCCGTTGATGCCGATCATGCCCTCGAAATCGAGGAAGTTCATCGATGGCGAACCGATGAACTGGGCGACGAATTTCGTCGCCGGCCAGTCGTAGATCTGCTGTGGCCGGCCGAACTGCTCGACGACGCCATGGTTCATGACGACGATCTTGTCGCCCATCTGCATGGCTTCCAGCTGGTCATGCGTGACATAGACGGTGGTGGCGCCCATGCGGTCGTGCAGCGCGCGCAGTTCTTCGGCCATGTGCTCGCGGAACTCGGCATCGAGCGCGCCGAGCGGCTCGTCCATGAAGAAGGCCTTCGGCCGCCGCACGATGGCGCGGCCGAGCGCCACGCGCTGGCGGTCGCCGCCGGAAAGCCCGCCGACCGGCTTGTCGAGGATGTGCTCGATCCTGAGGATGCGGGCGACCTCGGCGACGCGCGTCCTGACCTCCTCGCGTTTCATGCCCTGGCTGACCAGCGGATAGGAGATGTTCCTGCGCACATTCATGTGCGGGTAGAGCGCGAACATCTGGAACACGAAGGCGATGTCGCGCTGGCTCGCCCGCTTCATGCCGACTTCCTCGCCGTCGATGAAGATCTCGCCCGAGGTCGGCAGTTCGAGGCCCGCCATCATGCGCAGCGTCGTCGTCTTGCCGCAGCCGGAAGGGCCGAGCAGCATGAAGAATTCGCCGTCCTCGATGGTGAAGGACGAGGAGCGCACGGCCGTGAACGGGCCGAACTCCTTGCGCACGTTCTGGATTCTGATCTGCGCCATCGGCCTACTCCGGGAAATGGCTGACGATGATGAACATCACCGTGCCGACGAGGGTGACGATGAAGGACCACGAATAAAGCGCCAGTACGAAGGGCTGCATCAGCATGACGACACCAGCGGCGATCAGCACCGATGCCAGCATCTCCCAGGCCCCTCGCCTGAGATGGAACAATCCGTCGAAAAAGCTGCTCATTTGCGGACGGCTCCGAAGGTGATGCCGCGCAGCAGATGCTTGCGCAGGAGAATGGTGAAGACCATGACCGGCACCAGGAACAGGGTCGCGCCGGCGGCGACGGCCGGCCAGTCCTGGCCGCTGACGCCGATGATGGTCGGGATGAAGGGCGGCGCGGTCTGCGCGTTGCCGGAGGTCAGCAGCACCGCGAAGGCATATTCGTTCCAGGCGAAGATCAGGCAGAAGATCGCGGTCGAGGCGATGCCGGTGGCGGCCTGCGGCAGCACGACCTTCCAGAAGGCCTGGAAGCGCGTGTAGCCGTCGATCAGGGCCGCCTCCTCGTACTCAATCGGGATCTCGTCGATGAAGCCCTTGAGCAGCCAGACCGAGAGCGACAGGTTGACCGCCGTGTAGAGCAGGATCATGCCGGCATGGGTGTCACTGAGCCCGAGCGCGCGGAACATCAGGAAGATCGGGATGGCGACCGCGATCGGCGGCATCATGCGCGTCGACAGGATGAAGAACAAAAGATCGTCCTTCAGCGGCACCTTGAAGCGCGAGAAGGCGTAGGCCGCGGCCGTGCCCAGCACGATGCACAGCACGGTCGAGCCGAAGCCGATGATCACCGAATTGGTGAATCGTTCGGCAAAACGCGACGGCCCGGAAATGACGAGGCCGTCCTTGCGCACCAGCCTGTCGTACCAGGTCTGCGGCTCGCCCACCGCCTGCAGCTGCTCCTCGGTCAAGCGGGTGCGTGTGGTGAAGACGTTGACATAACCCTCGACCGTCGGCGTGAAGAAGGTCTTGGGCGGATAGGCGATGGCGTCGGACGGCGACTTGAAACTGGTCGCGATGATCCAGACCAGCGGCAGGATGGTGATCAGCGCATAGAGCACCACCAGGATCCCGGCGGACCATTTCTGCCGCAGCGACGGCTCGGTGACGGAATAGCTGCTCATCGCTGTTTCACCTTGTTCAGGGCTTTGACATAGATCGAAGCCAGGCCGAAGACGGTCACGAAAAGGATGACGGCATAGGCGGAGGCATAGCCGGTTCGCCACTTTTCGAAGGCTTCGCGCTTCAGGTTGATCGAGGTGAGCTCGGTGACCGAACCCGGCCCGCCGCCGGTGAGCTGCACGACGAGGTCGAACATCTTGAAGTTCTCGATGCCGCGGAAGAGCACGGCCAGCATCAGGAAGGGCAGCACCAGCGGGATGGTAATGGTCCAGAACTGCCGCCATTTCGAGGCGCGGTCGCATTCGGCGGCCTCGTAGATGCTGGCCGGAATGGAGCGCAGGCCGGCGAGGCAGATCAGCATCACGAACGGCGTCCACATCCAGGTATCGACGATGATGATCGCCCATGGCGCCAGCGACACGTCGCCGATCATCGAGAAGGAGGACGGGTCGGCGCCGGTCAGGAAACCGACCGCATAGTTGAACAGGCCTATCTGCGGCTGGTAGAGGAAGGTCCAGAAATTGCCGACGACCGCCGGACTCAGCATCATCGGCAGCACGATGATCGTCGTCCAGAGATCGTTGCCGCGGAACTTCTTGTTGATCAGATAGGCGAGCGCGAAGCCGATCAGCACCTGCAGCACGATCGTCCAGATCAGGAAATGCGCCGTCGCCTGCATGGTCAGCCAGATGTCGCGATCAGACAGGATGTTCAGGTAGTTCTTCAGGCCGATGAACTCGACCTCGGCATTGGGCCGATTGACCCGGAAGTTGGTGAAGCTCAGCCGGATCGTCCAGATCAGCGGGAAGATGTTGACCGCCAGCAAGAGCACGATCGACGGCGCGACGAACAGCCAGGCGAGCGCCCGGTCGGACAGGCCGTGCACACGCCTGGTTATGGCGCGCGGCGTCGCCGCGGCGACGCGATCGACCGATGATTGCAACATTGATCTTCCCCTGCTTGGCAACTGCGGGATGGCCGCATCATGACCCGCCGCGTGGCGGCGGGCCAGAGCTGACACATGGCCCCGGACATCGGCATGGACCGTCGAAAGGGCAATGCGCCGGGTCACGGTGGTGGAGCGCCCCTTCCGTATGAAAGGGCGCTCGGTAGTCCAGCGGCGGTCAGTACTTGCCTTCGTCGTCGAAGACCTGCGTCCAGTCCTTGACGAGACCGTCGAGCGCATCCTGGGCGGAACCCTGGCCGGCGACGACATAGTCGTGGAAGCGTTTCTGCGCCGCCTGCAGCAGCGAGGCGTAGGACGGCTCGGCCCAGAAATCCTTCACGATGGCCATGGAGTCCAGGAAGGTCTGCGCATAAGGCTGGCTGGTGGCGAAGCCTGGATCCTCGACCACCTTGCGCAGCGCCGAATAGCCGCCCATCTGCCACCATTTCTGCTGGATCTCAGGCTGGGCGAACCACTTGATGTAGGCGAGCGCATCGTCCTTCTTCTCCGAGGCCGAGACCACGGAAATGCCCTGGCCGCCGAGCTGGGCGAAGGCAACGCCGTCCGGACCGGCCGGGTTCGGGAAATAGCCCGATTTGTCACCGCCGACATTGGCGTCGGCATTGATGCCGGGCCAGGTGAAGGCGAAGTTCATGTGCAGGGCGACCTGGCCCGACTTGTAGGCGTCGATGTCCTCGGACATGTAGGCATCGGAATGACCGGGCGGCGTGCAGCAGTCATAGAGCTGCTTGTAGAATTCGAGACCCTTCACCGCCTTGGCGGAGTTGACATAGCCCTGCAGATCATAGGGCTTGGCCGGGTTCTCATACTGGAAACCGAACGAGTAGAGCACATCCATGACGCCCATGGTGATGCCCTCGGAGCCGCGCTCGGTGTAGATGGCCGCGCCATAGACGGTCTTGCCGTCGATCTGGCGCTTCTGGAAGAACTCGGCGATGTCCTTGAGTTCGGCAAAGGTCTTCGGCACGGCGAGGTCGCGGCCGTATTTCTGCTTGAATTCGGCCTGCAGCTCGGGGCGGGCGAACCAGTCCTTGCGATAGCTCCAGCCGACGACGTCGCCGAAAGCCGGCAGCGCCCAGTAGTTCGGCGAATTCTTCGGCCATTCGGCATAGCCGACGACCGTCGCCGGAATGAAGTCGTCCATCTTGATTCCTTCCTTGTCGAAGAAATCATTGAGCTTGACGTATTGGCCGTTCTCGGCGGCGCCGCCGATCCACTGGCTGTCGCCGATCATGAGGTCGCACAGCTTGCCGCCGGAATTCAGTTCGTTGAGCATGCGGTCGGCGAAGTTCGGCCAGGGCACGAATTCGAACTTCATCTTGACGCCGCTCTTGGCCTCGAAGTCCTTGCTGAGCTCGACGAGCGCATTTGCAGGATCCCAGGCGGCCCAGCACAAAGTCAGGTCCTTTGCACTCGCCTGGCTCGTGCCGGCGACGCCGGCGGCCAGAAGCGCACCCAGGGCGGCCAGTGATGTGACATAACGAGATTTCATGGCTGGGGCCTCCCGTCCCCTGCTTCCGACCTCCATCGGAAGAAAACACCCTGTTCAGGGCACCTGACGCGGAACGACCTTCCCGGCCTCACTCCTCCGCTGTGGTCCACGCCGATCCTCCCGGCCTGCCACTGCGAGAGTCATAATTGAGGTGCGCACCTCAAAGCAAGCAAATTTTGAGGTGCGCACCTCAATTCTTGCTTTTCATCTGCTTTTGTTGGAGATATCCGGCTAACTGGAAGCGGGATGACAAGCGTGCGGCCAACCGCGAAAGACCTGGCAGAAGCCGCGGGCGTGAGTCTCGCCACCATCGACCGTGTTCTCAACGAACGGCCGAATGTCAGCCCGAAGGCGGCAAGACGGGTGGCCGAGGCGATCGAGCGCATCGGCTTCGTGCGCAACCCCGCCGCCGTGGCGCTGGCGCGCAACAAGACCTATCGTTTCCGCTTCGTGCTGCCGACTTCCGGCGACCAGTACCTGTCGGAACTCATCGCCCGCGTCGGCGAGGCTCGCGAGGCGGCGCGCGGCGATTCCACCGAGGTCGAGGTCGCCCGGATCGCGATGAACGACCCGCACCCTGTCGCGAAATACCTCACCGGCATCGATCATGACGAGCTGGACGGCGTCGCCGTGATGGCGCCGGAATCGCCGCAGGTCCGCGACGCGCTGCTGCGGCTGGTGGAACGCGGCGTCAAGGTGGTGCAGTTCCTGTCGGGCCAGGAGCGGCTTGAAAGTGCCGACTATGTTGGTGTCGACAATTTTGCCGCCGGCGCCACCGCCGGCAAGATCGTCGGCCGTTTCATCGGCGAACGGCGCGGCAAGATCGTGGTCGTTTCCGAAACCATGATGGCGCTGGACAGCATCCAGCGCCGCCTCGGCTTCGACAGCATCATTAACACCCGCTTCCCGCAGCTCGAATGCCTGCCGTCGCTGGAAACCTATGCCGACGAAAAGCGCGCCGAGCTCATCATCCAGCGCACCCTGCAGCACAATCCCGATACGGTCGCCGTCTATGTGCTGAGTTCGGAAGCGCGCATCCCGTTGACCGCCATCTGGAACGCGCGGGACACCCGCCCGCTGACCATCGTCGCGCATGAGCGCACGCCCTTCAGCGAACAGGCGCTGGTGGATGAGCGCATCGACGCGGTGATCGCGCAGGACCCCGGCCATGCGGTGCGCAGCGCGCTGCGCATCATGCGCGCCCGCTCCGACCACCGCGAGCTTCTGGCCTCGCAGGAGCGCATCCGCATCGAGGTCCTGCTCAAGGAAAACCTGCAGTTCGAATAGGTTCGCGCCAGCCGCCGCGCAGAGAGCGATCGGCTATTCATCGCTTTCGATCGCGATCTCCCACTGAAGGAACTCGGCTATTCTCGTGGAGATCTGCTCATAGAAATCTCGCCGGTCAATATCGGAGCAGACCATTTCGACCCGATTGAATTGAGCAATGTATGCGCCGTCACTGGCCCAGTCGCCAGCCGCCGTCGCGTTCACGATCGTTATGCTGAGCCATGGCCGGCCATCCGCGCCGCCAAAACTGACGGCGCCCGTCTGCCTGAGCTCGGGCTGCCCCTGGAGAAATCCTATCAACGGGCCTGTTTCGGAAAGTGTGTTCCGCGCGTGTGGAGGCAGGATCGAGATGTACCAATAGCTGGAAATGCGCTTGTCCCTCCGGAAGGCTTCTAAACGGAAATGCTGCAAGTGTCAGCTTGCCAGCGACGATTCCCGCGCGCTGCGCCGGATCGCCATCGGGGGCTGCCCGAACGCACGGATGAAGGCGCGCCGCATGCGCTCGCGATCGGCGAAACCGGTCTCGGCGGCGACCACTTCGATCGGATGCCGGCTCTGCTCCATCATGACGCGCGCCGTTTCGAGCCGCAGGTTCTCCACCGCCTTGGCCGGCGTCTGCCCCGTCTCGGCGCGGAAGGCGCGACTGAACTGCCGCGGGCTTAGATGGGCAGCCTCGGCGAGTTCCTCCACCGAAAGCGCCGAGCGCAGGTTGGTCCTGGCATAGGCCAGCGCCTTCTGGATGCGATCGGACTTGGGATCGAGGGCCAGCAATTCGGAATGCTGCGACTGGCCGCCGGCGCGGCGGTGATAGAGCACCAGCCGCTGCGCCACCGCCCGTGCAAGATCCGCACCGAGATCCTTCTCGATCATGCCGAGCGCCATATCGACGCCCGCGCTCATCCCGGCCGAAGTCCAGACCGAACCGTCGACGATGAAGATGCGATCCTCTTCCATGCGCACCTTCGGGTAACGCGCCTGCAGCTTGCTGGCGACAAGCCAGTGCGTGGTTGCCCGCCGGCCGTCGAGAAGGCCTGCCTCCGCGAGAATGGCGGCGCCCATGCAGATCGAAGCGATACGGCGCGTCGACTTGAACGCCTTGCGGGCAAACGCCACGATGGCGGGAGCCGGCTGGTCGATGACGATCCCGGTTCCGAAGATCAGCGTGTCATGACCCGACAGGCGCAGCTTGCGCGTCTCGATCGGGATGCCGAACGAATTGCTCAACAGGCCGCCCGTCTCCGACAGGATCTCCATGTCGTAGACCTTCTCGCCGGCGACCAGATTGGCGAACTCGAACGCCGAAGCAGCGGCAAGGCTCATCATCTGGAAGCCGGGCGTCAGCACGAAACCGATCCGCAGCATCAGTGCACTCCTCCGCAATCCGTGGCGCAGAAAGTGGAATAGCCGAGATTCCGGACACTTTCCATCTTGGCCTCAGAGCGGCAGTTCCGCACCGGCTTTTTCCGCCACCATGTAGGCGGCGTACCAGTCGGGCCAGTTGAAATCGTGCTGGCCGCCGTTGCGCTTCTCGTGCTCGCCATGCGCCTCTGCCGCGCGCCGAAGTGCTGCCGCCAGATCGGCCACTGAACCGTAGGCGGTGACATCCGGCTCGACGCGTCCCGGCAACCGCGCGGTGATCTCCTGGAGGATCCAGCCATTGCCGTCCGGATCGCTAAACGTGGCGAAAGAATTGTAGCTTCTTCCCTCCGGGTCGCGTCCGGGCAAGGCCGGTCCGCCGACAGCGGCGCGATGGAACGCTTCGCTCACCGCGACGCCATGCGCCTTGAGGCTCGCACGCGCGGCCTCGATGTCGCTGACGATGAGATAGAGCCCCTGCGCCGAGCCGGGTGCCGCGGGCGTCAGCCCCTTGCCGAAATGGATCGAGGCGTTCGAGCCGGGCGGCGTGAACTGCACGACCCGGAAGGCGTCGCCGTTGACGAAGTCGGCATCGAGCCGCCAGCCGAGACCAGCATAAAATGCCTTGGCGCGATCGACATCGGCGACGGGAAGCACCACGACTTCCAGTTTCAGTGCGGTTGCGGACGATGGGTTATCAGAGTGTGGAATGCGGGACATTGTCGTTTCCTTTCCCAGAAGGTTGCCGTGGACGGCGTCGCTGCAAGGGACACCGCCCCGGGGATCAGGCTGCATAACGTTTCGCGGGAGCACCCAGCGAAAGCTTGGGCCTCAGGGCATTGCGCGCGGCCTCGAAAGCCTGCCAGTCGGCAATGTCCGGCAGCGATGGAATGGTAACCAGTTCGCCGAGCTTCAGTCCCGCCAGTGCCGCGTCGACCATCGCTTCGGCAGGCATGACGATTTCGCCGGGCAGATGCTCGATGGGCGTTCCGGCGAGACCCCAGAAATCGGTTGCCGTCGCGCCCGGCAGCACGACCTGGACGCGGATGCCCTTGTCGGCCAGTTCGTGGTGCAGCGACTGCGAAAAGGCCAGCACAAAGGCCTTGCTGCCGCCATAGACGCCGTTCAGCGTTTCGGGGGAGATCGCCACCATCGAGGAGATGTTGACGATGGTGCCGCCGCCGCGCGACACGAAACCGGGCACTGCCGCATAGGCCAGCCGCATCGGCGCGGTCACATTGATATCGATCATCGACTGCATGGCATCGACATCGCTGGCGAGCAACGGCGCGGTCGCGCCAATTCCCGCATTGTTGACGAGCACGGTGATGCTGGCGTCGGTGCGCAGCAGGTTCTCGACTTTTCTCAGGTCCGTGCCATTGGCCAGGTCCGCCGGGAACACCTCGACCGAACGGCCGGTGGCGTCGCTGATGGCGCCGGCGAGGCTGCGCAATTTGCCGGCATTGCGCGCCACCAGGATCAGATCATAGCCCTGTCTCGCCAGACGATCGGCATAGATCGCGCCTATTCCCGACGATGCGCCAGTGACGAGAGCCGTACCCTTATGTTCGCTTGTCATCTTCGTTCTCCTTTGATGCTCCCATCGATGGGAGACCCGTTGAAGATAGGATGACCGGCGCTCGTCCTGAATGTCGAAGATGCCACCTTTTAGGACATGCCGCCTGAACCCTTAGCCTTCGCCTCCTGTTCGGACGCAAAAACGGGCGCCAGCGGCGCCCGTTTTCCATCAGCCTCGAAACGGCTCGAGCCGCGCTCAATAGATGTCGAAGTCGAAATACTTCGCCTGCACCTTCTTGTAGGTGCCGTCGGCGACGATGGCGTCAATGGCGGCGTTGAAACGCTCGCGCAGCGCATCCTCGCCCTGGCGGATCGCGATGCCGATCTGTGCTTCGGTGCCCTTCACGTCGCCGATCACCTTGCAGCAATCCTTGCCGTTGCCGTTCTTGACCCAGTCGACCAGCACGAACTTGTCGGTGATGATGGCGTCGAGGCGGCCGTTGACGAGGTCGGTCGCGGCGTCCTCATGCGTGGGATAGAGTTTCACTTCGGCGCCGGCTTTGGCGTACACGTCCTGCGCATAGGTGGCTTGCATGGTCGAACCCTGCGCGCCCAGCGTCTTGCCTTCCAGCGCCGCCGGCTCGGTACCGGTCACCGTGGTGTCCTTGAGCCCGGCCAGCGCCAGCGGCGTCGAGTAGTATTTGTTGGTGAAGGCGACCTGCTTCTTGCGCTCTTCGGTGATGGTCATCGAAGCGATGATGGCGTCGAACTTCTTGGCCTGCAGCGCCGGGATCATACCGTCCCAATCCTGCGCGACGATCTCGCACTCGATCTTCATCTGGGCGCACAGCGCGTTGGCGATATCGACGTCGAAGCCGGCCAGCTTGCCGTCGGCCGTCACCGTGCTGAAGGGCGGCGCCGCACCCTCGGTGGCGATCTTCAGCGTCTCGGCGGCGGCCGGCGCAACCATCAACATCGTCATAGCCGCAGCCGAGACGAGCCATTTCGAAATCTTCATTCTTGTTTTCCCTCCACGTCGGCCAGAACGGCGCAATCCTGCCAAACATGTGCTGGCAAAGCGAGGAAGCGCCAGCACCGGGCTTCGATTGGTGCTCGAAAGAGAGTTGGTTTGAGGCGCTACGATCCCGTCCCTTGTGAGGGTTGGACAACGCCTTCTTCGTATTTCTGGATGATAATATCGCAAGACTTGCGGAGCTTTTTCAGGTTCTCGATCGTCAGCATGCGTGACACCTCGGATTCACCTCGTGCATATTGAATCCAGATTATCTTCTCCTCATCGTCCATTGCCAGGAGCAGAGTGGCGATATCCTTGCCTCTGGCATCGAATATCTTCTCCCGCACATAAACGTCGTAGCCGTAGTCGTATTTGAACATCCGCCAAAAGGCTTTCTTCGTCGAAACCATGGTTCCCCTCCACTGACCAACACTTGGCCGCTTTGGGCAACCACACGCAAGGAAATTCAAACGGCATCCTGAATACCCGAAGACGAGTGACGACCCGCGCTCGAACCGGGCATTCTCCCGCGATAACACCCGGCTCACGCAAAGGTGACCCCGCCTTGGCCGTGTCGGGTTGAAGCGATGGGTCCGGCTGTTAGCCTGCCGCATGGGTTTACCCCCTGGACGTGGAACCGGTCGGCGATGAGCGCCGCCGGTCAAGGCCGCGCCTGCTGACCCTTGGAGTCCCCGATCAATGGCCAGTCTTACCCTTTCCCGCCGTACCGTCATGACAAGCGCCGGCGCCCTTGCCGCCGCCGTCACCCTCGACCTGCCTGTCGGCATCGCCCCGGCCCGGGCACAGGAGGCACCCGCGAGCCACAATCCCGGCTTCTACCGCTACAAGGTCGGCGACATCACCGTCACCGCACTCAACGACGGCTTCGGCAAGCGCCCGCTCGAAGGCTTCATCCGCAATGCCGAACTCGCCGACGTCGAGAAAGCACTGCAAGCCGCCTATCTGCCAAGCGACGCGCTTTCGATCTCCTACACCACGCTGGCGCTGCAGATCGGCGACAGGCTGGTGCTGATCGACACAGGCAATGGCGATTCCGGCGCGCCGACCTCAGGGGTCTGGATGAACAACTTCAAGGCGGCCGGCTTCAGGCCGGAGGATGTCTCGACCGTCATCATCAGCCATTTCCACGGCGACCATATCAACGGCTTCCGTCTCAAGGACGGCACCGCCGTCTTCCCCAATGCCGAGGTCATGGTGCCGGCTGCCGAATGGGCGTTCTGGATGGACGATGCCAAAATGAACGCCGCGCCGGAAGCCGCCAGGAACGCCTTCGCCACCGTGCGCCGTGTCTTCGGTCCCGTCGCCAAGGATGTGAAACAGTTCGAAGCCGACAGGGAGCTGGTGCCCGGCGTCACTGCGATCGCCGCTCCCGGCCACACGCCCGGCCACACCGTCTTCGCCATCACCTCCGGCGAAGACAGGCTGATGGCGCTGTCGGACACGACCAATCATCCGGCGCTCTTCGTGCGCAATCCCGACTGGACGGCGATCTTCGATATGGACGGGCCACAGGCGATAGAAACCCGGCGCAAGCTGCTCGACATGGCGGCAACGGAGAAGATGCAGGTCGCCTTCTACCACGCCCCCTTCCCCGCCACCGGCCACATCGCCAAAGCGGGCGACGGCTTCGAACTGGTGCCGGTGCAATGGAGCAGCGCGATCTAGGGCTCAACCCAGAGGCTTCTCCTGAGCGGGACGCAATCAAGGCAACTCGCCGTCGGCGAACACACGCCCGTAGGCGGTTGCTCCCCGAAAACTGGTGGCGCTCAGGTCGGCGCCATCGAAGACTGCTGAATCGATGGCCGCCCCGCTGAAGGTCGCGCCGGCGAGTTTCGCCCCCGAAAAATCGCATGTCTTCACATTGCAATTGCTGAAGTCCGCGCCCTCGAGCTCAGCACCATTGAAGCTGGCGAGGATAAAGCTTCCCGCAAAGATCGCGCCGCGCAGGTTGCAGTTGCTGAAGTCATGCATGCGATCATCGAGATCCATGCCCCGAAAGTCCCGCTCTCCAACAGCAAAGCGAGCGAGGACGTCATGGGATCTGGTGTCGTCTGTCATGGAGTGACAAAAACGGATGAACGCCACCGGGTCAATGGGCCCAGATAAAAGGCCGGCACACGTACCGGCCTTTTGTCGTCAGCGGTGGCGGGCTGGCGATCAGCCCCCCGGCTTAATAGATGTCGAAGTCGAAATATTTCGCCTGGATCTTCTTGTAGGTGCCGTCGGCAACGATCGCGTCGATGGCGGCATTGAATTTCTCGCGCAATTCATTGTCCTCCTTGCGCAGTGCGATGCCGGCTTCCGTCTCGGTTCCCTTGACGTCGCCGATCATCTTGCAGCAGTCCTTGGCCGAGCCGTTCTTCATCCAGTCGACCAGCACGAACTTGTCGGAAAGGACAGCGTCGAGACGGCCATTGACCAGGTCGGTGACCGCTTCTTCCTGCGTCGGATAGAGCTTCACATCGGCACCCGCCTTGGCATAGACGTCCTGCGCATAGTTCGCCTGCGTGGTCGAAGCCTGCGCGCCCACGGTCTTGCCCTTGACCGCATCGCCATCCGTACCGGTCAGCGCGCTATCCTTCAGCGCAACAAGCGCCAGCGGCGTGGTGTAATATTTGTTGGTGAAGGCCACCTTCTGCTTGCGCTCTTCGGTGATGCTCATCGAAGCGATGATGGCGTCGAATTTCTTGGCCTGCAGCGCAGGGATCATGCCGTCCCAATCCTGCGTGACGATCTCGCATTCGGCCTTCATCTGCGCACACAGCGCGTTGGCGATGTCGACGTCGAAACCTTCGAGCTTGCCATCGGCGGTGATGGTGTTGAACGGCGGATAAGCGCCTTCCGTGCCGATCTTGATCTTGTCGGCGGCAATGGCGGCACTGGCGCCAGCCACCATCAGCGTTGCGGCCGCAACCGTTGCGAACCAGCTGGACATTTTCATCGTGTTCCCCCTCGGATTGGTCTTGTTGTCCGCAGGCAGCCAAGCACGCCACCGAAGGGCAAGCAAGCGCAGGATGCGACGTGGACCTGCTGCTTTAGGCGAGTGGCGAGATGAGGCAGTCGGCAGTCGGCAGTCGGCAGTCGGCAGTCGGCAGTCGGCAGTCAAGACAGCTCGTTTCCTGCGTCGGCAATGGCAATGACCAATCTAACGAACGGACGGCTATTGTTCAGTAACCGACTGCCGACTGCCTACTCCCGACTGCCTACCCCTACCTCGCTGCCCGAAAATGCTTCGACAGCTTCAGGCCCTGCGCCTGGTAGTTGGAGCCAAGGTCGGTGCCGTAGAGCGCGCCCGGCCGCTTCAGCATGTGCTCGTAGACCAACCGTCCGACGATCTGGCCATGGTCGAGGATGAACGGCACTTCGTGGCTGCGCACCTCCAGCACCGCGCGGCTGCCGGTGCCGCCGGCGGCGGAGTGGCCGAAGCCGGGGTCGAAGAAACCGGCGTAATGCACACGGAATTCGCCGACCAGCGGATCGAACGGCGTCATCTCGGCAGCGTAGAGCGGCGGCACATGCACCGCCTCCTGGCTGACGAGGATGTAGAACTCGTCCGGATCGAGCACCAGTTCGCCGGCGCCGCTGCGATAAAGCGGCTCCCAGAAATCGACGATGTCCTGGGCGGCGCGCTTGTCGACGTCGACCAGCCCGGTGTGATGCTTGCCGCGATAGCCGACCAGCCCGTCCTTGTCACCGGCAAGATCGATCGACAGCGCGATGCCGCCATTGGAGATGTTGGGCGGATCGATCGCCACCAGCGTCTCGGCGCGGTGCAGCGTGTGCAGTTCCTCTTCCGACAACAGCGCATTGCCGGTGCGGAAACGGATCTGCGACAGGCGCGAGCCGGTGCGAACCACGATCGGGAACGTGCGCGGGCTGACTTCGAGATAGAGCTGGCCGCGATAGCCGGCGGCGATCTTGTCGAATTCCTGGCCATGGTCGGTCATGACGCGGGTGAAGATGTCGAGCCGGCCGGTCGAGCTCTTCGGATTGGTCGAGGCGGAAATGTCGCCCGGCAGTTCCAGGCTTTCCAGCAGCGGCACGATGTAGACGCAGCCCGTCTCCAGCACCGCGCCATCGGCAAGGTTGATCTCGTGCAGCTTCAGCCGGTCGAGCTTGGCTTCCACGGTGCTGTTGGGACCGGGCAGGAAGCTGGCGCGCACACGATAGGCTTTTTCGCCCAAGCGAAGGTCGAGGCTCGCCGGCTGGATCTGGTCGGCATCGAGCGCTCGCGGCGACTTCAGGCTGCCTGCCTGGAACAGCGCCGCGATATCCTGATCGGGAAGAATGCCTGTCTTGCGCAAAGCCCACTCCACAACTGGGACAACTCCACAGATGGCTCAAGCCAGCCAGCCATCCATGCTCTTAATGAAGCCGGCAATTGACGCAAGTCGCCCCCGGGTCTAAAGGGAGCTTTATCCCGTGGTGATTTGGCCGGTCGGCTTGCAGCCACGTTAAACAAGTCGCTAAAGGACCGCAGGGCCCGACAAAGCCCCTATGGACCGGTTGCGACGTCGCGGCCGGTTTTTTTGTGCCTGCCAGTCATATGGCAGCCAGTGTCGGAACGGAACGATGACCGAAAAAAAGCGCAACTGGAAACCCGCAACCCAGCTCGTCCACGCAGGCACCCTGCGATCGGGCTTCGGCGAGATGTCGGAAGCGATGTTCCTGACGCAGGGCTACCACTATGACAGCGCCGAGCGTGCCGAGGCCCGTTTCAAGGGCGAAGAGCCGGGCTTCATCTATTCGCGCTACGCCAACCCGACCGTCGACATGTTCGAAAAGCGCATGTGCGCGCTGGAAGGCGCCGAGGACGCGCGTGCCACCGCTTCCGGCATGGCCGCGGTGACGGCAGCCGTGCTGTGCAGCCTCAAGGCAGGCGACCACATCATCGCCGCGCGCGCGCTGTTCGGCTCCTGTCGCTGGGTGGTCGAGACGCTGGCGCCGAAATACGGCATCGAGGCGACGCTGGTCGACGGCACCGAGATCGGCAACTGGGAAGCGGCGGTGCGGCCGAACACCAAGCTGTTCTTCCTGGAAAGCCCGACCAACCCGACGCTGGAGGTGGTCGACATCGCCGCCGTCGCAAGCCTCGCCAATTCGATCGGCGCCAGGCTGGTGGTGGACAATGTCTTCGCCACGCCGCTGCAGCAGAAGCCGCTGGAACTCGGCGCGCACATCGTCGTCTATTCGGCCACCAAGCATATCGACGGACAGGGCCGTTGCCTCGGCGGCATCGTGCTGTCCGACAAGAAGTGGATCGACGAGAACCTGCACGACTACTTCCGCCACACCGGCCCCAGCCTGTCGCCCTTCAACGCCTGGGTGCTGCTGAAGGGGCTGGAAACGCTGCCGCTGCGTGTGCGCCAGCAGACCGAGGCCGCGGCGAAGATCGCCGACTTCCTCGCCGACCATCCGAAGGTCGGACGCCTGATCTATCCCGGCCGCGCCGACCATCCACAGGCCGACATCATCAGGAAGCAGATGACCGGCGGCTCGACGCTGATCTGCTTCGACCTCAAGGGCGGCAAGAAATCGGCCTTCGCCTTCGAGAATGCGCTCGACGTGGTGCTGATCTCCAACAATCTGGGCGACGCCAAGAGCCTGATCACCCATCCGGCGACGACCACGCACAAGAACCTGACCGACGAGGCCCGCGCCGAACTCGGCATCGGCGACGGCACGCTGCGCCTGTCGCTCGGCCTCGAAGACACCGACGACCTGCTCGAGGATATCGAACAGGCGCTGGCGAAGGCGTAAGGTCCAAGAAAAGGCCCGTCCCTGGAGGCGGGCCTTGGTTTCTCTTTGCCGGAGGACAGTCCGTACTGGTCGGTCACCATCTATGGCTGACCTTGCCTCGGCGCGCTCATCCCGATCGGCGTTCCGGAATGGATCCCCGACACTCTCTGGTCGCTTCGCTCCCTGCGAGGTCGAGGATGACGGGCTTCATTTCCTGCCAGCGCTAATTGTCACCATCGCCTCCACACTGGTGGTTAGCGGAGGCGAAAAGGGAACTCCGCCATCCTCGACCTCGCGAGCGACCGCAGGGAGCGGAGAGTGTCGGGGATCCATTCCGGAACGCCGGAGAAAACGCGAAAAGTCGACTGGCCGCTTACCGCAGCGTCTTCGGCGCGACAGAGCGCCAGCTCATCGTCATGGCGTGGCGGACGGTTTCTTCGTCCGCCTGTTCCAGCCGGACCTGCGTCCAGCCCTTCTGGCCCCAGGAGCCGGGGATCGGCTCGAACTGACCAGCCGACGTCTCCATCAGCAGTCGCTGCTCATCCGGCGACAGCTTGATGACCGCGCGGCTGTCCTTCGGACGCAGCGTGGCGAAGATCTTGCCGCGGACACGGAAATCGGTGACGTCGAAATGGCTGCTTTGCTCCGCTCCGGGGAAACCGAGCGCGATCTGGCAATAGCGATCCTCGGACAGCATGTCCAACCTCCCCTCCGCAGACCATCATGCCGCAAACCGATCGGCGGCGATACGACGGAGATCAGGCGCCCGACAGAACCTCGTCGGCCTCTTCGGACTTGGTGGAGATGTTCATGGTGTTGCCGCGCCAGTCGATGGCGCCGCCGAGCCAGCCGCGCAGCCAGATGGCCGGCACCATGATGTCGCGCACCACCATGGCCGGGATCAGACGCGGCGAGGCATACCAGCCCTTGGCCAGCGCCAGCGCGTATTCCGGAAGGTAGATGGCGGCAAGCACCAGCAACGCTGTCGAGAACATGTCGGCGTCGGAGCTGGCGGCGGCAATCAGCGCAAACAGCAGCGGCATCGCCGCGCCGACGAACAGCTCCGGCGCGAAGAACAAGGGGAAGGTGACGCGGCGCAGCCTCGCCCAGCGAGCCTGGCGCGACCACACGGCTTCGACCTTGCGGTGCCCGAGCGGCTGCTCGAACGGTGACGCCACCAGATGCACCTTGAGGCCAAGACCATTGACCAGCTTGGTGGCGGCGGCGTCCTCGGCGATCTCGGCGGCCAGCGCCCGGATGCCGCCATTGGCATCGAGCAGCGGCTTCGACCACAGCATGCTCTTGCCCTGCGCGAAGCCGAGACCGGCGGCCGCCCCGGTATACTGCCAGCGCGCCTGCAGCGTGTTGAGGAAGGCACATTCCACCTCGGCCCAGAAACCGTCCGGACGCGACCCGACCGGCGTCGAGCAGACGAGGCCGCTGTCGGGACGCCAGGCCTGCATCATGTGCTGGATGTAGTCGCGCGGCATCAGCACGTTGGAATCGGCCAGGATCACCCAGTCGTGACGGGCTGCCTCCCAGCCTTTCACACAGTTGTTCAGCTTGGGATTGCCGCTGATGCGGTCGTCGCCGAACAGCAGGCGAGCCGGCACGTCGGGAAAACGCGCCATGGTGGTGCGGATGGCCAGCGCGACAGGATCGTCGGTGTGGGCAACGCAGAAGATCAGCTCATAGTCCGGCCAGTCGAGCCGGAAGGCGCGTTCCAGGGTTTCGGCGGTAAATGGCTCGACACCCCGCGCGGGTATGACGATGGAGACCGGCGGGGCATCGCCACGCGGCGGCGCAACGGTGCGGCGCCGCTCCAGCTGGGACCAGGCCAGTCCTATGGAAACGAAATTGGTGAGAATCAGGGCGGCGGAGAAGGATGCGGCTGCGACTGTCAGGTCCATGAGGTCAGGTCACTCCCGGAAACGCGGCCTGAAAGCCTTGCAATCTGGTGTCCGGGAATCATCACGGGACCGGACACGATCGGCGCACACCATCACCGTTTCATGTCGTGCACATGACAGAAGGTTGACCATGACAGCCCGCGGGCTGAAACTCGCAACTGTCTTTGGTATCGAGTCGCATCAGGTTTCTCATGTACAGCGCAGTCACCCGCAACATCGTGGTCGAGGTGGAACCCTTCTACCTCGAGGACCGCTCGGACCCCGACGAGGGTCGTTATGTGTGGGGTTACCGGGTGACGATCGACAACCGCTCGGACGACGCCGTGCAGTTGCTGTCGCGCTACTGGCACATCACCGACGGCCAGGGACAGGTGGAAGAAGTGCGTGGGCCGGGAGTCGTCGGCGAAAAGCCGGAACTGAACCCCGGCGACACCTACCAATACACGTCAGGCTGCCCGCTTTCGACGCCGTCCGGCATCATGGTCGGGCATTACACGATGCGCAATGCGCACGGCGAGCAGTTCGACATCGCCATCCCGGCGTTCTCGCTCGATCTGCCGAACGCCAGGCGCGTGGTGAATTGAGGGAGATCCTTCTCCCCGTTCACGGGGAGAAGGTGGCCCAAAGGGCCGGATGAGGGGCAGCATCAAGTCGACGAAAGCGGGCTCCTGCCCCTCACTGCCCTGCCGGGCCGGCCCTTCGCCATCGCTCCGGGCGTTCATCACTCGAAAAGCCAAGTCGTTGGCTTTTCGTCCGCTTCGCGGAACGCTGTTCACCCCCGTAAACGGGGCGAGAAACGCAGCTTCGATGCCTCACGCCGTCGCCGTCCGCCGCCAGATCACCAGGCTGACAAGAACCAGCAGCGTGGCGGCGGCGGCGATGACGCCGAAGAAGGCCTGGTCGAAGGCAGCCCCTGCCAGCGTGGTCAGCGTCTGCGCTTCGGCCGGCGCCAGCCGCTCGGCGACAAGCAACGCTTCATCGAGGCTGTCGCCCGCCTGCGCGGCAATGCCTTGCGGCAGCACCATGGCATAGGTGTAGAGCCCCGACATCAACGAGCCGAGGAAGGCGATGCCGAGCGCGCCGCCAAGCTCGAAGGACACCTCCTCGATGGAGGCCGCCATGCCGGCGCGTTCTTCCGGTGCCGACAGCATGATGACGCTGGAGGCCGCCGTCATGGCCGCGCCGAAGCCGAAGCCCATCAGCGACAGCGTGCCCAGCCACAGGAAGGTCGCGCCCTGGTAGGTCAGCAGATAGGCGACGAGCATCGCCCCGGCCAGCAGCAGCGAGGACCACAGCACGCGCACGGCACCGACACGCGGCAGGGCCAGGCCGGTGAGAGGGCCGGCAATGAAGGCGGCGAGCGGGATCGGCAGGATGATCAGGCCGGCCTGCAGCGGCGAGAGACCAAGCACCAGCTGCAGGCGCTGGCTGAACACAAGCTCGACGCCGATCAGGGCCGCCGACGCGACCATGGCGGTGGCAACACCGGCCGAGAAGCGCGGATCGGCAAAGAGCGAGAAGTCGATCAGCGGGGTCCGGCTGGCGAGCTGGCGGCGCACGAAGACGATCATGGCAACGAGACCGACGGCAAAGGCGAGCGCGGCGATGGCCCATGACGGATCGCGCTTGGCGAGCTCCTTGATGGCATAGGTCAGGCCGACCAGGCCGACCATGATCTGGATCGAGCCGACCAGGTCCCAGGGATGGCTGCTGTTGCCTGGCCGGTTGGGCAGCAGGGTCGCGCCGGCCAGCAATGCAATGAGCACCACCGGCACATTGATCAGGAAGACCGAACCCCACCAGAAATGCTCCAGCAGCGCGCCGCCGACCACCGGACCGAAAGCGGCGCCGCCCGAGGCGACGGCCGCCCAGACGCCGATGGCAAAGGCGCGTTCCTTCTCGTCGGTGAAGGTCAGCCGGATCAGCGACAGGGTGGCCGGCATCATCATGGCGGCACCCAGGGCGAGCAGCGCCCGCGCCGCGATCAGCCATGCCGAGGTCGGGGAGAAGGCGGCGCCGAGCGAGGCGAGGCCGAACACGACGATGCCGGCCAGGAACATGCGCTTGTGGCCGAGCCGATCGCCCAGCGTGCCGACACCCGGCAGCAGGCCGGCGACCACCAGCGGATAGGCGTTGACGATCCAGAGCTTTTCCGTCGCCGTCGCCCTGAGATCGTGCGTCAGCGTGGGGAGTGCGGTGTAGAGCACCGTCATGTCGATGACGATCAGAAACAGCGCGCTCGACACGATGGCCAGAACCAGCCAGCGGTTGGACGGGGACATGATGGCTTCCTTCAGTATACGTTCAATCGCGGCCTTGAACGGCCACAGCCATGCATATAAATACGATCGTATTGAAATGGAAGGGGTCAGATGTCAGGAAGACCGCGCAGCATCGACCGCGACAAGGTGCTCGACGCCGCCGAGACGGTGGTGACCGAACTCGGCGCATCGGGGCTGAGCTTCGACGCGGTGGCGAAAGCCGCCGGCATCACCAAGAGCGGCGTGCAATATTGCTTCGGCACCAAGGACAATCTGATCCGTGCGATGATCGCGCGCTGGGCGGATGCCTATGAAACCAAGGTCGTGGAAGAAGCCGGGCCCAATCCGTCGGCGCAGGCGATGATCCGGGCGCATCTTTCGGTGACGCGCGACGAGGATGAGGAAGAGCACTCGCGCTCCGCCGTCATGATGACGGCGCTGCTGAAAGCACCCGAGCGGGTTGCGGAAAGCCGGGAGTGGTACAACGGCTTCCTCGGACGGCTCGACCTGTCCAGGCCGGCGGACCGCCAGATCGCCGTCGCCTTCCTGGCCGGCGAAGGCGCCTTCCTGCTCAGGGCGCTCGGCCTGATCAACCTGAAGGAAGCCGACTGGCACGCGCTGTTCACGGATATGCTGACGCTGATGCAGGACGGCGGGAAGTGAGCGGGCTGCCCCCTTCTCCCCTTGTGGGAGAAGGGGGATCGGCGCGCAGCGCCGAGACGGATGAGGGGTGCTGGAAGAAACGAGGCGGATCGAAACTAGGCGCGGATCGTTTGGAGAGCCGCGCTCCGTCCAACACCCCTCATCCGCCCTTCGGGCACCTTCTCCCACAAGGGGAGAAGGCAGGAGCGCAACCTTAGCCCGCAGCGTCCGCGATGAGGCGGCAGATGGAGTCGCGGGTGACGCCTTCGGGAGCGATCTGGCCGGCCTGCACCATGAACACCACATCGATCTTGCTGCCCTTGCCGGACTTGCGCACGACCACGCGCAGCGTCTGCTCGCGGCCGGAGCCGGAGGTTTCCTGTTTGGCGGTCAGCGAGCCCATCGCCTTGTCGACCTTGATGTTCTCGAAGCCCTCGGCCAGCATGGCGCGATGGGCATTGTCCAGCGCCTTCTTGGCGTCGGTTTTCGGCAGGACGCCGGAGCTCTTGTAGCTGACGGCCGTTATCGACGGCACGCCCACGACCTTGAAATTCTTCTGGCAGGACTGGGCGCTGGCTGCGGAGACCGCCAGCAGGGAAGCCGCCGCGGCTATGAAAATCTTGCTGATCATGAAAAACCTGTGCCTGAAAATTGCTCTGTTTCTGCCGGCCTCGCTTCCGGCAGCCCACAGCAATAGTCGGCTGGCCGGCAACATGCCAGCGAGACGATGCACTAGTGACCGCTGGCCAGGGCGTCACCGCCTCACAATGACGTGGTGGCGGCCGTGAAGGGCTGGGTGTCGGCCAGGAAAGACGCAACCGCCGACGGCAGGCTGGCGGAGGTCGGCGCATAGACGCTGCAGGCGGACAGCAGGTTGCGTTTGTTCGCGGTGGTGCCGAGATGACGCCAGATGGTGCGGGTTGCGTAGGGCATGTTGTTGTTGCGCCAGGAGATGCCCATGGTCAGGCCGCGAAGATAGCGGCGCTGGTGCAGTTCGAACGGCATCAGGATCGTCTGCCCGAACGTCGGCGCTTCGCCTCGGGTCAGTTCGGTCAGGAAGATGCGCTGGCGCTGGTAGGCGGCGAGGCCGACATAGCGCGAACGCTGGGAAATGCCACGCTCGGGATCGAAGATGCGCTCCAGCGTCGTGACGACAACCTGGCCGTCCCTCTCACGCATATGGGCACAGGAGCACACGACTTGGCCCGGCCAGGAAAGCGATACGTGCCAGGTCTGGTAGAAGCCGAGATGCGGCCGCAGCGCCCGCAGGTCGCCGGGAAAGGCGTCGTCCAACGGCCCGGCGTCCATGGCCGGGCGGCTCTTCTGCGTCAGCTTTCGCTGGAAGGCCGAGAGGGGCAGGTCGAAATCTGACGGATCGAGCCCGAAGGCGGCGGCGATCCGCAGCCGGTTGTGCGCCGAGGGCAAAGTGCCGGCATTGAGATAGCGGTTGAACTGCTGCCTGTTGACGCCGATGACGCGGCACAGGTCGGAAATCGAGCGCCGGGTGCTGCACGCGAATTTGAGGTTGGCTGTGAAGTTAAGCGAGGCGTCGTGCATCCGTGGGTGTCTTGCGAGATGGGGTCGGAATTAACCGCCAGCTAACAGTGTAAACTCGCTTAAAGCAGCGTCAACGCGCGAAATTGCACAGACCTCGGCGCAGATCATTATCGCTGCCGAGCGCCATTTCCGGCGGCTCCAATAAATGGGGACCCAATGATCAAGCTCGGCAACACGTTGAACCTCTCGCGCCGCACCTTCCTTCAGGGCGGCACGCTGCTTGGCCTGTCGGCCGCGGCCGGGACCTTTGCACTGCCGGCGATGGCCGAGGAGCCGGTGCGCGGCGGCACGTTGCGCATGGGCCTCGAGGGCGGCGCTTCCGCCGATGCGCTCGACCCGGCGCTGGCATCGGCAAGCGTGCTGTTCGTGATCGCGCATTGCTGGGGCGACACGCTGGTCGAGTCCGATCCCAAGACCGGCGCGGCCGTGCCCTCGCTGGCGGAATCCTGGTCGCCTTCGCCGGATGCGAAAGTGTGGACCTTCAAGATCCGCAAGGACGTGCGTTTCCATGACGGCAAGGCGCTGACGGTCGCCGACGCCGTTGCCACGCTGCAGCGCCATGCCGGTCCCAAGTCGCAATCGGGCGCGCTCGGCCTTCTGACCGGCATCGACAGGATCGAGGACAAGGCCGGCAACCTGGTCATCACGCTGAAGGAAGGCAATGCCGACCTGCCGCTGGTGCTGACCGACTATCATCTGCAGATCCAGCCGAATGGCGGCAACGACAACCCCAGCGCGGCGGTCGGCACCGGCCCGTACAAACTGGTGAAGTTCGAGCCGGGCATACGCACCGCCTTCGAACGCAACAAGGATGACTGGCGCCAGGACCGCGGTTATGTCGATGCCGTCGAGATTACCGTGATGAACGACCTGACGGCGCGTATCAACGCGTTGCGCTCAGGACAGGTCGACTTCATCAATGTCGTGCAGCCGAAGGTCGTGCCGCTGCTGAAGCGGCTGCCGGAGGTCGAGATCCTGCGCACGCCGAGCAAGGGTTTCTACGCCTTCCTCATGCATTGCGACACCGCGCCTTTCGACAACAGCGACCTGCGCATGGCCCTGAAACTGGCGATCGACCGCGAGGCGATCCTCAAGCAGGTGGTGGGCGGCTTCGGCACCATCGGCAACGACTATCCGATCAATGGCAGCTACGCGCTGGCACCGACCGACATCGAACAGCGCCAATACGATCCGGACAAGGCGGCGTTCCACTACAAGAAGTCCGGGCATGACGGGCCGATCCTGCTGCGCACCTCGGATGCCGCCTTCCCCGGCGCGGTCGATGCCGCACAGCTTTTCCAGATCAGCGCGGCCAAGGCCGGCATCAAGCTCGACGTGCAGCGCGAGCCGAGCGACGGCTATTGGACGGAAGTGTGGAACAAGAAGCCGTTCTGCGCCTCCTATTGGGGCGGACGTCCGACGCAGGATGCGCGCTATTCCACCTCCTATGTGTCGAATGCGGAATGGAACGACACCCGCTTCAAGCGTCCCGATTTCGACAAGCTGGTCGCCGAGGCGCGTGGCGAGCTCGACGAGACCAAGCGCCGCGCCCTCTACCGCCAGATGGCGGTGACGGTGCACGACGAAGGCGGCCTGATCCTGCCGGTGTTCAACGATTACCTGAACGCCTCGTCGAAGAAACTGAAGGGTTTCGTCGACGACATCGGCAATGACCTCTCCAACGGCCGTATCGCCAGCCGGGTCTGGCTCCAAGGCTGAGACCGGACTGATCTTCCTGCGTAATAACAATGGCGGTGCGCGCCGCGTACCGCCGGCACTTTCATGGTTGGTTGCATGTCGAATAAGAACTTTCATGTCATCGAGAACGAGTGGATCGTCCTCAAGGACGGCACGCGGCTGGCCGCGCGCATCTGGATGCCGGACGAAGCCGGCAAGGCTGCGCCGGTGCCTGCCGTGCTGGAATTCCTGCCTTATCGCAAGCGCAACGGCACCGCGCCGCGGGACGAATCCAACTATCCCGCCTTCGCTGCCGCCGGCATCGCCGGCGTGCGCGTCGATATCCGCGGCAGCGGCGAGTCCGACGGCGTCATCGACGGCGAATACACGCCGCGCGAACTGTCCGATGCCATCGAGGTGATCGACTGGATCACAGCCCAGCCGTGGTCGAACGGCAGCGTCGGCATGATGGGCATTTCCTGGGGCGGCTTCAACTGCCTGCAGGTGGCGGCGCTGAAGCCGCCTGCCTTGAAGGCGGTGATCTCCATCGCCTCCACCGTCGATCGCTACAATGACGATATCCACTACAAGAACGGCACGCATCTGTCGGCGCAGCTTTCCTGGGCGGCGACGATGAGCGCCTACCAGTCGCGCTCGCCCGACCCCGAGATCGTCGGCGAGCGCTGGCGCGCCATGTGGCTGGAGCGGCTGGAACAGGAGCCCTTCTTCATGGAGGAATGGCTGTCGCACCAGCGCCGCGACGACTTCTGGAAGCATGGCTCGATCGGCGAGGATTTCGACGGCTTCCCGGTTCCGGCGCTGGTGATCTCCGGCTGGGCCGACGGCTACCGCAACACGCCGCTGAAAGCCGTGGCCGGCATGCCCGCCAAGGCCAAGGCGCTGGTCGGGCCGTGGGTGCACAAATATCCGCATTTCGCCTATCCGAAGCCGCGCGCCGATTTCCATGCCGAAGCAGTCGCCTGGTGGCGCCGCTGGCTGTGCGGCGAGCACAACGGCACTGATGCCGTGCCGCAGGTGCGCGCCTACATCCTCGACGGCCCGCGTCCGGCGCGCTGGCGCGAGGCGGATCCCGGCTTCTGGATCGCCAAGGATGCATGGAGCGAGCCCGAAACCATGACGCTGGCAATCGGTGCCGGCGGGCGGCTGGAGCACGATCCGGCGCAGCGTACCGGCGGCAATGCCCTGCTCAACTCGCCACTGGACACCGGGACGGCAGCCGGCGAATTCTTCACCCTCAAGCCGGACACGGAAATGGCGGGCGACCAGCGCCTTGACGACGCCGGTTCGCTGACATTCGAGACCGAGGTCCTGACGCAGGAATGCGTCATCCTCGGCCAGCCGGTGCTGAAGCTCAGGCTGTCCAGCGACGCACCGCTTGCCAACCTGGCCGCGCGGCTGGTGGACGTGCATGCCGACGGCACCGCCACCCGCGTCTCCTTCGGCGTGCTCAATCTCGCGCATCGCGACGGCAACGCCGAACCGAAGGCGTTGCAGCCCGGCGAAACGGTCGAGGTGGAGCTGGTGCTCGACGCCTGCGGCTACCGGTTCGGACCGGGACATCGCATCCGGCTGTCGCTGTCGAGCGCCTATTGGCCGATGATCCTGCCGCCGCCTTACGACGCCACGCTGGATATCGGCCTTTCATCCATCGAACTGAGCCTGCCGCTGCTTGGCGAACACCGCCGCATCGATGTGCCGGAGCCGGCCAATCCCGATCCGCTGCCGCGCTATGAAACGCTCGAACAAGGCTCGGCCGGCCGCGTCGTCGAGCGCGACATGCTGAACGGCGTCACCCGCTACCGGGTCCGCGAGGACACCGGCCTCAACCGTCATCCCGGCAACGGGCTGAGCGCTCGTGACACCACCGAACAGGTCTGGTCGATCGTGCCGGGAGATCCGCTGTCGATGACGGCCGAAATCACCATGCAAAGCCTTGTTGCCCGCGAGGGCTGGGAAACCCGGACCCGCAGCGTCATCAGGCTGTCCTGCACCGAAACGGAGTGGATCACCTCCGAGCACATGCAGGCCATGCATGACGGCACCATCGTGTTCGAACGCGAGCGCAGCGCACGCATCCCACGCGATCACATGTGAAGGATGCTTCCGGCTTTCCGTGCTGTCCCCGGCCAGTGCGGAAAGCCGCTTTGCGAAAACCGGTCCATTCGCAATGCATAATATAACGTGCTGAATTCATTACATAATTGTAATGTCACCATTCAGTTTTGGTTCATGTTTCGAGCCCTAATCCTCCTTGTGTGAACACATGAGGAGTCACACAGATGAAACGTCTTCTTCTCTCCGGTCTGGCGGTTTCGATGCTTGCGGCATCGAGCCTGCAGGGCCTTGCCGCGCCGATCGCGGTTCCCAGCGCTCCGGACTCGAACGTGATCTCGGCGCAGTACCGGGAACCGGTCCGGAAAGACCACCGCGTCGTCAACGAACGCGTCATCGTCAAGAAACAGGTCATCACCAAGCAGGTGGTCAAGCACCGCTGGAAGAACGGCCAGCGCTACGACAGCTGGCGCGGCGCGAAGGGCATGAAGGACTACAGCCGCTATGGCCTGCACCGTCCCGGCCCCGGTCAGCATTGGGTGCGTGCCGGCAACGACTATCTGCTGGTCGGCATCGCCACCGGCGTGATCGCAAGTGTGATCGCCGCGCGATAACCGCAGCACTGCCTCCCAGCAAAAAAGGCGACCCTCGAGGGTCGCCTTTTCTGTATCGGTCGGTCCGCGCAGCACGAGCGCGGAGCCATCCGTCGTCATTCGACGGCCGTGAAGTTGGCCGGATCGAACTCGTAGCGTGTCGAGCAGAACTCACATTCGACGCGGATGTGCCCCTCTTCCGTGCTGTCCTTGATCTCCTGGGCGGTGAAGCCTTCAAGAATGCCGCGGATCTTGTCGGACGAGCAGGAGCACTGATCGGCGACGCGGACCTCGTCGAACACGCGCACGCCATGCTCGTGGAACAGGCGGTAAAGCAGCCGCTCGGTGCCGACCGTCGGGTCGATCAGTTCGGCCGGCTCGACGGTTGCCAGAAGCGCCAGCAATTCCTGCCAGGAATTGTCGATCGGATCGAGCACGGCCTCGGCGGTGTCACCGTCGCCACCCGGAAGGTCCGGCACGCGCATGCGTTCCGGCGCCTCGGGCAGGAACTGCGCGAGCAGACCACCGGCGCGCCATTGCTTGCGCCCGCCCGGCAGCACCATCTGGGCGACGGCCAGTCGCAGGTCGGTCGGGATCTGCTCCGACTGCCTGAAATAGGTGCGCGCGGCCTCTTCCAGCGAGGTCTTGTCGAGCTGGACGATGCCCTGGTAACGCTGCGTGTAGGCGCCCTGGTCGATGGTGAGCGCGAGCACACCGGAACCCAGCAGGGCCTCGGCCGTCACGTCGCCGGCAGCGGTCGCCGCCGCCAGCTTGTCGGCGTCGAAGCGGGCATAGGCGCGCAGCGCATTCGGCGTCGAGAAATCGGCGACCAGCATATCCACCGGCCCGTCGGTGCGGGTCTGCAGGATGAACTTGCCTTCGAACTTCAGCGAGGTGCCGAGCAGCACGGTGACGACGCAGGCTTCCGCCAGCAGACGGGCGACCGGCTCCGGGTAATCATGGCGCGACAGGATGGCGTCGAGCATCGGCCCGAGCTGCACGGCGCGGCCGCGCACGTCGAGCGGGCCAACCTCGAACGGCACGACATGGTCGTCGCCGGCATGGCCGAATTCACCGAGTTTGAGCCCCGTTTCAGTCATTCCGTGTTCAGTCAAAATGGTCGTATCCAACATGACAAAGTCTCCCGGCGCGGCACAACCGCCCTTTTTGGAGCATGCCTTCCAGCGCCAACAATTTGCGTGATGCCCGGGAGATAGGCATCACACTGCGTCGTATCAAGTCGCAGGCCCTGATCGCAAAACCGTGGACACTTTTGCGGGGCCTGCTGCGAGCAATTCCAAGAAAAGTGCGTAGCGGTTTTCCGTCCGGAATTGCACAAAAACAAAAGTTAGAGCGTTTCCGTGTTTCCGTGAAAAACGGAAACGCTCTGGTATCAAGCCGCAGCGATCACGCGCCGAGGCACCAGGCCAGCACGGCCTTCTGCGCATGCAGCCGGTTCTCGGCCTCGTCGAACACCACGGAGTGCGGGCCGTCGATCACCTCGTCGGTCACTTCCTCGCCGCGATGCGCCGGCAGGCAGTGCATGAACAAGGCATCGGGCTTGGCCTTGGCCATCAGCGCGGCGTTGACCTGGTAGGGCACGAACACGTTGTGGCCGCGCGCGCGATGCTCCTGGCCCATCGAGACCCAGGTATCGGTGACGACGCAGTCGACCTGGTCGACGGCTTCCTCGGCCGAACGGGTGAAGCGGATCTTGCCGCCATGCCCCTTGGCCCAGTCGACGAATTTCTGCTCCGGCTCGCTGCCTTCCGGCACCGCGACGTTCAGGTTGAACGCAAAACGCGCCGAGGCCTCGACCAGCGAATGCAGCACGTTGTTGCCGTCGCCGGTCCAGGCGAAGGTTTTGCCGGCCACCGGCCCACGATGTTCCTCGTAGGTCATGATGTCGGCCATCAGCTGGCACGGATGGGTGTCGTCGGTCAGGCCGTTGATGACCGGGACCGTGGCGCTCTCGGTCAGCTCGAGCAGGCGGCTGTGCGCGGTGGTGCGGATCATGATCGCATCGACGTAACGCGACAGCACCTTGGCGGTGTCGGCGATGGATTCCGAACGGCCGAGCTGCATCTCGGTGCCGGTCAGCATGATCGTCTCGCCGCCGAGCTGACGCATGCCGACATCGAAGGAGATGCGGGTGCGCGTCGAGGGCTTGTCGAAGATCATGGCCAGCACCTTGCCGTCGAGCGGCTTCGAGCGCTCGCCGGCCTTGAGGCGGGCCTTGCGCGCCGACGCATCGTCGAGCATGGCGCGCAGGTCGGTCGCGGAAACGGTGGACAGATCGGTGAAGTGACGAAGGCTCATACTATCGTCCGGTCACTTCGCCGCGGCCGCGACGGCTTGCGACAGGCCCTTCGCGGCGGCACGCAGACGCTTGAGGCATTCGCGGATATCGTCTTCGGTGGCGGTGAGCGGCGGCAGCAGGCGGATGACGTTGTCGCCGGCCGGCACCGCCAGCAGCTGCTGGTCGCGCAGGGCGCCGTTGACCGTGCCGTTGGGCATGGCGCATTTGATGCCGAGCATCAACCCGTCGCCACGCGCGCTTTCGATGACGTCCGGGAACTCGTCGGCCACGGCCGCCAGCCCCTGCTTGAACAGCAGCGCCTTGCGGCCGACCTCTTCGAGGAAGCCGTCTTCCAGCACGACGTCGAGCACGGCGTTGCCGACAGCCATGGCGAGCGGATTGCCGCCGAAAGTGGTGCCGTGCACGCCCGCGGTCATGCCGCGCGCGGCGTCGTCGGTGGCCAGGCAGGCGCCCATCGGGAAGCCGCCGCCAATGCCCTTGGCGATCGCCATCAGGTCCGGCGTCACGCCTGCCCATTCATGCGCGAACAGCTTGCCGGTACGGCCGATGCCGCACTGGACTTCGTCGAAGATCAAAAGCAGGCCGTGCTTGTCGCACAGCTGGCGCAGCCGCTTCAGCGACTGCAGCGGGAACGGACGGATGCCGCCCTCGCCCTGCAGCGGCTCGAGCAGGATCGCCGCGGTTTCCGGCGTGATCGCCTTTTCGGCGGCTTCGATGTCGTCGAACGGCACCTGGTCGAAACCATCGACCTTGGGGCCGAAACCTTCCAGATATTTTGCCTGTCCGCCGGCAGCGATGGTCGCCAGCGTGCGGCCGTGGAAGGCGCCCTCGAAGGTGATGACGCGGAAGCGCTCGGGATGGCCGGTGACGAACTGGTAGCGACGCGCGGTCTTGATCGCGCATTCCAGCGCCTCGGCGCCCGAATTGGTGAAGAACACCTTGTCGGCGAAGGTCGACTCGACCAGGCGTTCGCCAAGGCGGCGCTGTCCGGGAATCTCATAGAGATTGGAGACGTGCCACAGCTTGTCGGCCTGGTCCTTCAGTGCCGCCACCAGGTGCGGATGACCGTGGCCCAGCGAATTGACGGCAATGCCGGCAGCAAAATCGAGATATCGGTCGCCCTTTTCCGTCACCAGCCAGGAACCTTCTCCTCGCTCGAAAGCCAGGGGTGCGCGGGCAAAGGTCTCGTAAAGCGCCGAACCGCTCATTATATGCTGCTCCGGTACTGAAAAAATAAAAGCCGCCCAAGCGGCGGCTACCGGCAGCTTATCGTGTTTTTCGGCCATGAAGTCAACGAAAAGCTCTTTTACAGCACCGCCTGGACCAACCTGTTCCGGCTAGCGGAATTTTGAATGTCGAAACCGCTGGCACAGGCAAGTTGGGGAAAACTGCGAAATCCGATTCGTGTTGCATCCGGGACTCTTGTCACCGAGTCAGCGCATCGGTAATTGTGAATGAGAAATAGCTAGATTTCGTACGGCGGATCCAATCACCCCAGATATGTGGTGCCCGCCCGGCGCGAGCCGGAACGATTTTGGATTCCGAAACCACCGGACGGTTCAAAGGAGCGCGGTCTTATGAACTGGACTGACGAGCGAGTAGAACTCTTGAGGAAACTGTGGTCGGAGGGTCTGAGCGCAAGCCAGATCGCGGCACAGCTCGGCGGGGTCAGCCGCAATGCGGTCATTGGCAAGGTACACCGGCTGA
The DNA here is from genome assembly GCF_058790995.1 of Mesorhizobium sp. EU05-FHT14A09. Lineage (NCBI taxonomy): Bacteria > Pseudomonadati > Pseudomonadota > Alphaproteobacteria > Hyphomicrobiales > Phyllobacteriaceae > Mesorhizobium > Mesorhizobium sp. EU05-FHT14A09. Next base: position 207,575 of record NZ_JBYTDF010000011.1, read on the forward strand.
AGCTGTCCGGTCGTGGCCGCACGACGGCGGCACCTGCACGCCAGAAGAAGGCACCGGCTGCCAACAGCGGCGCCTCGGCGTCGAAGTCGACGACACGCGCCGCCGCCAGCACCAGCCATCGCCATGTCACCGCATCGGTTGGCGCGACCGCGCTGCAGGTGCAGTTTGATGCCGAGCCGGTGGCGCGCCACTATCTGCGCCCGGTCGAAAACGTGGTGGTGCCGATCTCGCGGCGCCTGCAGCTCACCGAGCTGACCGAACGCACCTGCAAGTGGCCCAACGGCGACCCGCTGACCGAAGAGTTCCACTTCTGCGGCAACGACGCCGGCGAAAGCGGCCCGTACTGCACCTATCATTCCCGCATCGCCTTCCAGCCGGCCTCGGAGCGCCGCCGGGTGCGCTGATTTTGAGGCAATAGGCAGTCGGCAGTAGAGAAACGACAAAGGGCAGCAGGCGATTTCGCCGCTGCCCTTTTTCATTGCCCACTGCCTACTGCCTTAGTTAATACAGGAGCCGCTCGTGAGCAGAACGACCCAACTTGCGGTGATCGGACGGGGCCTGATCGGCTCTGCCGCCGCGCGCCACCTGTCGAAGATGGGGCACGACGTTGCACTGATCGGACCGGATGAACCGGCCGATCTTGCGCGCCATGATGGCGTCTTCGGCAGCCATTATGATGAAGGCCGGATCACGCGGCGGCTGGATCATGATCCCTTCTGGCTGCAGATGAACTGCGCTGCGCTGTCGCGTTATGACGAAATTGCCGCGGAAAGCGACGTGGCCTTCTATCACCAGGCCGGGGCCTTGCATGTCGGCCTCGCCGAGGACCCCGACGTCACGTCGATCGGCGACATCGCCGCCGCGGCCGGAATTGCCTGCGAGGCCTATGGCGGCACCACACTGACGGAACGCTTTCCCTTCCTGAAATCGACGACCGGCATGCTGGGATTTTTCGAACCCCGGGATGCCGGATACATCAGCCCGCGCCGCCTGGTCCGGGCGCAGACGATCGCGGCCGAACGCGCGGGGGCGAGGATCGTAAACGAAGCCGTCCTCGGGATTTCCGAACATGGTTCGGGTGTGACGATCCGCACGCGAGCGGGCGATCTCGATGCCGAGCGTGTTCTCGTCGCCGCGGGCGGGCACACCCAGTCGCTGCTCGGCAGGTCGTTCGGCGCGACCGTCTATGGGCGAACGGTGGCCTTGTTCAGGCTTGACGCGGCCGAGGTCCAGCGCCTCGCCGGCATGCCGTCCATACTCTGCATCGGCCCCAAGGGCGACGATCCCTATATCCTGCCGCCGGTGCTCTATCCCGACGGCCACTACTGGCTGAAGCTCGGCGGCGATCCGGTCGATGTCGTGCTCGAAGACGAGGCGGAGATCAGGGACTGGTTCCGCTCGGGCGGATCGCTACCCGTGGCCGACCGGCTCGAGACGCAGATCATCGAGCGCATTAGCGACCTCACATTCGAGGAACGCCGCGTGGTGCCCTGCATGACCACTTACGGCAAGACGGGACTGCCCCACATCGGTCCGCTTTCCGATCGCGTGGCGGTCGCCTTCTGCTGCTATGGCCGGAGCGCGAAATGTTCGGACGAGCTCGGCCGTCTGGGTGGCATGGCCCTGCTCGGCGAAACCCGGGCGGAGCTCGTGCCCTGAAGGTAGGGGAGTAAGGCAGTAGGGGAATGAAAAAGGGCAGCGGCGAAATCGCCTGCTGCCCAATGCCTTATCCCCTACTGCCCTACTGCCCCCGATGCCGGCGGAAATTCAACGCCACCACGATCATCAGCACGATGCCGAGGCAGATGAGAAGGATTGCATCGCGCAGGCCTTGCGCCGTCGCCGCCAGGCGCAGCGCGCCGGCGAGGTCGCCGACCGGCGCGTTGGCGACGGGCACGAGCATCGCCAGCCCGAGCGCATAGCCGATCTGTTGCGCGGTTGAAGCGAGACCCGAGGCGATGCCCTGTTCGCGTTGCAGGACATCGGTCGCCACCGCGGCGAACATGATGGTGAAGACGGCGCCCATGCCGAGGCTGAGGATCAGCAGCGACGGCAGCAGGGTCAGGAACATGCTGTCCGCGGTCAGCACGGCGCAGTACATCAGCGTCCCGGCCAGCCCGACGACCAGGCTGCCGATCAGCGATGTCCGCACGCCGAGGCGCGAAGCCAGCGTGCCGCCGATCGACGAGCCGACAAAGATCCCTGCATATGGCACGAGATAGGCAAGTCCGGTCTGCAGGGCGCTGTAGCGCAGCACGAGCTGGAAATGGATGGTCAGGAAATACAGCACCGAGCCGAAGGTGATCGCATAGAGCAGGATGGTGGCGATGCCTGCCGTCAGGTTGCGGTTCTTCAGCAGATGCAACGGCAGCAGCGGATCGCGGCTGCGATACTCGACGGCAACGAAAATGACGAACAGCACCGCTGCCGCGGCCAGGCTGGCCACGATCTGCATCGAAGCCCAGCCTGATTCCGGCCCCTGGACGAGCCCGAACACCAGCAGCGTTATCGCAGCCGTCGCGGTGGTGGCGCCGGGAAGATCGAAATGCCTGGCCTGCGCCGGATGCCGGTCCGGATGGATCAGCAGAAGCGACAGGGCGATGCCGACCAGCGACAGCGGCACAACCACGAAGAACACCGCGCGCCAGCCCCAGGTCTCGGTCAGCACGCCGCCAAGCAGGGCGCCGAGCGCCATGCCGCTGCCGCCGACGCCGGCCCAGATGGCGATGGCGCGATTGCGCTGCGGCCCCTCATGGAACAGCGTGTTGATCAGCGACAGCGTCGCCGGGAACAGGAAGGCACCGCCGATGCCCTGGACCGCGCGGGCGGCAAGCAGCACGGCGGAATTGCCGGCAAGCCCGCCGGCAAGGGAAGCGACGGCAAACAGCAGCAGGCCGAGCATGAACATGCGCCGCCGTCCAAGCAGGTCGCTGGCGCGCCCACCGAGCATGAGCAGCCCGCCATAAGGGACGACGAAGGCGCTGATGATCCATTGCTGCGACTGCGCCGAGAAGCCGAGGCTGCCGCCGATCTCGGGCAGCGCCACGAACACGATCGTATAGTCGATCGAGATGATCAGATGGGCGAAGGCAAGCAGCGCCATGACCGGAGCCGTATGGCTCCGTTCCGCGGCGAGGCCGCTCTTTTCCGGCGCAACCGCGTGCCTGGATGTGTCAGCCGACATGTCATGCTCCGTGCAGATGCATTTTGCCGACCGTTAACGCGGTGATCTTGCGCCTCACACCTAACAATTTCGCAGCGCCCCCCTACAATTCTGTATGCCGCCTTGCTGCTTTACGGAGATCATATGGATTGGGATGACCTGAAACTGGCGCTCGCCATCGCCCGGCATGGCTCGCTGACCGCGGCGGCGCGGGCCATCGGCGTCAGCCAGCCCACCGTCGGGCGCCGGCTGGAAAGCTTCGAGCGCAAGATCGGCGTCAACCTCTTCGACCGCAGCCTCGAAGGGTTGAAGCCGACGACGCTCGGCGCCGCGCTTTTCGACAGCCTGTCGCTGATGGAGGAAGGCGCGCTCTCCATCGAGCGGCGCATCGCTTCCCGCAACACCGGTCTCGAAGGCCCCATAGTGGTCACCAGCCTCGACTGGCTCGCCGATTTCCTGATCGCGCCGATCGTCGCAAGGTTCGCAGCGCTGCATCCGCTGGTGTCGGTCGAACTGCTCAACGACACGCGCGTCTTCAACCTGTCGCGCCATGAAGCCGACATCGCCTTCCGCTTCGGCAAGTTCGAGCAGGAAGACCTGGTCGTGCGCAAGGTGGCGGAGGTCGCCTACGGGCTCTACGCATCGCGCGCCTATCTCGAGCGCATGGGGCTGCCCGATATCGAAGCGGGCTGCCCCGAACACAGCATCGTCATGCTGCATCAGGCCGCCGGGCACGTCTGCTACCGGGATTGGCTGGCGGCGCTGGCGCCCAACGCCCAGGTGTTGATGCGCACGAATTCGGTCCAGTCGCATATCGCCACGGTGGAAGCCGGCATCGCCATGGGCGTGCTGCCGCGTTACGTGGCGGACCTAAAGGACGGCCTGGTCCGTATCGAGACCGGCCAGCCCGAGCCGGTGCAAAACGTGCAGATGGGAGTGCATGCCGAGATGCGCGACAATCCCCGCGTCCGCGCCCTGCTCGATTTTTCTGCTCGGGAATTCAAGCAGTTGTCCCAGGTGCTGGTTCCGGGGTGAAGGGGACGCAGGCGCCTCTTATCTCCCCCCTTGCGGGGGAGAAAGCGATTTCAGCATCTTAGCGAGCACGCCCGTCAGGGCGGCACAGCTAAATGCTAGAAATCGCAAGAGAGGGGATTTGTCGGCACGCCGCTCGCAGGCTGTTGTCCTCTGTCCCTCAAACACAAGCCCCTCAACTGAAAATCCTTTCTCCCCCGCAAGGGGACCGTTGCAAAATTAGGTGGTTGTGATTCCCTGCGTTGAGCAGGGGGATGTTTGCGATGGTTGTGAAGACGAGC
>NZ_JBYTDF010000012.1:0-200726 GCF_058790995.1 Mesorhizobium sp. EU05-FHT14A09
GCCGTACCGCCAAGCTCGAGGGCCAGCCCCTGCGGACCCGAAAGCAGCAGCGCGGCCAGGCTGACACCGGCAAGCAGGGCGGTGTGGCGGATGTTGCGGTGCATGGAAACGAGCTGGGCGGCTGGGCGGACGGACATGGGGCTCTCACGAGAACGGAGGAAACGCAGAGACCGGCATTGCCATTCTGGCACCGCGGTCCCTGCCTAGATCCTTCTCGAAGGCCGAGACCGAAAAAAATCTTCAACCATCCGGCTTCACCCCGAAGCCCGACAACAAGCTCGCCGCGCTTGATCAGCCGAGCAGAACGATACCACCAGGCAAGGACGTTACTGACGCCCCGAAAACCTGCTGTATCTGCGCGACGACGCCGTCGACATTTGCGATGTGGAACCGGGCGTTGAACAAGCGCCGCCCCAATGCCGCGCTGGTGATGATGATGGCACCGGATCGGTAGCGATTGATCTCGGCGACAGCCTCGTCGAGGGGCGTCGACTGGAACACCAGCATGCCATCCTTCCAGGCGGTCACGGCAACTGGATCCACCCTCTCCACGGCCCTCAAACCGTTCGGGGAATAGACAACCTGCTCGCCGGGCCGAAGCCGGACGGAACGATCGCCACAGGTGACATCGAGTGCGCCACCCACACAGGTCGTGGACACGATGCCGCGTTCATAGCGCATGTTGAAGACTGCATCGGTCGTGGCGACACGGCCCTCCCCGGCGATCACTTCCACGTTCATCCCGGGGCGCGTCGAGATCGTCGCCTCGCCACCAAGCAACTCCAAGCGTTCGGCACCGTCGGAAGATGGTCTCAGGGCTATGCTGCTGCGTGTGTTCAGTTCAACCGACGGACCTCCGGCAAGCACAAGACTGCGCTGTTCGCCCGGAGCCGTCCGATAGTCGGCGGCGAGTTCCGACAGCGACGGCCAGAGGCCAAGCGGCGGCTGCCCGGCGAGGTAGGCAGCCGCGGCGGCTGACGCGGCAAGCGCACCGCCAAGGAATGCGCGGCGGCCCACAAGCTTGTTTGACTTCGGAACATGAGCGCTCTGCCGACCGTTCAACAGGTCACTCGCCGGACCGATAGCTTCCCAGAGCCGGCAGGCGCGCGCGAATGCTTCTGTATGAACAGGGTCGCGCGCCGACCATTCCCTGAAAGCCTGCAGATCGGCGGCGGTGGCATTGCCACCCGTGAAGCGCGTCATCCAGTCATGCGCTTCGCGATCCACTGGCGTCAGGAAAACCGCCGGATTATCGGGAACATGCGTAGCCATCGTCTATCCACACCAAGCCCGGCGTGGCTGCTTGCCACCGGACATCAGATCGGGTCCTCTTCTGCCTTAGATCCTTCTGAAGGCTTGGGACCGAATCTCCTTATTACGTTTCGCTGCAGCCGTTGCGCACAATGGGCAAGCGCATGTTTCAATTCAATCTCGACCAGACGCTGCGAAATACCCAGGCTCTCGGCAATTGCCCACAATGGGATCGAGTTCAAACGCGAAGCCAACAGGATGTCGCGACGACGCGGTGTCAGTTCCGCCAATGCACGGGCAAGCGCCTCGACCTCGGAGCGTGCGATGGCGGCACGTTCGGGGTCGGGCGCATTGTCGACCAGGCCGACCGCCATCTTGGCGTCTGTCAGCGTAACAAAACGGTTCTCGGCACCCAGGCGTTTCAAGGCCACGTTCGAGGCCATCTGCAACAGATAATGCTTCGGACTGCGCACGTCCCCGGCCGGGGTTGCGTTGTCGATCCGCAGCCAGGTCTCGTGCAGCGCGTCGCTGGCGAGGTCGACAGACCCCAGGCGTCGGCTCAGCCGCGCACGCAGTTCCTCGTAACCAAGCAGAAAAGATCGACGGAGCGTTTCACGGTTGGAACTGCTCACGATCAGCGCGCCTTGCACATCTCAGCGCGCCGTCGTCGCAGGGTCGGCACATCCCGACGCCTCACCGTCAGCGCGGGCAAAGATGACCATTGTAATGGGTTGCGGCAACCCTGCTGGCGGTGGAGCGCCAATCGACACGCCATCCAGTGCCGCCGCGAACAGGTTTTCCAGCAGCCGATCACCCGGAGCATCGAGCAATTGCGCCCGCTGGACCAATCCGGAGGGCCCGATCCATAACCGAAGCAATACGTCTGTTTTGCCTGGGCGGGTTTGCGGACGCGCGCACAGGACCTGCGCCACACGCGCCTGGATCGCGCCGAAATACGACTGGTGGCTGGAATCAGCTATCCGCGACGGGGGCCGAGACGCGATGGTAAAGCTGTTGGGACCGGTCGCTCGCGCGACGAGACCACTGCCGACCAACAGTTCGCGCAGCGCCGCATCGGGCGCCAGATGCCCCTCGACAGCTTTTGAATGCCGGCCGATGGCCAATTCGCCATCGTAGAAAAGCTCAACACCTGATGTTGCGCTGTAGGCATCGAGCGCGGTCGCAAGCGGTTGGGCAGCTATCGCGAAATCGACACTCGCCTCCGTCTGCGCGAATGCCGCACAACTCAGCATCGTCAACCCTATTCCCATCACGAACGTATGACGCAAGGATCGGTCGGGTCCATTGATACCGAGGGTTCGCCAACCGAGATCACCGGCCTCGCCGAAGATGCTTCGAAGGGATGTCCAACCGCGACGGTTTCAGTTCGGTCCACTGCAAACTCGCCGCTACCACACATTTCACCACCTGCCCGTGCAGTTCAGGTGGCCGTTCTAGCTTCGATGAGGCCGGAGCGCCTGCCCTACCAAAATCCCGTGTCGGCGACACAGACAACGCTTTGGAGGCTAGCCACCCAAGATTACGATTTCACGACAAAGAGGCTCTTGTGCGAATCCTATGTTCGACGCTGCAGACGACCGCACAGCCACGTGCTCGCTTGCAATATCGGACTTTCCAGATCGGGCTGAATTTCCTTGAAGGCTGAAGGACGCGTGCTTGCGCATTTGGCAGTGAGGCCATAAAGCGAACAGAATAAAACGTTCCCCGTCAGATTTTCCTGGTTCGATGATGTCGAGATCGCACAGCGACCGCCTGAAAGCTGTTCTGCTCGCCGCATTTCTTGCGCTCGCCATCGGGCAGGCGGCGGCGCAGACTTCAAAGCCGCAGGAGCAGGCGCCCGCCATCAACCGGCAATTGACCGGTACGGCCTTCTATGTGGACGAGACGGGCCATATGCTGACGGCGCGCCACGCGGTGGAAAACTGCGCGCGTCTGATCATCACCAAGGAAAGTAGGCAGGTCGATGCACGCGTGGTCGCAGTGTCCGACCGATACGATATTGCCCTCATCAAGACCCGCAGGACGCTGGGGCTGGCGGCTGTGTTCCCACGCACCAGCGGGGCCAGCATCGAAGATATGATGTTCGCCGCAGGTTATGACGCATTGCCCGGCCTCCTGTCAGGCGGCGGCGTCCTCGCCAATGCCCGGGTAATCAGCTCGTTCGGCGGCAGCGAAATGGGACACCTCGTACTCGACTCGCCTGTCCGGTCCGGCGCCAGTGGCGCACCGGTGCTCGATCGCAACGGACTGGTGCAGGGCGTGGTCAGTCGCCGCACCATGATCAACCGGGTGCTGGCCGTGGGTGCTACGGAGGCCAGATCATTTCTCGCTAGGCAGGGCGTGCATGTGCGCCAGGATGACAGACCACAGATCGCAGCGAACGGCTCACGTGCCCACCGCGCCGCGTCGATATCGGCGCGTGTCACCTGTCTGCAAAGATAGTGCGGCAGGCTGAGCGTCTATCGCCATTGGCCAACTGAAAGCCGATTCCGACATGCTGTTCCGCCTCTTAACGTTTTCTCGCCGCGCTGCCTTGCTCCTGGCCTTCCTCGCATGCGGACTTGGCGCGATCGGGATTTCAGGCACTCAGGCGCAGAAGCTCGACTACCGCAAGCCGAACGCGGCGCCACCTTCCTGGATGCAGTTCGCTTCGCTGGTAAAGTTTCGTTTCGAGGAATGGGTTGCAAGCGACGACAGCATTGCCGCGCGGTTTCGAACCTACCTCAAGATCCACGCGGGCATGTCGGACGGACCGCCTGCGGCGCTGACGGTGCGGGCCTGGATCAATCCCGATGGCAGTGTGGAGCGGGTGTCGTTCACGGCGTTCAAGGATGAGGGGGCGACCAAGGACCTGCAGACCATTCTGACGCGCGGCAACATCGGCGAAGCCCCGCCCCCGGAGATGCTTCAGCCAGTTAACCTGCGCTTTTCGCTCAAGGCCAGGTGACGACGGCGTGCTGGCGGATGGCCCCTCGCTCCTCCCGTCATTTGCACGCGGGGCATGCGACTGGGATACGCCGGCTTGATCATTGGGGCCCGAACGGCGGGGTGAATACCGGTGGTGGCGGCCTGTAGGGAACGACGGAATTTCCGAAGTTCTTGCCGTATTGCTGCTGAACGCCCGGAATGCTGACCACGCCGAGCTTGATATCGGCGGAGCGCGCGTCGATGGGCGGCAAATTGGCGCTCGGGTTGATACGATCAACCTGCCGCCGGAGCTTTTCGTTGATGCAGTTGTAGGCGCGGTTTCCGCCAATCTCCACCTCGATGCATCGGTCCACCGACGTCTCATCCGGAGCATCGCCACCGATCACGATCCGTGGCAGCAACGTGCCCTGGGGATCTGCAAAAGCCGGTGTGGCCGGCACAATCATCACCAAGGAAACAAGCATCAGGCTGCGCATGACATCTCCCTGCGGCTGTCGTTCACGACCAATGGAGGGGCCTGCCGAAGATTTATCGTAGCTCATTTTTCGGATGGGCATCTGATCGTTTGATGACAAGCGTCGTTTCTTTGTGACCAGCTCTCCGCAAGCATGGCGCCTGAACAACCCGACGATCCGTTCCGCGCCACAGGGCCGAAGCCGGTGGCTCTTCCTCACCCATGACAGGATTGCTGTTCATCAGTTTGCCCAATCCGGTGTACCGGTCACGGCCGTGGAATCTCTTTCACCGTGATCTTGACGATGATCTGGTTGATCTTGCTGTTGAAGGCTTCCAGATCGGCGCTTCCGCTCGTACCGCCGATACATTTTCCACCACAACCACCTCCGCCTTTGCTCTTGCCCGCCAGCCGCCCAAAAGTTGCAACAGGAACCGTGCCCGTCACGGCATAGCCGCGTGCGCTCAGCCTTGTGCGGACTTTTACGCAGTAGTCGACCGACAGGTGCGAGAAGCGGCTCTCTCCGTGGCCGGCGCGGTATTTCATGACGGCCGTGCAGATGTCACTGCCGGCGAGTCGCCAGGCTTGCGCGAGATAGGAGACACCGTATCGGATATTGGTTTCGGGAACCGCGAGTTCCGTTAGGGAACCGGTAAAGCCCATCATTCTTGCGGTCGACGGGAGAACCTGCATGAGGCCGATCTCGCCATCTCCCCCGATCACACTCTCGACATAACCGCTTTCGGTATGGACGACCGCTTCGGCAATCGCTGAGGGAATTCCGGCCCGCTTGGCTTCTCGATCTATGATTGCGGCGATTTCGGCGCGTCTGGTAGATGGCGCGGCGATTGCGCGATCGTTGTTCGTAACATCGGAGAGCTTGGCGTCAGCTGGATCAGCAAAGGTAGCTGCGCTGTCAAAAAACAACGTCATAACGGCGGCTGCTATCGCCTTTCGTCCCTGCATGCTGCCAAAGCCGCGCATCAGCAGCCCTCTTTCCCAGCCGATTCAAACCTCGATTGACCAGCCAAAGCCTTGTCGGGATCGATGCCGGCAAGAAGTGCCGCGAGCGAGAGCTTCACGTAGAGCGGCGTCCACCCCTGACGCTTGCAGGCACGCAGCGCCCTCACCGAAAGATCAAGACGTTTCGAAAGCCCGGCTTCGTCGAGGCCCAGGTCGAGAGCAACACGGTCTATGACATGTTTCTTCATGGACGAAAGAAATCCGACTGTTGTGCAACCTGCGTTCGATGCCAGGGGCGCCGCGCCTGTTTCGGGCGACGGTGCGAACGGCCATTCTCGCTGGGCAGGATTGGCTGCACCGGCATTTTCCAACCTCCGCCCTCAGAGAGCGCGCTCAAGTGAGAACTTGATGCGAAGCGGCTGGAGCATGTCGGCCGGAGGCGATGCACCAACCTTCTGGCCGCCAAGGAGCGCCTGCAATTCGGCGGCAAGAGCAGCGTCGCCACCCTCCAGTTCGAGGCGTTCTATGACACCGTCCGGAGTGGCCCAGACCCTGGCCGTAAAAAGGTCGGGCTGGGCCTCCGCCTTGGCATTCTCTTCGAGACGACGCCGGAATTGCAGCGTCGCCTCGTCATCGGACGCGAGGCGTTCACGCAGGTGCGTCTGGAGCTTCGCGGCAAATTCCCGCCATTCGATCGGCGCAGCTTCGGATGATCGGTATGTTGGCGACTGCCCAGCGGCGGGCACCACTGCGGCTGCTGTCCCGCCAACAAGCCCCAGGGAGCCGGCAATTGCCCTGCCCCACCACCCGATGCGGGAAAGCCTTGTCGCTTCCCGGTTCTCAGTGGTGGCTTTCATCCTCGTCATCCTTCCTGTTCCACGGCGCATCGCACTATCGCCGACCGGTCGACGCTCGGTGGGCCTGCGCTACTCAAGCGTGCGGATCGCACCGTTTCCGGATCAATTGACCACGACCTCGGAAGCGTCGGGCGCCTCGGCCTTGCCGACATCCGCCACGTTCGATGCGGTATCGACGGTAGGGGCGATCTTGCTGACCTCCTCGCGAAGCCAGGGGATGAGTTGCTGGATGAGGCCATCCCACAGCACGATCTGATTGTGGATGTGGCTCGACATCACCCCGCCGGCGACCGACACGTCCATGCAGAAAACCAGGAAAGTACTGCCTGGCACGAAATCATCGAGGAAGAGGCGTCCGAACCTGTGCGACTTGTTCCAACGATTGAGAAGATCGAGTGGCAGCGTACCGCTTACCGCAAACAGCGCCACAAAGGTGACGTCTACAAATTGATGGGAAGCCGCAGCAGGGACATTGCCTGGACGGATGTCGAAGGGAAGTCCGTTCGTTGCCGATCGCAGGAAGCGAACCTCGCCGTCGCGTACGGTCTCGACACGAAGGCCGCATGCCTTGAGATGATCGCCCAGCGCATCGAGGGTCAGTCCGGTGACAAGATCGGTGTCTTCCTGCGAGGCGGAAGCGGCGCCGAATAGGTTCTTGGTGGCAGTGGACAGAACCTGGCTGGGCAAGTCTTCGCGCGCAGCGAGCTTGGGTTCGGCGTGATAGGTGGTTTCACTGGTGGACATGACGACCTCGGGTGCTTCGATCATTGTGGCTAGGTGATGTGGATAGGGGGGTGCGCAAGAGTTTGCGCCTGGCTTTGGCGGACGCATCGGCGGGAAGAAGCAACGAACCCGCTTCCACCGCCTTGATCATGTCGTACCCCTCGTTCTTCGACGCGCGAGACTGCGCCAATGCACGCAGACAGGCAGTGGCCAGGTCGGGGAGGATTTCCTCGCTCAGACGGTCGCAGACAGCGAGCCTTGCATGGCGCGCCTCCTTGGTGGCGAGATGGACGCCATCCTCGCGCCGAAGCAGGCCGCTGCGTCCGGCCGCGACCTCGCCGACTGCGGCCAGACGAATGACGACGACAGGGGCAGGCACCCGGCTGGATGCTGGCGGAGGCCGCAGTTCGGATATTGTCGTCGCGGCATCGGCAAGCAACATCAGGAGTGTGTGGAGGCTGGCGCGCGCCTCGTGACGCAGGAAGGCGGCGCTGATGTCGCCTTCCATAACGATGGTGATCTCCAGATTGATCAGCAGATCGCCGGACCGCGGCCGCAGTCTTCGGCGAACCACCCAGTGGCGGATTTCTCCGGGAATGTCGCCGCGAACGCTGATCTGGCAGGTCAATCCCAGGACACGGGCCGCCTTCGCCTCTTCGGGCTCGTCGCCGAACTGCAGCATCAGACTGCATCCGCTGGGTCTGACGCTGTGCTGCGAACTGGCTGGCATGCGCTGAACACCGTAGCCACTGCGATGCAGGCCCGTAAGGACCTCTTCGATCATGGAAACAGGCTTGGGTGCGTCGCGCATGATGCTAGTTTGCCGGTGCTGACGGGAAGACTTTGCTGAGCGCAAGTTCATTGATCGCTGGCGGGTTCTGCTCAAGAAGACGTGCCAGATACTCTCTCTTCAGCACCTCTTGCCTTTGCTCGCGCAGACGCTGAACGAGAAGCGGCTTTACCTCGTCGAGCGAGCGTGTCGTCGCGGCTTTCGTATCGACCAGTTTGATGATGTGCCAGCCGTCGTCGAGTTTGATCGGCTCGCTCAGGCCGTTCTTGGAAAGGCCCATCACGTGATCCTTGATTTCCGGACGGACCTGCGTTTCCGCGACCCAACCGATCTCGCCACCGCTCTCGGCTGTGTCGCGCTGATCGGAGAGCTCCTTTGCGATCGCCGCGAAATCCGCCTGCGCCGGTTTCAACCGTGACTGCACGTCTGCGAGCTTCTTCTTCGCCTGATCCGTCTTCGCTTTGTCGGCGTCCGGCTCGAGCGCGACGAAGATCTGTGCCAGGCGGAACTGGCGAGGCACGACGAATGCTGTTTTGTTGGCCTCATAGGCCTGCTGTACGTCCGCATCGGCAGGGTAGGATTCCGGCGGAACAGACACCGCCTGAAGATAGCTTTCGGCGACCGCGCTGTCGCGCAGACTCGCAAGTTGCGCAGCGACTGCGGGCTGATCGGCCCACTTCTTGTCGTTCGCTTCCTTCAGGACGAGCTGGCTGGCCAATAACAGGCGTATCGTCTGGCTTAGCGCCGCCGGATCGCGTGTGAGCGCGGCCTGCCGTTCCGGCCCCAGCCCAGCGAGAGAGGCGCGAACCTCTTCGATGGTGATGTCGCGTTCACCCACACGGGCGACGACATCGCCCCCAGATCCCGCCTTGGCGATCGCCGGAGCCACGGACTTCGGGCGCGCGGTCGTGGTATTGTTCTGGGCAAGAGCCAACCCGATCGAGCCGATCAGGAACCCACCGGCGGCAAGTGTCGCAAGGCGCCACGGATAGCGCCGCCTCTGCATTTCAGTAACTGGCCCACAGCTCACAGCTTCGGTCTTCATGAATGCCTCACTGATCGATCTTCTGGTTGAGGACCTTGTCGCCATAGTCCTGAAGCAGGTTTTGCACGCGAACACGTCCGATCCCTATCAGGGGTTCGCGTGCCACAAGTTTGTCGCCGAGCGTAACGTCCTCGTAGCGGCTGAGGAGGTCGCGTCCGACCTTCACCAATTCCTGATTCTTGCCGACGCAGGCATTGTTGCGTGCCTTCCAGCTTGCGGCCTCTGACTCGAACTTGGCGCGTTCTGCATCCTTGGTTCGAGCGACATCGGCCGCCTCCGCGTAGGCATCCTTCCACTTCCCGAGCGCTTCATTGCGCTCCTCGAGCCGATCGTTGAATTCGCGAACCGCGATCCGATAGTCCTTTTCGGCCTTCTTGGCCTGAGCCTTGGCCTCGGTGACCTCTTCCTTGAGCCCGTCGCGTTCGCCTGTCATCTGGCTCAACTGTGCCTGTATCGCCGTGCGCTGATCTTCCAGCGCACGGACCTGTGCGGTCGAGCTGCGTAAGGCTTCACGCAGCCGGTCGGTCTCCGATTGGTCCTGCGCGCCGACGCCGGACGTCATCATCGAGAATCCGACGGCAGCTATGACTGCCGCGGTACCCGCCGCGGCAAGTCCATTGCCAAGTGAAGCGAAGAGCCTGGGCATCGTCAGAACTTCGCGTTGACGTCGAACTGAAGCAGGTCGACGGCATAGGGAACACCGGCAATCGAGGTTGCGCTCATCCACTTCGCAGTTCCGGAAACGCTATCCGAAAAAGCGAGCGAGCCACCCAGGAAATAGCCTTTCAGATTGGTACCGCCGAGACCGAAATCGCTGTCGGCGAAAGCGTCCAGCGTGGCGTCGGATTCAAGATACTTGTAACCGAGATTGACACTCCATTTGCCGTACTCGTCCAGCTTCTGATGTCCGACGGTGACCTTGGTTGTCCAACCGATGTTGCCGCCTTCGAACTTTCCGGGCTTGCCCGGAGTGCCGGAGTAGTTGTTGACGTAGTTCTGCTCGATTTCAGCGCGGTTGAACGCGCTGTTCCAGACGAACTCGCCGTCGATCGCGACATGGATCGGGTCGAAATGATTGAGATCGACCCGGCCGGAAATGACGACCGGCCGGAAATCGCTCGCAAGTCCGAAATACTGAGGGTTGGCATAGGGATCAGAGCCGTTCCAGCCGGGCGGCGGAATGATGTCGCGCAGATACCCATATGTATTTCCCTTCTGCGCGAAAGACGGACGCAGATTGTCTGTGTCGCAGTTCTGCGAAATGGAGACATCGCATGGACTGGATTTTTTTCCCTGCACATTGGTGTAGTCGTAAATACCCGCACCCAGGGTCAGCCCGACTTGCGGCGTCGCCTGCCAGTTGAAGCCGATCTGACCGCCAAAGAGATATTTGTCGGTGCTCTTGAACTTTTCCTTCTCCGTCGTCGAGAAATCGAGGTCGGTGTTGAAGATCGGCATGGCGCCGGCCGCGAAGAAGGGCGTGAAACCGGGCGACACTTCGCGCTTGGCGTTGACCGCAAGACCGTCAAACCCGAGATCGCTGTCCCACACCAGATCCGTCGGCGACCAGAACGGGTTGTCAAAGCGACCGAAGGTCAGCGACACCGAATCCGGGGCGAAATCGGAATTGGGTCCGATATGAGGATTCTTGAACGGTTCGAACTTGATGAAGGCGCGATCGAGCCAGAGTGCATATTTCGAGAAGTTGCCTCCGCTCCTGCCAAGTGTCTGGTTCGTCGAGACCGGAGAAGAATCGGAACCTGTCGCGATCCGCAAGCCACCGATGAAGCCTTCGGCGAGATCCGCTTCCAGCCCTAGCCTGGCCCGCATGCGGTAGCGGTTGCGGCTCTCCGAGCCGTTGTAGGTCGGATATCCTTTCAGATTGGCAGCCGAAACATCGTAGGGGCTGCCGGTATTGATCGCATTGAAGTCGATCAGCTCGCCGGAGCTGTAGCCGCTTGGATACCACATCCCTTCCCATCTGCCCCGGATATCGCCGTAGATGCGGATACGCGAGGCCCATTCGGGGTACTTGCCTGGCGATGCCCAACCTTCGTCCTTGGCCTTGGCCATCACTTCCTGGCGGATTTCCTCCCGCAGCTCGCGCTTGACGATATCCGGCACGTAGGTGACCCGCTTGCTGCCGGGAGGCGAGGCTGCTGCGGCGGCCGCAGCGGCCGTCGCGGCCGCCTCCGTCGCTTTCGCATTCGCATCCCGCGCTGCCTGGCGGGCGACATAGGCTTCGTCATCCGCCTGCTTGATCAGGTTCTGCGCCTGCTCCTGCGTAATGACGCCCTGTTCGACAAGAATGTTCACGAGGGCAACGGTCGATCCGGCCGTCGCCGGCTTCTTTTTCGATACCGTGGGGCGCTCGCTATCCTGCGCAAAGGCTGGTCCGGCGATCGTCTGCATGCCGATGGCGAGTGCCAGCAGCGACACGGAGGCCAGCGGGGTCCGCAAGCCGTTCACAATAAAAGTTGAGATAGACATCTGTCCCCAGCCTCACACGTTACAATCAGCGTTGTTCGATTTTTCAGACTTGTTGGTCATGGCGGTTTTCAACCTGATCGCCGGGCAGTGATGCGGGTGACGATCGGCATAGGCATGTCGGAAGGCGGTGCGGAGGAAAGCTGCAGGCCGCCCAACGCACTTCCGCGAAGAAGAGCATCGATTTCGGCGTCTCCGCTCGACGAGACGAGCTGCACCCGCGTGATGCGTCCCGTGCCGTCGGCCCAAAGCCGGACACGAACCTGCATCACGGCATTCCTGGTCTTTGGATTGGCACGGATTGCAGCTTCGATCTCTCGCGTGACCATCACGGAGTAAGCGCCCCACCGGCTACCTCCACCACCACCGCCGCCGCCACCGGAACCTGGTGCGAAGGAAGAAGGCCCTGGACCAACTGGGAGGTCTGATCCGGGTCCGAGCGGCCCCTCCGCAGGTGGCGCATCGCTGGCCTCCTCCGGCGGAGCATCTTTCGGCTCTTCGACCTTGGCTTCTTCCTTGATTTCAGGCTCGACGATCGGGGTCTGTTCGATCATCTCCGGCTCCGGCTGCACCTCTTGCTCGGGTGGAGGTGGCGGAGGAGGCGGTGGCGGCGGCGGCGTTACGTTGACGATTGTGAACTCCTGCACGCGCTTTGGCGGGGGCAGGTCATCGCCGGACGCGAGAAAGAAAATGACGGCGGCCAGAAGGCCGACGGCTCCAACGCCGGCAATCGCGGCGGTCGCGTGTTCACGAAGAAAGCGTGCTGGTGAAGTCGCGCGTTCCTCTTGAGCCGGCGCGGGCAAAGGTGCGTCCGCGTCTCCGATCGGCTGTGCCTCGCGACTGGATATGCGCATGGGAGCCGTCATGATGCGACTTCCCTTTCAAGGACGTCGTCGAGGCGCGCGATAATGTAGTGACGCGCGAAACCGGCAATCGACGCTATGTCGCCGGCCTCGATCGTGATCCGGACGTCGAACACGTCTTCCGCGACAGCCCGATATCCGGTTCCGACGAACTCGATATAGGTCATGGAATCGACCCAGAGTCGTGGACGCTCCCCTTTCTCGATCCGCAACAAAAAGGGGGCATGATCAGAAAGACCGAGAGTGGCGAAGTGACACTTGAGGTCCCGGGCCAGGTCGGCCAATGGCGCATGAAACTGGCTGGGGAACGACACGATTGTCCCGGTGCCGGCATTGGGCTGAGCCGCCGCGCAAGCGGCTTCGCCGCGTCCGGCAGCCTCAGATCGTCGGCCAGCATCGGAGGGCTTCGACACGACCGAAAAGAGCGCGACCGGTCGGAGCAGCCTCAGCCATTCGCGAAGTTTCACGGAGAAGCTCCCGCGTGTAGCGTCTTGTTCGGATGTCGGGAGGAGAGCTAGGGCCATCGGCGCCCATCCTTCTTTCGAACGGATCGCGATGCCCCGCCCGACCATCGACTGCTGATTTGTCGGTGTCATCGCGGCCGCCCACTCATTTCGCTTGAGCTTTGGTCGCAAGGCCGACTTGTGTGATGTTCAGACGCCCAAGGAGATCGAGGACGTCCATGACGTTCTGATATTGCGTCTGGGCATCGCCCCGCAGGACGACGGGAAATTCCGGCGTCAGTGCTTTCTGCTGGATCAGGCGCTGCTCGAGCTCGCTGATCGTTACCGGGATCGTGTCGAGGAAGATCTTGCCGTCATTGCCGACGGTGATCGCCTTGGTGGTCTGCTGCGCCAGGCTTGGCGAGGCGGATGCCTTGGGCAGATTGACCTTCATGCCCTGCACCGTCGCGGTCGTCATGACGATGAAGATGATGAGGAGCACATACGCCAGATCGAGCATCGGCGTGACGTTGATGTCGTCGTAGGCCTTGTTGTCGGATTGGATCTGCATGCCCGTTACTCCGCAGCCAGTCGATGAACGACGGGATCGGGGCGATTGCTGCTGTAGACTTCGGCCATCTTCGTGGTGAATTCGTCGACGAAGACCTGCATGTCGCTGGTGAGGTCTTTGCTGCGCAGCGTCAGCCAGTTGTAGCCAAAAAGCGCCGGGATCGCGACGACGAGGCCGGCAACGGTCGCCATCAGGGCGCCGGCCACGCCGGGCGCGATTGCGTTGATGTTGACGTCGCCTGACATTGCGATGGCCGCAAAGGTGATCATGACGCCGATGACGGTTCCGAGAAGTCCGAGGAAAGGCCCGCCCGAGATCGAAATGGTCAGGATCACCATCAGCCGATTGAGGGCCTGGAGTTCGCGGACGAGAACCGCATCCAGGGCAGCCCGGATCGCAGCAATGGATTCTGCGCTCAGGACATGGCTTCCGCCCGTCGCATCATCCGGGAAGCGGCGACGGATTTCGTCGGCACCCACCTGGTAGATGCGATAGAGCGAGGAATGCTTACCTATGAACCGCTGGCTTTTCTCGCCTTTGCCGGAAGTACCGACATCGCGCTGGAGGAAGACGGTCAGATCGTTCTGAAGATCGCGGAAGGCTGGAAGGAACTTCGCGTTGGCTCGCTTCTGGCGCTTCAGGTAACCGTGCTTTTCGACCATCACGATCCAGCTGGCGATGGCCATGATCGCCAGGATACCGATAACGACCCAGCCGTCGAAGGTGACCGCCTTGATCAGCACACCGAAATAGCCTGAAAGCCAGCTCGCCGTTTCCTCGTCGACGCCGAAGATAATGAGCTTGGATGGGTCGGAGCCTTGGCTGGTAGCGGCCAGCATGACAAATCCGGCCGACCGGGCAGACTTCGCGATCGAAAATTCATCGAGATCGCCAGCAAATCCTGCCTTCGCGGGAATGACTGGCGCAGGAGCAACGGCAGGCGGCGCCACGACTTCACCGAGGCCTGTGGCAGCGGCCCCAGCCGCCCCGTCTGGCTGAGCTGCTGGCTCGACCGGCGCTACCGGATGCGGCGGCGCAGCGATGACCGTGTCGCCGCCCAACAATGCGGTACTGTTCAGCGCCGGCAAGGAAGCGTTCAGCGTCGCGTAGGGCCTGCCGTCGAGATAAAGCGTCATAAGGCCGGGCGTTGCCACCATCGCGACGTGATGCCAGCCACCAGGTGCAACCGGTGCCGACGCGGCGGTGCGCTGGATGACGCCGTTGACGGTGAGCTCGATGAACGGCGATCCGTCATCGATGCCGATGACAAGCCCATTGCGGCCGTCGCGGCGGCTGTAGATCGCCGCATCGCGCTGAAGAGCGCCTGGCTTGACCCACATCGCAACGGTCATTGCACTGTTGTCCGCAACGGCGAGCGATGGAGACGCCGGAAGGGTGAGTGGCGTCTGCCCATCCAGACGCAACCCTGTTCCGATCAGCGCGCCATCGGAAGGCTGACCGACGCTCTGCGCCCCGTTTGCCCAGCTCGATGAATCCTGGGCCGGCACACCGCGCTCTGCGAAATGGTAGACAAGCGAGGTTTCCGGATCGTAGGTCGCCTTGGAACCATCGACCGCGATCGCTTTCTCGCTGCCATAGTACAGCCAGATATTGGCCTTCGCGCCCGGCTGCACATTCGGAACGTTGACCCAGATCAGCGCTTCGCCGAGGAGCGAGTCGAACTTCTCGATGTGGTGCTTGAGCGGCGTCTTGTCGTCTTCGGCGACAAAGCGCAGATCGCTGCCGTCGGCCTTGGCCGAGGAGAACCGGAAATTTCCGACGTGAAGTCTTACCAGGATTGGCGTGGTGCCGATTGAATCGGTGATGTTGGCGCCCGCCGAACTGGTGTCGATGCCGATCTGCCGGCGCATCGACCATTCGTCGTTCCACCAGGCATTGGCCGAGCTGGTGAATGCCACGGTTGCCACCGCGAGCATCAACGCGAACCGGCTCGCCCGCGAGACGGATGCCCGGACAATATCCCTGGTACTGGGTCGCGCGGAGGGAGCCATCGCTGTCTTGCCTTTCATGATCAAAATTCCCCGCTGAGACTGAAGTGCACGCGCGGGTCGTTTTTCTTGGTGTAGCTCTGGTCGGCCAAGGGCACGGCGACGGCGACCATTCCGCTCATGTGTTCGTTGAACAGCTTGAAACGCGTGCCTATGCCGTAGCTCCACAGGCCGAAGGTCGATTCCTGGTCGGGAAGCGGCTTGTGGATTGTGGCGACGCCACCGTCTATGAAGCCGAAGAAGCGCCAATCCTTGAAGATTGTGACGTCCGGCGTCCCCTTGTGAGCCGCATTGATCTTGGTCTGAAGCCAGTCGCCAATGTTGGGACTGCGCAGTTCGAGCGTGCCGACCAGCCCATTGTCGCCGATTGCTTCGGATTCGTAGTAGCCGCGAACGGTATCGAGGCCGCCGAGGCTGAACTGCTCGCTTGAAACGAGAGGACCGTCGGCTACCTGTGCCTTGGCGCTGCCGAAGAGCTCGAAGCCGTGCTTCAGCTCGCGTGTGTGAGCAATATCGGCATTGAGATGGATAAAGCTGGAGTTCGCGTAACCGCGCTTGGCGTCGAATTCCTCAAAGCCGCTCCCCGGCCCACGAAGATTGAATGTAAGACCCAGGTTGAACTGGGTTAGCGCCTTCTCCTGCTGCCATGTTCCGCCATAGCTGGCGGTGAGCGGGTAGTAGGTGATCGGGGAGTCAAATGAATCCTTGCCGAGCTGGACGGTCTGTCCGAAATGCTTGTAGTCCATGCCGAAGGACAGCGAATGGAAATAGTTGTCCTGGGCTGGTAGGGTCATGACGGCACGAGCGCCGAACACCTGACCGGGACCGACTATGTTCATCCCGCCCACGGTGGCGAGATCGCTGCGCGATTTGACGCCATAGACGAGAAGACTGGTCCAGTCGGTCAGCCGAGCGAGATATGACCCCGAAATCACCTGCGCGTCATCCGGGCGCTGAGGGGCGATCTGATAGCTCAGGCTTATCGAATGGCCGAGTTGCCAGAGATTGTCGTATTTCAGTGTTGTGTTGAGGCGCGTTGCAGTCGTGTTCGCCGACTGCCGGTTGCTGAGTTCGACGCTGCCATGAAACGGCAGCTTGTCCTCGACAGTCAGATCGACGTCGACCGTGCCCGGCGTGACGCCGGCTCGCAACGCGGGCGTCACCCTGCGACCTGGCCATTGGTTGAGGGCGACGAGATCCTTCGTGACTTCGTCGAAGTTTGGAACCACCCCCTCTTTCAGCGAGGGCACCTTGTTCTTGATCTTCTCGGTATCGAAGTAGCGGGAATTGGCAACGCGCAGACGCCCCACCTTGCCTTCGGTGACCTTGAGCACGACGACGCGGTTGGCGACGTTTTGCTGCGGGATGGAGACGTTTACTGTTTGGTAACCACGATCGTGATAACTTTTTTCCAGTGAAGCGCGCGCCTTCTCGACATCTTCAGCGGTGCGGCCTGGGCCGAGGAACGGGTAGACTGCTTCTTCGATGGTGATCTGCGGGAGTGTGTCTGCACCATCGACACGAAATTCGTCGATGTCGAAATTGCTTGGCACGGCAGGATCGGCTGCAGGCGCATCGGCGACCTTCTGCTCCGCGGGTGCAGGCCCCTCAGATTTCGCTTCTTGCGCATTGGCTATGGGTGAGACCGCGGCAGCGATCACCCCGACAACCATAGCAGCGGCAAGCCGCGACCCATGCCGTGACGGGAGTTCCCGCTCACGCGCCTCATAATCCACCCTAGCCACAGATGCCTCTCTTCGCCCCGACAACAGACGCCCGGTGCCGGCTAACATCCGCCAACAGGTCGCTATGTTCAGAAGACACGCGGGCGCGCACCGACCCGCCAAAAAAAATCAGAAAAATTCGAAGGCGGCCAACTCGTGTCGTGATCGCGGCGCCGTTTGACGTGCGAGGCCGCCGATCCAATCGGGCTCGCGGCAACCGTGGCGGCTCACGAATCTTCAGGAACCTGGCCGCGGCGCGAAAGTTGAAGTGATTATCGAAAATGCGATCGTGGAACAAAAATGATGAGGCACGTTGCGCCTGAAAATCCACAGCGGACCAAGGTCGCCAGGCAATTGTTGAGCCGGCTTTTGAAAAAAAGGGAAATGGCGCCGAGGCACATGGTCCCCGACAAGTTGCGGTCCCGAGATGCGGCCAAACGGCAGATCATGCCAGAGGTCGAAAATTCGCAAATGCCATTTCGAAACCGGGAACGAACACAACAAGGTTTCCGGTTGATCGCATCGCCACAGCAGTTCGCGGCCCTGACGCATCGTTTCTGTGACAAACCCGCGGTCCGGCTTGTCACATAAGTGTGACATTCACGCGCCAAAGACAAACTGTCCTGGATTTTGCGCGGAACTTGGTCGGCGCGAACCAGCCTGCATGGTCCGCTCCTGCGGCATCTCGGACAGAGGTCTTCTTCACAAAATGACGCAGCACCGACAACGAAGAGCTAAGCGTTGCCGCTCCGGTCGGCACACTGGCTATCGTGTCAGGGGACCAGAGCGTATGTTGCTCGGCTTCATCACAGGGCTTGCCTTTGTGATCACGGCCGGCGCCCAGGACCATCCTGTTTCTCCGACGGTCATGTTTGATATTCCCAAGCAATCGCTGGTCACAGCCCTTCAGGCCTACAGCGCGGCCAGCGGTGTTGCTGTTCTTTATGAGAGTGGTGTCGAGACCGGCCAGTATTCCGCCCCTGTTCGCGGCGATCTCACCCGCGAGGCGGCGCTCAGAGAGCTTCTCGGCAACACGAACATCATCGTGCGCTACGCGCGCTCCGACGCAGTGACGTTGGCAGACCCAGCCTCCTTCGATCCCGACGCGCCTCCTGAAAGCCTTCGTGGCGCGGCAGATATGGCGCTGGACGTGCTCCATGTAGCATCGGCCAAACGACAGCCGGCCCCAACCAGCAAGGCGCTCTCCGACTATATTGCCGCGATCCAACAGGAAGTTCAGGTCGCACTGAAGCAAAAAACGGAAACCCGACAGGGCAGCTATCGCGTGGGCGTCGATCTGTGGGTGGATCCGTCCCGCAGCGTCACACGGGCTGATGTCTTCCGCTCCACGGGGGATGGCACTCGCGACGATGCAATCATGCGCGCTCTTGAGGGGCTTACCATTCGAAGCACCGCACCCGCCGATACGCCTCAGCCCGTGCGTGTCATGATCGTCGTCAGGTCAATGTGAAAGCAGAGATCTTGGACGAAGACCAATTCACCACACCAGTCATCAGGAGGGCGCCCTCGGCGCACGGAAGGCACCTCGCGCCACCAACCTTCGATACCCGCTGGTTGTGGGGTGTCGTGATCGTTGTGCCGTTTTTTCTGGGTGCGGGAGTCTTTTGGTTGCGTCATCAACCCGTCGGTCCACAAGCGCAATCGATGGTCAATGCCGTCGAGGTTCAACTCGTTCGCGATGCCTCCCTGGAAGCCCCGCGCCTAATCGCGCCCTCTCAGCCGACGACGAACAAGGGCGTGAACGACAACCTGCTCGATAGTCCCCACCGGCCCATTCCTGAGGAGAGGACAGAAAGCGAGGCTGCATCGGCGGATAGCGCACCAACGACCGCGCTCACTCGCGGCAGCGTCACCGCGATCGCGAAGCCGAGGCCTGTTGCGAGCGGAAAAACCTGGGAATTCCAACGGAAGCTCTACGCGCATATCGCGCGATACCGCACCCCCTCAGCCCTCTCCAGCCACCACGGCGTTGCCCAGGTGATGTTCTCGATGCGTCGCGACGGCACCGTCATAGATGTTTGGGTGGCGCGCAGTTCGGGGCATCTGGCGCTCGACGAAGCTGCTGCTGAAACGATCCGGCGAGCACAGCCACTGCCCCATATTCCTGCGGACATGCCGGCTCGTATCACGGTCAAGATTCCGATTTCGTTTGATCCGGCATGAGCGGTCTCGGCAACGGATGTCGGCGAAAATGTGTCCAGCAGGTGATGAGATCTTGGAGAAGTGCACCGCACAGTCACGCCGTTGTCATGCCGGCCGGTTACGGAGCCCCAAAACGATTTCAACTGGTTCGAGTTGAAACGAGGCTCTTCGTGAGCAGGGTGCGTGGGGTAGAGTGTTGGGCGCGTCTAATCGCAGCATACTACAAGCGGTGCTCACTGCCGACTATGACGGCCTCGTCAGGCGGTTGACACGTCGATTCGGCTCTTCCGACTTTGCCAGCGAGACACTGCATGAAACATTCGCGCGTCTCGATGGGATGTCCGACGAGACAGTCTTGAAAAATCCCAAGGACTATCTCTTTCGCGCGGCTATCAACGTCGGCAAGAACCGCCTTCGGGCCGAGCGATTGCGCGCCTCGGCAGCCGACATCGACGCCGTCCTCGATGTGGCTGCCGACAATCCCGATCCGGCACAGATCGCTGAAGCACGCTCCGAAATGGACGCGCTGCTGCGGGCACTTGAGGAACTGCCTTTGCGCACGCGCCAGGTCTTTGAGGCGGCTCTGTTTAAGGATTTGCCCTATGCGCAAATCGCCGCGAACCTTGGCATCTCCATACGGACCGTGGAGCGCGATGTTCATACCGCGCTCGATCACTGTTCCCGGGTGCTCGGTTATGGAGCCCTGCGCAAGGTGGTGCCCCCTCCGAGGCGGTCCTAAGAGAAACTTTGTCAATTGTGGGAAGACGACGAGCGAAGCCGGATCGCACTGCTTCATTTGCACTGGCCGTGGATGGCCGGCACCTACGACCCCGCCCTTTTCGGAGCGGGATGGCCATGGCAGAATTTTTGATGATATGAGGCGGATCACATCACGCCGAAGTGTCTATGTAATATGGGAAGTGAAGCAGGATCGACCGCCACACGAACGAGCGGAAGACTGCGAGGCGCCAAACCGGAGGATTGAATGGCACCGAGAAGACGGCCGGCAAGCGAGATTCACGCCTTTCGAAAAGGCGACATGAGATCAGATCTCGCAGGGCATTCCTGCCTGACTCGCTGAGAAGGACAGGCGTGTTATACCTGCGTTTCGAGCCAACGATCCCGTCCGTGACGGTGGATCAATTTGGGTAATGGGCATTTGACCGAGCCGACCGATGAGCCCGATTCATTGAAGCGTGAAGCGCTGGCCTGGGTTGTTCGGTTGCGCTCGGGCGAAGCGACAAACGCCGATCTGGCGGACCTGCAGGCCTGGCGGGACCAGAGTTCCGAGCACGATCGCGCCTTCAGGCAGGCGGCGACATTGTGGCGCGATCTGAAGCAAACGGCAGAACAACTGTCCCGGTCGCAGCAAGGAAAGCGGAGATCGGTCAGTGCGGCACCGTCCGGAAGACTGCTGATGAGCCGGCGTGGTTTTCTCGGTGGTGCCGTCGCTGCATCGGCCGCCGCCTATCTGGCTTACAATCCGCCGATGCAACTGTGGCCTTCATTTGAAGAACTCAATGCCGACTATCGCACGGCGAAGGGCGAACGGCGTGATATCAACATTGCCGATGGGGTCACGGCGACGTTGAACACCATGACAAGTCTGTCGGCTCTTCCATCCTCCGATCCGAACAGTCCGCGTTTCGAACTCATCGCCGGCGAGGTCTCGGTAACGGCGGAGCGCGCCGCGGGCCATCCGATGACCGTGCAGGCGCTGGGCGTGCAGATGGTCGTGACGAAAGCGACATTCAACACGCGCTGTCTTGACGGTGATGTCATGGTGACCTGCGTCGACGGTCAGGTTGAGGTCGATAACGGACAGAATCCGATCAAGCTCCAGGGCGGCCAGCAAGTTGCGTTCTCGATGACGCGTGGTCTTGGCGCACCCGTCAACGTCGATTCCAGCGAGACGACTGCCTGGAGGAGTGGGTTGCTTGTCGTTCGCGACCGCCCCTTGTCTGACGTGGTCGCGGACGTCAATCGATACCGCCCGGGCCGGATCATCGTTTCTGGTGACGAACTCGCCAAGAGGTTGGTCAATGGCACCTTCCACCTCGATCGGCTGGAGAATTTTCCGAACCAGGTCCAGCAGTTGTTCGGCGCCAGCATTCGCCAACTCCCCGGCGGGCTCGTCATCCTGAGCTGAAGTCGGCGCGCGCCTTTGATGCGAAGCCGGGAATGGACGGAGTGACGGTGCATGTGCGTCCACTGTTCCATCAGGAACGTGTTGCGATTTCAGCGGGATAGTTTCTGGACGATTGCTTGGGCAAAGGCGGCGCAAGACGGAATGCACACGGAAGCGGCAGGCGACGCCGTACAGGTCGTGGGATGCCTGTTGATCTCGTCGGAACCCTTGCGCCTTCTCTCCAAACAAAAAACCCCGCCGGAAAGGCGGGGTTTTTCGTTCGAAACTTGGTTGCGGGAGGGCGCACCAATCGCTACTCGCGCAAAGATCTTGGAGGGTTCTTTCAGACGCAAGAGTTGGCAGAGATTGTGCGACAGGCGAAGGTACTATGCATACTCACGGGCCATACCGGTCTCTACAATGCAGACGCATGAAACAGCGGCGATGAACCGTCACCCGGCATCAGATCAAAAGCGGCGATCCGCCTATCCGAACAAAACCTTGTCATCTATCCAACTGCCATGCACCCCCGCTGGGATCCAGCCGGGAATATCGATGATCGCGACCGGATTCGCTCGTATGTCGGTTGCGTCAATGATCCATAACGAGCTGCGTTTCGTCGCAATGTCGGCGACATAGCTGAATAGCCATCCGTGATCTTCTTCGGTCCCATCACGAGCTGGAACGAACCAGGGTTCCTCCGGCATTTGCGCTTCAGGAAACTCGCGCAGTGTAACCGCACCGGTTCGACCGTCATACTTCACCAGGGCGTTGTTCTTTAACGCCCCATTGGGAAACGCTGCAGCGTAGATGTATCGATTTGCCCGACCGAGGAAAGTCTGGTTGATGGTCGGAAAATCGGCGGAGATGTCACTGCGGATTTCCGCAGTGGCCTTCCCCGCGACCGGATCGATATGCCATCGCGCAAACTTGTCGCCCTCCACGATGTAGTGTCCGTGGCCGGGAGCGCCGGGTAGCCACTGGCTGAATTTCTTCCAAGCGCTTTCCTCATAGTAGGTCGCTTCCATGCGAAGCGTGCCGTCCGGTTCTTCCCAGGCGTTGCTGATGTGGAAATAGAAATTCGGATCAACCGATATCCCCTTGACAGGACCCTTCGATCGATCGCGCGCCATCACGCCGATCTTGGCCTGATAGTTGCGGTCCCATTTATAGGGGAACACCAGTTTGCTCTTGGGATCGAAGACCACGCTCGGATCGAGAAAAATCACGTAGTTTTCGGTCACCGCGAAGTCGTGCATGATCGATAGCCCTGCCCCGGGGACAACTTCCACATCGGTCAATTCGCCCGCCGGCGACACCCGGAATGCTCCCGACAAAATGCCTGCCCAAGTCAGCCGGAGATGTCTTTGCCTCGTTTGCACTTCCCATTCCGGTCGATGGTTTTGCGATCCATGTCGCCTGGCATGTCCGAAGGGAAGCTGACCCGGTCATCCGCTGTGTGGCCTCGGCGATACGGAAGATACTCGCCTGAGTTCGGCGTCGGATCGCAATCTACCGGTGTTCGGCAAGTGATAGATTTTTGGAACCGGCGCATATGGCGGGCGTTTTTGATGCTGTTTTGGCTACAACGCCACCTCGCCAACGATCGAAGATCACCTCAACCGTCGCCCAAAACCGAGAGTGCCACGTGACGACATACGCAACCGTGATCGACAACATTGCGCGGGCTTTCTACGAAATCGACGGGTCATCGTGGGACGACATGCCTGAAGACATGCAGAAGAGGATGCGCTCCCAGGTCGAATATTGCCTTGCTGGATCGCAGTCCGCCTCCACAATGCTTCGCCGGCATGCCAATGATGAAACGGGCCAAGGGGGAATATCAGCATGCCAGGCTACAATTGGGAGCGGCCACCGCGCCTTTGGGAGCGTCGGTGGTTCAAGGCGATCGCAGTGATTTTGGCTGGCGCGTCAATCGTATGGTTGCAGTTGCGCCTGCGCTCCTAGGCGAGCGCATGCTGTTTTGAGCATGGTGGCTGAACTGAAAGTCGAGCTGAGTGTCCGGCCTCTATGAGTGCCAGGTCGTGAGAAACTCGACCGACGATATGTCCACTTTGATACGGAACAGCTAATGTTCCGATGATATCGACGGTGGCAGCCGCCGAATCGTCTTTCTCGACACAATTCAACTAGAGCGAGCGTTAAGTGGCGCTTTCTCCACCGCGAGATTGTCATGACCTCTTCTGCAAATACAGGCGTTTCCAGGCGTACCCTTGGGCTGGATCCGGCCATTGCGATCGGTCTCGGCGCAGCGATAATCTTTTTTCTGGTCAGTGGGGCGATCGCATATCTGAACCTGCAAGCGCTACGCGAGGGCAATGAGCGCATCGTCCAGACCCACCGCGCCATCGTCGCACTCGATCAGATGCTCTCCATTGTTCAGGACGCGGAAACGGGTCAGCGCGGTTTCCTGCTGACCAACGACGCCCGCTACCTTGAGCCATACACCGCAGCCTTGCGGTCAGTCCCGCTGAAGCTCGCTGAAATCGGCGATCTCTCCGGCGAAAGTTCAACGCAGGCGCCCAGGATTGCCAGGCTGAAACAGCACCTGGACGCCAAGCTCGACGAAATGAAGGACACCATCGAGCTGCGTCGTTCCCAAGGTCTCGAAGCCGCTCTCGCGATTGTGAATTCAGACCGCGGCAAGACCGAAATGGATGCCATTCGCGTCCAGCTCGCGGAAATGGCAACCGAAGAAACGCGGGTGCGCCAAGAACGTCTCGCGCAGATGGCCAGCGCACAGGCCACGGCACTCGTCAGCAGCGTCCTTTCAGGGGTACTCGGTCTGATCCTGACGCTGACGATCGGTTTCCTCATTCGCCGGGCCACGTTGGCCCGGCGACGCGAAGAGTGGCTGCAGGCCGGCCAGGTCGGACTTGCCACTGCGATGTTGGGCGACCAGTCGCTGGAGCAGCTTGGTGACAGCGTGCTGCAATTCCTGGCAAGCTATACAGGCGCTGTCGCGGGCGCTTTGTTCGTTGGTGGCGGCGTCTATCGGCGCGCATCGACCTACGGCGTGCCGGAAGGCACCAAGCTTCCGCTGGAGATCAAGCCGCGGGAAGGCTTACTGGGACAGGCAGTTGCCGAAAACCGAACCCTGGTGGTCGACGACGCGCCCGAAGGCTATCTGGCCTTCGGTTCGGCACTCGGCCAGGCACGTCCCAGCTATCTCGCCCTGGTGCCAGCAAGCCTGGACGGAAAGGTCAATTCGGTCTTTGAACTCGGATTCCTTCACCCGATCGACGAACGCACCGTAGCGCTTCTGGAAGAAGCCTCCGCCGCCATTGCCACTGCTGTGCGGTCAGCAACATACCGCGAGGAATTGCGAACCCTCCTGGACGAGACCCAGCGTCAGGCCGAGGAGCTCCAGACGCAAAGCGAGGAACTGCGCGTCTCCAATGAGGAACTTGAGGAGCAAGGACGTGCGCTCAAGGAATCCCAGGGACGGCTGGAGCAACAGCAGGCCGAGCTCGAACAGACCAATTCACAACTCGAAGAACAGACCCAGCAATTGGAAACGCAGCGCGACGATCTGGAGCGTGTCAACGCCGCCGTGCAGTCGAAGGCGCGCGAACTCGAGCAGGCGAGCCGGTACAAGTCCGACTTCCTTGCCAACATGTCCCATGAGCTGCGCACCCCGCTCAACTCCTCGCTGATCCTTGCCAAGCTGCTGGCGGACAACACCGACGACAATCTGACCGAGGAGCAGGTCAAATACGCCAAGACGATCCAGTCGTCAGGCAACGACCTGCTGACCCTCATCAACGACATTCTGGACCTGTCCAAGATCGAGGCTGGTCATGTCGAGATCCGCCCGGAAGCCGTTCCGGTGGAAAGGCTCGCCAGCAATCTGCGTCAGCTTTTCGAGCCCGTGGCTGCCGAAAAGAAGCTCGCTCTCATCGTCGATGTAGAAGCGGGTTGCCCTGCCGAGATCGAAACCGATCCACAACGCCTCGAACAGGTCCTCAAGAACCTTTTGTCGAATGCCTGCAAATTCACCGAGACCGGCCAGGTCAAGCTGTCGATAGGAAAGGCGACAAACGAGCGCATTTCCTTCGCCGTCTCCGACACCGGGATCGGGATCAGCGCGGAGCAGCAGCAACGCGTTTTCGAAGCATTTCACCAGGCCGATGGCACCATCAGCCGCAAATTCGGCGGCACTGGCCTTGGCTTGTCGATCTCGCGTCAGCTTGCCCAGCTGCTGGGTGGCACGATCGATGTCCAAAGCGAGGAAGGAAAAGGAAGCACCTTCACGGTCACGATCCCGGCGGGGTTCGATCCGGCGAGGCTGCCCTCTCGAGAAATCCCGGCGAGCGTCGCGACCATCGTCGTCCCGACCGTTACGGACGCGCCGCGCTCGGCCCGGCCAACGGTCCTGCGACGTGTGAAGGACGACCGCAACGCAATAGCCGATGCTAAACGTGTGCTTCTGGTGGTCGAGGATGACGACAAATTCGCCGCCATCCTGCGCGATATTTCCCGGGAAATGGGATTTCATGCGCTTGTCGCGGGAACCGCCGACGAAGCATTGAACCTCGCAAGGGACTTCCTGCCGAGCGCAATCATCCTCGATGTCGGGCTGCCGGACCAGTCCGGCCTGTCGGTGCTCGACCGGTTGAAGCGCGACGACCAGACCCGGCACATCCCCATTCATGTCGTCTCGGGGCAGGATCACGCCGAAACCGCATTTTCGCTCGGCGCCGTCGGCTATGAGATCAAGCCGGTCAAGCGCGAACAACTGGTCGAGGTCCTGCAGAAATTCGAGGCAAGGCTCACCAAGCGCGCGAACCGCATTCTGATCGTCGAGGATGATCCCGTCCAGCGCGAAGCGGTGTCGAAACTGCTGGCCGCAGACGACGTCGAAACCGTCACCGCGGGTACGGCGGCTGAGTGCTTCAAGCTCCTCAGCGAGCAGACATTCGACTGCATGGTGCTCGACCTCACGCTGCCGGATGCCTCCGGTTATTCGCTGCTCGAAAAGCTGAGTCAGGAAGGCGATTACTCCTTCCCTCCGGTGATCGTTTACACCGGCAAGGACCTGACGGCCGACGATGAACAGCGTCTTCGGCGCTATTCGAAATCGATCATCATCAAGGGCGCGAAGTCGCCCGAGCGCCTGCTCGATGAGGTCAGTCTGTTCCTCCATCAGGTCATTTCGGAGCTGCCGCAGGAACAGCAGAAGATGATCCGCAAGTCGAGGAACCGGGACGCCCTGCTCGAAGGGCGGCGCATCCTCATTGTCGAGGATGACATTCGCAATGTTTATGCGCTGACCAATGTGCTGGAGCCGCGTGGAGCAAGCGTCGAAATCGCCCGCAATGGGCAAGAAGCCCTGAATGCCCTGTCCAGCACGGTCAACGAACAGGCCAAGCCAATCGACCTCGTGTTGATGGACGTCATGATGCCGGTGATGGATGGGCTGACCGCGACGCGGGAAATTCGCAGGCATTCCCAATGGAAGAAACTGCCCATCATCGCGCTCACCGCAAAGGCGATGCCGGATGACCAACAACGCTGCATCGACGCTGGCGCCAACGACTACATGGCAAAGCCGCTGGATGTCGAAAAGCTTTTGTCTCTCGTACGCGTCTGGATGCCGAAGTGACGGAAACCGGTGCGCCCGCAAAGGTCGAGGACATCGAAATCCGGCTGCTGCTGGAGGCCCTGTTCGTTCGCTACCACTATGATTTCCGCAACTACTCGATGGCCTCGATCAAGCGGCGGCTCCGGCAGGCGCGCCAGCAGATGGGGTTCGCCACCTTCTCGGCGATGCAGGAACAGGTCCTGCACGAGCCGGCCATGCTGCCGCATCTCTTGCGCTATCTCACAGTCCAGGTCAGCGAGATGTTCAGGGATCCGAGCTACTTCCGCGCCATCCGCGAAAAGGTGGTGCCTCACCTGAAGACCTACCCTTCCCTCAAGGTCTGGATCGCAGGCTGCAGCGAGGGCGAAGAACTCTATTCGCTGGTCATTCTGTTTCGCGAGGAAGGTCTGGAAGAGCGCACCATCTTCTACGCCACCGACATCAACCAGGACGCGCTTCATGCCGCGGAAGCCGGCGTCTACGCCATCGACCGGATTCCGCTTTTCACGGAGAACCATCGCAAGTCGGGGGGCAGATCGTCGCTCTCGGATTATTACCAGGCCGCTTATGGCAAAGCCTCGTTCGACCGGACTTTGCGCCGCAACGTCGTGTTTTCGGACCACAGCCTGGTGACGGACGCGGTCTTCGCAGAAATGCACCTGATCTCCTGCCGCAACGTCCTGATCTATTTCGATCGCGATCTGCAGGACCGGGCGCTCGGGCTTTTCAAGGACTCGCTCGCCCGCAAAGGTTTCCTGGGCCTCGGCGCCAAGGAGAGCCTGCGCTTTTCGCACCATGGCGATGCTTTCGAGGATTTTGTCCGCGAGGAGAAGATCTACCAGAGGCGCGGGCCATGACGCCAAGCCCTGCAGAAGCCATCGTCATCGGAGCCTCGGCCGGGGCACTTGAGGCGCTTTCCGCGATCCTTCCCAAATTGCCGCGGGATTTCGAGGTTCCGATCCTGGTTGTCGTCCATGTTCCGCCTGACCGCCACAGCCTGCTGTCGGAGCTGCTGCGCGCAAAGTGCCTGGTTGCCGTGAAGGAAGCCGAGGACAAGGAACCCATTGTCGCCGGCACGGTTTACGTCGCCCCGCCAGATTATCATCTCCTGGTCGAGGTCGAGCGCACACTGGCACTCTCCTGCGACGAACCTGTCCTGTTTTCGCGCCCGTCGATCGACGTTCTTTTCGAGAGCGCAGCAGACGCCTATGGGCCAGCCCTGCTCGCCATTGTCCTCACCGGCGCCAACCAGGATGGTGCACGCGGATTGCGGGCAGTCGTCGCATACGGCGGCACCGCGCTCGTCCAGGACCCGGCCGGCGCGTTCGCGTCGGCAATGCCGGAAGCGGCAATCCATTCAGTTCCCGGCGCCCTTGTCATGTCGCTTGATGAGATCGCCGCCACTCTCCAAACCATGCAGGCCCGTCCATGAACCCAGTTCATTTTCTCCTTGTCGACGATCTCGAAGAGAACCTTCTCTCGCTCGAAGGTCTGCTGCGCCGGGATGACCTTGTTCTGCTGAAGGCCCGCTCAGGCGACGAAGCCCTGGAGCTGCTCCTTCAGCACGACGTCGCGCTCGCCTTGGTCGACGTGCAGATGCCTGGCCTCAATGGCTTCGAGCTCGCCGAGCTGATGCGTGGCAATGAGCGGACCCGCCGCATCCCGATCATCTTCGTGACGGCAGGCAGCGCCAGCGGCCAGCGCCGGTTCCGCGGCTACGAGACCGGGGCCGTGGATTTCATCCAGAAGCCGATCGAACCCGACATCCTGCGCAGCAAGGCGGATGTGTTCTTCGAACTCTACCGCCAGCGCCAGCAGATTTCAGCCCAGCGCGATGCATTGCAGGCTCAGGCCGAAGCGCTCGCCGAAGCCGGCCGGCGCAAGGACGAATTCCTGCTGACGCTGACGCAGGATCTGAGCCTGCATCAGGATGCCAGGGCGCAGCAGGATGTGCTGCTGCGCGAGGTCAACCATCGCATCAAGAACCTGTTCAGCCTGACCTCCGGGCTGATCTCGCTCAGCGCAAAAACCGCCCAGACGGTGGACGAACTGTCCAATGACCTGAAAGGGCGTCTGCGGACGCTGGCGGCAGCGCACGATCTGACGCTTCCCGATCTCAACAACGGCCAGACCCCGGTCAGCTCTGCCGCAACGGTTGCTGCCCTCGTGAAAGCCATCCTAGCCCCTTACGAACTTGAGCACGCCTCACGCATCGAAGTTGCGGGCGCCGATGTGCCGATTTCGGGCAGTGCGCTGACGTCACTCGCACTGCTGCTGCACGAACTTGCCACGAATGCCGCCAAATATGGTGCGCTGTCGACACCGGAGGGCCGGCTGAGAGTCACGATTTCCAACGAAGGCGAGGATCTGCAGCTTGCCTGGAAGGAGGAAGCAAACCTTGCTTCGCGCAGGGATGCCGGCCGGGAGGGGTTCGGTACAGCGCTGGAGAAGGCCGTTCTGCGGGGTCTGGACGGGCGCATCCTCAGAGACTGGCAAGACAGCGGGCTCGCGCTGAAGCTCGACATTCCGCTCGGCAGCTTGCTGCCACCAAAAACGCCTGTGAAAAGCGATGGAGCCTGACCCGCAGCGGCGCGTCTGAACGAGACTAGCGTTTTTTCGAGTGTCGTCGCACATTCAATTTCGGATCGGATTTTCAACCCACCGAAGAAAGACGAGACCGCCGGTTCAGCGCCGGGGTCTCGCCCGGGAATGCGGGCCAGATGGCCGGCGCATTCGTGCCTGGAAAGCGCCAATGGTAGACGACGTCCTGACTGACGAGAACGGTCGCGACAAACAGGGCGTCGAATCTGGTGTCCGCAAGATCATCCACATCGACATGGATGCCTTCTATGCGTCGGTCGAACAGCGGGACAATCCCGAACTGCGCGGCAAACCTGTGGCCGTCGGCGGATCGGCGGCGCGCGGTGTCGTGGCGGCAGCCAGTTATGAGGCGCGAGCCTTCGGCGTCCACTCGGCGCTCGCCTCGGTCACTGCCAAACGCCGCTGTCCCGATCTCATCTTTGTGAGGCCGCGCTTTGACGTCTATCGGGCGGTGTCACAGCAGATCCGCTCAATCTTCGCCGAGCACACCGACCTGATCGAGCCGTTATCGCTCGATGAGGCTTATCTCGATGTCACGACAAACAAGCACAACATCGCCATTGCCACCGAGATCGCAGCGCTGATCCGCGCGCGCATCAAGGACGTCACAGGTCTCAATGCGTCAGCTGGCGTTTCCTATTGCAAATTCCTCGCAAAAATGGCGAGCGATCTGAACAAACCCAACGGCCAGGCTGTCATCACGCCGAAGCATGGACCGGCTTTTGTCGAGGCGCTGGCGGTGAAGAAATTCCACGGCGTCGGACCCGCGACGGCGGCGAAGATGGAAAGGCTGGGTATCCTGACGGGTTCGGACCTGAAAGCGTGTTCCTTGCCGTTCCTGCAGGAGAATTTCGGCAAGGCGGGCGCGTGGTACTACCGCATCGCCCGCGGGATCGACGATCGGCCTGTCCAGCCCGACCGGCCGCGCAAATCGATCGGTGCGGAAGACACCTTTGCCACGGACGTTGTGGCGTTTGAGCCTGCCAAGGCTGAGTTGTCGCCGCTGGCGGCAAAGGTCTGGCAATATTGCGAGTCTCGCGATTTCTCCGGCAAGACCGTGACACTGAAGATCAAATATGCCGACTTCCAGATCATCACACGCAGCAGGACACTTGTCGCTCCCGTGACGAGCGAAGCGCAACTGCTTGAACTGACGGTTGGCTTGTTGGCCGGAACATTTCCGACACGCAAAGGCATCCGCCTGCTCGGGATCACCCTGTCTTCCCTCGTCGCCGCACCCAACCAGCAGCCGCAGCTCTCCTTCGGCCTCTAAGGAACACGCCCGAGATATCCAGGGCGGGGCGAAGGTTCTGTGCCAAAGCGCACGCTGCCCGTGTCGTATGTGTCTATAGGATCGGCGCTCCCGGTTTCCCGGACCATCGCATGGTCGCGCCGCAACACAATCGCCAACCCGACCAGCGCTGCTACAAAGATCGGCACACCGGTGAGCACCAGCAAGCCGATCTCTCCGCTGAACATCTGCTCGTTCTGGAACATCAGGTACTCCTAGTGCAGCGCTTTTCCGGCCGGGTGGTCTCCTTGGTGTTCTCCGTGCCGACCGGCAGACCGTCGGTGTCGGCTTGCTGCGCCACCGGACCTTTGCCTCTTTGCAGGGTCGGGCCGCTGTCGCATGCAACAAGAGCGGTCATCATTGCGATCAGAATGAAAGCTCCCATTGGATTTTCCTCCATCGCCCCGAACGGAGAGTATCGATGGAGGTTCCAAATTTGTGATTTTCGGCAAAGACGCCTTCTTGCGTGAACCACCGCATCGCGACAGGCCAGGACAGCCTGCTTGACGCCCTTCGGCAGGCTCGACCGTCAATCAATTGGAACCCGCGGAGGCAACTGCAGTTAACCAACGCGCATTTGGCGCTGCATCTGAGAGGGAACAATGGCTTCCAGCGTACTTATTGGAATTCTTATAACTTTTCTCGTTATCGTCCTGGTGTTGTATCTCGTTCAGAGGCTGCCGATTGAAGGCGGCATGCGCCAGATCATCCAGCTCATCGTCATTGTCATCGGCATCATCTCGCTGCTGAAATATCTCGCAGTGTTCTGATCCCATTCACCTGGAAAGGAGCCAGAAATGGCAAACAGCAACAGCACCGCCGAGCAGATCACAAGCGAAGTGCAGGAAGCGCTGGAGAAGCAGATTGCCAGCCTCAAACGTGAGATCAACAAGATCAACCGATCGCTGGCCGAGCGCGCAGACGACCTTGCCGAACAGACCAATGGTTTCCTCGATCTGGCTTCGGACAGGGCATCGCGCGCGGCTGAGCAACTGAGGTTGCGCGCGCATTCCGTCTCGGAAGCCGTCAAGGAAAACCCCGGAACGGTTTCCAGCGCAATGCTCATTGGCGGCGCGGTTGGCCTTCTGGTTGGCCTGTTGATCGGTCAGGCAGAGAGCCGACGCCGCTGAACATGCGAGAGGCCGGGTCTTACGGATTCGGCCTTTTCTTTCCGGGGTCGGAACCAGCACTTCCCCCCAAGAATTTTCGAAGGCGCATCGCGTCAGGCAGGCCATTCGGTTGCGCGTATTTGGAGAACTGTCATGAGCGAAGTCACGACCATCCCCACGCTGGATCTCAACCGCTACCTCGGTCGATGGCACGAGATCTGCCGGCTTCCGCTCAGATGGGAGGATGAAGCGGCAACCGACATCACCGCGACCTATTCCCTGAATGAGGACGGCAAAGTCCGCGTCGACAATCGCTGTTTCGACAAGAATGGCAAACCGACACGGGCTCTCGGCGAAGCGACGCCCGTGGATGGTACCAACACGCGGCTGAAGGTTACCTTTCTCCCCAAGGGCCTGCGTTGGCTCCCGTTCACGGTTGGGGACTACTGGGTGCTCAAACTGGACCCCGGCTATCAGGTGTCGCTGGTCGGAACACCAAACCGCAAGCATCTGTGGCTGCTTTCTCGCGACGTTTCGCTGCCCCCGGAAATCCGGGGCGACTATCTGTCTGAAGCCCAGCGCCAGGGCTTCGACCTTGCTGACCTCATCACACCGCAACACACGGGTCGCTTGGTCTCGGATGACATGCTGCCCAACGATTGACTGCCTCATGGCATGGCTCGCTGCCAGCGATATGCAAAGGGAACGGATCTGGCCAGTCAGTCGAGGAGATTCGAGCCCGCCGCATCGGCGGTGGCGTTTCAAACGACCTGCCGCGACAGGTTTCCGGAACGATACCGGTGAGCTTCCGTTGGTTCATGAGATCGCGATCTCGCGGTCCAAGAACCCGGAGGAAGAACAATGACCAGATTTCTTTGTGTAAGCGCTGTTGCGTTGGCAGTCATGACCGGTTCGGCTCTGGCCGCCGGCGAGACCGGATCGTCGGCGCTCGACAACCCAGAAAAGATGGCGCCCTTCTACACCGACAAGGACATGAAGACCCTCAAGTCGGAAGCCGATTTCAAGGCTGCCTGGGAGGCTTTGACCAAGGAAGACCGCGACAGCGTGATGAAGGACTGCAGCGGCAAGACCATTGCGGCCGACCATGACAATTTCTGCAAGATGACGAAGCAGTTCGGCGGTGCGAACTAGACGGCGGAGCTGCCTCGATTGTGTCTGAATGCGTCTCGCGCGCCGGTGACGCCCCCGGGCGGTCAACAACACCAACCGGCCGCCCTACCCCAAACGGGTGATGCACCCTCGACAGGCTTGGGTACGATCTTAGCCGGCGCTGGAGCCTAACCGGCGTTAGGCCGGCGCTGCCGCACTTTGGCGCCGGCCGCTCTTTCCCCAAAACTTTTTTGAACCTGGCATCGCATGATTGCGTTGAGCTGCGGTCCAACTTGCCAGTTGCGCCGCCTTGAGCCCGCTCGAGGCGGCGCCTTTTTTTGGGCTGGCCGTCGCATATTTCGGGAACGGCGGACGACGCCGGCTGTTTATCTCAGGCTGATGGACCTCTCCGTTGGCGATCCGGGCCGGTCCGATGTTGTCCACACTCCATCGGGCCGGTACCGGAACCTTAATGGCCAAGTGGCTTTCGCGCCAGTTCGGTCAATTCAGCCTCATCCCTGACACCGGCTTGATACTGGACGATGATGCGCCGCGCGCTGGTCCCAGAAATTCTCGACTTTGGGCAAGTCGCTTCGAACACCCTGACAAGCATCTCAATCTCGGCGGGCTTGAACCCGCCAGCCTCCTCCAGCTTTTGGCGTATGCGCATAGCGCTTCTCCTTTGCCGGTAAAGCCGCCATGCGGCGAAGTCCGGGACGCAAAAACCTTATGTCAAAAACGTTTGCGGGATGGCAGCGGTCTCAAATTTTTGGAACGGACGTGGGCCTGGCAAGTTGTGTGAGACTGGCACCCACTTCCATCCGCGCGCCAGTGTCGGCCCGATGCGCTATGTCCCTTCCGCGTCGGGCCGGCGGCTTCCTCCAGCAATCTTACGTGTTGTCTGTTGCCTGCACATGCGCGGCGACATACTCGTTCAGTGTCGTGCGGCCACGCTCGAGGTTTTCGAGCGTCGGGCTTTGCTCATCGACAACCGATGCCGTCATGCAGGCATAGGAATGGGCGGCGGCTTCGGAGAAACCCAGTTCCATGAACGTCTCCAGCCATTTTTCGCGCGGCACCGTGGCGACCTGCACGTCGCGGTGCAACGCAGCTGCAAACGCCCGCGCAACATCACCGGCGCTGTAGCGCTGCGGGCCTTCGACATGGCGGATTTCGGTGTTGTCGACCGGCTCGAGCATCCGGCGAGCGGCTGCCTCGCCGAGATCCGCCGGATCGACCATCGGGAGCGTCATCTCGGCGGCGAAGAAGCTGGGAAGCTTGCCTTCATTTTTCACCGTATCGAGAGACGTCATCCAATTGCTCATGTAATAGGCGCCGCCATTGATCGCGGCCGGAATGGACTGAGCCTTCAGCTTCTCTTCGAACCCGTGGAGCACGGTGAGGTCACCACAGCGCTGACCTGGACGAGCTCCTATCGCCGATGCGGCGACGACCTTCTCCAGCCCGGATCCTTCAAGGGCTTCTACGATTGCTGCAACGGTGGCCCGTTCCTCGACATCGGTATCGCTTGACGGTGCAGCCGGCGGATTGAGCAGGAATGCGCGCTTGCCTGTAAGCAGGACATTGCGCAGTCCAGTGATGTCACGCACGTCCGCGACCGCAATTTCCGCCCCCGCATTTTTCAGGTCAATGCATCGCGCGGCATCACGCGTCACCACAGTCACCGCTTCCCCGTGTTTCAGCAAAGTGCGCGCCACCGCCGAGCCAACATGGCCGCTTGCGCCAAGAACAATGTGCAAGATCTCTCTCCTCGGTTTGTAGAGTGGGTCTGTTCACAAAACGGGTCGGCGTCCACGCGGTTCCTGCCGATGGGAAGCAGCACCTCCGCGTTATCAAAAAAGCGGCGCATATGTCCGCGCAGGCCGAGAAAAAGACTTTGGAGCCGCTGGGGCTCGCTCTCAGGTTCTGTCGATCGCCACACAAAAGAAAGCAGGAACCTCTGGCAACCAGCCGAATTAACGCTCGGAAGGGATTTCAAAACGGAGACGATGTGATGAGGATTTTACGTCCGAAGACAGCGATGGTTCCGGTTCTGGCGGCGTTGATGGTGAGTGCCAGTGCAATCGTGGCCGGTGCGCAGGATATCATTGTCACGCCCGAGCAGGACACCGTCATTCACGAGTACGTCAAGAAGAAACCGCTGGCATCGGTGTCCGTGCCAGGGATCGAACTCAATATCGGATCGTCGGTACCAGACACGGTTGAACTCTACAGTTTCGAGGAAGTTCCCGATGTCAGATATCGCTACGTGGTGATCGACGACAGGACCGTCCTTGTCGACCCCGCAACCCGCAGGATCATCAAGGTCTACGACTAGGCCGTGCATCCGCCGCCATTCCAGCGAATGGCGGCGGATTTCGTTCGTATCCTTTGCGCCCGCCCGTCGACGTCGTCGACGAACGCTGATTTAAGAACGCGACGCCTTCGCGTTGATCACTCACAGGCTTTCCTTTGAAATTTGCAACCATCCTTTGGGTCGAAGGAGGGTTCCCCTCTCCCTGTCCCATTTCGACCGTCGACGAAGGGATTGAATTTCTGGCCAACTTGGTCACCGCCCGATCGCTCGACCTTCTTTCACATGGCCACCATCGCCCTGCATGCGAAGAAGGCCGGCAGAAGTTCCATCGAGACCGGTTACGCGGCTTTTCACGATTTCTGCCTGGCAGCCGGCATCCTCGCAGAAGCTCCCGGCAACGCCTCGCACTACCGCACCCCCACCAACAATGCGATCACGCCCGACGTCTGTTGGACCATGGCGTATGCCAGCTGGTGAAAGTATTGCTGCCAATGTGTGAGATCGATCGATGGAAGTGGGAACTTTGTAACCCTGTCTCGGTTAGCCTGTTAACGAGGTTCATGCGCGTACCAGATCACCAGGAAGGCAAGTCATGACGGCAGAGATTTCCGTGTTGGTGGTCGAGGACGAATTCCTGGTGCGCATGGACGTTGCCGATCAACTTAGGGACGAGGGCTATCGGGTTTTCGAAGCCAAGAACGCCGATGAAGCGGTCAGGCTTCTGGAAACAGAGCCGTCGATCCGGATCCTGTTCACCGATATCGACATGCCCGGCAGCATGGACGGGTTGAAACTGGCCGCGGCCGTGCGGGACCGCTGGCCGCCGGTCAA
The DNA here is from genome assembly GCF_058790995.1 of Mesorhizobium sp. EU05-FHT14A09. Classification (NCBI taxonomy): domain Bacteria; kingdom Pseudomonadati; phylum Pseudomonadota; class Alphaproteobacteria; order Hyphomicrobiales; family Phyllobacteriaceae; genus Mesorhizobium; species Mesorhizobium sp. EU05-FHT14A09. Next base: position 36,285 of record NZ_JBYTDF010000012.1, read on the forward strand.
GATCGTCATCACTTCCGGGCACCGTCAGGTCGACGCCGCCGACATTCCTGAAGGCAGTGTTTTCTATCCGAAGCCCTACCATCACCAGGCCATCGTCGCCTCCTTCCAGCAGTTGCTGTCCGAAACCTAGGCGGACAGCAACTGCGGCGGCTGGCTCCCTCACCGTGTTTGGACACGCACTGAACGCGACTGCGCAGAGGAATGAGCCTCGCCGGTCGGCGAGATAGCGGCCGGCAACGGTTTCGACCTAGAATTTCACCGCCATCGCGCGCCCACAGCCGCAGTTTGCGGCATCAGGTGACCAATGCGGCGATAGTCCCTTTACCGTCCAAGGCGAGGAGCCCTTCATCGCCTTCGAATTCTATCCCTGCCTTCCGCAACAGCGGTTTGGCGCTTGGTGTATAGCCGATGAATTTGCGATGAGGGGGCATTGGCCACGAAGTCCGGCGCGGCTGCTTCTTCGGTAAGATGCTGCGCGGCTTCATCGCTCAGCAACAGCGCCGGCCCGCGCGCATCAACCTTGAGGGTGTTGGGATAATGCGAAACCAGACCGCCCTAGGCGGTTGTCAGTACGGCTGCATCGCCTTCACTGAGTTGGTGAAGTTCCCCGCTTTCTCCTCGAAGGAGCTTCTGATCGAGGATTGTCGCAGCTCTCGCCGTTGATTTTCTGCTCGCAGCCATGATGGTTCGTTTCCGGTGAGGCGTACTCGGCTAGGATCAGAATGCCAGGTGAAGCCATTCCTTCCGGGAAGCTGACTGCAACACCGGCGGGATATGCGGGCTTCGGGTTTCGAGCCTGCGATCGTTGGAAATCATCCGACCGGGTTGCGCATGTCGGTCGGTGCAACAGCGCTGCCGAATGTCGACACGATCGCGTCGAGCGACGCCTTCAACGGGCCAGAAAACACCCTGCCCTTCTGCCAAAGGGCGACATAGTGGTAAAGCGCCGACGGTTGGACCGGCTTCGACGCCAGGTCAAAGGCGGCGTATTCGCGGGCGATGATTTCGTTTGTGATCGAAACGCCAACCCCCGCCGAAACAAAACCGGCTTCGTGGCCGCTGGAATCGTATTCAACCAGGATGTCCGGTTCGATCCCTTCGAAGCGCAAGGCGTTCATGTTCATCTGGTGCGATGCGTAGTGCGGATCGATGTCCACGATCGTCTCGCCGGCCAGATCACGCGCTTCAATCAGCGACAGTTCGGAGAACCGATGGCTGGGGTGAAAGACGCAGACGTTGCGCGCGGAGCCCAGGGGGACCCATTCGAACAGGCGCTGGTCGATTGGCAGTCGCGAAATGCCAAGGTCGGCCCGACCGGCCAGGATATGCTCGCCAATCTGATCGTACGTGCCTGAGATCGTCCGCACATTGGAACCGGTCTGGGCACGGATCGCTGCGACAACCTTGGGCAAGGTGACGAAGCCGAACACCGCGGGCGTTGCGATGCCGATGCGTGGCCGTTCCTCGTTCTTCATGGCGAAGATCGAGGCTTCTAGGCGTTCGAGCGCATTCAGCGCCAGTTCGACGCTGCGCAGCAATTCCCAGGCCTTGTGCAGCGGCAGGATCCGGTTGGACGAGCGCTCGAACAGGGGAATTCCCAGGGTCGCCTCGAGCTGCTTGACGTTCTGGCTGATTGCCGGCTGGCTGATGCCCAGGGCCATCGCGGCGCGTCGGGTGGAACCGGCTCGCAGCACCTCCCGAAAGACCTGAAGCTGCCGCAGTTTCAGTCCGCTGTGCGACAACTCCATGTGTCGTGTTCCTCGGGATGTCGGATCGAACCAAAGTGCGCCTGGCAACGGGCAGCATTGCAAGCCCTGGACTGTTGCTGGATTGAAGCAACGCCAAACTCGAATCCGTCACCGTATAGTCATTATAGTGACTGGTAAAGCAGGCCGATTGCTTATCGCTATGCGCGCATGCGGCTGGCGGAGATCTTCGGGGCAAATGTGCGCAGGGTTCGCCTGCAACGCGGCATGACGTTGGAGACACTCGCGACGGAAGCCGAGCTTGCCTACAGCTACATGGGCGGCATCGAACGCGGGCAAAGGAATCCAAGCCTCAGCGTCATGGAGCGGATTTCGAGCGTTCTGGAAAGCGAGGTCCACACCTTGTTGCGTCCCATCGACCTGGACCGGTAGCGTCTTACTCGGTCTGCGAACGCTCCCCTCACGGCGGCGACGGTCTCGTCCGGCGGACAGGTTTCATTGTCCCAGAGCACCGAACCCGGCTTACAAGTATATAATCAGATTTTATAGCAAAAATAATGGAATTTATAGATTGAACTGAATTTCAGACCGAATATCCTGTCGAAATAAAGACAAATTAACTTCCAGTTACTCGAAATAATATCAACAACCTGGAGTTATATCCAAGCAATGTTTTGATATATATTCGAGATCGACTGGATGACGGGACGCGGTCTATACATGAATGGTTTTGCCAATCAGTTTGCGCACGCATTCCTGGTCACAACAGGGCTCGCCCTGGTCAGCGGCGTCCTTGGCACCAGCCTGGGTTTGTCGATGGCGATTGCGCGCACTGCAAACCAGACGGCGATTGCCGGATTGATCACCGCTTATACCACCGTCGTTCGCGGTGTTCCCGAGCTTGTCATCATCCTGCTCATCTACTTCGGCGGAACGGCATTCGCGACCAGCCTTGCGGGGCGCTACGTGGAGGTCAATGCATTCACAGCGGGCGTGATCGCTCTCACGGTGGTGTTCAGCGGATATGCAACCGAAGTGTTTCGCGGCGCAATCGCAGCAGTCCCGGCAGGCCAGGCGGAAGCTGCAAAATCGCTCGGCCTCAACGCCTGGCAACGCTGGCTTTTGGTCGTCGCTCCCCAGATGTGGCGCTTCGCCCTGCCGGCCTATGGCAATCTGTGGATCTCGCTGTTCAAGGATACGGCGCTGGTTTCGGTCATCGGGCTGACCGACATCATGCGCGTGGCTTTTGTTGGCGCCGGCTCGATGCGCGCGCCGCTGGCCTTCTATCTGTCGGCCTCGGGCTGCTATCTGGCGCTCACCAGCTTGACGCTTCTCACCATACGGGTTGCCGAACGCCGCTACCCGGCCTTGGGAAGGTAGGGGCAGGACATGGAACTCGGCACGATGCTCGACGCGGCCATAGTCCTGTCATCAGGGCTGAAGCTGACGCTCACCTTGACCGTCCTCGCCTTGGCCGCTGGCTTTGTCGTCTCGGTACCGCTGGCGTTCATCCGCGCCTTCGCGCGGCCGGAAGCGTCGCTTGCCGTGCTCTCCTATACCTATGTGTTTCGCGGCACGCCGCTGCTGGTCCAGCTCTTCCTGCTCTATTATGGCCTGGGGCAGATCAGCGCCGTGCGGGCGAGTGTTTTCTGGATCGTCTTGCGCGATCCCTTCTGGTGTGCGCTGCTGGCATTTTCTGTCAACAGCGCCGCGCACACCACGGAGATTCTCTGCCGGGGCCTTCAGTCCGTGCCGAAAGGCACGATCGAGGCCGCTGCCGCTCTTGGGCTGACGCGCTTCCAGGTTGCCCGGCTCATCACCTTTCCAATTGCGTTCAGAATTTCGCTGCCCGCCTACGGCAATGAGGTCGTCGGCATGATCAAGGCATCGTCGCTGGCAAGCACCGTGACCTTGCTTGAAGTGACCGGCATGGCCCGGCGGATGGTCTCTGAAACCTTCGCACCCTACGAAATCTTCGTCGTCGCCGGCTTGATCTACCTGCTGCTGACATCGATCGCCGTCAAGGCGACGCGGCTGCTTGAACGCCACCTGTCGAGCGAAAGACGACCGAAGCGGCGCGCATTGCGCATCCATCCGGCTCACGCGCCCTAGCGTCAGCTCTCATTCCCGATCAACCGCAACCACAAGAGGTGTCTCATGCGCATAGCCATGGCCAGCGCTCTGCTTTGCATTGCCCTAGTTCCGGCGACAGCAGTCCATGCCCAAGACCAGCGTTCGATAACGATCGCCACCGAAGGAGCTTCGCCACCCTGGGACGGAACCGATGCCAATGGTGAGCTCTACGGCTATGACATCGATGTCGGCCTCGACTTGTGCCGGCGCATCGCCATCAAGTGCAAGTTTGTCGCCCAGGATTGGGATGGCATCATACCAGCGCTGCTTGTCGGCAAGTACGACGTCATCATGTCGGGCATGGCGATTACCGAGAAGCGGAAGAAATCGATCGCCTTTTCGGTTCCCTACGCCGCCGGGTACAACCAGTTCATCGTGCGCAAGGCGCTGGCCCTCGACCCCGGCGACGTCAAGCAAAAGCTCAGTCTCACTGCGCCAGGGACGAGCGAAAAGGCTCTGATCGAGCGTCTGCGATTGCAACTTGGCGGCAAGACGATCGGCGTGCTGCGCTCCTCCAATTCAGAGGCAGTGCTGAAGGAGCTGTTCGGCGATGTCGTGACGCTGCGCAGCTACGATAGCCTCGACAATCTCAAGCTTGATATCGCAGCCGAGCGTGTGGACGGCGGGCTTGCCGACTATTTCACCTGGCGCGATTTCCTTGAAACGCCGGAAGGCCACGCGGCCGTCTTCTTTGGGCCACAGGTGAATGGTGGCCTTTGGGGACCGGGTGTCGGCGCGGGGATGCGCAAGGACGACACCGACCTGATAGCGCGTTTCGACAAAGCCATCGCGGCGGCGGTCGAAGACGGAACGATCAAGGCACTGAGCCAGAAATGGTTCAAGACCGACATTTCGCCGGCGTCGACGAAATAGGACACCGGCGTTTCTCCGTGACGGGCGCAGCAGCGCTCTTGATCTCCAATCATGGCGAGTTCGATGATGAGTTCTTTTTGTGTGGCCCTGACCGGCCAGTCGCTGATCAAGAAGGATGTGCGGCACATCCGGCAGGAACAGTTCTGGGAGGTCCTGGACGTCCTCAAACAGGCCGATGTTGTGTTCACCAACTTTGAATCGACAATCCTTGGCCAATATGGCGGATGGCCAACCAAGGGCAGGTATTTCGACTGTTCGCGGCCGGAGGTCCTCGACACGTTGCAGTCGATGGGGTTCAACACGCTCGCTTTGGCCAACAACCACGCCTTCGACCTCGGACCGGCCGGGATCCTGTCGACGCTGAGTGAAGTGTGGTCACGAGGCTTTCTGCATGCGGGCATCGGAACCGACGAAACGGATGCGACGAAGCCCGGACGCCGGCAGTTTGGCGACCGCAACGTCACGCTGTTTGCGATGGATGCCGGCCCCGGGCCAGCCAACATGTATGCCGAAAACCGATCTGCGTCCCGACCATCGCGACCTGGCGTGAACCGGCTGAAGACCCTGCGCACGGTTGGTGTGCCGGTTGAGACCTTTCGCGGTCTGGGGCTGCTGAGCGAAAAGCTGCGATCATCGCCGGCCGAGCTGGCCAACTACGCGCAGCCTGACGATCCGATACCGGCGCAGGACGAGAGCGAACTCAATTTCTACGGCACCCTCTTCAGACAGGCAGTCGGCTTTGGCCGCTTCGTCGAGGTCGACCGGGACAATCTCGATCAGCATCTCTCCGCGATGCGGCGGGCGTCGGAGCGTGGCGACTTCGTCATCGCTTATCTGCATCACCATCATTGGGAGGCAGGATGGCAGGACGTGCCTGCCTGGGTCCAAGACTTTGCGCACAGTTGCATCGATGCCGGAGCCGATCTTTTCGTCAGCCATGGCGCCCCGGTGCTTCAGGCGCTGGAAATCTACAATTCCTGCCCGATCTTCTACGGGCTCGGAAATTTCCTCTTCCACGTGCCGGCGGAAGAAACCGAATGGAGCGCTCCGGAGGTCTGGCAAAGCATCGTTGCCACATGCCGCTATACCGCAGACGGAGCACTCGACGGCATCGACCTGCTTCCCATCATATTGGGCGACAGCGATGGCGCAACAGACACCGGCACCAGCAACCGGCTGGTTCCGCTTGCCGCGACCGGAAGCGTCGCAGCCGCGATCCTGGAGGGTTTCGCCGCGCGGTCGCGAAGGTTCGGCACTGAAATCGCGATCTCGGCCGCTTCGGCTTGCGTCGCGTTCGATCCACCACTGTGGACAGAGAAGGTCCCCGTCGGGGAGACGCGCTGATGCGCCCTTGGTTCTATCTTGGACTTTTCACCCTGCCCGGCGCGCCGGCCGCCCTTTTCCATTGGCCAAGGCGAAAAATTGGAACGTCTTTCGCGCGATCTGCTTTCGTCTCCTATCAGCATGGAGACGAAGTTTTTGGCGCGACAGGCTTTCTGGAAGGGATACCTCAAACTGTCTCTCGTGACCTGCCCCGTCGCGATGACGCCGGTGGTTTCCAGCAATGAGCAGATCCGTTTTCATACGATCAATCGCAAGAGCGGACATCGCGTCAGAAGCCAGTATTTCGACGCGGAAACCGGCAAAGCGGTTGCCGAGGACGATGAAGCTAAGGGCTACGAGGTCGAGGAAGGAAAACTGATTGTTTTCACGGACAAGGAGCTGGAGGCCGTCGCCCTTGAAAGCACCCGCACCATCGACATCGAGACCTTCGTTCCCGTCGAGTCGATCGACTGGATCTGGTACGACCGGCCCTACCTGCTAGTGCCAGATGACAAGGTTGGCGCGGAGGCCTTCGCGGTGATCCGCGAGGCCATGAAGTCAACCAGCATGGCAGGCATAGCTAGACTGGTGATCGCCAATCGCGAACGCGCGGTCCTGTTACGCTCACGCGACAAAGGCATTGTCGTTTGGACCCTGCGCTATGGCGACGAAGTCCGCGACGCGGCGGATTATTTTGGCGAAATGGACAGCGGAAAGATCGCCGAGAAAACCCTGAAGCCGATGCGCAGGGCCATTGCGAAAGAGACCGCTGCCTGGAGCCCGAAATTTTCCCAAGACCAGTTGCAGGACCGCTTGAGCAGGCTGATCAAGAAGCGCGCGGCCGACACGAAAAAATCGGCGAAGGCACACAAGACCTCCAAACCGGGGACGGCCAGCAACGTCATTTCCATAACCGACGCCCTGCGGGCCAGTCTTGCTAAGGAAAAACAGAAAGCGCGGTGAACTTCTATGCAGACACGTCGTGACGCGCAAACGCTGCTGACGGTGGCAGCGATCTTTGGAGCGATCAGCATTGCCTGGATCGTCATACTGTTGAGGGCCGGTTGGTTCTAGGCGTCACTTCGGTTCGTACTGCCAGACCCTGTCTTCGACAGGAATCGCGTCTGCCAGTTTCGCTTCCATCGGCGCGGTGTCGGCTGGAAGCGGAAACGTCGGATCCTTCGCCATCTACGTTTTCGCGGCCCGGCGCAAAGCAGAAATGGCGTCCTCCAACGGCCTTTCGCCATCGCAATAATCCGACCAGGCGGAAGTCTTGGAAAGCAGCCCCGGCACCGAGCGCAGGGTGAAGCGCTTTGGGTCGAGGTTCTTTCTGACCTGGCTCCATGTCAGCGGCATCGAGACGGTCGCACCATCCCGGGCGCGCGGCGACAAGGGCGCGACCGCGGTCGCCATCCTGTCGTTACGCAGGTAGTCGAGAAAGATCCGCCCCTGTCGAAGCTTCTTCGACATCTTGGTCAGATAGCGATCCGGACGTTCGGAAGCCATGACCATGCAAACGGCATGCGCGAACGCCTTGGCTTCGTCCCAGGTGGGTTTCCGGCGCTTTCCCACCTTGAGCGGCGTAACCACGTGCAAACCCTTGCCGCCAGTGGTCTTGCAGAACGTGACGAGCTTGAGCCGTTCGAGGTGTTCCTTCAATTCGTGCACGGCTTCGACAACAAGGTCGAACGGCACGTCAGGGGCGGGATCGATGTCGAACACCAGGCGACCCGGAACTTCCGGTTGATGCGGTTCGCAGTTCCACGGATGCAGCTCGACTGCGCCGAGCTGCGCGACCGCCGCCAAACCTTCTACGTTGACGATTTCCAGATAGGGTTTGCGGTCCCCGAAAACTTCGACCCGCTCGAGCAGGTTGGACGTGCCGGGCATGGCGTGACGCTGGAAGAATTTCTCCCCATTGATGCCATCCGGCGCGCGGATGATCGAGCACGGACGACCGCGGATATGGTCGATCATCCAAGGCCCGACGGCCTCATAATAGCGTGCCAGATCTTCCTTGGTAATTTCCTTGGTTCCGGCCTCGGCAGGCCATAGCACCTTGTCAGGGCTCGAAATCAGCACACCCATGACATTTGCCTTGCCACCACGCCGCGACGAACGCGATGTCGCAGGCGCAGGCTCGACAAGTTCTGTGGCTTGATCCGCAGGCTTTTCCGCCTCGACATCGCCGGCGGGTTTGTCTTCGCGCAAGCCTTTGTAGGCGGCCTGTCGTACCAGGCCATCGGCCGTCCATCCGGCAAATTCTATTTCAGCGACCAAGTCAGGCTTGACCCAGACGACCGTGTCGCCGCGCTTGGACACCAGTCCGCTGGTGAATGGCGAATGTGAAGTCTCCAACGGCTTGAGCGACGCAAGCAGCGCTTCTGCCTTTTTCCCGCCGAAGCCCGTGCCGACGCGGCCCGTGTAGACAAAGTTCTTGCCGCGATGCACGCCGACCAGGAGGGAGCGGAAGCGCCCTTGCGTGGTGGCGTATCCACCGATAACGACTTCATGTCCTGCCCGGCATTTGGACTTTGCCCAGGTCGTCGATCGTCCCGAAAAGTAAGGAGCTTTTGCCTCCTTCGAAATGATGCCCTCCAGCGAGAGGCGACAGGCGGATCGCAGGACCGCATCGCCGCCAGTCTCGAAATGCTCGACGAAACGGATGTTGTCGCTGTCGTCGAAGGCAGAAAGCATTTCCTGCAGGCGGGCCTTGCGCTCGGTCAGAGGGAGGGATCGCAAATCCTCGTTGCCATCGAAAAGCAGATCGAAGGCGAAGTAGACAAGATCTGTCGTCTTGCCTTCGCTGAGCGCTGCCTGCAGCGCCGCAAAATCGGGGGCGCCGTTGTGATCGAGCGCGCAGATTTCACCATCGATGATTGCATCGGGCAGATCTTTTGCCGCAGCAGCGATGGCCGGATACCGCCCAGTCCAGTCGAGGCCTTTGCGGGTCTTGAGGGTTACTTCCCCATCTGCGATGCGCATCTGGATGCGGTAGCCGTCAAATTTGATTTCATGTAGCCAGCCCTTGCCGTTCGGAGGGCGCGACAGCGTCTGGCAAAGCTGCGGTTCGATGAAAGCAGGTATCTCGGCATGTGAACCCGTCTTGCCGCGTGCGGCTTGGCGCTTCTCCGCCGCTAGTCCGGTCTTGCTGTCCCAGACAGCGTCGGCTTCAACGGCATTTGCCGCAAGCATGAAAGGTCTGGGTTTGCGGCCTTTGCCGGATTCGATCTCCTCCATCGAGCGACCGGAAGCCACCGAGGTTGCATTGTCTTCAAGAACTGCGGCGCCGTCCTTCTCGACCGATGTCTCGTCGCGATGCTTGATCAGCAGCCAGTTGTTACGCTTTCCCTTGAAGCGATCGCTGTCCATCCGCACCAGGACAAAGCTGCCTTTCAGGCGTTTTCCCTCAAGCTGGAACTTGAGATCGCCTTTTCGAAGCTGCTGCTCGAGCGAACCTTTGCCTTCTGGTTCCCAATAACCGCGGTCCCACAGCATGACGGTACCCCCGCCATACTGCCCTTTCGGAATAGTCCCTTCAAAATCGCCATACTCCAGCGGATGGTCCTCGACTTCGACGGCCAGGCGCTTGTCATGCGGGTCGAGCGACGGGCCTTTGGTCACCGCCCAGGATTTGAACACCCCACCCAATTCGAGCCGGAAATCGTAGTGAAGGCGGCTTGCATCGTGTTTCTGGATGACGAAGCGCAGGCGGTTCGATGCCTTGACGTCGAGGCTGCCACTCGGCTCCTGCGTCGCTTCGAAATCCCGCTTCGACTTGTAGGTAGAGAGTTTGTCAGTTGGCACGTTCCACCCCGCTCTGTTGCGAGAACTGCCAATGTCCAATGCGAAAGGAACGGCTCGGGTTCCGGGTTTTTGGCCGTCTCACGTTTCAAGCGTCCGGAACAAGCCGATATCGGTAGTGGTCGCGTATCCGCCGGTTGAAGAAGCGGCCTTTTGAAAAAGCCCTGCGAAACTCAGAATGGGTGCGCGCGGACACGCCTTCATAGTCGTACCGTTTGCCACTCGTCACAAACCAGACAGAAAGAACCTCTCGCTTCGGGTCGTATTCGAACTTGCGGATGGAGGTCGATGGCATGTTTCAACTCATGCAAAAACACATCTTCACTCCAAGCTTCGCGTGCCTGAATGGTTCCCGGTTTTGGAAACCAGGTGCTGAACAACAAACGCACCATCAAGGTGCTGTCGCGTTGTTCAAACGCTGCAGGTCGTGTCAACCGGGCCTGACGGTACGGTGAACAGGAAGCCTTTTTCCCGGTTTCTCTTCCTGGCCAACGAAACGGCAGACGAGCACCTTGTTCCGTCCGTCCTGCAGCGCCTCCTCCCGCGGCATCTGGTCGAACAGCAGTTTTTAGTTTTTCGGAACGCACCGCATTCTGGAGGGTTGCTGGAAACGATCTCCAACGCAAGACCAAGGAGTCTGATCATGCCGGGTGGCGAAAAATCCCAATATACCCACAAGCAGGAACGCAAGGCCGATCATAACGCCGACAGCTACGAAAAGCGGGGCGTTTCGGAAAAAGAAGCCGAACGCCGCGCCTGGGCTACGGTCAACAAGGATTACGGTGGCGGCAAAATGGAAGGTGGTTCGGGCCGCGGCAAACGTACCGGCCATCCGGCAGCCCATGAGGGTGGAGAAAAGGGCGGTCAAGCTTCCGCATCGCGATCGAAGGCGCAACGCTCGGCCTCAGCCAAAAAGGCGGCAGCCACCCGCAAGCGCAGCGCTGACCAGCACGCCCATCACTGACGGGGAAGCGGCGCTACCCCAGTCATCGTTTCACAACGCTAACTCAGACGGAACCGTATCATGGCCAATGAACAGGAATTTGCCGAGAAGTTTTGGAAATCGTTTCAATCCGACATGACCGCGATGGTCGGGACAGAAGCGGTTCACCCGAAGCCGATGACTGCGCAATTCGATGGTGATAGCAGGACAGTCTTCTTCTTCACCGCTAAAGATACCGACCTTGCCGAAAATGCGTCAACGCCGACGCATGCCACTTTGATCTATGCGGCAAAGGGGCACGATATCTTCGCAACCGTCGAGGGCACCCTGAAAACAGACAACGATCGCAGCCGGATCGATCGCCTGTGGAACCGCTACGTGGCTGCCTGGTTCGAGGGCGGCAAGGACGACCCTCGACTGTGCCTGCTCGCTTTCGAGCCGGGGCAAGCCGAAATCTGGAAAGATGCCTCAAGCGTCGTCGCCGGCGTCAAGCTTTTTCTCGGCATGGGCGATCCGAAGGAGGACTATCGGGACAAGGTTGCGACTGTGCGCCTCGACTAACTGCAGTCTCGTTGCGCCATGCCACGGCTTGGCTCGACGCTCTGCCGACAGTCCAGAGATCATCAAGTGGTGAGGAATGACGCCCGATGAACGTAGCCAATCTTCAGATCGAAGGGTTGTTGATGGCCCTTGCGGCCATCAATGGCGAACTGGTTCGCAAAGGCCTGATCTCTGTCGAGGACATCGATCTCGCTTTGCGCAAGATCGAAGCATCCCTCACTGGCGACGAACACCTCTTCGAGGATATGTCACCGTCGAACCGGGATGCGGTCTGCTTTCCCGTGCGGTTGCTCAGGCTCGCCAACACGGAGTCACGCAGGGCAACGCTGCCAACGTTTTCTGAACTCGCCAAGCAGGTTGGTCGGACCAAGGAGCCTTACAACGACCAAATGTGAGGGTGTGGTTGTCGAAAGAAGGAACGACTGAATTGCGCACGGCAAGCATCCTGACACATCTGGGAACGGCAACTGCCCGTCCATGGGCATTTCTGGTCCTGGTCGGCTATGCTGCGATGTGGCTCACCTTCGAAAGGGAGACTTTTGACTGGCATGGATTTGCCACGCTGGCGACCTGGGCCATGACACTCTTCATTCAGCGAGCAGAACATCGCGACACGCAGGCGCTGCAGGCAAAACTCGATGAATTGCTGCGCGCGAACTCCAAAGCGCAAGACCAACTGACGACGATCGACCAAGAGGAACCGGAAGAAATCGAACGGCAACGAAGGGCGGGAAACCGTTAGTTGCACACGCCGCCTACGTTGTGTGGAAAGCCAACGCCCACTGGGTCGGATTGAGAGGTGTACGCCAACTGCGGCGTAAGGGGAAAGCCGCGATCGGGAAGACTGTAGCGCACAGGAAGAAACACTACTTCTGAGGTGATCCTTGGAAGTGGTCCTGCTTCCAAAGGATCACAAGATGCGCGGCGACGGCTTTCCGGCTAAAAATATCATCTCCCTCTGACAGTGGCGGTCAGTGAAGGTGATTGGCAGACACATTGCGGCGTGGCGTCACCCGCTCCGGAACTGGACTCGGTCGACCTACGATGTCGAAATCGTCCGGCACGCTGTCGACGAACTCGCGACCCACGCGATACGCCCAGTACCCCAACACGATCGTGGCTAAAATCCGCAGCATGTGCTTCTCCTTAAGCTTTGGTGACAGTGTCCCCAAGACCTCCCTGCAGCAAAACGTCTCCGGACAGGACAGGTTTCAAAGAGTTGATCTGAAGCTCCGATGTCGGGGAGTTGCACACTCTTAGGGCACAAGCCTTGGAGGACAGCCGTTACAAAAATGTCGGCTGTGGCGGATGGAAGCGCCATCGGGAGCAGGCGATCGTTGCGTCATTGGAGTGCCCGACTTTCCCGGCTGCGGCTATAGCGCCACGCCCGCCGGTTTTGACTACACCTTCGACGGTTATGCCGAATTCCTGCTGCGCGTTGCCCAGCGCCTCGGGGTCGAGCGGTTTGTCATCTACCTCCATGATTTCGGCTCGCAGATCGGCCTGAGGCTCGCCATCGCCAGGCCCGAGATGATCGCCGGCTGCATCATCCAGAATGGCTACATCTACGAGGATGTGCTGGGCCCGAAATACGCGGCGCTCTAGGCTTATTGGGCAGACCCCTCCGAGACGCGCTACCGCGAAATCCGCGCCGCCATCACGCTCGAGCAATTCCGCGAAGAGTTCCTGAACGATGTCGCGGACAAGGACATCGCCGGCTCGATCCCGCCCGATCTGTGGCAGTTGCATTGGGCGCAGACCCCGCCGAGGCGCGCCGATATCTATGCTTCGATCATCGCGGGCCTACGGGAAAATATGGCCTGGTTCCCGCGCTACCAGGCCTATCTGCGCGAGCACCAGCCGCCGACACTGATCGCCTGGGGCCCGCATGACGGCTACATGCCAGAATCATCCGCGCGCCTATCTGCGCGACCTGCTCGAAGCCGAACTCCATCTGCTCGATGGCGGCCACTGGTTGCTGGAAACGCATCTCGGCGAAGTCGTCGACCTGACGCGCGCGTTTCTGCATCGTGTCTATCCTCGTTGATGCATTGAAAGGAACCAACGGACGCTGGATCGGTTTGCCGGTTTCATCAACCATTGCGAACCGGAGTTCATCCATGACGGATTTTCAGACCTTCATGAGCAGGCGCGATGCCGCGGCTACCGCTTATTGCCAAGGTGATGCGACGCCAGTGAATGCTCTTGTTGCGAGACACCATCTGGCTTCTTTTTTCGGACCCGACGGTGGAAATCTCCAAGGTGCGGAAAGCATCAAGGCTGCGTTCGCCAAGGGTGCAGCAGCCTTCGGTGCCGGCGGCAAAAGCCGGCTCGAAATAATCCATGCCCACGCAGACGGCGATGCCGCCTACTGGTGCGGTCTTCAGCACGCCGAAGTCGAGACGGGCGGCAAAAACGTACCGATGACGCTAAGGATCACGGAGCTCTTTCGGCGTGAGGATGGGGACTGGAAACTCGTCCATCGTCATGCGGACGTCGCCAAAACGGAGTGAGCGGCATTGGTTTCGACCGTCGCAAACAAGCCGGGCGGCAAATGAGCGATTTTTTCCAAGATTTCGAAATGCGCCATCTGCAGGTAGACGCCGGGCGGATTCGGCTGCGAATTGGTGGAAGCGGGCCGCCACTCCTCCTGCTCCACGGACATCCGCGAACGCATACGACCTGGTGGCGCCTGGCGCCACTGCTGGCCAAGGAGTTCACGCTGATATGTCCCGACCTGCCCGGGTTCGGCGCAAGCTACCAGCCCACCACAGCGGAGCAATCCTCCGGCCGTGCCAAGGCCGCAGCGCTGGCCCAGTGCATGCAGGCTCTCGGCTTTCCTGTTTTCGCGGTCGCCGGCCACGACCGCGGTTCTTATCGCGCCTTCCGCCTGGCCATGGATTTTCCCGACGCGGTGACAAAACTCGCGGTGCTCGATGGCGTCCCCATTTACGAGGCGCTGCAGAGGGCCGACTGGCATTTCGCAAAAAGCTGGTGGCACTGGTTCTTCTTCGCCCAGAGCGAAAAGGCAGAGGCAGCGGTCAACGGGTCACCCGACCTTTGGTATCCATGCGACCCGGTCGCAATGGGCCAGGATAATGCAGATGACTACCTGCAGGCGACACGGAACCCTGCCGTTGTCGGCGGCATGCTGGCCGATTACCGGGCCGGCCTCGCGTTCGACTACGACCACGACCGCATCGACTGGACGCCGGTCGAAAACTTGCCTGTCCCCTCGGCGTGTTCTGGTCAACCCGTGACGACATGGAGACGCTCTACGGCGACCCGACCCTGCCGTGGCGGGCGTGGACGGCGGAGAAAATCTCGGCATTCCCCATCGAGAGCGGCCACCATATGGCGGAAGAGGCCCCTGGCCAGCTCGCCGACAGCCTGCGGCGTTTTCTTGTCAGGGACGTGCGTTCGCCGGAACGGAAACAGGGCGTTGGTGTTGGCCCAAGGTTAAAAAGGAGGTGACATGAACTCGAAACTGCTCAGTGAAACGGCCGGCCAGCGGACCTTTGCGGTCGTTCTGGACCCAGGCGAAGAAGCCATTCAGGCACTGACGGCGTTCGCAGTCGAGAACGGGATTGCGGCAGCCTCGGTGACGGCCATCGGCGCCTTCGAACGCGCTACGGTCGGCTGGTTTGATTTTCCGTCGAAATCCTATCGCCATATCCCCGTGAACGAACAATGCGAAGTGTTGAGCGCTATCGGTGACATCGCCGTCGCCGACGACGGCAAGCCCGGACTGCACATTCACACCGTTCTGGGCATGAGCGACGGACACACGCGCGGCGGGCACCTGATGGATGGCATCGTTCGGCCGACGCTGGAAGTGATCGTGGTTGAGACGCCAGGCTATCTGCGCCGGACCAGGCGCAGGGAACTTGGAATATCCCTCATCGACTTGGGAAGCTGAAACAAAAAACGAGGCCCGGAACGGGCCCCGTCTCGCTCTCCTGCTACCAGCGTTCATTTCTTACTGCCAGTAAGGATCGACCTTGTAGTAGCTGTGGGAATCATCCCGGGCCCGCAAGCCATCCTGCTCCGTCAGTTCGTTGACTGAATAGGACGGCGCAGCCTGCAGCTGTTCCTTGTCATAGGGCACGACATAGCCTTCCTTGCCCTTGTCATAATCCAAAGAGGCCCACGGTATGGCGTGATATTTCTCACCGATGCCGAGGAAACCGCCGAAACCGATGACGGCAAACATGATGCCGTTGGAGGTCTTTTCCAGCATCACATCCTTGATGTCGCCAATGTGTTCACCGGCGGTGTTGTAGACGTTGGTGCCGATCACCCGGCTGGCCGGGATCGCTTCGGTATGGCCTGTTACGGTGGTCATCGTCATCTCCTTCATTGACTTTGGACGTCACAAAAACAAGCTCCGAAAACCAGCACGGTTCCAATTTTCTGCAACAGTCTGCCTGTTAGCCTGTCTGTCGCACGCGATCGACAGCCGCGCACTGCACCACAAGGCAACCCTTTAAAATTGCGAGGCAAATTGGTTCAGAGCAGTGAGTTTTTTGGAACCCGGCCGTTTTGCGCTCGTTGTCTTTCCGTGTTCAACAGACAAGGCAGAAGCAGATGAAACTCGCAACCACACTTCTCACAGTCTCCCTGCTCAGCGCCGGCTCGGCCTTTGCACAGACGGCGACGCCGGCGGCGGCCCCCGAACCGACGACAACGACCAAGGAACTTTTCACGGCGCCAGCCGGGACCGACGCCGGCACCGTCGGATCCATCCAGCCAAAGGAAGGCCAGATTCTGGCTTCGTCGTTCGTGGGCGAAACCGTTTATGAGAGCGAGAAGGCGGATGCCGCCACAGTCGGCAAGGTCAGTGACCTGGTGCTTGCCCCCGATGGCAAGATCGAGGCCATCGTGGTGGGCGTCGGCGGCTTCCTCGGCGTCGGCGAAAAGGATGTCGCCGTCAGTCCCGATCAGCTGAAGGCAGCGGTTCGCAGCGACGGCAAGACCTGGCTGATCATGAAGGCCAGCAAGGACCAGCTGAATGCCGCTCCAGCTTTTGATCGAAGCAAGCTTGCGGATGCTGCCTCGGGCGCCACTGGCGCCGGTAGCGGCGCGCCTGTGTCGCCTGCCCCTGCCCCTGCGCAATAACGCGCACTCTTTTGCTGAGAGAAGGTTGCCGGCCCTGACGGGCCGGCAACCTTCTTCGCATTCATGGGCGCGCCAGCTTGCTGGCCGCCGCTCGATAGGTACCGGAACGTTGCGGCTTCACAAACAGCGACGTCACTTCGGGGTGATGTCTCTTAATCTCGGCTTCGATGCGCTCTACTGCGAGTTCGATCTCCGACGCACGCAATTCATCGATGAATTCCAAGCTGAGGTTGGCGACCACCTGGCGAGGGGACAGATGAACGGTGATGACACCATTGGCGCGGTCGACTGCATCATCCCGGTCTGCGAGTGCCAGGATGGAACGCTGCAACTGCGGCGTTGCCGCCTCTCCGATCAGCAGTCCTTTGCTTTCGCGCGCAAGGACGATGGCGACGAACGCCAGGACAAGCCCGATCCCCACGGAGGCAACCCCATCCAGCTGCGGCGCGTCAAAATACTGGGCGGAAAAAATGCCTACAAAAGCGATCACGAGACCGATAAGTGCTGCGCTGTCTTCAAAGAGCACCGTGAAGGTGGTGGGATCCTTGCTCTCCAGAACCGCGTCGACGTAGTTGCCCGGGCCCTTTTCTTTTCGGAATTCCTTCAACGCGATCAACCACGATGTGCCCTCGAAGAGGACCGACACCGCTAACACCATATAGCTTATGAGCGGATCTTCTATTCGCTGCGGCCAAAGGATGTGCGTGACGCCTTCATAGATCGAGACACCGGCCCCTAGCGAAAAGATGAGCAGCGCCACGATGAAGGCCCAGAAATAGAGCTCCCTTCCATAACCAAGCGGATGGGCACGGTCGGCAGGATGCTCCGATCGCTTCAGTCCATACAGGAGAAGGCCCTGGTTGCCGGTGTCGACCAGCGAATGCACGCCTTCGCTCAGCATGGCTGAGCTCCCGGTCCAGGTAGCGGCCACGAATTTTGCGATCGCGATGCCGAGATTTCCGGCCAGCGCCGCGTATATCACCTTCCTGGACTGTGAAGCCATGCCTGCAACCCTGAACTCAGATTTTGAGGAACAGTGCTGCTGCCTTGCCGGTTCCCATGAAGTCCCATCATTGGAAAGGGCGAACGCCATCGTTCGAGCAGCGATCGTCGCCATTTTGGCATTGTTGGCGGTTTATCTTATTGTGGAGATAAACGAGGCGCCGTCAACGGAACAACCCGCATCGCACGCCCTGGGCCAGTCGCAATAGCAGGCTTGACCACATCGTTACCGGCTAACCTGCAAGTGCCTGAGCCAGGCCAGCGTGCGGACTTCGTCTGTTTCGAGAAATTCTTTCCGCCGCACAGGTCCCGAGGCTTTCAGTTGATCGGCAAGCTGCCCGCTTTCCCAGGACGTGATGATCTGGGGATGAATGTATCCGCTACGGCATACCGCACGCGTGTTGCCAAGTTTGGCGGCGACCTTGTCAATGACCTGGTTGCGCAATTGCGCCGTCTCTTTTTTGGTTTCCGGCAAAGGTGTGTGCGCAAACAGCGACAAGGCCTGCACCGTGGCGCCCCAGGTCCTGAAGTGTTTCGAGCTGAAGCCGCAGATGTCGCCGATATAGGCGTTGACCGCATGCGACGTGACCGAGGCGCGGTCAGCGTTGTCGTCGAGATATTGAAACAGGGTCTGGCCCGGCAGATCCTGCGTGTGACGAACGATCGCGGCAATACGACGATCCGCCAGTTTCAGCTTCCATTCCTTGCCGGACTTGCCCTTGAACATGAAGCGCAGGGTCGAGCCGACGATCTCGACATGCTTGTCGCGCAGCGTCGTGAGCCCGAAACTGCCATTGTCCCTGGCGTAGGCCCGATTGCCGATCCTGATCAGGGTGTTGTCGAGCAGCCAGACGATCACCGCCAACACCCGTTCCCGAGGCAGGCCATGCCGACGCAGATCACGATCCACTTGCTGTCGCATTGCAGGCAGGGCCTGCGCAAACGGGACCAGGCTCGAAAACTTCGCTTCATCGCGCATGCTGAGCCAATCAGGATGATAGAGATATTGCCGGCGGCCACGCGCATCCCTGCCGATGGCCTGGATGTGCCCCCTGTCATCGCGACAGATCCACACCTGCGTCCATGCCGGGGGTATCGCCAGCGAGCGAATGCGGTCATGGTCCGACGGACTGGTGACCTTACGGCCCTGGGCGTCCTCATAGCGAAATCCGCGTCCGGCCCTGCGCCGGCGGATCCCTGCTTCGCCCTCGGCAACATAGCGCAGCGCAATCGCGCGTGCCGCTTGCGCACCATCGCGCAACGCTTCCTTTGTCATCACCTGATCATTCAAGGACTGGTCCTCCCTCGCGCAGCAACTTTCCTGATCGCCGTGGGTTCCCGTTTTCAGTTTTTCGGAACCGGCACCTCGCGGTGCCGTTGGCCGCACACACATCGACAAAGCCAAGGAGGCTTCCGTGACGGCTGAGAAACAGGACAACACCGGCATACAAACCGCCCAAAAGCAGCGCGGCATCCAGAGCCAAGTCGACAGCAAGGAGGAGCAGGAGCGCTCGGCGGCCAAACCTCATGGAGCGATGCAGGCGGGTGGGCGCATCTATCCAGAACCGCCCTTCCCCGAACAGCATCTGGCCAAACCAGGCAAAGAAACGGACGTCGATCCCGCTCCGCTCTATGATGCGCCCTTTTACGTCGGCTCGCAGAAACTGGCGGGCAAGGTTGCGCTCATCACCGGTGGCGATTCCGGCATTGGTCGGTCCGTTGCGGTCCTGTTCGCCCGCGAAGGCGCTGACGTGGCAATCAGCTATCTTGCCGAACACAGCGACGCCGCCGCGACGAAGGCAGCCGTTGAGGCCGAAGGCAGACGCTGCATCCTTTTTCCCGGCGACGTGCGCAACCGCGAGAAATGCCAGGAAATCGTGCGTGAAACAGTCGAGCAGCTCGGACGTCTCGATGTCCTGATCAACAACGCCGCTTTCCAGATCCATGCAGCCGATATCGCCGACATCTCGGAAGAGCAGTTTGCGATGACGCTGCAGACCAATCTGCACGGTTACTTCTTCATGGCGCAGGCGGCAGTGGCCCAGATGGCTCCGGGTTCGGCAATCGTCAACACGGGTTCTGTGACCGGGATCGAAGGCAGCGCAGGCCTTCTCGATTATTCCATGACGAAAGGGGGCATACACGCCTTCACCAAAGCGTTGGCAGCCCACCTGATACCGCGCGGCATTAGGGTCAACGCCGTGGCACCAGGGCCGGTCTGGACTCCGCTCAACCCCGCCGACAAACCAGCGGACAAGGTCGCGACGTTTGGAGCGAACACACCGATGAAGCGCCCGGCACAGCCGGAAGAGATTGCTCCGGCCTATGTCTTTCTGTCGTCGCCGCATTGCTCCAGCTACATCACCGGCGAAATCCTCCCCATCGTTGGCGGTTACTGAAAAAGAAAAGGGTCTGCGCCTCCTCGGCGCAGACCCTTGTCGGCAGGCCACAGCCATGCCTATTCCTTGTGTTTTTCCTTGCCGCCCGAAATGGTCGACGACACGACCGCTGGCGGATCGCTGGCCGGGAAGCTGTCCTCAAGCCCCGACTGCAACTGTTCCTCCAGCGTTTCGGGATTTTCAGAGCGACCGGGCGTCCGGCGTGAGGCAATATCCTCAAGCAGGTGTTTGATATCGGGCGCCTCCTTGGCTTCTCGAACGAGCTGGTAGAGCTGTTCGATCGCGAACTCCTTGATCGAGGCAAAATCCGCCTGATCCTGGCCGTCATGTGCTTCGATCACTTCAACCATCGAACGTTCGAACGCATCCAGGCCCTTTCCACCTTGAAGTTTGGAAAGCTGCTGAAGGGCGGCCCGCAACAATTCGGGGGTGAACTGAAGGGTCGCAAGCATTCGCAAATGCTCGATCTGTTCAGGGGTCTTGGTCGCCAGATTGGTCATGTGACTGCACCTCAGAGGAGTTTCTAGTTGCTGCTGGGCTCGCCCTGCGTAATTGGCGGTGTCACCTCACCATCCGCACTTTTACGCCCGTAGATCTCGACGGCGCCCCAGGCGATCACTGCCAGCAGCAGACTGACGATCAGGATCCACAGCACGTGGGTGCCTCGGCGCCCCTGCTTGGCTTTTTCTTCAGGAATCTTCTTGAGCATCGTGATGCTCCTTTGCGTCAGATGCGTCCCAGCACCATCAGGACGACGACAATGACAAGCAGCAGCGAAATCCCTCCGCCGCCGTAGTAGCCGGTTCCATAAAATGGACCGCCACCCAGACCGCTGAACCCGCCAAGCAAAATCAGGATCAAAATGATAACAAGAATTGTACCCAGTGGCATTGTTCCCTCCTTGTGAAAACTCAGGAGAACGAACGTGCCGACGCCACTGCCGTTCCAATTATTTCAGTTGAACGGAACTTGCCGGCGGCGGACTGGGTATCAAAACTTCATGCTGAGATCCGCCCGCACGCCATGATCCCCGGTCTTGGAACCGGCCTGGCCGCGATAGGACAGCCCGAGCGTCGCCTGCGGCGTGATGGCGAAGTCGAGCCCGGCTTCGATGACGGCGGCATCCCTGGCGATCGGCGCACCGGCGATGGTGAAGGCGCTCGAGCCGGTGAAAGCCTGGCTGATGGCAGGCGTGAGACCACCATAGGCATGGCGCCAGCCGATCATGCCGCGCGCGGTCGCCTTTGCTGAACCGATCTCGAAACCGGTCGAAGCACGGATGCCGAGCGTCGTGAAGGTGTTGTCGTTGGAACCGCCGTGGACGCTGAGCGCCGATGCGCCGCCTTGCTCGGCAAAGCCATTGGCGTGGACGTTGACATAGGCGAGGTTGGCGAAGGGCTCGAAGGCGACAGCGCCTGCCTTTCGGCTGTAGCCGAGTTCACCGAAGACCTGCGTGGTGCCGGCGCGGTGGGAGCCGGTCAGGCTGTCGCTGAAACCGGGGAAGGTAACCTGCCGGCTCGTATCGATCTCGCTCCATGTGTAGGCAAGACCGGAGCGCAACGCGAGCGGCCCCCACTCAGCACCGCCATAGACGCCGAGATGGTAGTTGTCGCTCGAAGCCGATGACCTGCGATCATCGACCTTGAAGGACGACTGGCTGTAGCCGGCAAGGAAGCCGAGACGAACGTTGTCGGTGACAAGGCCATCAACGCCAGTGACGAAACCACCGATCGAACGCGACAGCTTCGTGGCGTTGCCGTCGCCACCGAAATGGCCCCACGAGCCGAACACCGAGCCCCAGGCGCCGTAGCGCTCGGAAGCGGCCGAAGCCGTCGTCATCTCTTTCGCGTCGTCGCCATAGCCCATCAGCGGCTCGCCGCCGACGGTTTCAAAGGCCGAGCGCAGGCGGTCGTTGATGGCGTCGCGCACGAAGCGGCTGTCTTCGAGCAAACCGGTCACCGTCGAGGCATGGACCTCACCCGAAAGGCTGTCGAAAGCCGAACGGGCTTCATCGGCCGACAGCACCAGCAGCGTGTTGTAGAGCGCCAGCGGCGCACCGCTTTGCTGCAGCGTGTCAAGCGCACCAGCCGTCTGCTTCTGGTTGTCGGTGTTAGCGGCTTTGCTGAAAACCGGCCCTGTTTCCTTCAAGGCAATCTTCAGGTCGACCGCATTCGCGCTTTGCAAAAGAGTCGCATCGAGGAAGGCCGAGCGGGCCAGTACGGCCGGATCGAAGCTGCCGGTAATGCCACCCGCTGCGGTGAGGATCGTGTAGCTCTGGCCATCCTGGTAGCTGGTCTTCGCGTCGAGCGCCGTAACCGCGACCGTGCCGCCGCCGAGCGTTGCCTTACCGGTGGCGGCGATGCGGTCGCTGGTGCCATTGCCTGCGATCTCGACCTCGTAAGTCGAGCCTGCGGCCAGGGCAACTGTGCCGGCGATATCCAGCGTGCCGACCGAGTTTCCGGGCGCGATCGTACCCGCGACGGTGACCACTCCGATCGTGCCAGTTCCCTGCAGGCGACCACCTGCCTGGACCTGTACTGTCCCGCCAAGCTTGCCGTCCACCGCCAGGACGCCGTCGTCGACGGATGTGGCTCCTCCGAAGGCAGAGCTGTCGCCGGTGAGCCGAAGAAAGCCATCCCCTTCCTTGGCGAACCTGCCCGCGCCGGACATCGCGCCGGCAAAGGTGCTGCTGGACACCTGTTTGAAACGGACGGTAGCGCCGGGACTGATCGAAACGTCGCCTGCAAACCTGTCTGCGGAGGACGTGAGACTTCCCGCTTCCACCGCCCAGTCGAGCAGCGACGCCCCCGTCAGTGTGAGGTCGCCGGGACCGCGCTTGACCATGGTGCCCTTCAGGCCGTCGAGACCAACGACATTGCCAGCAAAACTGGCATCCCAGGATTGATCGAGCACAATGGTCCCGGCGTTGCCGATATTGCCCGAGATCGAGCTGGAATTGGCGATCAGCGTGCCTGCCTGGACCTGTGTGTTGCGATAACCTGCCGGGCCGCCGAGTACGAGCGAGCCTGATCCTTGCTTGATCAGGTCGCCAGCACCCGCGATCGCCCCCTGCAAGCCCAGCGTGACGCCGCTGGCAACATCAAACACGCCACTCTGGGCGAGCGTGATCGATCGTGTCGTATCGAAGCCAGATGTGGTCTTCAGCGTCCCCCCGCTGAAGAGCAACGCGCTTGCGCCCGCCCCCAGATTTTCGTCTCGCGACACCTGCAGTGTTCCAGCGCGCAGTTCGGTACCGCCTGAATAGCTGTTGATCCCCTCCAGAACCAGTGTCCCGTAATCGTTCTTGATGAGTTTGGTGGCCCCTGACAGTTCGGACGCAATCGTGGCCGTTGTTCCGGCTCCCGATATGGCGCCATTGCCGACACGGACGATGCTTTCTCCGCCACCGCCTCGGAGTTCGATCCCGTCACCCTCTATGCGGTAACCGTCGGTCGAGATCTGCAAGCCGGTGACACTGACCGCACCGGCTCTGTCATCGACCGTAACGACACCTGCGGCGCCCTGGAATATCGCAAAAGCGGGCATAGGCTTGAAACGACCGTTGATGACGCCGGTCTGGTCAGTCCAGTTGTTGCCCAGAGCCTGCCAGTCGCCAGAGCCTCCGTCGATCTGGCCGTTGCCGTGAAGGGATGGATTTCCACCATCCCAGAACCCCAGCGTCGCCCCGGCAGAAGAAACAAGGTTGATCTGCCCGGCGACGGCCGTTTGCACCGTCAAGTCCCCAGATGCCACGCCGACGGGCTTGGCGCCAATTTCCAACCCCCGATCCGTGAGCGTTCCGCGATAGGTCATCAACTGATAGACCCCTGCGCCAAAGCCGCCAGCATCCGAAATATTGAGCGTTCCATCGAGAGTGAGATTGCCGCCGATGCTGAACAAGGGCGCCGCACTGGTTGACCCAAGACTGATATCGACGACCGATCCCGAGATCAGAGACAGGCTGCCGCCGATTGCAAGCGTCGCTCCGGCTTGTCCCTTCAATGTGCCACCATAGACCTGGACCGCCCCGGCAATGGTTCCACGCCCAGACAGGCTGCCGCTTCCGACATCGACGAGGCCACTGGCGATGGATCCGTCAACGACGAGCGCACCGGCGTTCACCAGGAACGCCGATTGAGAATCGCTGATCCCGGTCAGGACGAGCTTTCCGGTCCCCGCTTTGGTGAATCGATAGGAAGCCGGGAACCCTGGTCTTGCGGGGTCTCCGCCCGAGATGTTGCCGTCGAAGGTGAAATCGTTGTTGCTTGCGACTGTGAGTCCCAGGTCTCCAGCATAGGTGATGTCCACCAGCCCGGCGCCGGTCAGCTCGCCGATGGTCTCGCCCTTCTGGAACGCAACAACGGCACCTGCGTCGACGGTGATGCGCGCGGAGTCAGGGATTGCCCTGTTGGATTGCCCAGCCCAGTTGTCCACCCACAATCTGCCTTCCCTGACGTGGACGTCGCCAGCAAAACTGTTGTCGCCATAGAGGCTGAGGGTACCGAGCCCCGCCTTGGTGAACCCGCCCGGACCACTGACTGCCCGGTTCAGCGAGGCGTTCTGATAACGGTCAACATCGAAGGTGACATCGCCTGTGATGTGCACCGCCCCGATCGATTGCCAGGGCGATGTGGCGAAGCTGAGGGTGGTTCCGGCTGCCATCATGACTTGGCCGCTGCCCAGGGCACGATCATTGAGAACCCTCAGGGTTCCGGACCGGATGGTCGTTCCCCCGGTGAACGTGTTTGTCCCAGCCAGTTCAAGCCGGCCCTGGCCATCCTTGATGAGCCGGCTGTTACCGGAGATGACAGCCGCGATATTTGCCGTCATCGATTGGGATGCAGCCGCAGCATCCCCCACGCTGACGATGGTTGCGCCATTCGCTCCCCGGAGCAGGAGCGCATCGCCGACGATACGATACCCATCGACGGCAAATTGCATGCCGGTGACGCCAACCGCTCCCTGGCCATTGTCCACCGTCACCGTTCCGGCGGAGCCCTGGAACACCGCAAAGGCCGGATTTGGAGCAAAACCGGTGCTGGAAGAGCCGGCCTGGTCGGTCCAATGTCTGTCGAGCGGACCCTGTCCAGCCGTCCACGTTCCGGAGCCGCCGTCCACCATCCCGTTTCCGTGCAAGGCTGAATTGCCGCCATCCCAGAACACAGACTGAGCTGATGCGGGCAGAGTACCAGGTGTCAGCGCAAGGGCCGACGCGCCGGCCAGAAGCACCGCCGACGCTTTCCGGCATCGAAAGGGGAGGATCTGAAAACCTGAACCTGCCGGTGCCGCCACGCCGAATGTCACCCAAAGTGTTTCAATGGGTGATGGTTATTGCGCACTGACAGGCGCGTTCACCAATCCAAACTTTGCACCATTCCGGATTTTTGGGTTGCATGGCAAAGGCATCGCTGGCAGCGAAACGCATGATGAGAAGCCACGCAAAGTTCACAGCGGCCGTCGCGCACTATTGCGAAACGATGATCGAGCCTTCGTCATCCAGTTGGCCACTGAGAAAACTTCTCAATCAGTTCGACCGCTATTACGCTGCCTATATGCTCATCTGGAATTATTACGGGTGGACAGAGGAAGGCACCCCGTCCCCGACCCTCGCCCGTCTCAAAGCCGTTTCGGGACTCAGCCCTCGCCAATTGACGAGCTTCGTTACGGTCCTCAAACAGGCCGGGCTGGTATCCGCCGAACCGGAGGTCGCAAATCGCCGTCGCTCGATCCTGCGCCCTCAATCGCTACTGATAGAGGAGATCAGCCGCTCCTGTGTCGCTTTCCTCGCAGCACATGATCACATTCACGACGGAGATCTGGCACGGATTGCCGCAGCTTCCCCTGATGGCCTTGGCCGAATGATCTGGGCTTCCGCGCGCCAGATCCTGTCTTCCGGCACCGTTATCGCGCCGTTTCCAACTGTCCTTGCCATGGCGGGCTACGATGGCGGCTATCCCGTACTGACCGCGATCATGGCCGATCATTATCGGCGCAGCAGCGGTAAGCCGCGGATTGCGCTTGGCTACGCCGCGTTGGCCGAACGATTCCAGGTGTCGCGCTCACATGTCGGAAATGTCCTTGCCTGGCTGCACCAGACTGGAGCAATCGGGCCTGATCGCGCAGCAAGCGGCGCCCTTGTCGACGAATTCGAACAGTGGAGCATTTCCGAGATGGATCACTACGCTCGTTTGGTCAGTTCGCTTCCGCGGCAAGGCCGGCCGGGTCCGGATCGGAGCCCTGATGGCCGTGACAGTGACTAGCCTGCCTTGCGCCGGGGCGATTTGGCATCGCCATTTTTTGCCGCATCTTCGCCTTTGGCGCTGCGACGGAACGCCTCCATCAGGTCGATGACCTTGCCTTCGCGCCGGCGCTTCGGTGGCTTGATCTCCCGACCGGCGATCTTTGCTTTGACCAATTCGGCAAGAGCCGCGTCATAACGATCGTCAAACCGCGCCGGATCAAACGCGCCAGCTTTGGATTTCATGATGTGCTTGGCGAGATCCAGCATCTCCTTGTCGATCTTACGATCAGGAACCTTCGCGAATGCCTTTTCGGGCGACCGGATTTCGTAGTCGAAATGCAGGGTATTGGCCGACAGGCCCTTTCCATCGGCGCGTATCGCCACTGTGCGCAACCGCCGAAACAGCACCGTCTCGGCCAGCGCTACCGCTTTTTCCGCCGCCAGACTGTCTCGGATGGCGGCGAACGCATCAGCCGCGCCATGATCAGGGCCGAGATAATAAGGGCGATCGAAGAAGACCAGATCGATATCGTCTGATTTGACGTAGCGCCTCACCGAAAGCGTCTTGTCGCTATCCGGTACAAGCTCGGCGATTTCCTCGGCTTCCATCGTGACAAAGGTGTCGTTGCCGAGATCGAACCCTTTTACCTGGTTGTCGTCAGCCACCGGCTTACCGCTTTCCTCATCGACATATTCACGCCGAACGCGGTTTCCCGTCTTGCGGTTGACGATGTGGAAGGAGACGCGTTCCGCGCTGGATGCAGCGGCATAGAGCGCCACGGGGCATTCGAGATCGCCGAGTTTCAAATCGCCTTTCCACAGAGCGCGAGGAGCCATGTTCTATCTCCTGCGGTCTGACGGATCAGGTTTCATCGAAACGCCCGCCTTCACGGGAGGGATTTCGGCTGATCGCGGCTTCCTCGGCGTCATCGGGCAAGGCCTCATCACTTTCCTGGTAAGCATTGTCGTCATCTTCCTCCTCGACATCGCCGCTGATTTCGCCACTGCCGCGCGGCTCCACCATTTCGGTGTCGGATGGAATATTGCGGTTGCTCGAAGCATCGGAGGCGATCAGCGGACCGAGCGCAGATGCAGTGTCGGCCATCATCGCGATCGCCTGTCTCTTCACCATATCATCATCATCCAGCCAGTGATCGGAGCGGAAACCGACCGTGATGAACTGCCCATCGGCTCCCTGAAACCGAACACGGTAGCCGTAGGCGTCACCACCTTCCATCTGGGTGGAAACTTCCGTGCGTCGAACAAGCATTCGAACCTCCTTTGACTGGAGTTATGCAAGGTCAACGCCGCTCTGGTGCCGACGTTCCTGTTTTTTCATCCGCGCGGCGGCCCGCGCTGTCGACAAGCATAACGGGTTGTCAGACCAAGCGGATCAAGCGCGGCCCTAGCACGGTGAGGATCAGTGCGTTTGCCTGAGGCAACAGCCTACGTTGCGATGACCCATTCTCGTTGAAACGGTGCTTCGATCTCGCAAACAACACCCGACGGCGCGTACTCGATCCGGACTTCACCATTCATCTGCGTCGACAACAGCTCGATCAAGCGCGAGCCGAACCCTTTATGACGGGGCGTTGCGACGGGCGGACCGCCACGTTCTGTCCACGACATGGTCAGACGAGGGCTTTCACCACGAACCAGGGACCACTGGACCTCAACGCGGCCCGTTGGCACGGACAAGGCGCCATATTTCGCGGCGTTGGTGGCAAGTTCATGCAAGGCCAGAGAAAAAGACAACACCACCTCGGATGGCAGTCGCAGGCGTGGGCCTGTAACCGCGATATTCGCCGTACCGTAAGGCGATAGAACCTCTTCAACGAGCGTGGTCAGCTCTGCCCCGCTCCAGCTTTCCGCCGTCAACAGGTCGTGGGCCTTGGACAAGGCAAGAAGGCGCGCGTCGAACGCCGTTCGCGCCAATGTGTGTTCTTCTCCGCGAAACGTCTTCGTGGCAATCGCGCGCACCGTCGCCAGAACGTTCTTTACACGATGGTTCAATTCATTCATCAGCAGCCGCTGCAGGGTCTCGGCCTCCTTCCTGGCTCTGATGTCCCTGGCGATTTTCGATGCTCCGACAATGCGTCCTGTCGCATCGCGCACGGGCGAAACGGTAAGCGATACGTCGATCTTTGCACCGCTCTTGTGAACGCGCACCGTTTCATAGGGCTCGACGCGTTCCCCGCAGCGGATGCGCGACAGAATGGCATGCTCCTCTTCCGATCGATCCTCCGGCAGGAGAATGGTGACGGACCGGCCAACAACTTCCTCCGGCGAAAAGCCGTAAAGTCGCTCGGCGCCTGCATTCCAGCTCGTTATCCTTGCATCGAGATCAATGCTCATGATGGCGTCATCCGACGACTCGATGATGGCCGCCAATCTTTGCCGGGTTTCCTGTGCGAGAACGCGTTCGGTCGTTTCGCTGACGATACAGAAAACACCTCGCACCGATCCGGTTTCGTCGCGGACCGGGGAGTAGGAAATATCAAAAAATACGTTCTCCGGATGACCATGCCGTTCGATGTAGAAGGGCCGGTCCTTGGCCGAAACGGTTTCGCCGTCGCGAAGCACCCGCTGCAGAAGCGGCTCCAGATCGTCCCACAGTTCCGACCAGTTTTCGCGCGCCGGCCTTCCAAGAGCCCGCGGATGTTTGTCGCCAATCGTCGGCGCGTAGGCATCGTTGTAGAGGGCTACGTAATCCTCGCCCCAGAACATCACGATCTGTGCCGTGGAAGGCAACATGAGGTCGACTGCAATGCGCAGGCATGCTGGCCATTGCTGCCTGGGACCGAGGCTGGTGTTTTCCCAGTCGTGTTTGCGGATGAGTTCTGCCAGGTCGCTTGTAATTTCGGCACTCATGGATAACGCCGTTACATGTCAATGGCGACTTGAATTAGCACATCTGCAAACAACCGTAAGCACCATCTTGCCGTGCAGAACGGCAGGCCAAGCTCACTGAGAACGGGCTTGGCCTCGAGGAACTCACGGCTCCTGAAATTCAGTAGCATGAGGGGCGAACGTCCAGGGAAACGTTCAAGCCGGTAACGGGCTTATCCTATATGAAGCCGCAAACCTCCTTAGAGACCTGCGGCAACCGTCCTGTTCGGCCCGCTCGCGGCGACGGCAGCCGCCCAAAGAGGCCTATGCCGCGAGCGCCGGGCTAAAATTTGGCCCGGACGCTTTGCGATCAAGATAGAGGTTCAGCGTTTCGGCAATCTCCTGGCCGTCGAAGACACCCTGGGCGAAAAGGTTCATCGCTGCCTTCGCCAGGTCTTCCGCTGCCGGACTGCCGTGGCCGAAGCCGCGCTCCTCACACAGCATATCGTAGATGCGCTTGAGGGTTTCCATATCGCCGGGATAGGCGATGCCGCTGATGGAAGAGTGAAGAATGGCCATCCTTACCTCCTGAAAGATACGAACAAGCTGTTCCTACGCGTGGATGTTCCGTTTGGCGGATGACCCCGCCGGCACCGAGCGCCGAATGCGCAAGCGCATCTGGCCTGCGGCTGGAAGCGGATTGAAATTCTCCGGCTCGATGGCCGAAAGCTCTTCGGCGACCCGCTCGAGAAGTTTTCTGGGCTCGACAATGCAGCCCTGTGCTTGAGCTGCCTGGACGAAGGCCTCATAGGCCGCCCTCGGGGTACACCAGCCTTCCTTGGCTTTGTTGGTCAGGTTCAACGCCTCGACGTATTTTTCGCAACACTTGTTCGGCCATCCCATGGCCATGACCTTGAACACATCATGAAGGCACGTAACCGTGAATTTGTATCCGCTCGTGGTTTCAAAAATGACCGGCTTGAAAGTCGGCATTGAGGCCCTCCCTAGATGCAGTGAACATCACCTCCGATCGCCTTTCCTCAGGCGATCCAGGCTCAGAAATTCCCGTGTTCGCTCTCGGTTCCCGAAAAGTAACCGGCCCCTATCACGAAGAGTTACAGATTGTTACAAAACCCAAATGCCTGGCGGATGGTTTTATTAGAATGGCCTAATTATTAGGGAAAGCGAGGCACAAGAGAACCCTGTCAAATCAAATCCGCTTTTTGGCGTAAGCCAATTCGGCCTAACCAGAGAAGGCTTTACGCACCGGTTTCCGTGTTCGATACAGCGACCGGTTTCGACTCCGGCGAACCGCGCTGCCGCAACCATATCGAGAGCACGACCAGAACCGCTGTCGACAGGAATTCCGACTGCCAGTTCTGGAACGATTCGAACCAGAACCCCGCATCGGCCAGATAGGACAAAGCAGAATGCAGCTCGGCCCCGTGCAGTCTGGCATCTTCATTGGCTGCCGCAAGGCTCGAGCGCCAGTGTGCAACGAATGAGAGAATGAAAAGACCAGCCAGTGACAGCCCCAGCGAACGACCGTAGAGCCATCGGCCGATTTGGTTCGGCCATGCCGGAGCGCTGTCCTTCGGCCGATCCGGATCATCCGGATCGCGCGATTCCGCCGAACCGCGCTGGAACAGCATGGCAGTGAAGACCACATAGGCCGCCATCTGCAGGAACTCGCTCTCCCAGTTTTCGAACAGGGCGGACAGGAATTGCCCGCTGCGAAGGTAGGCGGCCAAGTCGAGCGCATTCTTCGAGTGATCGACGAGCTCGTTGTTGTAGCTTGCGAGTCCCGTCCCTATCATTCCGAGCAGGCTGATCAGGAAACACATCATCAGGACTAGTGTCAGCCCGTTGTCGCGCAAAAGCTTTTTCAAGGCATCATTCCTTCACGGCCCGGCTCTCAAGGATCTCGGCGGTTCACGCTCGATCTGATCGCTGAAGCGGGTCGCATAAAATCTCAGCAGAGCGTCGTGCCTCTCATCCACCGTCTGCGGGCAGCGTCGGCTGCGATGATGGTGCGAACACCACGGTCAACAGCACTAAGAACCGTGGCCAGCACACAAATATCCGCCTCCCCTGAAATGATCAGGGTGGTGGTCGCAGCAGGCGAAGCAGAACGTCATGCTTTCCCTGCAGCCACGGCCCGAGGCGCGTAGCCGGCGCGTTCCGCCGTAAACTCTGCCATGCTGCCACCGTGCCTCGTATCAGCCGGGATGCCCACGCAGGCGCGGATGGCTGTGGCTTCGCCCTTCGGAATGCCGCGTCTTGTCGTTGACGTCGTTGAGGTCCTCGACCAGACCATATGGTTTTTTCGGTTCATCGGCGCGATCGCCGGTATGGATAGGATCCGGCCGAAGCGACTTACTAGGTTTCGGCGTACGCGCTCCGGTTTCGAAGCTATTGGGACGGGGCATGGTTTGGCTCCTTTCGGGTCAGTGCGGTCGCCTTCCTGAGGATGACCACCGCCTCTTCCTTGGTGAGTCCGCAGCGTCGCGCGAAATAGGATGCCTCGATCGCCGTTTCGATCCGGCGTGCCTTCGCATGCCACTGCATTCCGTATTTCTTGAATTTGGTCATGATTTCAAAACAAGCCCCAGTGCTGGGGCTTGTTTCTCTTTCATGGGATCAGGCAGCTTTTTGCAACGCGCGCTGGTTGGCGTCGCTTTCGGCCAGTTGGGTAAGGGCGGCGTCGGTTTCGCTTTCCTCATCCAGCGTGGCCTTCAAGAGCTTCGCCGCTTCCGGCATGCCGAGCTCTTCGGCCCAGGCACAAAGCGTGCGGTAACGCGCCATCTCATAGTGCTCCACCGCCTGGGCCGCTGCTACAAGCCCCGCGTCGATGGCTGGCGTGCCCTTATACTCCTCCATGATCTCCGAGCCTTCCTCGATGATGCCATCGATGGCCGGACAGGTCTTGCCGCGCGGCGCCTTCTCGAGCATCGCAAACACCTCCTCAAGCCTTTCGACATGGCCCTCGGTCTGGTCGCGGTGTTTTTCGAAGGCCTGGGAGACAGCCGTGTCGGATGCGCTCTTTGCCATCTTCGGCAGCGTCTTCAGGATTTTCTTCTCGGCGTAGAAAATGTCCTTCAATCCATCCAGGAAAAGGTCCTGCAGGCCTTGGGATGAGGTCTTAGCCATTTCAATTTTCTCCATGAAACAAGGCCCCGTTCATTTTCTGAACAGGGCTCGGTGGGTGCCTTACTGGTCGTCGTCTTCGTCGTCGGGGAACTTCAACTCACCGGGGAGTTCGTCGTCTTCATCCGCCGGCTCCACTTCGTCTTGTTCGTCGCTCTCGTCTTGAACGCGATCGCGCCCGACGGAGCGCCGCGCATAGTCCTCACTGTCCACGAAGCTGCGCTTCGCGGGATGCTGGTTCGGCATCGTCGTCTCCCGTGATGGGGGTGGTGAGGTTCATCGACCTCAATCAGCTAACGAGGCTGCCAGACGTGCGTTCCAAAAGATTGCAGCCCTACCAACGCGATTGGGGAAAGCTCGTTGCGGCCATGCCCAGCATCGCTGCAGCCATCACAGGTGTTGCCAGCCAACCCAGGATTTTCACCACAGGTCCCGGTGTGGCACTCTGCTTTCACCGGATTGTGGCGGCTCGGCGAGGATTGGCCTGCATGTCGGCACATTCGATGACCCGAACGCGCGCTTCGCCTTGCTTACACCATGGTGCCGACCTTCGGCTTCCTGGGGTTACCCTGGCGTCGGGTTGCCCGACCACCCGATCGAAAAGCGACGGTGAAAGCGTGCCCCTGCCCATTGTCATCGAGAGCAGCTAACCCGTTGACACCATTGGCGATAGCGATAAAAACGCCTCTGCAACGAACCGCATGGACGACGACCAATGGCAAAGGAACCTTCAATCCGCAAACCTGCCTACGGGCCGAATGAAATCGCATACGATAGCGATTGCCAGGATGCGCTGGCCGGGCCTATCGACAAAATCCTCGACGAGGCCGAAGCCGCGGGCTGGAACCGGGTCAAGGCAGCATCCGCGCTGATGTATTTGAGCGCCAAACGTCTCAAGCCGGCCTAGTCGCCCGAACGCTGCAGCAACAGTGTTTTCCGCCCTTGAAGCCCCGAACTTCCGATCACATATCGTTTTGATCCGCTGCCGCTGTCGGCGGCGGCACCCTTGAACCGCATTGTCGTTCGATTTGGAGGATCTGATGAACGATCGGATGTTCGACAGCCCCGTTTTCGTAAAAAACGGAAACAGCCTCATCCAGGAAATTGCCTGCCTCGAGGACGCCCTGGAGTTTCTCTACGAATGGCCAAAGCCGCGCCGCACACCCATCTATCAGACCGCGGTGCGCGCCTGTCAGCACGCTTTCCAGGGCGACTATCCGCTGGCGTTTGCCAAGTCTGCGTTTGAAGGCTTTGCGCGTTCGGCCAAGGTGCTGGAAGAGCTCGCCGCTCCACCGCCCTGGATGACGCCGCGCAATTCCGGACATGGCGGCAGGGTCGCCTGATCGTTCTCGAAAAAGCCGGCGAGACCGGGGGCGTTGGCGGCGCAGGGTACTTTCAAGAGCCTTCGCGCTGCCGGTCGTGCACGGGAAATTTCGCAAGCCCAGTCCCTTGCGCCTGTCCGCCGCTTGGCGGGATGTTGGAGGGTGGTCTAGTCCCCGACGACGGTCACTGACAATTGAAGTTGCCATATGAGTTCCAGCGTCGGTGACCAATACTGCTGGCAGCGACCGGGCTTGAATGCCCGCAAATCTGGCCGGAGCGGCCACACATAAAGAATGCTGCGCATAAGGCTGCGATCCTGGCTCGCTGCCTGCCGATCCCTCCTTGTCGGCGACCAAGCCTTGCGCGAAATTCTCCCGCTGGGCACCGAGGGGGGAAATTGGATGCGCATCCTGCTGACTGTCTTGCTGATTTTGGCAACGTCTGCGGCTGTTGCCGAATCCTGGACGCCGCCCTCGGATTACGATGGAGGCGCCGTCAACAACAACGGCTTCGACCGTGCTGGCGATCTGGGCAGTCTGACCCAGCCTGATTTCAACACGCCGTCCGACAAGGCGGAGCCCGGCGCGCTGGGGGTGGTGGCCAAGGATAGGTTCGACACCCTCGACATTTATCGCTTCAACATTCCTGCGAACCAGTGGCTGGTGCATTTCCGCTTGGAGGAGACGCCAGCGCGAACCATGTGGCTGTTCGTCCACAACGCACGAGGCGAGATCATCTGGCGCTCGCGCGGCGGCGATGAGGAGGACTTCATCCTCGGGCTGAGCGCCGGCGACTATTTCGCGTCGGTATGGACCGACCCGGGCGTCGCCAACGGGCGCATGCTCAAATACGAGCTTTCGATCCAAGCGCGGCTCGTGCCCCAGGCTGACAATGCTGGCGCGAGCTGCGGCAATGCACCCGTTCTGGACGGCTATCAACACACGGTCAATCTGCAGGGGTCGCTGGAGAACCCGAATGACAGGGATGCCTATGTGCTCTTCCTGCCGGGCGACAGCCATCCCTTCAGCGTTCGCGTCGGCCGGCACTACAGGATGTGGATGGTCGACCCTTACGACAACACGCGCATCACGCTGCAGGAAGGAGCGCACGACAACCTCGAAACGCGCGCCTATGACCCCGGCTACTACTGTCTGTACGTCGATAACTCGTCCGTCTCGGGTCCGGCGAACTATTCAGCGACGCTCAACCCGCAGATCGATCCGCTCGGCCCCCGTGACGTTCGGGGCGATCCCCAGTCGAGCATCAGGAATTTCAACAAGGGACCGCTCACGAGGAATGGGCAATACGGCAAATCCCGTTACATCGACCGCAGCCAGGACAACAACGCGCCCGACCCGACCCTGACGCCATCACATATCTATGTCGTTACCGAGTGGCTGAAGCCGCAGCAAAGCCATTGGCTGATGTTTGACCTGCCGAGCGCACAGAGCGAACTGGAGCTGACCGTCCTGCGCACCAATGCGCTCGTGCGCGCCAGTATCGTCGACGCAACAGGCACCCTTCTGGCCGTCGCAAGTTCCAACGGGACGAGCCTGGTCAACGGCTTCCTGCCCAACCAGCATCTCACCGTGCGACTGCCACGGGGACGCTACCATCTCGTGCTGAAAGAACTCGGTGGCACCCGGACCGGCACGCCCTATACGATCACCGCCATGAGCGCCCCGCGATAAGCGATGCCAGTCGTCCAAAAGCCAGTTGCGGCTAACCCATTATTTACCAAGAGCACTCAGATTGGCACCGCGGATGCGTATCGAGTTCCGCCCAGGCAACAAGACCCGTTCGGTGACGAGCGGGTCTTCTCGTTTTTGCCGCCCGCCGCGACCCTTTCGCGACATGCTGCTGGAATGCGTGTCTATTTTTGCGCTCTTTTGCCACTTCCCCACAAGGCGCGCTGGATCAGATTGCGCTTGCGTTTGCGCGGTATGAGGTCGATGTCACTGACCAGCTTGGCGCCACCCTTGCGCCGCTCCAGGGTGATCTTGCGGCTGTGATAGGTTTCGAGCTCGGCACGGTGTGCGACGCTGATGACGGTCACCCTGGGCAATTCGTCAATCATTATCGCCATCATGCGGTCCTGGCTCTTCTCGTCCAGCGCCGCCGTCGCCTCGTCCAGCACGACGATGTCCGGCCGGTGCAGGAACAAGCGCGCGAAGGCCAGGCGCTGCCTCTCACCACCCGAGAGCGTCTGGTCCCAAGGCGCCTCTTCCTCGATCCTGTCTTTGAGGTGCCCGAGTTCCACCTTGTCGAGCGCGCTCTCGATGTCCTCGGTCGAAAAGTCATCCGCAGCGCCCGGATAGGCGACGGCACGGCGCAGCGTTCCTGTCGGCACATAGGGGCGCTGCGGCAGCATGAACAATTGCTTGTCGGGATGGAAATTCACGCTGCCTTTGCCCCATGGCCACAGCCCGGCGATGGCGCGCACCAGCGTGGATTTTCCGGAACCGGAATCGCCGGAGACAAGAACCCGCTCGCCGGCTTCGATCGCCACCTTGGTTTCCTTCACGACGGCAGTGCCGTCGTCGAGCGACACGGAAAGCCGGTTCAGGCTGACCATGACATCGCCTGCGGCGTCACCATGTTCGATACGCCCGAGCGTATCGTTCTCTTCGGCACGCTCCAGTCCGTCCAGCGACATCATCAGCGAGGCGACACGCCGGGCCGAGGCATTCCAATCTGCGAGGCGCGGGTAATTGTCGACCAGCCAGCCGAACGCGCCCTGCACGATGGCGAAGGCCGAGGCTGCCTGCATCACCTGTCCGAGCGTCATCGACCCGTCAAGAAACTTCGGTGCGCACAACAGGATCGGTACCACCGGCGCCAGCAGACTTGACCCCTGCGACACCATTGTCGTGCGCATGTGCTGACCCGTCAGCCTTGCCCAGCGGGCCAGCACGCCGGCAAAGGTCCTGTCGATGCCGCTGCGCTCTTCTTCCTCGCCGCCAAGCAGGGCGATGCTCTCGCCGTTCTCGCGCACGCGTGTCAGCACATAGCGGAACTCGGCTTCGGCCTGGTTCTTCTGTTCGGAAAGCTGCACGAAGTTGCGACCGATGACGAACATCGAGGTCGAGGTGATCGCGGCATAGATCATGGCCGTGATGACGAGGAAGCCGGGGATGGTGACCATTGATCCCCCGATCGGCACCGTCAGCGCGCCGCCGATCGTCCACAACACCACGATAAAGGTGGAGGCAGACAGAAATGCGTTGAGCACGCCGGAGAGAAAATCCACCGGCGCCTCCGTGGCGATGCGCAGATCCTCTGTCAACCGCGCTTCCGGGTTCTGGTGATCGCCGCTCACAAGGTTCAGCTGGTAATAGCGACCATTGGTCAGCCAACGGGCGATCACGGCCGTCGTGAGCCAGGAGCGCCAACGCCGCTGGATCGTCATGCGCAGATAGACCTGCGTCACCACGATGCTGCCGCTGACCGCGACCAATGGCAGGAAGACCGCACTCAGGAAATAGACGGTGCCGGCATTCCGCTGCTCGATGGCGTCAAACATCAATCGGTTCCAGACATTGATGCCATATTGGAAGCCGACATTGATGCAGATCAGCGTCAGCAGCCCGAGCGTGAGCGGCCATGCGAGCTTGTCGCCACGCCGGCTCCAGTAGCCACGCGCACTGATCCAGAAACGGGTGAAAAGATACTTCTTGCGTGCCTGTTCTGCTTCTTCGGGTGTCAGCTTCGGGTCTGGCTCTGCGGCAGCAGGCGGCGGTGGAACATCTTCGCCTACAGCCTCGGGCTCACCTTCGACGATGAGGTCTTCGTCCGGTACCGCTTTCGTGCGCTTCTTAGCGGGAGTGCCCGTCTTTTTTTGCCGCGGCCGGGATACCTGTTCAGCCGCGGTATTGCGCTTTCGATTGGCGCCAGCGCCAGTCGAATTCGCCTTGTCTGAAGGAACTACGGCTTTCGGCATCTCAAACCACGGTCCAGGATTGACACAACTTCAGGAAATCGCGAGCGCGCTTGTGGCGAGCCAACGACCGGCACGGCCATCGCGCCATTCAGGAGCGCCTCTCAGGCCACTTCTTTTCGGTCGTCGAGTTTGGATTGCGTACAGCCCTAACCGGCTTGTCGTTCGGTTCGGCACCCGGCGGCTTGGGCAAGGCATCCTTCTTGACCTGGTCCAGCTTCGCTTCGACAGCCATCGGAGCCTCCTTGGGGCTCTATTCAACCGTGAAGCGACAAGAAGGTTCCTGAAATCAGCGCCGTGGCCACGGGGCAATCTGCTACGCAGAGGCTTCAGCCGGATCAGTGCCTGGATTTGTTGTCCGCATAGTCGCCTTTCAGCAGCGTCGCGAAATGCCTCGAAACCGCGCTGTCGCAATCGCACGTCATCGCGCGCAGCTCATCGGCCTTGTGAACTATGATGCGCGTGCGTCTCGTCTCCAAAACACCGAGCCTACGCAAATCCTGAAGCACGGGGCTCAGATAGCTGCGGCCGACGCCCAGCATCGAGGCAAGCTGTTCCTGCGTCAGCTTCAGGTCGGTTCCTCCGGTCCGATCGATGGCTGTCAACAGCCACTTGGCGGTCCTTTGTTCGATCGAATGGTTCGCGTCACAGGCGACTGACTGAAAAACCTGGGCCAACACGCACTCCGAATAGCGTGCAAAAATGGTCTCCAGCTTCGCTGACCGACGCCTTGCCTCATCCAGCTTCGGCAGGCCGATCCTCCAGAATGGTCCGCTCATGCGCACTTCAGCCTGGGTGTATGCAGACAGCTGACCTTGCGTGACAAGGCAACCGGCAGCGCCTTCGCGGCCAACAAACATCGTGTCGACGCTGCGCTTGCCGCCGAACACAACGCAATAGGAGATCAAGCTCGCACCGCGCGGAAAATAGGCATGGCGAAGCGGCTCCCCGGGCCGGTGAATGACGGTGCCGGTGTCTGCCTCCCAGTCCTCAAGATATGGCTTGAGTTTGCTGAGGTCCTTTGTATCCAAGGAACGCAGAAGGCTGTTTTCCAATGTTTCGTGCCGGGTGTGCATGGCAAGACATCCTTTCGGCTGCTGCTGCCCCCTTGGGCCAACGCAGGTCGAAGGAAAACGTTCAATGATGTGCGGATCACATTTCGGAACGCGTTGAATGGTCCCCTGGCAATTTGTCCAGACCTCGTTCGGCGGCGGGAGCGCCAAATTGTTTGCGCGCTATGGGACCAAGGCCGGAGGCTGATGACAAGACGAATGCGCCTTGTTCACCGCGACAAGCGACCTTCATCGTCTATGAGGCTCAGGCGAGCGCTGTCTTCATCGGCCCACGCCCAGAGCACGAGATTGAGATCCGCAGCCGTCGAGCCGGGAGCAAAAGAACGGACCAGCAGGCCATTGTAGCCGGCCTGCAAAAGCCTGCAGGCAAATGCCTGCGTCGTCGATCGGCCGCGGGTCTTCATCTGGTCTCGCCACGTCGCGTCAGCGAGGCCTTCGTCGTCCATGTCGAAGGTCGCCAGCGCACCGATATCCCGGCTGTCGAAGACGCGGTCTATGTCAGCCTCATAGGCGACAAGCGTTGTCGGCTGAAGATTGCCGATCTGGCTTGCCTCCCTGATCGCGGTCAGAATGGAAAGCGAAGGGTAGAGTGCGGACGTTCCTTTGGGGTTGAAACGGCCGCCGTAGAGTTCCGCCCCGCGGCCAGACAGCGGTTCTTTCGCATAGACCGGGTTGAGTGCCCGGTAGAGCTTGCCCTGATAGCGCATCGCGTCGGATCAGGCGTAAATGCCAGCGTCGACGGCGTCGATATATTCAAGAACCTCGTCAACCCGCCCGCTTCCGACAAGCTGCATGGCTGTCTGGCCCGAAAATCCCGACAACGGTTCCGAGCGATACCAGGCATAGGCGATGAGCGCCGAGCCGAAGCGCGGTTCAACCTTGTTGATGACCTCGACCATCTCGCGCAACCGGCGTTGGGTCTTGTGGGAACGCACCCGCTCCTGACGTTGAACCGCGTCCTTGCCGAGACCGGCTGACCGGGCTACATCCTCGCTGGTGGTCCAAAGGACGTCCGCAATCTTGCGCGGGGCAAAGAGCCCCTTCTCCGAATATTGAGCGATCGCCATGATTCATCCATTTGCCGTAGATTATGACGCTATTTAGCGTCATAATCACCGACTTTCAAGAGATAACGCATCGTTGGACGCCAACATAATTCGGCGTTCCGCACAAAGCACCTTCAAAGCCAGCCGCCGGTGAAACCAGCCAGGCGCAGACCCTTGCCTACGTATGGACATTGTCGCAGGAGGCGCCAGATGAGCGCCGAACGATGGTTCTCGAACATAATCGCAATGGGACCCTGGTTGATGCCGAGATGCTCCCTTGAAACCCAGGGATGGCCATCGATGGTGCGGACCGTTGGGTTAAAGCTGGCGCCCACGCCGCATGCCGGTGAATCCGCGGGTTCGATCTCGTGAAAATGCCGCACCGCCGGCAGAACGATTTCGGGCGCAAAAGGGAGTGAGGCAAACGCTGCCCAGGGTGAGACGGTGCCATCGTCGGGACCGAAAGGCACGCCGCGGGCCCGGTAGGCAAAGACGTTCCGGCTGGTGCCGTTTCCAGCCCGGTGATGCTTTCCCGGACCGTCACTGGCGGTCAGGCCCCAGCAGTTGTGACTGTAGCCGTCGAAACCACGCGGATTGCGAATTGCGTATTCGCGCTGAACAAAAGTCGCCCTGCGGCTGTTTTCGAAATAGTCCAGCCCTTTTTGGCGCATATAGGAATCGCGAATCCCGCGGAAGTCGATCCACAGATGCGAGAACTGATGGATGAACAACGGCCCGGCATAGACGAACGCCTGGCCATAGATGGTCTTCCAGCGATAGCCTGACAGCCATTTTTCGTAGCTCTCCGCGCCGATGCGATGCGTGGGGGAGCCGAGCGCCAGCACGTACAGGATCAAGGCCTCGTCGTAGCCAAGCCAATGGTATGGCAGGAAACCCCTGCCCGGTTTCCAGCCATGGCAGATCAAGGCATCGCCGTTGCACGCCCACCGCCAGTCGACCCTGAGGTAGAGCGCATCGGCCAGCGTGCGCAGCTCTGCCTCGTCTTCGTCATCCTGATCGAAGTAACGTCTGGCAACGAGCACGCCTGCCAGCAACAGCGCCGTATCGATGGTCGAAAGCTCGCACTTCCACGCCCGCCTGCCCGTCTTCATATCGAGGAAATGATAGAAGAACCCTTTGTAGCCGCTGGCGTCGGGCGCAGTCCCCTGGTGCGCGCTGCACAGAAAGCGCAGCGTTCTGAGTGTGAGCCTGCGCGCCTCTTTTCGGCTGAGCCACGCCCGCTCCGCAGCCACCACATAGGCTGTCAGTCCCATCCCCGTTGCAGCGATGCTTGCCGGTGAATCGGGCCGATCCCTGTCCGCCACCAACCCCGTCACCGGATCGGCCTGGTGGAGGAAATAATCAAGCGCGCGCCGCTGGACCACATCCAGCATGTCTTCATCGGAAAGCACGGCTGATCCTGTATCCATGGCCGTCAGTGAGGCAGGGTTTTTGGGCACCACAACGGCCGGCAGGTAAAATCTTGTTTTTGGTACCCGGTAAAATCACTGTCGGTGGAGCCTTGATGCAGGCTTGCGCGTGCCGTGGAACCTGGCGCCCGGGCCGGCGTTGCTGACGTCTGAAGGAGAGCACCCGCGATGCCGGACCAACTCCAGCTGTTTGCCGAAGAAAGCGAGCCGCACGGGTTTCGTCTGCTCGCGGACTTCGTCAGCCTCGAGGAGGAACGGGCTCTCATCGAGCGCATCCGCGCGCTGCCGCTGGTGCCCTTTCAATTCGGGGCTTTCGAGGGAAAGCGACGTGTGGCATCGTTTGGATGGCGCTACAATTACGCGCTGCACAAGCTCGAGACCGTGACTGGGGCGCCGGATTGGCTGTCGCCTTTCTCCCGCCGCATCGAAGCGCATTTCCAACTTCCGAACGGCGCCATTCGGCAGTTCCTGTGCACCGAATACGACGAAGGCACCGGCATTGGCTGGCATCGCGACAAGCCCCATTTCGATGAAATCTTCGGACTGTCACTCGCCTCGGCCTGTACGTTTCGCTTTCGCCGCAAGGCCAAGACAACATGGCAGCGCCTGAACGTCGACACACAACCGCGCTCGCTCTACAGGATGTCCGGTGACTCTCGCCATATCTGGGAGCACAGCATCCCGCCTGTTCCAGCCCGGCGCTATTCGATCACGTTCCGGACAATGGTTTCCGCCTGACAGGGGCCTTTCGCTGCTTCCTGCGGTCAGGGTCTGCTCTCTTTGCTGAAGTTGGCATTGTGGATTCGGCGGGCGCGTCTTTCTTGGCCTTCTCGCACCACGCCCGGAACTCTGCGACCTCGGTTTCCGTCAATCGCTCGATACCGATGAAGTCGTTCTTGGCCGCGCCAGCCCGAATGAGTTCATCCAGTTTCGCCTGGATGGCGACGCCGTCGCGGTTCTGCGTGCTTTGAATCAGGAACACCATGAGGAAGGTTACGATGGTCGTGCCTGTGTTGATGACAAGTTGCCAGGTTTCGGAGAACCCGAAAAACGGCCCGCTCACCGCCCAGGCAACGACAGACAAGGCGCAAAGCGCAAAGGTGGCAGGCTTGCCGGTCCACCGCGAAATGGTGTCGGCGAAGTGAGAAAAGACTTTTTCCATGAAACGCCGCCGGCTGATGAAATCTCGTCTTCTCAACGAACAACGACGGGCGGCGTTCCAAAATTCAGACCAGCCCGCCCCGCCAGCCGCCAAACCCGACAAACAGATCAATCCGGCGCCTGGTCGTTGTCGCCCCCGGCTCCCGTTCGATGTTCCTCTTGCGCGGCAGCATCGCGCGCCAGGCGCTCTCCGGCGAGCAGCACGATTGGGCCGGGGCAGGCGGCCAGCACTGCCGCCGCGGTGTCGCCAAAGAACAATTCCCGACCCGGCCGGCGCGCCACCCCCAAGACCACCAGCGCCGCACCCTTTGTCGCCTCCCTGACGACGGCGTTGCCTGCGCTGCCGCGCGGCTGCATGACAGTCTGGACAGGCACACCGTAACGATCAGCCAGCTCCGCGACGTCTTTCAGAATGGCCTCTTCGCGTCGATGCGACAGGGAGGCGGCGGCTGGCGTGGCATTGCGCGCAACATAAAGCGCTTTCACCTTCGCACCGTGTGGCCTGGCAATGACCAGCGCGAGTTCAGCGGCGCTGCGTGACATCTCGGTACCGTTGACGGCCACCAGGATGGTTTTGTCACGGTCCAGCAGCGGCGCCGACTTGCTTTGACCGGGATGCTTGAGGACGAGACAGAGCGGGCCGTCAAATGCGTTTACGAGGTCGCTGAATTTGCGCGTGAACATCCCCTTGCCCGTC
Organism: Mesorhizobium sp. EU05-FHT14A09; assembly: GCF_058790995.1. Classification (NCBI taxonomy): domain Bacteria; kingdom Pseudomonadati; phylum Pseudomonadota; class Alphaproteobacteria; order Hyphomicrobiales; family Phyllobacteriaceae; genus Mesorhizobium; species Mesorhizobium sp. EU05-FHT14A09. The sequence goes on from NZ_JBYTDF010000012.1 coordinate 79,031, forward strand.
AAGCCGCGCGCCAAGCCAACGAACAGCATGCTGTAACCCTTGCGTGCCTCTTCGGCGACACGATCAGGAGACACCAGCTCCTCTTCGCGGACCGTCAGAGCGACTTTTTCGACCGCACGCGCTTCTTGCTCGTTCACCGCCCGCGCGCTGGCTTTTGCGCCTTCCTTGAGCGTCTGGACGCCCTGTCGTTTACTTCGACTGGAGGCCTGTCCGGACAGCCCTGCGCGCAGCACGGTCGTGGGCATGCCGCTACCGCCCCCGACCAGGCCGGCGAGATACGACGCGAACCTGCCGAGCGCGCCATTGTCGGCAACCACCAGCAACCTTTCCAGCCTTGAGAGCGCTCCCCGTGCGTCGATGTCCTCACGCTCGAGCCGCTGCTTTTCTTCCGCGCCAAGCGGTATGCGGCCGAGCGCCCACCGCAGCATGGGTGGCATGGCAAGGGTGGTGACTACCGCCATCGTCACGATCATGGTGAACAGGTTCTGCGACAGGATGCTCATCGACAGGCCGATTTTTGCGACGATCACTTCCGTGGAGCCGCGGGCATTCATGCCGCAGCCGATGGCGACGGCCTCACGCCAGGACAGATTGGCGGCCTTGCTGCCGATGAAAGCGCCGCTGAACTTGCCGAGACTGGCGACAACCACGAGGCCGATCGTGAGCAGCGCCAATGTCGGATCGAGCAAGACCGTCAGATCCGCGGAAAGCCCCGCGACGCCAAAAAAGACCGGCATGAAAAACGCCGTGATGATGCCGCGCAGCTGGCCTTCGATATGGCTGGAGAGGATCGGCGACTCGCCGACCAGAATCCCGGCCATGAACGCGCCAAGGACAGTGTGGACACCGATCATGTCGGTGATGATTGCCATCACACCGGTAATGACGAAGATCACCGTGACGACCGCATATCCGCTGCGGACAACGTCGTTGGCCCAGCGGATCAGGAAGAACACGATGCGCCGGCCGATGGTGAGCGAAAACGCCATGAACAGCCCAACCGCGACGATGGTCGTCGCCAGGGGGACCAGGGCGACATGGCCCTGAGTGGCGATGCCGAAAGTGATGGCGATGATGATCCACCCGATCGTGTCTTCGATGATCGCAGAGGCGACGATGATTTGACCGAGATTGCGGCGCATGAAGTTCATTTCCCGCACCACCATTGCCACGATCTTGACCGAGGAAATGGCGAGTGACGTGCCTAGAAACAGGCCGGCGACAATACGCTGATCCGGATTGGGAATCAGCGTCTGCGGCAGGAACTGGGCCAGCGCAAAGCCACAGGCAAAGGGGACGAGTACACCTGTCGCAGAGATCGAAAAACACGCGGCGCCGACACGCCGCACCAGCTTGAGATCGGTTTCCATTCCGGTCAGCAACAGCAACAAGAGGATGCCGACCTGCGAGATCGCTTCGATCATGACTTTCTGTTCGGGACCTGAAGCGAAAACGGCGTGATGAGCTGATGGCCATGCCCACCCGAGCAGGGAGGGGCCAAGAAGAATGCCGCCGATCAATTGCCCCATGACGGCCGGCTGTCCGAGGCGCTGGAGAACTTCACCCAGGCCTCTGCCGACGACGAGCAGCAGCACGATCTCTGCAATGAAGGCGCTTTCCGAGACGGCGCCTGGTCCCGTGGACCTGGCTGCGGCCTCGGCAGCGGTTCCGCCAAAGACACAGAACCCGCTCCACAACAGCACGGCCAGCATCAGCGACACAGCGCCCCCCGTGCGTTGGCGCAATTGGCGTCGGTGGATCATTGCCAATGCACTGCTGAGGTTTCTGCCGACACTCCACAAACCCGAAGGCTCAAAGCCGGGAATGGTTGCTGGCCAAGGAGCGGTCCGCCGTGCTTCGGGCAGCATCCGCTTCCTCGACGTCTATCACCCAGTGCAATTCACCACTTTCGCCGCGCACCCGCACGAGCCATCCGGACTGGGCACGCTCGCTTAACTCAAGGTCGACCAGGAGCGCGACCGCGCGGCGCAGCGCTTCGTCGCGCGCCGCGTCGAGGCTCGGCAGCCTGACGCCGGGAAACTGACGGCTGCCCTCGCCATCGCGGCATTCGAAAATGAAGACGGTGTCGTGTTCCGTTCGCGCCGTGGTGACCGCCACCTCATCGAAATTGCCGTTGCTTTCGGCGTCGTAGCGATTTTCAGCAACACCGACGCTGGCGGTTTCCAGCAACAGCGACCTGGCCCTTGCGAGAACGGCCTCGCCGGCCTCCTGCCGATCGCCTGGCATCTCGACGCTGATGCATTCGTCACCGTCTCCGCAAAAGCGGACGCGGACGATGTTGGCACCCTCCGGGCGAAACACTTCGGTTCGAACGATCTGCATTCTGGTTCTCCGCCGCCCCTGGGCAAGGGTGCCCTCTACGCATCCAGCACAACCAGCTGTTGCTGGTGGTGGCCGGTCGTTTCCCGATCGGGGGCGTGATGCCTCCATCTTGTGAAGGCGTGTTCAGGACGTCTCCGCCCACAACCGGCTGGGTCACAATGCCGCCGCAGATCAATCGTTCCGGAAGATTTGGCTGGCCGGGGCTGCCTCAAGGACACAACTGCGCCGCAGAACCGACGTCCCAACCGGCAGCAGATTTTGGGAACGGGTGATCGTTCCGGTTGGTTTGTCAATCCAGAGAGGAGACAAACCATGTCCGATAGAACCACCCCGACCATTTCCGGCCCAAAACCTTCCCTCGCCGACGAGGCCCCCCTGACGTCGCGGTCCAATGTCGGGGAGCACAAGGAAACACCGGATACCGTCGATCTCCTGCGACCAGGAGCGACAAGTTCTGATGACGATACCAGAAGTGACCGCATTCGCGCGCGCGCCGATCAATTGTGGCGCCAAGGCGGGCAACTCGATGCCAACCCTGAAGACCATTGGCTGCAGGCCGAGAAGGATGTCGACGCGGAAGATCGTCTGGCCGCGGACAGATCGAATGCAGCACGCGACGAGTATGCCGATGACATTGCGGAAGCGGAGCGGCGCAGACCGTTGGAAGAATTTCCGCCTTTCGACGATCCGGCATTTTCCCCGGAGCCTGCGCAACCGCCTGTCGGGCTCGCCGGAGCTGCGCCTGACGAAGCCGAAATTCAGCCGTACCCGTCTCACCCCGAATTCACCCAACACGCAATTCGAGCGCCCGCACGTCAGCGAGAGACCGCGTCCCGGGCGCTCGAAGAAGGCGCAGCGTCCAAAGCCGGAACGCCAGAATAGCGACCAGGTGCTGGAACCGAAGAGTGCCGGCATGGCTGACCTGCCGGTCAAGGCGGTTCCTGCCTAGCAACCTCACGTGCCATGATCAGGCCGATCGCAGCAACCGTGAGCGTCCCGGCTGGCAATGTCGGAAAATGGTCCATGGCGGCCCTTTGCGCTGGCGGGCGCCACGGCGCTCCGCTCCTAAGCCGTTGCGAAAGCTGGAATCCAGGCGTCTTCATAAGTGATCGCTTCTGTCCACTAGAAGACGGACGGCGGCAAGGAATGAGCGCATCCTCCAGTGGGTCGGTGGCAAACGGAAAAGGCGCCATTTCATGCAGCAGCCAGCCAGTGACCGCTTCTACCTTTATCCCATGAGTGGCGTTGCCGATCTGGATGCCCTGAAACTCCTCAGGGAAATCTACGACGACTACTGTCTTCAGCATGGTTTCCACTGCGGCAGCGGTGCTGCCGAGGACCTCGCAAAAAAAACGATGGAACTGTTCGGGCAAGGTGCGCTCGACGAGGCTGAGATCCGCGAAAACCTGGACACCTACTTTCGCCGAAAATTCGCAACCGGCGACTTGCTGCGTCAGCCGGCGCAAGACTGATGAGCCCGTTCATATCGGTGACGTTTCGTACGGCGCGCGACTACGAATTCCCAGTGTTGTGCCTGCACGATGTCACCAGGGCGCTGGCGATGGCCTGGCCGGACAAAAACCGCGCCAGCTATTGCCGTGCGGTTGTGCTCGTTGAACAGGCCGCGCAAGGCTGGTGTACGCACAAGACCGCCTATGACGCCTTCCTCCTCGCAGCCACTGAGCAGGGGCGCATCGTCAGGCATCGAAAGCTGTGTGACCGAGTGGCCAGGGAACTCGCCGCCATCGAGCCGGAAAATTTCCACTGCCTGCCAGTCCGGCATCCAGCGAAATTTCGCGCTGCGACAGTTCGAATGCCACGGTCCGACAAGTCGCGCTTCTAGATGGATGCCAAGGACCTCTGTCCAGCCGTACCCAGCTGTCCCGGCAGATATGGGCCTTTGGCGTCTAGCTGTGGCGGACGACATCGCGCCAGAAGTTGCAGGGCTCGTCGGCTCGCTCGCTAGCTCCCGGCGCCGATTGCGGCTATCGGGGTCGCAGCCATGCCCTACGACGCACGGCCTCCGCCAAAACGCCACGCCACTTGACGTCCGAAATCAGGATCACCACCTCATTTTCGTCGGTGCCATTCAGGACCGACGATGTCAGCAGCAAGGCTTCTGACGCCTTCGTATCTATGTTGCTTCAAGGAGGATGTAGCTATGAGAGCAAGCATGGACTTTTCCCCCTACTACAGGTCAAGCATCGGCTTCGACCGGATATTCGATCTCCTCGAAAAGGCCAGCTCCCCGCAAAACACTGATAACTGGCCGCCCTACGATATAGCCAAGATCGGCGATGACACCTATCGGATCGTCATCGCCGTGGCAGGCTTCAGAGAGGACGAACTGACGATCACGCACGAGCCGAACATGCTGGTGGTCAATGGCGCCAAGCCTGAAAACGGTGATGTGAACTACCTCCATCACGGTCTGGCGCTGAGGCCTTTCGCGCGTCGCTTTGAGCTCGCCGATCATGTCAGCGTCATCGGAGCGAGGCTCGAAAACGGTCTGTTGGAGATCGATCTCAGAAAGGAAATCCCCGAGGCCATGAAGCGGCGCCGGATCGCGATCGATAGCGGGCCCACAAAGAAGCCGGCAATACGCATCGAAGGCGAGGCTGCGGCCTGACCGACGGGTCTGCTCTGGACCCTGGCGACCACTGCTCTTCTGCCGACAGCAGCTGGGCAGTGGTATGAACCTGAAGCATCAATGCCGGGGCGCCTCCCAAGACGTGTTGGACGTTCGAACGTACCTAAGGAGGTAAGTATGGCCGTTCTACGTACTTCCAGTGCCGGGGTCGCCGATCCGAGCGATATGGATCTGCTCAAACGCATTTTCGACGAGCTCTGCCGCGAGCGTCGCCTTGGCCAGGGCAGTCCGGCAGCCGAGGAGTTAGCCAAGACGGCTATGGAGCTCTTCACACAGGGCGTTGTCGATGAGGAAGAGCTGATCGAGGAACTCAGGAACCATCTCGACCGACGATAGGCCTGGTGGCAGAGTCTGACGAGCGTTCCATCCACCGCAGGCAAAGCTATGGTCGGCAAACTGGCGGTTCGCCGACCGTCGATTTTCGAGGGAGCTGGCGCTCAGGTGCCGCCAAGGATCTCACACCCGTGCAGCAGCAGGCGGCCTGCGCCGCCCCTGCTCCTCGCGCTCAGGCGCTTGCTGCCAGCAGCGCGGGCTGCGCCGTCAGGTGCCCGACCCGTTGCAGCGCACCGTCCAGCGCGGACCGGCGAGACTCTTCACCAAGCTTGAGGCCCTCGGCGATGATGAATTCCGGCTCTCTTCCGCACAGGCCCATGAAGACGCCGCGAAGCAGGGATTCGCCATGTTCGAGGAAAGCGATGGGTGAGCCTTCGCTGTAGATACCACCCCGCGCAAGCGCGATGATGATGCGTTTGCCGTCGACGAGCCCGACCGGTCCGTTCTCGGTATATTTGAAAGTGCGGCCCGCCACGACGATATGGTCTATCCAGGCCTTCAGCTGACTGGCGACAGTGAAATTGTAGAAAGCAGCGCCGATCACAACGATGTCGGAGTCAAGGAACTGCTGCACCTCGGGGGCGGTATCAAGGGTGTTGAAGCCGGCAGTGTCGAGATGGGCGACTGGTTCGGCGACGAGGTCGCGATATGTGACTGCAATCAAAGGATGGACCTGCCGCAATTGTCCGACCACGGCGGCCGAGATCAGGCGACTGGCAGAGTTCTCGCCCTGGATACTGGAATCGAGGTGTAGAAGTTTCACGGGATATCTCCGGTTTGGAAAAATGCCCTGAACCAGCTATATGAATACTATTGCGCCGCCAAGGACGCCTATTTTTGGGACCAGGTCATATGAATGTGACTGCAAACACTTCAGTATCCGATTGCAGACGGCTGAGTACCTTTCTTGGTCTTATCGGCGAGAAGTGGACCGTCATGATCATTGCATTATTACTTGAACACCCCAGGCGATTTAATGAAATCAAGCGAACGACTGACGGCATCAGCCAGCAAATGCTGACACGGACCCTCAAGGCGCTCGAACGCGATGGAATGGTGACCCGGACTGTCTTCGCAACGGTTCCGCCGCAAGTCGAATATGCTCTGACCGAGCTCGGTCGCTCGCTGGCGGTTCCGGTGCGCGCATTGGGCGACTGGGCCAACGATCACTTCGACCGCATAGAGCACAGTCGCCTGAGCTATGACGAGCGAAATCCGACGGAATAGGCGCGCGTAAGCACTGACGAGCTGGTCAATATCCAGGCAAGCTCCGTCGCGAGGGAACGCCGCGCGACCGAAGCAGCGTTCCTGGCCGCAGCGGGGTCGTGTGGCGGCGTCACCTGTCTCGCCCCTCGCCAGCATGGCCCTCATGATCTGGCCTAGCTCCGAGAGCCCTTCCCGGGTCGATCTCTTCGCCAAGCGCAGCGATCAGCGACGATATGCGGCCGCGCACACGGGGCGGAAGCTGCATCAGCGCCTCGACCATACGCCGGCCCTCGGCACTGGCGATGAAATGGACGCGCTCATCGACTGGAAGCGACAAGGTTTTGTCGCCGGCTTCGTCGTTGCCCGGCAGTCCGGCAAAGAAACGGCTGACAGGCATGTTGAGCGCTCTGCCGATCTCGTAGAGCATGGAGGCGCTGACGCGGTTGCGCCCGCTTTCGTATTTCTGCAACTGCTGGAAACTGATGCCGATGGAGCGGGCGAGTTGGGCCTGCGAGACGTCGGAGTGGATGCGCACCAGCGCGATCTGCGCGCCGACATGCTCATCGGCCAAATGGGGCCGACCCCTGCCCTGCGCGCCGGCGGTCAAGCCTGGGTTTCCCGCTTTCGACAATGAGCGTCGCTGCTCCACACGTCACTCCATCCGAAACGTCAGTCAGCCGGTTCAAATTCCAGACGGCGGTAAATACACCTTATGAGGTTGAAATTCACCCTATCTGTGGCGGAGCCGACATGCCTGCCGATTGTGGCGGCATGGTCAGTCCACGACAGATTCGAGCCGCACGGGCTTTGCTTGGTTGGTCGCAGCAGGACCTTGCGGACGCCGCAATCGTTTCCGTGAACGCGTTGGCGCGGCTGGAGAAGGGCAAGGTCGATTCACGGGTCAGCACGCTCCAGTCCATCGAAAAAGCCCTGAAAAAAGCGGGCATAGAATTCCTGTCCGTGGACAAGAAGGGCGAAGGTGTCCGGCTGCTGGACCCGAAGGCGTGATCCGCCATCGGCCTGTCGCCTCTTATCACGCTGAATTGCCCCCTCCCGTCCGAAGCGCCGCCACGCTCCCATGCAGCGGCTCATTCAACCGGCCAATCCGGATGATATCCGCCAAGGCAGAACGGATCTGCGGCCACGGAAATTCTTCGTCATCCTCGCTGGGTTGCCCCTCGCCCAGCACCGCGTCCAGCTTGGCCGCGACACCAGCGAGCGATGCGGCCGGCGTTTGGGACAACCGCTTTAACAGTTCCGTCGCCTGTTCACCGGCCGTTTTCTCAGCGATCAGCGCTGCCGCGTAGTCACCTACGCCCCCTGCCCCGGCCCTATGATCCGCCTCAAGGCATTGCTGACGGCGACAGAGCCGGTCAACCTCATCCTGGGCCGCCCGCCATTTGCCCCACACGACGACTGTGGGATCTAGCGCAATCTCAGAATTGCCGGGCGAAAACGCTTTGGCCGCCCCTCCAGCGATTGCCTTGCTGCGGGTGACGGTAGACAAAGTCGTGGTATGGTCGGAATCAGCCATGATCCGAGCTCCAGACAGCTTAGACGTGGTTAGGTCGCGCCGGGTGTTACGAGCACTCAGCGCGACCGCATCATGGATCAGTATGTCACTTTTTGTGACTTTATCAAGAAGAAATGTCATGAAAAAGGACATAACCCCAGAGCAGATACGCGCAGCAAGAGCGTTGCTTGACTGGTCTCGCGAGAACCTAGCGAACGCTTCCGGCGTCACTGTTCGTACGCTCGCCAGAATAGAAAGCGCTCAGACCGTTCCGCGAGACTCTACGCTTGAAGCGTTGGCGCAGGCGCTGGAGCGCGCTGGCGTTGAGTTCATACCTGCGAATGGCAGCGGGCCGGGCGTTAGGTTATCTCGTAGAAAGTAACGTCGTTACCACAACTACAGCGACAATCAAAAAAGCAGCGCATAAAGCGTAGAAGCCCCGACATCACTAGCCACAATTCAGTTGGCGGGGCTTCGAAGCAAATTCGCGTCCGCGAGATCGGTTCAACAAGGCGGTCTAAGGAGCGTCAGTATGCGACGGCGAAGCCGGGACGCGGGACTGTCCGCCTCCGACGAGCGGCCAATCTCGCTTTCAAACAGGAGATTTCGTCGGCTCACTTGAAGGGCAGTGACTTGGCTATCCCCCAAGGATCTGAGTCGGCGTCATGCCATATTTGCTCTTGAGGGTATGGGTCAGGTGGCTCTGGCTGGAGAAGCCGCTGAGAAGGGCCACCTCACCGATCGTCAGTTGACCTTCGAGCAGCAGGCGCTCGGCAAAGTCGAGCCGCATCCGCAGCACATACTGATGCGGCTGCACACCGAATGTCTTGGTAAAGGTCTGGATGAAATAGCGCGGCGACAGGCCGCAAACCGCGGCAAGCTCCTTCACCGCCAGCTTGCAGGTGAAGTTCTCGGCCAGGAATTCCTGGATGCGCCTGGTGTTCTGCGGCGACAGCGTGCCGCGAGGCGACCGCAGCGGCGCGGCGCCTGAGTAATTGCGCAGCAGGTGGATGCCGAAGAGCGTGATGATGGAATCGACATAGAGTTCGTTCGCCGCCGGCAGCAGCAGTTCCGCACGCAGCAGCTTGGCAAGCCTGAGCGCCCAGGGGTCTGCCGCCGTGGCCATCGTCGGGCGCAGCTCGAACGCCTTGCCGTCATATTCGCGCGCCGCCAGATCGGTCATGGTGGCCGGTGTGACGATGACGGCGACGCTCTCCTTGCGCGACGGCCAGATCGTCGTCGGCTCGGCTCCCGCCGGAACGATGCCCAGCGCTCCGGCCGGCACGTCGAATTCCTGCAGGACGTCGCTGCTGACGGAGGCCTGGACCTTCCTCGCCGGGGTGAAGAAGACCGTGGCGTAGTGGCTTTCGGCGAGGAACGACAGCGACGATCCCGGCCGCACCGCATAGGTGGCACCGCCGCTCGTCGTGGCAACGCGGCTGCGATCCTTGTCGGGGATGAAATCGAGGATTTCGCCCGGGCGGCTGCCATCGGTCATGGCCGTGACGACACGTCCGCGGTGGCCGAAAGCCCAGGCGTTCGAGCCAATATCTCGTGGGCCGGAGCAAACTGTTCCAGGCCAGGGAAGCATTGTCGGGGAGCGATCAAGACCAACTCCATCCGCATTTTGGGTGCAATGTCGGTTCTGCGTTACTTCTCGGCATCTAGCGTCAGTTCGACGAGGCGTCGATAGGCCAGCGGGAACCCTTTGAATGAAACATCCGTCTTGACCTGCTGTCCCGAATTCGCGGTCATCAGCACGCTTGCCGCTTCCACGGTCTCCAGCTTCTTGATCACAGCTTCCGAAACGTCGATCTCGGCCACGCAGCCGGCCGGCAGGCAGGTGCGGTAGGCGCCCTGCAGGATCTGCTCGTCGCCGACCTGCACGCGAAAACCGTCGGACAACAGCAGGCCGAACGGCAGCACCAGCGTCGCCCTGGTGCCGGCGCCGGTGACGCCGAACGCAAAGGTCAGCACACGCTGGCGGGTTTCCTGCTGCAGCAGGTCCTGGCTCGCCTGGCAAAGGCGCTGCGACACTTCGCCGGCCTGCGTCCTCACGCATTGCACGGTCCAGGCGTCATAGGTTTCGGACAAGGTCGTCGGCCCCTCGGCCTTGACCTCGCCCGCGGCCAGCGCCGGCGCGGTCGCCAGCCCAACGAGCGCGAGGAACAAAAGCCCCGCTGGCCCAAGGTTCTGCATCATGATGGTACGTGTCCTGTCTGGAGAAGGGCGGCGTTCAATGGGATCACCAGTTCATCCGGAAGCCGACGGTGCCGCCGACTGTCCTGCTGTCGCCCAGGGATTTCAGGCTCGAGCCCAGCCGCGCTTCGCCGTAGAGCGAATATTTGTCGCCGTCCCAGCCGAGCGAACCGCCGACGCCGATGCTGCCGAAGATGCGGTCACCGCGCGCCGTGAACGACACGCCGGAAACGTCGACCTTCGATGCACCGGAAAACTCGTGGTAGAGGTTCGCGATGCCGTAGAGACGGGCCTGACCGACATCCCCGCTCGATTGATGCCACTCGAAATCATAGTTGGTGGCCACACCGACACGGCCCATCAGGCTACGGCTGCCGTCCAGCGAAACATGAGCTCCGAACACATCGGTGAAATCGCTGAAATGCACCGAGGAATAGGCCAGTTGCGCCTGCGGCGTCAGCGACCAGCCGGCACCGAGATCGAAACGCTGGCCGGCCTCGATGCTCAGATTGTATCCGGTCGCATTGTTGCCATTGGCCAGTTCGCGTCTTGCCGTGACCGAACTCAGGTCGCTGTCGTACCAGGTCACCTGCGCCAGGGCGTCGGCGTAGAAGCCGTTATCGCCGTACCATGTCAGCGTTGCGCCGAGGCCATAACCTTCGGCCTTGATGCCGCCATAGCCATAGGGCGAGCGGACACCGGACGACAATGTGCCATAAGAAGCAAAGACACCGCCGACGAAACGTCCCGCCGCGGTTTCGCGGAGGACGCCTTCGACCCCGGTCTGGAACTTCCACACATCGGCATCATAGGTAGACTGGCTGGTCGAGGCGCCGGAGTCGATCTTGCTGTGCGCGGCCTCGATGCGCGCCCAGACACCGTCGTCGGGCTTCGCCTGACGTTCCGCGCCTGCGCGCGGGCTCCAGACCCGGCTGCCGACGCGCTGTTGCAAGGTAGCTGCCTTGTTGAACTGCTGCAGCGCACCGGCATAGCTTTCATAGACCGGCACGCCGGGTTGATAGAGCGGTTGCCGCGGCTCTTCCGGCTTCTGCGGATCGAGCAGGGCCGAGCGCAGATACCAGTCGCCGTCGTTCGGCATGGCAACGCCGCCTTTGTAGAGCCGATAGCCATAGGCGCCGCCGACCACGACCTGCTGGCCATCGAAGGCGTAGTCGCCGTCGAGCGCGAAGGTGCCAGTCGAAGCACCGCCGACATCGACGATCTTGATGCCTTCGACCGTTTGCGCACCGAGGCCGCCGCGATTGGTCACGGTGATGCGCGTGTCGCCCGCCGTGGCCCCCGTAATCGCCAGACGGCTGGTTTGCGCGCCGTCGCCGCCCAGCACCGTCGCGATTTCGAGGCGGCCGGAATTTCCGGTATAGTCGCCCTGGATCGTCAGCGTGCCGAGATCACCTGGCGCGATCGTGCCGGCATTGTTCACCGGACCAACCCGGCCGGTGCCTTCGACCCGCGCGTTCTTGTCGACGATCCAGTTGCCGCCAGCCGTGCCGGTGACGACAAGCGTCCCGGCGCCCACCGTGCCGATACCGCTATAGCCGGCGTTGTCGGCGGTGAGCGTCAGCACGCCCGCGCCGGCCTTGGTGAAGGCGCCACTGCCGGACAGCACGCCGTTGAGCGTGAGACTGGTGCCGGCATCGGTGGAGACTGTGCCGGCCCCGGCGAAGTCGACGGCGCGATTGCTGGTTATGTTGCTGGTCGTGCGCAGGGTGCCGCCGCTGAACGAGACGCGCCCGCTGCTGTCGCCCAATGCGCTGTCTGCCGCCACTTGCACCGTACCGCCCAGCAGCGAAGTGCCGCCGCCATAGCTGTTGGCGCCGGCGAGCACGAGCGTGCCGGCATCGCTTTTCACCAGTTGCGATGAACCGGTCAGCGCTGACGCGATGGTGGCCGTCATGCCTGTCCCGGCGGCGGTGCCGTCGCCGACGCGGATCACCGCCTGCGCACCGGTCAGGGCAAGGTCGCCCCCCTCGATGCGATAGCCGTCGACCGCGAATTGCATACCCGTCGCCGCCACCTGGCCGAGGCTGTTGTCGACCGAGACTATTCCCGCCGCACCGGTAAAGATCGCATAGGAGCCGTTGGTGTAAGGCGCGTTGATGTCACCGCCGGCATCGGTCCAGTTGTCGTTGCCGAGGCTGTTCTGCCACTTGCCATTGCCACCGGTGATGCTGTGATCGAATTTCGGCCCGGCTTCGCCGTCCCAATAGTTGAGCGTCAGCCCGGCATGGTTGACGAGGTTGACCTGCCCGGCGACCGAGGTCTGCAGGAACAGCTTGCTGTCGGCCGGCATCACGCCGAGCGCCAGCCCGTTGTTGGTGAGCGCGCCGGCATAGTTGATGACGCGGTAGATGCCCGCGCCGAACACACCGCCCGGCGAGACCGACACGTCGAGCGTGCCGGCCAGCGTCAGGTTGCCGCCGACCTCGATGAGATCGTTGAATGCGCCTCCGGCGATATTGGCCTCACCGAACTGCATGTTCAGTTTCGACCCGCCGGCGAGCGACAGATGGCCCTTGATGGTGAGCGTGCTCGCCGCTCCGGCCATGCTGCCGGGTTCCAGGACCGCACCGTCGGCGAGTGACACGTCGCCACCGATGATGCCCGCACCGCCCAGCGTGGCGCCGCCGGCAACCGTGGTGGCGCCTGTCGCCGCAGACTGGTCACCATTGACGAACAGCCTGCCGGCGCCGACGACGGTCGAGCCGAGATAGCCATTGTTGCCGGTAAGCACCGTGGTACCGCTGCCCGCCTGGATAAACCCGCCGCTGCCGGTGATCCGGCCGCCGAGGGTGAGCGCGTTCGAACGGTCGGCGACGAGCTGCCCGTTGTTGACGACGTCGCCGGCGAGAGCGCCGGTGGTGCCACCATTGCCGAGCTGCAGCGTGCCTTGCGCAATGGTCGTGCCGCCGGCATGCGCCGCATCGCGCAACAATACCAGCGAGCCCGCGCCGTCCTTGCTAAGCATGCCCGCGCCGACAACCGCTCCACCCAGTGTCAGCGTGGTACCGGCGTCGGTGCGCAGTGTGCCCGCGCCGGTGAAAGTCAGATCGCGGCTGGTGGTGAAGCTGGTCGTGGTCTGCAGCGCGCCGCCATTGAAGGTGAGGCTGCCCGACGCCGCGCCGAGATTGGTGTCGGCAGCCACCTGCAGCACGCCGCCATTGATCGCGGTGCCGCCGGCATAGCCGTTGCTGCCAGTCAGGATCAGCGTGCCCATGTCGGACTTGACCAGTTGGGACGCGCCGTTGAGGGCGGAGCGGATCGTTGCCGTCGTCCCCGCTCCTGCCGTGGTGCCATCGCCGACGCGGATCACCGAAGCCGGTGCGCCGACAAGATTGATGGCGTCGCCGTCGACGACATAACCATCCGTCATGAATTGCATGCCGGACGCATTGACCGCGCCCTTGCTGATATCGACCGTGACGTTGCCAGCCGCGCCCATGAACACCGCGAAAGCCGCGTCCTCGAATGGCGCGTTGGCCGCACCGTCTTCCGTCCAGTTGTCGTTGCCGATGCCCGGCGCGGTTCCGAAGGCCTGCCAGCTGCCGTTGCCGCCCTCGACCGCTCCGTTGTTCTTCGGCCCGGCATCGCCGTCCCAATAGCGCAGCGCCATGCCGGCGGTGTTGACCAGATTGACCTGGTGGTTGATCGAGGTCTGCACATAGAAATCGGGCGAAGGCATCGCACCGGTGGTCAGCCCGTTGTTGGTCAGCGAACCGGCATAGTTGATGACGCGGTAGATGCCCGGATCGAAGCTGCCGCCGCCGGAGGTGGTGACGTTGAGCGTACCGGCCAGCACGAGGTCGCCGCCGACATCGATGAGGTCGTTGAGTGGACCGCCCGGGACATTGGCCTGGCCGAGGCTGAAGTTGAGCGTCGCGCCGCCATTCAGCGTCAGGTTGCCGGCGATGCCCAGCGTCCCCGGCGCGATGCCGAGATCGCCCGGATTGATCGTGCCACCATTGGCGATGACGACATCGCCGCCGATGCTACCCTTGCCGCCGAGCGTGGCGCCGGACTTGACCGTGACAAGACCGGTCGCCGCCGCCTGGATGCCGTTGACGTAGAGGCTGCCGGCATTGACGGTGGTGGCGCCTGTATAGCTGTTGGCCCCGATCAGCACGGTCGCACCGGCACCGTTGTGTTCGAGCGCGCCTGCACCGGAGACCGCGGCGCCGAACATATAGCCGCTGTCGTCATGATTGAAGTTGATGCGGTTGCCGACCGCGCCGAAAGTGACCGCCGCCGCCTCCAGGAAACCGGCATGAGCTGCCGCGCCACCGGCGACACCACCGATGTTGAGAACGGCATCGCCAGGCCCCATCGCCAGCGTACCGCCGCCGACCTTGACCGTGCCGCCATCCGCGATGGTGATGGCACCCCTGGCGCTGTTGGCGGCGGAGTTGGTGATCCCGAGGGCGCCACTCGTCTCGAAGCGCGAACCCGCGCCGGTAACGATCAGGTCGGCAGTCGGATTGTTGATGCCCGCGCCCGTGAAGCCGATCACCGACGACCCTGCGGTAACAAGACCACCATCGGCAACGGTGATGCTGCCCCTGCGCGCGTTGAGGGCATTCGCGACATCCCATCGCGAGCCGGTTCCCGAGACCGTCACCGTGCCTGTGGCAGCGGTTGGGAGCTGACCACCGACAAGCGCGCTGGCGCCAGATGAAGTCATGCGGCCGCCGTCGAGGATCGTGACTGTCGCCCTGCCACCCAGTCCGAAAGTGGCAATTCCGGTCTGCGCCACTTGGGAGCCCGTACCGATGACGCTCAGCACGCCGGTGCTAGCGGTACCGTTGCCCACGTTCAGGTTGGCGAATGAGGCGAAGCCACCATCGCGCACCGTCAAGGTGCCCGAGCCGGCACCGCCGACAACGGACGCGGCGGAACCCGCGAAGAGGCGCGAGCCCGTGCCATCGACGACCACCTGACCGCCGCCACCGATGTTAAGACTTGCCGTCGCGTTGATCTGGCCGCCGGAACGCAGCTCCAGCGTGCCCGCATTGACCGCTGTCGCGCCAGCATAGCTGCTGACACCCGTCATCGTCAGCGTGCCGGCACCATTCTTGGTGAGCGTGCCGTTGCCCGAGATGGAACCGGCATAAAGCAGGGCGTCCGAACGGTCGAACACCAGCACGCCGTTGTTGACGATGTTGCCCGAGATGCTACCGCTGGTGCCGCCGCCGCCGACCTGCAGCATGCCTGCCGCGATGGTGGTGCCGCCGCCATGCGAGGCGGCGCCGGTCAAGACAAACGTGCCGGCACCGCTCTTGGTCAGCGCGCCACCGCCGGTGATCGGACCGGACAGCGTCAGGGTCGTACCGGTGTCGGTGAGCAGCGTTCCGGCGCCGGACAGCGTCACGGCCCTGCTGGTGGCGAAGGTGGCGGTGGTGTTCAGCGCGCCACCGTTGAAGCCGAGTCCACCGGCCGCCGCGCCGAGATTGTTGTCGGCAGCAACGCGCAACGTACCACCATCGACCGAGGTGCCGCCGGTATAGGTGTTGGCGCCGGTGAGCACGAGCGTGCCTGCATCCGTCTTCACCAGTTGCGTGTTCCCCGACAAGGTCGTCGCGACGGTCGCGGTCATCCCGACGCCTGCGACAGTGCCTTCACCGACACGGATCGTCGATTGCGGACCGACCAGCGCCAGCGCGCCGCCGTTGACCAGATAACCATTGGCCGCGAACTGCATGCCCGAAGCGGTGACCGCGCCCAGGCTGTTGTCGACCGTCACTGTACCCGCTGTACCAGCAAAGATCGCGAAGGTGCCGTCAGCATAGGCAGCATTCACATTGCCGGTCGTCTCCGTCCAGTTGTCGTTACCGGCATTGCTTTGCCAGGTACCGGAGCCGCCATTGACGACGCCGTTGAATTTCGGCCCGAGATCGCCGTCCCAGAAGCTGAAATTGTTGCCGCCGGCGAGCAGATTGATCTGCCCGGCGACCGATGTCTGGATGACCCCGGTGCCCGACGGCAGGGTGCCGACATTCAGCCCATTGTCCGTCAGGCCGCCGCTATAGGAGATGATGCGATAGACGCCGGGGCCGAAGGCGCCGCCGGGCGTCTCCGCCACGTTGAGCGTGCCGTCGAGAATCAGGTTGCCCTTGACGTCGATGAGGTCGTTGAAAGCGCCTCCGGCAGTCCCCGCCTGGCCGAACTGCATGGAGAGCTTCGACGTCGCGTCGAGCGCGAGGTTGCCGTTGATCGTGAGTGTGCCAGCGCCGTTGCTGCCTGGGGCCAGTGTGCCGCCGGCAACGAAGACATCGCCGCCGACGATGCCGGTGCCGCCCAGAACGGCCGCGGAATTGACGTTGGTCGCTCCTGTCGCGGCGGTCTGGTTGCCGTTGACGATCAGCGTGCCGGCATTGATGGTGGTCGCGCCCTTGTA
The DNA here is from genome assembly GCF_058790995.1 of Mesorhizobium sp. EU05-FHT14A09. Taxonomy (NCBI): domain Bacteria; kingdom Pseudomonadati; phylum Pseudomonadota; class Alphaproteobacteria; order Hyphomicrobiales; family Phyllobacteriaceae; genus Mesorhizobium; species Mesorhizobium sp. EU05-FHT14A09. The sequence goes on from NZ_JBYTDF010000012.1 coordinate 95,684, forward strand.
GCTGTTGGCTCCGGTCAGGATGGTGGTGCCCGACCCGATCTGGTCGATGCCGCCGGCGCCCGAGATCATGCCGGCATAGCTGTAGCTGTCGGAGCGGTTGAAAGCGAAGGAGCCGCCGGCAACAATGATGTCGCTGGCGACCGAGCCGGTAGTGCCGCCATTGCCGAGTACCAGCCGGCCGGCATTGACGACCGTGTTACCGGTGAATGTGTTGTTGCCGGTCAAAACCCAGGTGCCGGCGTCATTCTTGGCCAGGATGGTCTTGCCGGTGCCAGCATCGCCGATCGAGCCGGCAAGCGTGTTGTTGCCGGTATTGCTGCCGCCGAGCGCGATCGTGCGGGCCTGGTTGGCGTCGGCCAGGGTGACCGGGCCGGTATCGGTGAAGACCACCGCACCGGTGCCGGAAGACTCGATGAAGGTCACGCCGGACGAAAGCGTGAACAGGCGATTGGTGCTGTCGCCGGCGCCGGTGTAGCGCAGCGTCGAGCCATTGCCGATGATCAGGTTGGATGCTGCCGCCGAGGATGCACCGAGGCTGCTCGCCAGCCCGCCATCGGCCAGCTTGTCCACGCCGAGCACGCCGCCGCTGATGGTGGTGACGCCGGTATAGGTACTGGCCGGATTGGTCAGGATCCAGGTACCGGTTCCCGTCTTGGTCAGCGCGGTTGCGCCGGTGCCGTTGTTGGTCAGCTGCGCGCCGAGCCTGTTGTCGGCCGTGCTGGTGCCGGTCAGCGTCAGGGTCTGCGCGGTGTTGGCGGCGGCGAAGGTCACTGGCGCGGTGCTGGTGAAATTGATCGCGCCGGTGCCCGAGGCATCGAGCGTGTTGCCGGCACTGGCGCCAAGCGTGAAGCGGCGATCGGTGCTGCCGCCTGTGCCGGCATAACGCAGCGTGCCGCCATTGATTACCAGATTGCTGGCATCGGCGCTGGAAAGCCCGATCGAGCTGGTGACGCCACCATTGCCGAGACAATCCACCATCAGCACGCCGCCATTGATGGTGGTGCTGCCGGTGTAGCTGCTGGTGCAGCTGCGCAGCTTCTGGGTTCCGGTGCCGTTCTTGACCAGGCGGCCGGCGCCGTTGATGGCGCCGGCGAAATAGGAGGTGGCCGAATTGTTGCCGGCCGCGATCGTCAGCGTGGCGCCGCCGAGGAGGACGTTGCCGCCGAGCACACCGCCGAGTTCCAGATAGCCCACGCTGGTGTCGTAGCCGGCGAGATCGAGCGTCGCGCCGGCGGTATTGTCCAAAATCATAGGCCCGGTGCCGCCGAAGGCGCGGCTCGAATTGGCGCGCAAGGTGCCGGTGCGCACATAGGTAGCGCCGGTATAGGTGTTAACGCCGGACAGCACCAATGTGCCGGCACCGGTCTTTATCAGGCCGCCGCCACCGACGACCTGGCCGGTGAATGTGAGTGTCGTCGCGGCATTCGCGACATTGAGGGTGCCGCTGCTGGACTGCAGCGTGAAACCCCGATCGGTGGTGACACTGCCGCCGCCGTAGGCGAGCGTGCCGTCGGCGAAGATCAGGTTGGCCGATGCAGCGCTGGAGGCGCCGATGCCGCTGGCGATGCCGCCATTGGCAAGGCAATCGACGGAGAGCGCGCCGCCGCCGCCAATGGTGGTCTTGCCGGTATAGTCGTTGGCGCATCCGCTGAGGGTCTGGGTCCAGCTACCGGTGCGGGTGAAGCCGCCGGTGCCGGTTATCCGGCCCGAGAAACCGTTGGCGGAACCGGCACTCGATATCAGCGTGTTGCCGCCAAGGTCGACCGTGCCGGCGCCGAGCAGCCCGGACACGGTGGTATCGTAGCCGCCGAGCTCGAGCCTGGCACCACTGTTGACGGTCATGAAGGCCGTGGTGCCAAAGGCCTGCGCCGAGCCCGCGCGCAACGTCCCGCCATTGACGATGGTGTCGCCGGAATAGGTGTTGGGACCGGAGAGCAGGAGCGTGCCGTCGCCCTCCTTGGTCAGGGAGCCCGCACCGACGGCGGCGCCGCTGACGGTCAGCGTGGTGCTGGCCAGGGCGACATCCATGCGGCCGCCGCCGGCGCCGAGCGTGAAGCCGCGGTCGATGGCGACGGTGCCGCCGGTATATTGCAGCCGACCGCCCTGGCTGAGCACAAGGCTGGCGGAATCGCTGGATGCCGCGCCGATGCCGCTGGCAATCCCACCATTGGCCAGCGTGTTCACCGAGATGGTGCTGGCCTGGCTGCCGCTGCTGCCGGTGATGGTGGTGACGCCGACATAGTCGTTCGCCGCATTGGCGAGGACCAGCGTGCCGAGGCCGGTCTTGGTCAGGCCGGCATCGTCCGGGCTCGTCACTTTGCCGGAAAAGCCGATGACCCGGCCCGCATTGACATCAATGACCGGCGCACCGGCGCCGCCATTGACCAGGGTGAAGCCGCGATCGGTAGCCGTATCCGTGCCGCCGACATAGGCCAGCGTGCCGCTTTCGAGGACAAGATTGCCAGGATCCGCCGGGGCGCTGCCGATGCTCGAAGCGTTGCCCGCACTGGCCAGGCTGGTGATTTGCAGTGTGCCGCCGCTCAGCGTGGTGACGCCAGTATAGGTGTTGGCGCCGCCCAGCCTCGCCGTGCCGGCGCCGGCCTTGGTGAAACCGGTTGCGCCACCATTGTCGACGATCGTGGCGTCGATGGCGAATGTGCCGCCGGCATTGTGCAGCAGGCCAAGGACACCGCCACCGGCGCTGCCGGTGATGGCGCCGCCGGTCAGCGTCCGGTCGAACGCGCCCGCTGTCGCAGCGACAATGATGGCGCCATCGATGCCGAGCGTCTGGCCCGCAGCGATCGTGACCGTCGACGCCCCAACCTGCGTGTAGCGCAGGCCGCCGAGTTGAACGCTGCCGCTCACGGTGTTGTAGAAGCTACCGGCATGACCGTCGTCATCGGTCACATATTGTCCCGCAGCCCACAGGCTGGCGTCGTCCTGCCCGGTATAGTCGGCGGCGGTGAAGGCCATAATGTTGCCGCCGACGACCTTGGCGTAGTCGGAGCCGTTGACCGTGGCCCAGCCGCCGAGCACCGTATTGGACGTGGTGAAGTTGCCGCTGGTGGGTAGTGCGAAATCGATCAGACCGCCGGTGCGGTTGATTGCGCCGAGATTGACGGTGACGCTGCCTGCCCCACTGGCCTGCGCGCCTATCCTGTTGTTGCCGGCGGTGACGTTGAGGCCGTTGAACGTCTGGATATTCGCCCGGCCCGCATCGCCGAACAGCGTCAGCGTGCCGCCGGCCAGGTTCAGCGTCGACGCGCTTGAGATGATGCCGGCGAGCGGAGCACCGGGACCGGTGAAGTCGAGCACCAGCCCGCCGCCATTGACCGTGGTTGCACCGCTGTAGGTGCTCGCGCCGGAAAGCGTCAGCGTGCTGGTGCCTTGCTTGAGAAGCCCGCCGGTACCGGCGATGCTGCCGCCATAAATCGTGCTGGCGGTCCCCTTCACGGTCAGTTGCGCTGTGCCCAGGGCAACGCTGCCGCCGCTGCCGGCAAGCGATGTGAAGCTCGTGTCGAAACCGTTGAGGTCGAGCGTGCCGCCATTGACCGTCGCGGCGTTCGGGGTCGTGCCGAAGGCTTGCGCGCTGCCGGCGACAAGCGTGCCGCTCTCGACGGTCACGGTGCCCGCATAGGCATTGGCGCCATTCAGCCGCCAGGTGCCTGCACCTGCGGAAACCAGATTGCCATTTCCGGACAGGACGCCGGACAGGATGTTGGTGCCGGCAAAATTGCCGCTCAGTGTCAGCATATCGGCAGCGCCGCCGGAGACGAAGCCGAAGCTCCCGCTCAACGTCAGCGCCCCGGTGCCGTCATTGGCAAGGACGGCATTGCCGTCCAGCGCAAAATTGCGATTGCTGCTGTCGCCTGCACCCGTGTAGGCCAGTGTTCCACTGCCGATGCTGACGCCGCCGTTCGTGCCCGTTCCAAGCGCACTGGCGGTGCCGGTGTTCTTCAGCGAATTGGCTTTCACCGTCACGCCCTGCACCGTTGCGGTTCCGCCAAAGGTGTTGGTTCCGGTGACGGTGATGCTGCGGTTCGTACCGCCACCGTTGAAGATGGCACCGACGCCGGCATTGCTGCTGGCGATGGTGCCGAGCAGTTCCAGATCAGCCGACACGGCGCTGAAGACGATGCTGCGGGGCCCGATGCTGGAATTGGTGTGGTTGTTGTAGATGTCGCCGGTGAGCGTCAGGGTGCCGGTGCCCTGGTTGGCGATGGTGGAGGTCTCGTAGAACCAGGATCCCAGGCGCCAGTTGCGGTTCGAAGCAGCGGCGCCGCCGGTATAGGTGGCACGCGCCGACGCGGAACTCCCCACGCCGAGGGAAATCAGGCCGCTGGCGGCGTCGGTCGGCGCACCGAGCGCGCTTGCCGTGTTGAGACTGGCAATGGAGGTGAAGACAAGGGTGCCGCCACCGGACAATGAGGTGGGGCCCTGGTAATCGTTGGCGTTGTTGGTCAGCGAAACGCTGCCGCCGGCTGCGATGCCGCCGGCTCCGGTGAACCGCGCTGAGCCGACGCCGGCACCGCTGATCGTGCTTTGCCCGCTGCCAAGCAGCGTCACCACGCGATTGCTGCCCAGCGCTGCGGAGCTGTTCAGCCCCGCGCCACCGGCAAGCATCACACCGTTGCCTGCCGCGCCCAGTGCGGCGTCGCCATTGACGGCAAGGGTGCCGCCGAGGACGTTGATGGTGCCGCCGAAGCTGTTGATGCCGTTCAGTAGAACCGTCCCTGCCCCAGCCTTGGTCAAGCCGTTGCTGCCTGCCAGGACGGAATTGATGGTGGCCGCGACGCCTGTATTGGTCGTGATCGTCGGCGTCACGCCACCAAGCGTCAGCGTGTTGCCACTGAGCACATAGCCGGTGGTCTCGAAGGTGAGATTGTGGACCGCAATCGGAACACCCAGCGTGACCGTTCCGGCCGTTCCGCCGAAGAAAGCATTGTCCAATCCCGCATTGTTCCAGGCCGAATAGGGGCCGCTGACACCGTCGCCGCTTGGGCTCCAGAACGGAGAGGTCAGGTTCCACGCACCGGTACCACCCCGGTTCACCGCCGTTCCATTGGCGTCCCAATAACGATCCGCGGCAGCGGCGGAACCGACCGCCAGCCCAGCGGCGAACGACAGGGACAGAACACAGGCCGAGAAGCTCGGGGCGTAGCTGGCGACCTCGCCCTTCCATTTGGTCATGCGCCCGCCGCGCAGGATGCGCGCACGTATCGCAGCAGAACTGGCATCGACCGGCGCTGAACGCCGCGATCCGACTAAGCCGAGCATGACGCCCCCTCGCAAAGCGCAATCGCCCGAGGAGGAGATGCCATTTCATCCTGAGGTGTCCTGCCGGAGCAATTTTGCTCCTGCAGCGCATCGACACCTCACCGCACCCAGCCGCAGTCGATTCGTATTTTAGAATGTGTGCATGCTTTTGGGACGTGCGTCTTTCAGGATAGTCCGGCGAATATCAGAAAACTCCGGCCAAGCCGACTTTATGCCGGTATGAGCGCCCTTATGCTTAGCACCAGGTTAGCGATGAGCGCCTCTGTGTTGCGGGGACTTTCGCAACCGGCCACTCGAATGACAGGACTGGGCCACACGATTTGGAATGCATGGCCCTCGGATCAATTCGAAGGTCTTTTTGGGCGGCAACAGACAGCCCGGTCTCGAGCCAGCAGCCGGCCGAAAACTCGTCTATTCCAGAGACCGCGTCCACCCCGCCGACAGCAACAGCTGCCGTTCCCCTCTCGACCCCATTCTCGCCGAACCATGCTGGTCAAAGGTGAGATAGCCACCCACCTCATTCGGCCCCTGTACCGTCGTCGCGTTTACGCACCGCAGAATGTCTGAAGGACGCGCTCTTCGTCCGCTGGTGGCTGCGCATATTCCTCCATCTCCGGCTGCTCGTCGAACAGGCGCAACCCTCTACAGAGTAGTTGGCTTCAACTCGGTTTCTGCTGCCAAGAAATGGATGTCTCAAAGGGGGCCGACAGCGGACTGTCGGCTTTCGGTCAGACATCCGCCGAATCGGCCGCGGACGCGTTGGCACTTCGAACGGCTGAGCCTAGGTCATCAGCCGTGAGGCATTGTGCGCGAGACGACCACGAGCGGCTCTCCGCCTGATCTCAGTCGCGAGCACCGATCCAGTGCTGAGGGACGAGTCCTTGGCCTCGCCATCGCGCGACGACGGCATCAGCGAACCAGCCGTCTCGGAGATCCGCGTGATCGGTCACGATTACCTGGAAGTTCGGCGCCAGTTCGACCGCCACGTCAAACATCAGCTTGAAAAGCTTGAACACCGCCTCGCGGTCGGCGTCTGGCAACCCGGAAACGTCGCCATCGCGATCTTGTTCAGGGGGATAATGAGCCTGCGAAGGCTGGTCAAAGAAAATGAATCCGGGAACCGGGCGATGCTTTCGCCGAAACCAGCGATGAAGCGCGAGATGGGCAAGGACATGATAGCCCACCCAGTTCTCGCCGCTTCCCATACGAAACAATGGAACCGGTCCATCGAGCGTGTCGGCGACGACTGCGAGCTGCTTGATGTCGAGCCTTAGGCGACTGCCGCTATGCTCGAGGTCCAGTTTCTCTGAATCTCGCGTCATGTAGTCCCCGATCAGATTGAGGATCGAGGTCAGTCTCTGTTCGGTGCTTTCGGGATCGACTAGCTTCTCCAATGCATCGACACGCTTGCGCGCGGCATCGAGCTCTTCGGTCGATGCGGCCGCCGCAGGCGGTGGTGGTAGCGTCTCGAGGAAATAGGCAATACGCCCCATCGTCCGGGCAAGTCGTAGCTGGCTGTCGCGCTCGGATCTGAAGGCGTCGTCTTGCTTAGCGAGTGTATCGATCTGCTCCTGGTTACGCTTGAGTGCATCCTCGATCCCATTCTGCTGCTCGACCAGATCCCCTTGCGCTTCCTGCAGGCGCGGAACTTCGCGACGGACTTGGTTCAGCTGCTCTTCGATCCCGCTCAGGGTCCTGTGCATCTCCGCCGCCGACGGGACATGGACGTCGGGTGACCCGCACAGTGCACAGGCGGCAACGTCGCCCTTCGTGACGAGGCCAAGGCTTGCCAGTCTTGCTCTTTGCTCACCGGCTTCCTGAGCAAAGCCATCGGCAACATCCTCAACCTGTCGGATCTGGCGCAGTCGCTCCTTCAGCGCGGCGAGTTCGCGCCGCAACCTGATGCGCTCGCGGCGAAGAACAGCAATCGGTTCCGTTGAATCCGGCGGCACCGGCACCTCTCGAACAACGGGGTTAATAGCGCGTAGGCCGCCCAGCGCGACGGCCTGCGCGGGCGGCTTGCCAGGAGGGAACAAACCGACCGACTGCGCCTCGCGAAACATGTCCTCGGTGCGTGCCGCCGAAAGGCTGGCAAGCTGCTCGCGCTCGCCAGCCAGCTTGAGCAATTTCTTCAGCTCCTTGCGCTCAAGATCGAGCTGGACTTTGCGCCGCAATAGATCCTCGTCGATCGCCCCGAGAAAATAGGGCAGTACATCTTTGATCGTCTGCGGCAGGAACGGCTCGCTTTGGCGGTGGAACAAGATCTTGCGGCTATCGATTTCGTCTTGGTCCTGGATGCAGAACATCAGAGCGTGGCGAATATTTGCCGCAATGGGGTTGCGCGTCTGACCTTCAGGCACCGTGGTTACATTCTCGGAGATGCCGACGGAAGATGTGAGGATCGCTTCGATGTCGGAGACGCTGATATTGGAGTTCCAATCGGCGCGCTGGGGCATTTTCAGATCAGCACCGACAGCGTAGTAGACGTCGGGATCTCGCGTCTTCGGTGGCTTGGGGTTGCGCCGTGCGAGGAATATCCGGCTGTCGCCCCGGTCGAGCAGGATGCCGTACCACGCGACATGCTGGCGGATCACACCGTCCGAGACGTGGCATTGTTCCCGGCCAAAGCAATACTCGATAATGTCGATCAGGGACGACTTGCCAGTCTTGGAGGCCCCGGTGATGATGCTCAGTCCTGATGCGTTAAGCTTGACCGAGTTCACTTCACCGTTGTGCCCGTACACGCCGATTTCCAGAATCCGAAGGCTCACGGGGCAACTCCAAGCATAGATAGGATGGTGGACTGACGATCATCTTTCGGAATCCAGCGCCCCACGAAGCGCGCAGCCTGGTAGCAATCTTTGACGTCGATAGTGTCGGTATCGAGCCGCGGTGGATCGGGTTTGAAGCGCCGCGTCCCCGGCCGGAGACCGTCTCCGGTAATAGTCAGCCAGTCCTGTGCGCAGCCGAGCTGAATTGCCTCGCGGGTCGTATCGACCAGTTCCCGGCAGCGATCGGCGAACTCGGCGCTGAACTCGGGATGCGCGGTCACCCAGCTCGTCATGCGGGTCTTGAGCGTTGGCAGTCCGCGGCGAACGCGCGCATTGAGGACTATCGGCAGAACGAGGAAGGCGTGGGCGAGTGGAAGTGCCCGGCCTGTGTTGCCCTCCTGATAGCCCCGGCTCGCGGCGCGCAGGAGCAAGGCGCAGAAGACCGGATTGAAGAGAGTCTGATCCTCGACGGACCGATCATTCCATGCAGGGCTCATCGTCATCCCCTGACGCAGCCGGGTTCAAGCGCTCGATATAATGCGGGTGCCACCCGATAACGTGATCGTCCGACAGCATGTGATAAGATCCTTGCGAAACATACGCTTCGGCCACTTCGCGGATCGGGACGGCGTTGACGGTAGTCGTCGAGAAAACATCCATGCCGATATCAGCCAGCTCGGCCTCCGACATGTCCTTGCGAAGGCGCCCCTCGGCGACGCCTCTGCGTCGTTGCCAATGCTCGGTTAGCTTGCGCCCATAATCGGTGAGCTCGTTCTGACGAAGCAGGCCATCCCGCGTCCAGCGGGAACGCTGCTCACGCGCCCGAAAATAATCGACGATGGCGATTTTCTGGCCAGTCGGGCCAAGGCCGATGAGCTTAAGCTGTTCGACGAATGGGCGCTGCTCCAGCAACCCGATCGTTTCGCCCGACGGATCCGTCGCGCCATAGTCGATTGGTAGCTGATCCGGCCCGAACTCGTCGCGCAGATCATCGATCTTGGAATCGATTAGCGACACTGGGATCAGCTTTCCGCCTGGGGTCGACAGGGCATCAATCGCGATCGCGAACCACCAGCCCTCAAGCCGTTCGCGAAACGCAGTGATGTGTTCGGGTCGACAGGCGCGCTTCAGCGCCGCGGCCAGCTCATCCTTCACGTCAACGATCGTAGGCGAAGCGTCGAGTATCTCGACCATCCCAATAATCTGCTCGCGCATCTCGAGCGTCTGTTCGAGGAAAAGCTTGGTCGCCCAAGCAACCTTTTTGCTTTTCGACTCGGTAGCGGAAATTGCGAGCTTCCCCGCGGCCTTGGAAACGTCTCGGCCCTTGGGGGCCGGCCGGAGCAGCGAGACTGCGGTATCCGCGCCAAGCGTCGATGTCGTCACAAAGGTAAGCTTTATCTTGCCAAGCTCGGCCGGATGATCGTTCAGCCGCTTAGTCCAGATACCAATCGTGTTCCAGAACTGTACCGCCCGGTCGCTCATCGGCTTGGGCTGGAGGCTGTGTTTCGACTGCAAAAGCTCCTTAGGCGAGCCGTTGTTGGAGAAGGCGATGTCGTCGAAACATTCGATCGAAACCTCAAGTCCTGGCGTTACGTCCTGACGCTGTAAGGCGGCCAGGAGTGCGTACCGGCACTGGAAAAGATAACCGCTCGCTGGATCGGCTGCTGAATGATCTGCCACAGGACCCCTTGGCATCTAGCTACGAAGAATGATGTGTCACAGGAAGTAGACGTCGGTATAGTTTAGCTTATTGCATCGAATGGGCGACAGAAATTAGCGGAGCCGCCGATCTGTTCCACCGCTTATTTGGCTCATTCTGGACTGAACCCAACCTCTTTTGCGACCACCTTATCTCTCACGACGCGTGAGCGTTGCTAGTGGTGAGCGGTTATCCAACCTCTCAAACCAACTATGGACTTTTAACTGTCGTTTGCTATCATTTGATCTCATATCGTGAGGTTGCTGGATGGTTTCGGACGATTGGATGTCACTGGAAGAGACGGCCACGTACCTCGGAATGGGGAAGACTGCGCTCTACGCGATGGCCCGTGAACAGCGAATTCCCGCGCAAAAAATCGGCAAGAAGTGGATTTTCGAGAAATCCAGCTTGGATAAATTTGTCCGCACTAGCAGGCCGGTCGACACATTCTTCTTGGACCTCGACTTCAAAATCGAGGACAATCCCAATCTTCGCGACCCACAGCGCGACGGTTACTTACGCACAGCCGATTTTTTTCGAGCCGGCAAGAACAAGGCGATCCTCCAAATCCCGGTCGGCTGCGGAAAGACCGGCTTAGCGTCGCTACTCCCCTTCGGCTTGGCGGAGGGCAGAGTAATCGTCATCGCCCCGAACCTGACCATCAAGGACGGCCTCTACGAGGCGATGGACATCACAAACCGACAGAAGTGCTTCTGGCGAAAGGCCGCTGTCCTCTCGCCTGAGGAGATGATGGCGGGCCCGCTTGCCTGCACCCTGGACAGCGGCAACCTTTCGGTCGCGTCAAAATCCCACCTTGTGATTACCAACGTCCACCAGTTGGCCACCAACGTCGATAAATGGCTTACGCAGTTCCCCGATGACTTCTTCGACATGATTATCGTTGATGAGGCACACCACAGCGCCGCCGCGAGTTGGCAGAAAGTCATCGACCGGTTCCCCAATGCCAAAGTCATCCTGTTGACCGCGACGCCGTTTCGCAGCGACCGCCAGGAGTTGGATGGAGAGCTGGTGTTCCGCTATCCGTTCAGGAACGCAACGCTCAAAGGATACATCAAGCGGCTGAAGGCCAGCTACGTGGCGCCATCCACGATTGAGCTCGGGTTTTCGGATGCCCGCGGCAAGACCTACACCCTTGAAGAGGTGGTTAAACTCAAGGAAGAAGAGTGGTTCAGCCGGGGCGTCGCTTTGGCGCGACTGTGCAACCAACACATCGTCGACAGCAGCCTTCAGAAGCTAGGTGAGCTTCGTCAGAGCGGGACTCAACATCAGCTCATCGCTGTGGCCTGTTCGATCAACCACGCCCGCGAAATCCGGTCGCTCTATCAAGAACGCGGCTTCAACGCCGACGTGATCCACAATAAGCAGAGTGACGAAGAACAGCGGGCCATCATTGCGAACCTGCGCAACGGATCACTGGACTGCATTATCCAGGTCCAAATGCTAGGTGAGGGATTCGACCATCCAAAGCTGAGCGTCGCGGCCATTTTCCGGCCTTTCCGGTCGCTTGCGCCTTACATCCAGTTCGTCGGCCGCATCATGCGCGTCGTGGTGCAGAACGATCCTGGTCACCCCGACAACGTCGGCCACATCGTTACCCATCTCGGCATGAATCTCGACCAGCGACTAAAGGAGTTCAAGCAGTTCGAGAATGACGACCAGGCATTCTGGGACAAGGTCATCGGCGGCGACGAGCCCGAGGTCCCCCAGTCTGTCCTTGATGGCACGGCGAGACTGCGAGCCGGTGACCAGATCGTGGTCCACAACGAGATTGTGGAAAGCCTATGGGAGGAGGATTTCACCTCTGTCGAAGACTCGCAGATCGTCGACGACATTCGTGAGCGTCTGAAGCTTCTAGGCCTCGATTCAAGCAAAGCCGAGGAGATGGTCCGGATTGCTCAGCAGCCCTCAATCCGCAAGGGCGTGGCCGCTGAGCCCTTTGCCGTCCAGCCTCAGCGCGAATGGGAGGAAGGGCGCCGTCGCCTGCAGGAACAGGCGAAGCGGCTGGCAAACATCCTTCTCAACCATGTAGCACTGACGCAGGCTGGGACCGAGATGGTCTACAAGTACAGGTCGCTCCGCCTAACGGGTAAGAACAACTACGTTTGCGCCTTGATGATGGTGAACAAGGAGATCGAGAAGCGACTGGGTAAAGATCGTCAATCAGCGACGACTGAAGAATTTCGTTCCGTCCTTGATGATCTGGACGATTTGCTTCGAACGTTGGTGCGGCGCGTCCGAAAGGCGAAGGCGGACTATGACAAAAGCCAGTCCTAGGGGCCCCACCCCATCGCTTATCGGCGGAACGAACGGACGCCCTAAGCGGGTGCCCGTCACCAGACTTTCGAAATGCTATCGGTGCGGCGATGATCTGCTCGCCGGAACCCGGTGCATCGAAATTCCAAAGCTGGGGACAGCCTACTCTACAAGCAGGCGATGTTGCGACGCCTGCTTCGCGTTAATCCTAACCAAGACTGAGGCCGACCTGGGCGAGCTCAAAGTGTTGTAAGCACAAAAGTGCCCCCCCGAAAGGCCTTCCCTAAGTCCGCCTCGGATCGTCTATTCGTTCTGCTGGTCAAGTTGGGTGACGCATAGGGCGCTCGGTCGGTCAGAAGCGGACTGGAGGAAAAGCCCCAACTCGGCTATAGACCGTGGCCTGAACAAACGGCAGCTTTCAGGATTGACTGGACGAATCCGGAATGACCGTAAGGAGGGCGCATAGCTGCCATTCAGCGGCACCGTACCGCAACATGTTACGATCCATGCGCAATACCCTCTTCTCGGCTATACCCCATCGCCGCCACAGATCGCTGTGAAGGGCCGAGAGCAAGCACAATCCACACGACCTCCGCACAAGCTGCACAAAACCGCGACGCTTGAAGGGTATTATCCCGCAGAAACCGATGTCGGCAGCGAGCCGGCCGCAACAAGGACGGCGGCATGACGGAAACGTTTCGAAGATGCTGCGGCTTCAAATATCCGGTGCCGATCCGCATCCTGCACTGGCTACGTGCGGTCCTGATCCTGGGGTTGATCGCGTGCGGCTGGTACATGACCGGGCGCGCCGAAGATGATTCAACCGCCGGCATCTTGTATCCCAACCACAAGCAATTCGGGATCCTGGTCTGGCTGCTGGCGCTGATACATCTGACCCTGCGCTGGCGCTACCATGCCGTGCTGCCGCGTGCGCCGGAGGCCCTGAAACCTTGGGAGAAATGGCTCTCTCACGGAACCCACAGGCTGATCATCGCCTTGACGCTGCTTACGCCGCTGCTGGGCTACGCCATGTCAAGCAGCATCATCGGGGGCGACGGCGTGCCCTTTTTCTTCCTCTCGCATGTGCCTGAAGTCTTGCCCAAGAACGATACGGCATTCGCGGTGTTCCAGGCGCTGCACAAATATTGCGGCTATCTCCTGCTGGCCTGCATCGTTCTGCACATAGCGGGCACCATGAAGCATCGGCTGCAGGACAAGGACGGCGAGACCGACGTTCTCCCGCGCATGCTCTGAAATGCGCGGCGGTGCTCCCGCAGCGCTCCGACTATATATCTTGTGCGGCGGGGGAACGCCTCGTCTTCGCCAAGACCATCTCGAACAGCGCGCCGCCGCCGGGCGCGCTGCGGTAGCGAAGACTTCCGCCATGCGCCTCCACGATGGAGCGAACGACCGACAGGCCGAGCCCGTTGCCGCGCGGCTCCCCTGAGCGTAGCTGATCGCCGCGGACGAACGGATCGAAGACGCGGGTCGCCATCTCCGGCGAGAGCCCCGGGCCCTCGTCGGCAACGCTCAGCAGAATTTCGTCGTCGGTCTCGGCGAGGCGGATCGTGATCGTGCCCCGAACCGCATAGCGCCGCGCGTTGGTGACGAGCGCCAGCAGGCCCTGGCGAATGCGCGTCGGATCCGCCTCCACGGTCAAATCGGCCAAGTCGAGTTTCAGGCGGAAGCCGCCGGCATGCAGGTCATGCGCCATCAGCTCGGCCATCTGGTCGATTTCTCGCGCGAGACGGATCGGTTCGATGCGGAGATCCAGATGGCCGCTGTCGGCGAGCGTCACCGTCCGCAGGTCTTCGACCAGCCGGGCCAATCCGTCCACCTGGAGGATCAGCCCCCGCAGCGAGCGCTCGTCCGGCTCGAACATCCCATCGATGATGCCCTGCAGGCGTCCCTTCAGGATGGTCAGCGGGGTGCGCAACTCATGCGCGATGGTGGCATTCCAAAGGGCCATGTCGGCGGCCATGTCCTGTAGCCGCTGCGCCATCGTGTTGAAATCGTCGATTAGGGCCGCTGTCTCGCCAAGCCCCCGGTCTCCGGCCGATGCGCGGGCGGTCAGGTCACCTGCCGTTATCCGCCGTGCGCTCAGGGCAAGCGACTCAAGTGGCTGGAGGATCCGGCGTGCGAGACGCAGCGAAACCACGGCCGCGATCGGTAACGTGACGAGGATCACGATACCCAGGATACCAAGGTCGGTCGCCGTAAACCAGCTGTCCGCCGACTCCGGCGCGGGGTAGAAGGCAACGATCAAGCTGTAGAGGAAATAGGTTCCGAAAAAGACCAGCAGCCCGGCCGCCACGGTAATGGCCGACATGGCGATGAGGATCTGCCGGCTCAATCCGGTGCGCGGGTCCATCGCGTCAGGCCGACAGCCGGTAGCCTATGCCGCGCACCCCGGGCAGCAGGTCCGTGGCTCCCGCCTGTTCGAGCTTCCTGCGCAGCTTGCTGACGTGACTGTCCACCGTGCGGTCGAGCGCGTCGGAGTCAGGCAGGCACGCGTCGATCAGTTCGCCTCTTGTGAAGACCCTGGCCGGGCTGCGCGCCATGTGGGCGAGGATGCGGAATTCAGTCAGCGTCAGCGCAAGCCGTGTCGTCTCGTCACCGGCGCCGAAGCTCGCCTGGTAGGCGTCGAGGTCGATCGCGAGATCGCCCACCCGCAGGACGCCCGACGCAACCGCAAGGCCCGAGCGGCGAAGGACGGCCTTGGCGCGGGCGACGACCTCGATCGGGTTGAACGGTTTGACCACATAGTCGTCCGCCCCGATGCGCAGGCCCTGCAGCCGGTCGATGTCCTTGTCGAGCGCAGTGATCATGATAACGGGGGTGTTTCCCCGGCGCCGCAGTTCCGCCAAGACCTCCCATCCGTCGAGCCGGGGCATCGTGACGTCGAGAAGGACGAGGTCCGGCTTCAGCGCGAGGTGCAGGTCGAGAGCCGTGCGACCTTCGCGCGCTTGCACCGTCCGAAATCCCTCCCGCACGAGGTAGGCGTCCAGGATCGTTGAAATCTCGTCATCGTCTTCCGCTATCAGAACGAGGGCTGTCATCGCGTGCTCCGTTAACAAGGAATGCCATCCGGCGCGGCCTGCGTCGAGCGCCCCATGCCCGCCTCCATCAAATCGCAACATAACCTCCACACAGCGGCAACCCGGCGGACCGATAGACGCGCCGACGCCCGCAGCGACGGGGCCGCTTTCACGGATGACCCCACCGATGCGCATTCGCCCACCCCTGACATATGCGCTCGTCGCGGCCACGGCGCTGGTTCTCTGCGCCTGCACGGACGCGACGGAAAGCCCTCAGGCGGACAGCACGACCGCGAAAGCCGTGGCCCCCCCCTCCGCATCGCCGTCCTGACGGTACAGCCGCGCTGGGTGGTCGTCTACGACGAACTGCCCGGCCGCGTATCGGCCCTGAGAACCACCGAGATACGTCCCCAGGTCAACGGCATCGTGCAGAAGGTGCTCTTCACCGAAGGCTCCGAAGTGCCGTCCGGCCGGCCCCTGTTCCAGATCGATCCCGCGCCGTTCGCCGCCGACGTCGAAGCTGCTTCCGCGGTTCTGGCCCGGGCAGAGGCGGATCTCCTCAACGCGACCGTCAAGCATGAACGGGTCCAGGCGCTGGCTGAAGCGCGGACCGCGAGCGTCGCCGCACTCGGCGACGCGACAGCGACGCTGGCGCAGGCACGCGCGGGCGTCGCTGAGGCCAAGGCCAACCTGACGCGCCGCGAACTCGAACTGTCGCATTCGACTGTCCGAAGCCCTATCGCTGGGCGCATCGGGCAAGCGCTCGCCACCGAAGGTAGCCTCGCTTCCGTCGGCGCCGCGATGGCGCTCGCCGTTGTCCAGCAGATCGACCGCGTCTATGTCGATGTCCGGCAGCCCTCGATGCGTCGGGAGCAATTGGAAGAGACGGCCGACAGCAGCCGCAGTGAGGATGCCGGCGTGCTTCCGGTCGACATCCTGACGATCACCGGCAAGCCCTATGGGTTCCCGGGTAAGGTGCTCTATTCCGAGAGCACGGTAGATCCCGGCACCGGCAGCATCGCCATGCGCGTGGAGGTGCCCAACCCTGACCGGCAGTTACTGCCGGGCATGTATCTGCGCGTGAGGGTGCCCAGCGCCGTCTATCCCGATGCTTTGACCGTACCGCAACAGGCCGTACGTCGCGATGCCTCGGGGCGAGCCCAACTCACGGTCATCGCAAACGACAAGACGGCCAGCAGCCGCGACGTCGAATTGGGAGCGCTGGTCGATCGCCAGTATGTCATCCTGTCCGGACTGAAGGCCGGCGAGACCGTGGTCGTGCAGGGCCAAGATCGGACGGAAGCAGGCCAACCGCTGGAGCTCGTCCCCTACCTTCCTGCCTCTGCCAAGAGCGACAGCTGAGGAGACTGTGCGATGCCTCAGTTCTTCATAGAGCGACCGGTCTTCGCATGGGTCATCGCGATTTTCATCGTGCTGGCCGGTCTCGTCTCGCTCCCGCAGCTTCCGGTCTCGCGCTTTCCCGTCATCGCGCCACCGAGCGTCAACATCTACGCCACCTACACTGGGGCCAGCCCGCAGACGATAAACGACAGCGTCACGGCGCCGATCGAGCGCGAGCTGACCGCCGTGAAGAACGTCCTCTATTTCGAATCGTCGTCCGACTCAGCCGGCAACGCCAGCATAACCGTCACCTTCAAGCCCGGCACCGACCCGGAACTCGCCCAGATCGATGTCCAGAACCGGCTGAAGGCCGTCGAGCAGCGCCTGCCCGAGCCCGTCCGGCGCTCCGGCCTTTCCGTGGAGGGCGTCACGTCCGGGTTCCTGATGATCGTCTCTATGCGCTCCGAAGGCGGCAAAGCCGATTCGATTGCGCTGGAAGACTATCTGGTGCGCGGACTCGCCCCGGAGCTCAAGCGCGTGCCGGGCGTCGGGCGCGTCCAGTCCTTCGGCTCGGAGGCGGCCATGCGCGTTTGGGTCGATCCGGCCCGGCTCGTTTCCTACGCTGTCTCGATGGCCGAGATCACGCAGGCCATCCAGGCCCAGAACCTCCAGGTGGCGCCCGGCCGCCTCGGCGTGGCGCCCGCGGTGGCCGGCCAGATGATCAGCGTGCCGCTCGGCCTCGACGGGCAGTTGAAGACGCCCGAGGAGTTCGCCGCCATCGTCCTGCATTCAAATCCGGACGGTTCGAAGCTGACGCTCGGCGACGTGGCCAAGATCCAGATCGGCCCGCAGACGATCGGATTCTCGATCTTCGACGGCGGAAAGCCGGCCACCGCCGCGGCTATCCAGCTCGCCCCCGGCGCCAACGCCGTCTCGACCTCGGAAGGTGTCAAGGCGCGCCTTGCCGAGCTCGCGCCCTCGATGCCGAAGGGCGTGACCTATGCCGTTTCCTACGACACGGCGCCCTTCGTGAAGCTCTCCATCTCGAAGGTGGTGCAGACGCTCGCCGAGGCTATGGTGCTGGTGTTCCTGATCATGCTCCTTTTCCTCCAGAGCATTCGCTACACGCTGATCCCGGCCATCGTCGCGCCGATCGCGCTGCTCGGCACCTTCGCGGTGATGTGGGCAATCGGTTATTCGATCAACGTCCTGACGATGTTCGGCATGGTGCTTGCTATAGGAATCATCGTCGACGATGCGATCGTCGTGGTGGAAAACGTCGAACGGCTCATGGCGACCGAGGGCCTTTCGCCACGCGAGGCCACCCGCCGCGCCATGCGTGAGATCACGGGAGCCGTCGTCGGCATCACGCTGGTCCTCACGGCCGTGTTCCTGCCCATGGGTCTCGCAGGCGGCTCGGTCGGCGCCATCTACCGCCAGTTCACGGTCTCGCTCGCAGTTTCGATCCTGTTTTCCGCTTTCCTGGCCCTCAGCCTGACGCCCGCGCTTTGCGCCACGATCCTGAAGCCGGCATCGCCTCATCATCAGCGCAAGGGCTTCTTTGCCTGGTTCAACCGTAGCTTCGAAAGGCTGACGCGACGCTATACGTCATGGGTCGGCTGGCTCGTGAGGCGGGCCGGACGCGTCATGCTGGTCTACGGCGCCCTCGTCGGCGCGGTGGCGCTGGGCTACGGCACGCTGCCGACCGCATTCGTACCGGACGAGGATCAGGGCACGTTCATGACCTCCTTCACACTGCCGGCCGACGCAACCTCCGAGCGAACCCAGGCGCTCGTCGAGCGCTTCGACCGTCACGCCGCGACGCGTCCCGACATAGCCAACAACTTGTCAATCATGGGCTTCGGCTTTTCCGGCTCGGGACCCAACGCCGCGATGTCCTTCACGACGCTGCGAGACTTTGATGCGCGCAGCGGAAGCACCGACGAGGAAATCGCGGCGGCCGAACAGGCGATGCGGGAGACGACGGAAGGCGAGGTTCTCGTCATGAAGCCAGCGGCCATCGAGGAACTGGGCACGACATCCGGCGTCTCGCTCCGCCTCGTCGACCGCGCCGGGCGCGACGCGGCGGCGTTGCGGGACGCGGCAGAGAAGCTGATCGCGCTCGCCGGGCAAAGCAAGCTCGTGCGCAACGTGCGCGTGGACGGCCTGCCCAACGGGCCAAGCGTCAACCTGCGCGTCGACCGCCAGAAGGCCGGCGCGCTCGGGGTTTCCTTCTCGGCCATCAGCGACGTGCTCGCCTCCACCATGGGGTCGACCTACGTGAACGATTTTCCGCGCGCGGGAATCCTGCAGCAGGTCATCGTGCAGGCGCAGGCAAAGGACCGCATGCAGGTCGAGGACGTGCTGAAACTCGCTGTGCGCAACGACAAGGGCGGGATGGTTCCCCTGTCCGAGGTGGTGACGCCGCAATGGTCCGTCGGGCCGCTGCAGCTCAATCGCTACAACGGCTATCCCTCGCTCAGCATCTCAGGAGACGCCGCGCCCGGCGTGTCGAGCGGCAGCGCGATGGGCGAGATCGAGCGAGTCGCTGCGCAACTTCCCGCCGGCTTCGCCGTGGAATGGACCGGGCAGTCCCTCCAGGAGCGTCAGTCCGGCGCGCAGGCGCCGCTGCTGGTCGCGTTCTCCTTCCTCGTCGTTTTCCTGGTGCTGGCCGCCCTCTACGAGAGTTGGGCCATTCCGCTCTCGGTCATGCTGGTTGTGCCGCTCGGCATCCTGGGGACAGTCGCGGCGGTGCATCTGCGCGGCTTCGAGAACGACGTGTTCTTCAAGGTCGGACTGATCACCCTGATCGGCCTGTCGGCCAAGAACGCGGTGCTGATCGTGGAGTTCGCCCGCAAGCTGCACGAGGATGGACGATCGCTCCGTGACGCGGCCGTCGAAGCGGCCCGGCTGCGGCTGCGCCCGATCGTCATGACCTCGCTCGCCTTTACGCTCGGCATCGTGCCGCTGGTGATCGCCAAGGGGCCAAGCTCCGAAACGCAGAACGCCCTTGGCACGGGCCTGTTCGGTGGAATGATCTCGAGCACCGTGCTTGCCGTACTCTTCGTGCCCGTGTTCTTCGTCCTGATCATGCGACGGGCAGGCCGAAAGGCGCCGGTTGAAGGCGGAGCTGGAGGGGCTACGGTCAAGACATAGGTCTCCGGGGCTCGATCAGCCGAACGCGGGCGCCGGTTATTGCCTCAATCTGGAGAATTTTCATGGCAACCTCGCCGAACGAAAGCCGTGTCACGCTCGACATCGCCAGAAAAGCCGACCTGTCCCGTTTTCGAAAGGATCTGCAGGAAGCCTTCGCAATCGCCGCCCTCAAGGCGTTCGGGTCGGCCAGCGACGGACTGGTTCCGTCCAACGAAGACGTGGCCGCTTCCTTCGAGGCGCCGAACGCCGTGGTGCACCGCATCCTGGAGGACGAGCGGTGGGTCGGCGGCGCCGTCGTGTCGATCGATGCCAAGACCCAGCATAACTCGCTCGACTTCTTCTTCGTCCGCGCCGGCGAGATCGGCCGGGGCCTCGGCCGCAAGGCGTGGACCGCGATCGAGAAGCACTATTCCGCCACCAAGGTCTGGACGACCCACACGCCGTATTTCGAGAAGCGCAACATCCACTTCTATGTCAACATCTGCGGGTTCAGCATCGTGGAATACTACAACCCGCGCCACCCGGACCCGCATCATCCCGGTGGCCCGGGCCTGCCGGGTGACGACGGGATGTTCCGCTTCGAGAAGCGCATGTGATCCAATGAGATCGAGCCAGAAATCCAGCGCACCCATTGGTTACGTCCGCTTTCCGGATAGCGATTGAACGGATTGAAAGTCTGAAATTAGGGCGCAAAGCTGCCGGTCGCTTCACCGCGGCAAGCTTCTCTCCAGATCATGCCTCTCACGAATTTGCTTTCGCTTAGGCACAGAAACCCAGTTTGACCGCTTCCTCCACGAAGGTGATAGGCCACCTCTCAGTGAGAGCGTAGAATAGCCCTATCAATTACACCTGGGTTCCCGGTGCGCCCCCCGCGCGTGCGCAACCGCAAGCAAGTCGGGTGCCCGGCCCTTAGAACTTCACACTCAAATCCGCACGCACGCCGTGGTCGCTGACCTTGGAGCCGAGTTCGCCGTGATAGGTAATCCCTAGCGTTGCGCGTGGCGCGACGGTGAAGTCGAGCCCCGCTTCGATGACGGCTGCGTCCTTCGCGATCGGTGCACCGACGATCTGGAACGCATTGGAGCCGGTGAAGGCTTGGTTGACCGTTGGCGTGATATCGCCATAGGCGTGGCGCCAGCCGATCGTGCCGTGCACCGCCGCCTTCGTCGTGCCGAGTTCGAAGTCGGTCGAGGCACGAAGCCCAAGCGTTGCGAAGGTGTTGTCGTTGGAGCCGCTCCACACGGTGAGTGCCGATGTCCCACCCGTTTCGGTGAGGCTGTTGGTGTGGACGTTGACGTAAGCCAGGTTGGCGAAGGGCTCGAAGGCGATGCCGCCAGCCTTCATGCTGTAGCCGAGTTCGCCGAAGACCTGCGTGGTGCCGGCGCGATAGCCGCCTGCGAGGCCGTCTGTGAAGCCGGGGAACGAGACCTGCCGGCTGCTATCGATCTCACTCCACGTATAGGCAAGGCCGGAACGGAAAGAGAGTGCACCGAGTTGTGTGCCGCCGTAGAGACCAAGATGGTAGTTGCCTATCGAAGCCGATGACCTGCGATCATCGATCTTCAGCGACGAATGGCTGTAGCCGGCGAGGAAACCAAGCCGGACATCGTCGGTGATCAGGCCATCGACGCCGGTGACAAAACCACCGGTCGAGCGCGACAGACTGGCGGCATTGCCGTCGCCGCCGAAATGGCCCCACGAGCCCAATACCGAGCCCCAGGCGCCATAACGTTCGAAAGAAGCCGAAGCCGTGGCGATCTCCTTGGCGTCATCACCATAACCCAGCAGCGGCTGGGCGCCGACCGTCTCGAAAGCAGCACGCAGGCGATCGTTGATGGCTTCGCGCGTGAAGCGACTGTCTTCGATCAGGGCCGTCACCGTCGAAGCGTGGATTTCGCCCGACAGCCCATCGAAGGCCAACCGCGCTTCCTCGATCGAGAGCGGCAGCAGTTTGTTGTAAAGCGCAAGCGACTGGCCACTCTGCCGAAGCCTGTCGAGCGCAGCTGCGGTCTGGTGACGATTGAAAGTATTGGCGGCCTTCTCGAACACCGGTCCTGTTGGTTTGGCGCCCTTGACGACGATCTTCAGATCGACCGCATTCTTTCCCTGAGCGAGCGTCGCATCCAGAAATGCCGAGCGCGAAAGCACGGCCGGCTCGAAACCACCGGCGATACCGCCGCCTGCCGTCAGGATCGTGTAACTCTGGCCGTCTTGATAGCTTGTCGCGGCATCCAGTGCCGTTACGGCCACCTTGGCGCCGTCGACCGTCGCCTTGCCTTTTGCGGCAATGCGATCGCTCGTCCCATTGCCTGCGACTTCCACTTCATAAATTGCCCCCGCTGCCAGGGAGACATCGCCGGCCACGTTGAGCGTGCCGATCGAATTGCCTGGCGCGATGGTGCTGCCAGCCGCAACGGTGAGCTCACTTATGGTGCCTTTGCCTTGCAGGCGGGCTCCGGGCATCACACGGATCGAACCGCCGAGCGAACCGTCCACCGACAGGATGCCTTTGGCAATCGATGTCGACCCGACGAAACCGGAACTGTCACCGGCAAGCTTCAATGTGCCAGATCCGGTCTTGGTCAGGTTGCCGGTACCAGAAATCGCTCCTGAATAGAGGGCGTCAACCTGTTCGTCGAAGGTGACACCGGCACCGGCGCCGATCATGACATTGCCACCGAAGCGACTTGCTGTGGTCGACAGCTTTCCCTTTTCGACCGACCAATCCAGGGCGGACGTGCCCGTCAGCATCAGCTCGCCAGCACCCCGCTTGATCATGATGCCCCGGTTGCCGTTGAGCGCGCCGATGTCGCCGGCAAAGGTCCCGTCCGAAACCTGGTCGAACACCATCGTTGCAGCATTGCCGATCCGCCCGGAGATTGTTGAGGCGTTACCTGTCAGCGAGCCTGCTTCGACAAACGTGTTGCCGTAGGCATTGCCGCCATTGCTGAGCTTCAGTGTGCCCGCGCCAGCCTTGATCAGATCACCGCCGCCGGACACTGCGCCCGACAGGCTGAGCAAGGTGTTTGCGGCAACATCGAAGCGACCGCTCGAACCGAGTGTTACCGCGCGACCCGTGTCGAAACTGCCGGTGGTGTTCAACGTGCCGCCGTGGAAAGCGAGACCACCCGACAGATCGCCCAGATTGGCATCGGCCGAAACCGAAAGCGTGCCCGCGTCCATGACGGTACCGCCGCGGTAACTGTTGATGCCGGACAACACCACCGTTCCCGCACCCTGTTGCCTGAGCTTGCCGCTGCCAGAGATGGCCCCGTTCATTGCCAGCGTGCCGGAACGATAAAAGGCAAGGGTACCTTCGTTGACGATATCTCCGGCGATCGAACCCCGGCCGCCCTCACCGACCTGCAGCGTGCCGGCGGCAATCGTCGTACCGCCACTATAGGTGTTCTCGCCCGCCAGGATGAGCGTGCCAGCGCCTGTCTTGGTCAGCGCTTTCCCATCCCAACCCGTGACAGGATTTGCCGTCCGGTCAGCGAGATCAGCCCCGACGGTGAAGCTGTTCGCAGCGTCGGCCAGGGTGAAAGTGCCGTGCGCCAGGTTGTTGTTGGCAGTCCAGCTCAGATCGTAGCTGGCCAGATACTGCTTGCCATCGGCAGACTTCCGCGTGTTCACGGTCATATAATCGACCGTGCCGCTGAAACCGCCAACGCTGATCGTGGCGAAGTCGCCCTGAATGACTGAGTTGCTGTCGATCAGTACCTGGTTAGCACCGCTCCGATCGCCGATCCCACTGAGGTTGAAGTTGACATCCGCCCCAATCTTGAGGCCTCCGGTCTTCAGCAGTGGCTGGCCGGCGCCGGCCCTTGTCGACAGCACAGCTGTGTCGCCAAGCTCGACCCGCCCGCCGATGTCGAAGCTGCCTGGTGTTTCGAAAGATACAGCAGCACCGCCGACAACAGTGATGGAACCGCTAAGGCTGGTGCCGCCGCGGGCGCCGTCGCCGAACCGCAAGGTGCCGCCCGCCACGACGGTGTCACCGGTATAGCCGGTGCCCCCGGTGAGGGTCAGCGTGCCGGCGCCCGATTTGGTGAGGCTACCGCCCGAAGACGCCAAATCCGCCGCCCAGCTGACGTTCTGGCCATTGGTGTCGACGCTGTATTGTTGCCCGGCGGCGGTCGAGAGCCGGCTCGAATAATCAGTCTGATTGGCGGCGCTGTATTGCAGCGTGCCGCCCGTAAAGCTGAGGGCACCTGTTGTCCCGAGCGCCCCGGCGCTTCCGGCAGTGAGCGTGCCGGCCGCGAAGGTGGTACTGCCGGTGTAGGTATTCGTGCCCGTCAGCACCAGCCTGCCCTCGCCGACCTTGACGAGGCTGCCGGCGGCTGTGGTGTCGTGGATGATGTTGCCAAGCGTTACGCTAGGGGGAGCCATCGTACCGGCATCGATGGCGAGGCTTCCCGTGACACCGATGTTGCCATCGATCGTTCCCGTGCTGCCGAGCCTCAGACTGTTGGCGCCGCCGGTGAAGCTTATCGCGTCTGCCTGCACGGCGCCGGCGCCGCCGAGGTTCGAATATCCGCCGGCGATCATGCCGTCATTGATGATGGTGATGCTGCTGCCGACGATACCGACGCCGCCGGCCCCACCGGACGCGCCATTGCCACCCTTGATCGTGGTACCCGCCAGCGTGGATACCGTATTGTTGACGGCGCCATTGAAATCGATGCCGTTACCGCCGCGCCCGGAAGCACCATTGCCGCGACCGCCAATGCCGCCTGCGCCACCATTGCCACCAATGACCGATCCGGCGGCCAGGTTGAGCGTCGATCCGGCCGATCCGAAATAGATACCGCCGCCGCCGTCGCCACCGCTACCACTGGAGCCGCCGCTGTTTCGGTCGCCGTAGCCGGTTCCGCCGGTGCCGCCATTACCGCCCTTGACCGTACCGAATACATTCAGGTTCAGCGCGCCTCCAGTCGCGCCAACACCGTAACCGCCCGAGCCACCACCGCCACCGGCCCCGGAGTTGTTGTAGAAGGTCGTGCCGCCGGTACCGCCGTTGCCACCGGTTGCGGTGATTGTCGTCTGCATGCCGGCCGCGGAGAACCGAATTCCGTTTCCGCCGCCACCACCACCACCGCCGCCGCCATAGTTGGCGCTGCCACCGTCGCCGCCGTTTGCGCCGATCGGGCTGCCGCTATTGCCATCGGTGCCAGCCGTCCCGCCGCTACCTGTGTTGGAGCCACCCTTGCCGCCTGCAGCGCCCGCGCCGCCGCCGCCGCCACCGCCCCGATAATATATCGAGTCTCCGCCCGCCGCTCCCGCAACCCCGAACGTCTGGCCGGCGCCTCCATAGCTGTCGTGATTGCCATCGCCGCCACGACCACCCGTCGATTGCGCGACAGCGTCGGTCGCGATCATCCCTACGGTGAAAAGAGCGGTGCAGACGAGCAGGCCTCGACGCCATGCATGGTTTGCAAACACCTTGGCACGCATTACGGAAGGCCGGGACGGCCCCTCGCGCAGGCCTTCCGTTGATGAGTGAAAACGCTCGAAAGCCTTCACGACGCGCGAAGCTGAAGTGATCCCGTCAGAAAGAATATGCAATTTTACCCACCCAAGCAGACGCCGCGATGGCGGCGTCATCCCCATTTCCGGGTGCTTGAAAACATAAGTTCCGCGGAGATGTCAGCAGCCAGGCACAGCCTGTTCGCCGCTTGAGACGCTTGATCAAATTTTTCGCGAAAATTTAAACATCCGGGGGCGCGACGAGATACGGAACTGAGGCATCCTGCCGCCTACAACACGTCGGTCGCAGCAGCTTGCTTCATCCCCTCCTGTCGCGGTCGGCGCCATCGACTAGAGAGTCTCTTCCGAAGCATGACCATACCCAGACTTTATTATGTGACGACCGGGCTGGATCCGGATCAGGCCTTTGCGACCTGGAGCGCAGTGTTGTCTCCCCTGTTCGAGCCGAAACCGTGGACACGCAGCAAAACCCTGCCCGCTGGATCGGCGAACGGCGCTATTCTGGGTGACATTGTCATCGCCAAGGTGTCGTTCGGACCGCAGATGTTCATCCGGGATGGACAGCGCATCGTTTCGACACCCGATCACATCTTGCTGCACCTTTATATGAGCGGTGGTTTCAACGGAAAGATATCAGGAGAGCAGGTCTCCATCGGCCCTGGGAAGGTTGCGGTGATCGACCTGGCGCATGAGGTGCGGACCCGCGCGTTTGCTTCCAACACCTTATCACTCATTGTTCCACGAAGGATGTTGGGCGAAATAGCGCCGGGCACGCTGAAACCACGGCTCGACGCAAGGCGCAACGAACTCCTTGTTGCCCATATGCGGTCGCTTCAGGAGCGCAGCACGCACATTTCGCAGGACGAGGTCACACGCGCTGTTTCCGACACCGCTGATTTCCTGCGACGGCTGTTGCTGCAGCCGGACTTCACATCCAGAAGTTCGCGCCACACCGATGATGACCTCTTGTCGCTGGCGGAGGCCGCAATCCGTGACAATCTTGCCATCGGCAAACTCTCCCCGGATTTCCTTGCTGAGAAGCTTGGCATCTCGCGGGCATCGCTCTACCGCGCCTTCGCCCGACGGGGTGGCATCATGCGCTATGTTCAGGAACGTCGGCTCATCGCGGTGCGAGCGGCCCTGAGCGATCCCCTCGAAACACGCAAACTGTCCCGAATAGCCGCAGATCTCGGCTTCAACAGCGAAGCCCATTTCAGCCGCACTTTCCGTCAACGGTTCGGCACGACCGCAAGCGAATATCGCAGGATGCAACTCGAGGCATCAGCGCAAAACCAGCTGACCAGTCCGGACGTCGTGAACCGGTGGTGGGTGGACGTGGCGGCGAAAGCTCATTCAGCGCGCACAG
Source organism: Mesorhizobium sp. EU05-FHT14A09 (assembly GCF_058790995.1). Classification (NCBI taxonomy): domain Bacteria; kingdom Pseudomonadati; phylum Pseudomonadota; class Alphaproteobacteria; order Hyphomicrobiales; family Phyllobacteriaceae; genus Mesorhizobium; species Mesorhizobium sp. EU05-FHT14A09. Next base: position 122,093 of record NZ_JBYTDF010000012.1, read on the forward strand.
CGCCCTCTTGATGTCGCATACGCTGCGCCCGAGGCATCCCTGGGATGCGCAAAAATGCTCGTGCCCCCTATCCGGCATTGAGCCATCATGCCGATAGCGGCCCCATCGCCAACGTTCCCCAAAGGGTAACCGCGGGCCGCCGCGCGCAGCACGCCTATATCGCCGATAGCGGACAGCGGACAGCGGACAGCGGACAGGCTATCCGGAAGGGTCAATGCAAAGATCAAGCGACAAGATTGGCATCTCTGCTCCAGACGCCGATGTGAAGGCGGGACCGGATGCAGGTCCAACGGCTGCTTTCGTGCTTAAGCAGAGTTGTGTGAACGGCGGATTGGACGTCGCGTTCCCAGCCAACCGGCCAGGAACGAATTTCTTACTTGCAACGATAGCAAGTCAGGAAGTCATATTGAGGGCCGGCTACTCGACACGGTGGTCTGACCAATGGGGCCGAGGCGGCGAGCAAATTCATTCTCGATGGTGACCTCCTCCGTCCGCGGCAATTCAAGGCGGTTACCGGCACGAGCCATCCGTCTGCATGCAGGCGCGTGATGACGGGCCCCCGACAGCGTGCCATTTGCCCGCTGTCGCTGCCCTCTCAACGCCCCCTGCAGCCACTGACTCCTTCTCAACAAGACCAGCGCCATCGCTTGCGCGAAGGTCCGTTCGCGCCCCATTTACGGTTACTTGCAATTGGCGAGGATCGTTTTCTTTAAGTTTATGGCAGCTGATTTCGAGTAGGGCGGAAGCAGCGCGGCTAAATCGATCCTACGAGGCTGGAATGAACAATCGTTACGGGACACTGGCTTCCTGGGTCTATAATCTGGACAAACCGGTCGGGCGTTCATTCGGCGATGTTGAATATTATCGGCAACGCCTTGGCGAATCCGAAGGCCCGATCCTGGAACCTGCTGTCGGCAACGGTCGCGTTTATGTGCCACTGCTCGAGTCAGGGTTTTCGATCGAAGGGTTCGATGCATCCGACGAGATGCTTGGCTACTGCCTGGACGAATGCAGGAAGAGAAACCTTTCCGCAAGCGTAACACGACAGACCTTCGAAGACTTCTCCTATGGCAGAAGCTTTGCAGCCATCATCATCCCGGCGGGGTCGTTTCAGTTGGTGACGGATACGACATCGGCGATCGCTGTGCTGAGACGGTTTTATGATCACCTGGTTCCCCGCGGAAAATTGATCCTAGATCTCGACCCCATAGGTAGTTTCCTTGGGCCGACCGGTTCGGTCCGGCGTTGGAAAACAGAGGATGGCGATCTGCTGACACTCACGGATCATCGGGTTGAAACAGACTATGTCGCGCAGACCACGCTCGCCTGTCTGCGCTATGAACTCTGGCAAGATGGAAACCTTGCGAAATCCGAACTCGATTTATTCAAGTTGCGGTGGTGGGGCGTCGAAGAGCTCACGATGGCGCTTGAGCGCGCGGGCTTTGTCGATGTCGTGGTGTCAGGCAACTATCAGCATGGAAGAGCACCGCACAAAGACGACGAAATCATCAGTTTCGAGGCGCTCCGCCCCGAATGACCTGACATACGCTTTCAGCTACCCGGACTTGGGTATCTGCAACGTCCGCCAAGTCTGCTGCAATCCGGTCTGACGATGCGAACGGCAGCTTTCAGGAAACCCAAAGGCAGGCTGGATGTCCGAGATGACGGCCTTGCTGTCATGCCGAGCCAGCGATGCAGGAATGCTTCCCGCCTCGATTGTCTCAGCTACCAATTCAAACGGATGCCGACGGTGCCTGCGGTTGCGGTCTGGCGACTGCGATTGCCATCGAGCGACCAGCGGTAGGAGCCTTGTCCGTAGATGCTCACATTCTGGTTAACCCGCGCGGTTACACCGCCGCCGAGCTCGAGTGCGGTATCGCCAAAACGGGTCTCGATGGAGGGTGAGGCGGAGCCGAAGATCGCGCTTTCATTGCCGGAGAAGGCGTGCCAGAGATTGACCCGCGCATAAGGCTGCCAGAGCCTGCCTTGCGCATCCTCATCGGTATATTGCAGCCGTGCCCCGAGCCGTCCCGTCCAGGCATGGCCCTCGTCCCAGCTCACGCCGGAGTAGGCGTCGCTGGAGCGGTTGACCGAGATGGTTTGGGAGATGATCTGCGCCTGCGGCTCGATCTGCCAGCGATTGCCTTCGCCGAAGCGGATCGGATAACCAGCCTCAACGGAAGCGGTGTAGCCGGTGGCGTCGGTGGACAGCGTGGCGCCGTAGTCCGAGCGCGCGTTTATGTCGTACCAGCTGCCCTGGAAGACGGCGTCGACATACCAGCCGCTTGGTCCGAAATGGGTCCAGTAGGCGCCGAGAGAAGGTCCTGCCATCGACAGACGGCCGACACGAAGGTTCTCGATACCGAGGGCAAAGCCGGAGACCGAGTGCGCACTGTAATCGGTATACGCACCATAGACGCCGAGATGGTCGCGATGACCGCCGGCATAGGGATCGGTGCGGATGACGTCGAGGCCGGCCTGTATTCCGACGAGGTCGCCGGCAGCACGGCTGTCGACGGTACCGTCCCACTGGTTGCGCGTGTTTTCCCCGAAGACGCGGCCCCAGCCGCCATTGACGTAGCCGCGGCCGGTCAAATTCCGGATGTTCTCTTCCTCGCCGACACGCTCATGCAGGGTGCCGAGGGTCGCGAGCCCCATCTGCCGGCCGATCGCCGGGATCGGTGCATAGAGCGCCACCTCCGGACGGTAGAGCGGGATGTCCGGACCGCTCGGCGCCGTCGGGGTCGTGGGCGTGTCGATGAGATGGGAGCGCAGGAACCAATCATCGGCGCTGGTGCTGCCGCCGCGGAAGAGCTGGTACTCATAGGCGCCTGCGGCGACGCGCTGGCCGAGCGTGAAGGCGTTCGTCGCGGTGGTGCCATTACGGGTCACCTGCACCAGCCGGATGCCATCTGCCACGGTCTGCGCACCTGGACCGCCCGCATTGTCCACCAGCACCGACGACGTGCCGCTTGCCCGGCCGCCATCGATCACCAGCAGGTTGCTCGGCGAGTTGTCCGAGCCAAGATAGGTGTTGAAGCCGATGCGGCCGTTGTTGCCGGCATAGTTGCGGACCGTCAGCGTGCTGTAGGCTCCCGGTCGTGCGAGGAACTGGATCAGGCCGGCATTGGTCACCGTGCCGGTCGCGTTGGAATCCCCGGTCACATTCCAGGCGCTGCTGCCATCGATGGCAACATCGGTCGCGTTCCGCGCCAGGCCGGTCCAGAGGCTGCCTTGCGCCAGCGCCACATCGGCGGTGTTGTCGGCATCGGCCAAAAGGGCGCCGGTCCATCGCGCCGTGGTCAGGCTGGCGGTGGCGGTGTTGCCCGAGCCGGTCAGCAGCAGATTGCCGGTCCAATTGCTGTTGCTGAGACTGTAGCTGAGGGTCGAGGGATCGACGATGATGTCGCCGGTCAGCGAAGGCAATCCGGTGATGTTCAGCGTCAGCTTGGCCGGGTTGGCCGCGGCATCCTCGGTTACCTGCGCCAGCAATAGCCGACCGTTCACGATGGCCGGGTTTATCGTTGTTCCGCCGCTGATCGAGACGGTGCCGTCGCCGCCCTCCGCCCGGATGATCGCGCCATCCGTGGCGGTTAGGCTGCCACCGGTGACAGAGATCGCACTCGGACCCTTACCGGCAAGGTAAATCGCCGTCGATCCGGCACCGGTCGCTGAGACCGCAGTGCCGGCGGCATTGACTGTGCCGCCGTTGATGGCGGCAAATCCATGCGCAGTGCTGCCAGTCGTGGCAACCGAACCGCCGGCGATCTGCACCGTGCCCCCATTGTCGGCCTGGACGCCCGCGGCACCGGTGCCTCCGGTGATGATGGCGGTACGCGTCAGGGCTATGGTGCTGTCAGGCTCCTGTGCCTGGACGCCGCGGGCGTTCTGCCCTTGTGTTGCGAGCCTAACATCCTTGGCGACGATTGTGCCGCCCGCCCTGGCATGCAAGCCTACGCCATTCATGCCCGCGGTGGTTATCGAAGTGCCGGTCACGACACCATGACTTCCGGCATCGTTCACGCGCAAACCATCGGCGCCGCCGGCCGTAATGGTATCATCACCCCTGGTTGCAATGGTACTACCGAAAATTGAGGCTATGCCGCCCTGGCTGATCCTCACGCCGACGGCACCATCACCATTCGTTGTGATGTCAGCATTCTCGGCTTGCAATCGGCTGCCGGCACCGACCACCTCGGCGCCATGCGCCTCCAAGCCGATCTGGGCATCTGGGAACTGGAGGACTGGCGGGTTGCCACCGGTCACCCTGAAGCCGGTGGTGACCTCGGTATTCGTCACGGTGATTGTTCCAGCGTCGGTGACAAGCAGGCCAGCGCTCGAAGGGCCGGACGTGCGCACGATGGTGTCGGTCAGGGTGACCGTGCTGCCCGCCCCACTTGCCGCCGCGCCGGGAGAATTGGGTTGATAGGTGAAGATGCCGTAGCCCGAAAAGTCGATCGTGGCTCCGGCGTCTGCCCAGACACCGGGGCTGTTCGCGCCATAGGTGGCGGAAGTTGCGCCATTGCTGACCTGGATGCTGCTGCCGGTGCCCCGGGCGACGATGCCCGGTGTGTTGGCAATGACGGTGCCGCCGTAATAGTCGCCGCTCGCGATGGCCCCACCGTTCATGGTGACCATTCCCCCGCCGATGGCGGACAGACCGGCACTGCCGTTGCCGCGGATGTTTACGTAGGTCTTGTTGAGGGTGAGGCTGCTGCCGGCACCGGAGGCGACGGCGCCCGGACCATTGTCTCCGTTGCTGTACGTGTTCAGGTTGTTGAGGATGATCGAGCCTCCGGCGTCCACGAAGACAGCGGAAGCACCCGCGCCGTAGGTCTGGATATCGGTTCTGGTCAGAATGATCGTCCCACCGCTCGCCGCATAGGCGCCATGCGAGCCGTCCCCGAAAGTGTTTACCGCGCCATCGGACAACGTTACGCTGCTAGCGGCTCCCACCGCGCCGACGCCATAAGCGCCGGCGTCGTTTGTGTAGATGGCGATGTTGTCACCGGTGATCAGTCCGCCACCCTCGGCATAGAGGGCGTGGCTGCCCAAGCCATAAGTCGTGATTTCGCTCAGCGTAGTGCTATCGTTAGGCAGGCCGGTGAACGAGATTGTTCCGCCGCCGGTCGCATGCGCGCCGTAGCCGCTGTTCGTTACCAGAAGATGGGTAGAGGTGGCGCTATAACTCCCGGTGCCGGTGACCTCGACCACGGTGCCCGCGCTCTCTCGCGCGGTGAACGCCGGATCTTCGCAGTTGCCGGAGGAGATGCTCACCGCCGCAGGTGGCGGCGGGGCGCATTGCGCAAGCGCTTCCGCCGAAGGCAGGAGCACCGTCATCGCGGCGGCCACAGTGGTGCGATGGAAGCAGGCAGAATGCAGCAGCGCCATTCTGGCTGCTCTGCTTACGAAAGCGTCGGAGCTGGTAACGGCAGCTGCACTCAAGTCGCGGTTCCCCCTACCCGAATCACCACAGGCCGATGGCGACGCAAGCATCTCCTCTTATCCTTGCGTAAGTCTTGTGGGGCCGCCGGCTTAGATCCGTCTCCAGGGTGGAAGGCGGAATTAGAAAGGCGCTCACGGTTTTTCTAGTCAGCCTGCCGAATGCAATCGCGTCCTCCGCTTTTTGCTTGATAGAGCGCACGATCTGCACGATCGAGCAAAGATAGGAGATCTTCGCCCTTTGATGCGACTGCGATGCCGAAGCTGGCTGTCGGGCCAAATTCATTCGAAAGGATAGCTGGCGCGATTTCCTTGAACGCGGAGCGAGTGGCCTCCGCAACGGCCTGCGCGACGATGGCCTGTCCTGGGGGAAGCAGCACCGCAAACTCCTCCCCGCCCAAGCGGGCGACGATCGCATCTCCCGGAGCTTTGTCCTTCAGGGTTTCGGAAAAGACACGGATGATCTTGTCACCGCTGCTGTGTCCAAAGCGATCGTTGATGGATTTGAAGTGATCGAGATCGCTCAGGATCATCGCAGCCGGTGCCTCTGCTGTCTGCCGCGCCAGCGCATTCACCACGCGCGCTTCAAAGCCGCGGCGATTGAACAGGCCTGACAGCGCGTCGACCTGGGCATCCGATTTGATGCCATCCATGACGTCGCTTGCGATCACTGCGAATATCCCGACAGCAGTCATCGCGCATATGAGAGCGTCAGATATTGAAACAACGAGCCAATAGGCCCCTTCGACAGGCCCGGCCGCATCGCTGGAAGCGAGCAAGAACAGGGGGCGCAGAAGAAACCCGACACACGAAATGAGTATCAGGCCGAGCAGCACCTGCTCAACTGGCGTGCGAATGGGCCGTGCCGCGACATCCAGCAACATCACCAGGCCAACGGCAGCGAGCCCGCCATTGAGATAGATCACTCGTGCCAGCAGACTTTGCTCCACGAACTGATAGTAATAAAGCGCGCCTAACGCGACTGCAGCAATGATGAGGAGAATGCTGTAGCGAGGTCGTCGTCCGCGCCGGCTCGACAGCCCGAACGACAACAAAACCATCGATAACATCAAGAATACGTTGGCCAGAAGCCGCAGCACCGGATCCTGCAACGCAAACGCGAAGTAGAATACGCCGAAGCAGATAGCCCTGATCGCGTATGAGAGAGCGAATATTCCTATGTAGGTAAGGTTGCCATGGTGACGCCAAAGAAAGAACATTGATACGCAGAATATGACAGACATGCTTGTATTAAGCAGTCCGATGACGTCCTGATAACTCATATCCTACCGCACATGACGACTATGCTCTGAACTGGGTCTATCCTCAGAGAGGGCAATAACGCGAGTTCTGTCAATATCCGGTGAATAGCTCCGACAGCGGTTTTCGTGTCACCCTGAGACAGAACTCTTATCAGGACGTTCGTTCAACTTTCCCAATATTTTCTGACATGGAAACACGCCTCGTGTCGCCGGCCAATGAGGTGAGCCGTTGCGAGTTACGCGACGACCGATAAACCGGGCGGGCCCTCAAGCAGTACGAGTTGCGCGCCCACATGTGTCAGCCATGAATACCTGACACGGTTCGCCAATGCCCGCGCATGCCGTCAACCACATCAACGAGATGGCATTCACCTCCGGCGTCATGCCTTCCCGCGCCGGGGGCAAAAGTAGCATTCGCCGGCTGAAGAGTTCAGCAATACGAAGCGCACACGCCCTCTCGACCAAGACGAAAGACACTTGAAAGCACGCTCGCATTTGGCCATCTCATCGGCCGTCTACCCTATTCACTTGCAGCAGGTAATCTTCCATGACGACAGATGTGAAAGAAGCCGAGACCCTATCCTTCGAAGCCGATGTTTCACGCCTTCTCCATATGATGGTGCATTCGGTCTATTCCGACCGGAGCGTGTTCCTGCGCGAACTGATTTCCAATGCTGCCGATGCCTGCGAGAAACTGCGATACGAGGCTATCGCCAGGCCGGAGCTGCTCGGCGGCGATGCCAAGCCTGCCATCACCATTTCCGCGGATCCCGACCAAAAACGTCTGACCGTCGAGGACAATGGCATCGGCATGAGCCGCGACGAACTGGTCGAGGCGCTTGGGACGATCGCGCGCTCTGGCACGCGTGCCTTCATGGAGCGTATCGAGGCTGCGAAAGCTGGAGAAGGCGCCGAACTGATCGGTCAGTTCGGCGTAGGCTTCTATTCGGCCTTCATGGTTGCTGACAAAGTTGACGTCATCACGCGCAAGGCAGGAACTGAAACGGCCTGGCGCTGGTCTTCCGACGGCAAGGGCTTATACGAAATCGCGCCGGCCCCGATTGCGGATGCGCCCAGGCGCGGGACCCGTGTCGTTCTTCACCTGATGGAGGACGCCACCAGCTACACGCAACCCTATCAACTCGAAGGATTGATCAAGGAACAATCCGGCCATGTGCCGGTGCCGGTCGCGCTGGTCGAGAAGCCGGGAGCCGACCGACGAGAGATCGCGGACGGCACGGCCTTGTGGGTAAAGCCGAAGAGCGACATCAAGCCTGAAGACTATACCGATTTCTATCGCGGCGTTTCCGGCCTGTATGACGAACCGGCCGAGACCATTCACTTCAAGGCCGAAGGACGGCACGAGTATAACACGCTGGCCTTCATTCCGGGCTCGCGCCCCTTCGATTTGTTCGATCAGGATCGCAAGGGTCGCATGAAGCTCTATGTGCGGCGGGTCTTCATCACCGGCGATGCGGATCTGGTGCCACGCTATCTGCGCTTCGTGCGCGGTCTCGTCGATTCCGCCGATCTGCCGCTGAACCTTTCACGGGAGATGATCCAGGACAGCCCGCTTCTGGCGGCAGTCCGCAAGGGCGTAACCAACCGTATCCTCGGTGACCTGGCAAAACTGTCCGACACGGACGGCGAGCGCTATTTGAAAATATGGGAGAACTTCGGTGTCGTCCTCAAGGAGGGTCTGTATGAGGATTGGGAACGCCGCGAACCGTTGCTGAAACTGGCTCGCTTCCACTCGACCACATCCGGCGAAGCATGGCGCAGCCTCGCCGACTATATCGCGGACATGAAGGGCGGACAGACCGCGATCTACTTCATGACCGGCGACGACAAGGCCCGGCTCGAAGCCTCGCCGCAACTTGAGGGGTTCAAAGCACGTGGCGTCGAGGTCCTTCTGTTGACGGACCCGGTCGACAGTTTCTGGGTGACGATGGCGCCGGAGTTCGACGGCAAACCGTTCAAGTCGGTAACGCAGGGTGGCGCTGATCTGTCCGAGATTGCGCTGCCACACGACGCTGCAAAACCCGATGCCGAAGCCACCCAGGAGATTGCAACATTCATCGCTTTCGTGAAATCGACCCTCGGCGAAGAGCTTTCGGATGTGAAAAGCTCCGATCGCCTGACCGAAAGCCCTGTCTGTCTGGTGGCTCCGGAAGGTGGACCAGATCGCCAGATCGAGCGACTGCTGAGTGCCGCTGGACGGCTCGACAAAGCCATAAAGCCAGTGCTTGAAATCAATCCTCGGCACGAGCGCATTCTGGCGCTGGCGAAGCTCAGCGACGAGGACCTGCCGTTCCGGCAGGATATGGTTCATCTGCTTTATGATGAAGCCCGCATCCTCGACGGCGACAAGCCGAAAGATGCCAAGGTCTTCTCGCAGCGTATATCCACACTCATCGAGCGAAGCCTGGCAGTGACGCCGCCATCCCCTGGAGAGAGTGGCTCGGATGCATGAGCCCAGGTCAGCACCGGGTTGCTCGCTACCGGCAGACCGAAAGTTGACCGCCTGGCATCCGCTCGGCGAGGTCATTCAGCCTCAGCGCGAGGCTGCACCTCCACGCCTGGAAGCCAATTCTCGGTAGGTAAGCACGCACAGCCTGGGAAGCGGCCTGGGCCGCTTCCCAGGCTGTGGCTTCAGCACTTGATCGCAATGCGTTTCGCCTGCGACTGTGCTTTCGCCGTGTTCGGCAGGGTCATGGGCAGCGCTTTTACACCGCGATGCATGCAGGAAACGGGGAATTCATAAGCTCTCGCGGCGACATTACCGGCTTGAACGAAGCCATCACTGTCCCCCGTGCAACAGAGTTGCTGCTGGCGATTTTCGGCCCAGGTAGATCGCGATGCTTTCCCGAATTTCGCTTTCGCCGGAGATGCCTTGGGAAAACAGACTCATCGTCGCTCTGGCCAAATCCTGGGCAGCCGGGCTGCCATGACAAAATCCACGCTCATTGCAGAGGCTGTCGTAGATGCGGTGTAGCGCATCCATATCGCCGGGAAAGGCAATCCCGCTGATTGCCGAGCGTTGGACGGTCATATGTATCTCCGTTTGATATGATCGAACATTTTGCCTGCGGACATCTCTCGTTGCCCGAACCCAAAAAGTCAGTTTTCCGCCCGAAGTTCCAAAATCCTTAACGCTTCTGAAATCAACAAAGCCCGCCCAGCCGAAGCTGAGCGGGCGTCACCTGAGACGCGCCATCAAATGGGGCGCTGGGCGCGCTTATCGGCACTGTGTGGCAACAAGAAGTGCTTGAGTCGGAACCTTGCGGGAGGACCGGGGAAACAATTCTGCCGATGGTGACTGTCGAGCCTACCAAAGGTAGGCGCGCTTAGACGGAGTGAATTCCCGGTGGTTGATCGGCCATTTCCGCAAACAACCAATCTCGAAACGCTTTGATCTTCTTCTGTCGCAATGCGCCTTCGGGATAGACCACATAGTACCTCCATCTCGATTTGAGAGAGATATCAAACGGCCGCACCAGCCGCCCTGCTGCCAGATCCGCTGACACGAGCGCGCTTCTGCCGAGAAGAACGCCTTCGCCATGAACAGCAGCTTCGACAGCATAGACGGCGGAGTCGAATTTGACGCCAGCATCTGGCTTGATGTCATTGATGCCGGCCTCGCGGAACCACGTCTCCCAACCGAGCCGAAAATTGTCGTGGATGAGCCTGTGATGTTTAAGATCAGCTGGTGTGCGCAATGGGTATTTTCCTTCGATCAATGAAGGGCTGCAGACAGGCGAAACATCCTCGTCGGCCAGAAATTCCGAAGTCACCCCTTGGTAATCGCCCATGCCATAGCGAATGGCGATATCGATCCCGTCCCGGACGAAATCGGCATGCACGCCCGATGTCGAGAGGCGCACATCGAGATCCGGGTGCGCGCGGTGGAAACGGTGCAGTCGCGGAACAAGCCAGCGCCCTGCGAAGCCGTCGGACGTGCTGACCGTGAGGACGCCTGCCGACCTTGAAGCCGAAGCAACGATCGTCGCAGCCCCAATGCGGTCCAATGCCGGACCGATCTCGGCAACATAGGCAGCACCTTGCGGCGTGAGACGCACCGAGCGCGTGTGCCGTTCAAACAACCGCGTGCCCAAAACCTCCTCCAAATTACGGATCGCACGGCTAATGGCCGCGTGCGTCACGAGCAGTTCATCAGCAGCCTTGGTGAAGCTCAGGTGACGCGCGGCCGCGTCGAAAGCGGGAAGAGCAGTCAAGGGTGGCAGCTTGCGAGCCATGGCTATTTGTAACTTCTATTTACATATCTCGAAGAATTTGTCGTTTGTCGTCCAACCCCAAATTGCACATGCTTATCCCATGAAAGCAAGCGGCTTTACCCCTTGCTAGTCATCCCACGAACCCGGAAAGGCCTCTGCAATGAGTAACATTTCTGCAACTGCGAACGCGCGGCCAACTCTCTCCGCCGACCTCGCGGACGCGATTGGCGCGCCGCGCAACCGCCTTTCGGCCGCTGCCAATGACCTGTTGGGCAAACTGCGACATCGCCAGACGATGAAGCGGTTCGAGCGCTTCTCCGATCACAGTCTTCAGGATGTCGGCTTCGAACGTGACTGGGATAACTCGATCCAGCCGCGCAACCGGTGATCGGCCCGGAATTCCCTGACAGAAAGGTCAACGCCATGAAAATCTACCCGCACCTCTGGTTCAAAGGCCAAGCCGAAGAGGCCATGGAATTTTATCGGTCGGTGTTCAAGGACTCGAGGGTCCTGAGCCAAACCAGATTGCCCGATCCGGAACTGTCGGTTGTGCGTTTCGAACTGGCTGGCATGCCGATCCAGGCCCTCAACGCCGGCTCGCATGTCACCTACAACGAAGCCTTCTCCTTTCTGGTCGAGACCAGCGACCAGGCCGAAACCGACTATTACTGGAATGCGCTGATCGCCGACGGCGGCCGCGAACAGCCCTGCGGATGGCTGACGGACAGGTTCGGCGTCTACTGGCAGATCACGCCCACGATCCTGCTCGAGATGATTGCCGACAAGGACCGGGCCAAAGCCGAGCGTGCCATGCAGGCCATGTACAAGATGAAGAAGATCATCATCGCCGATCTCGAGCAGGCTTTCAGGGGGGAGTGATGGACCGCGAGCTCATTGCAAACTCCCAGCGGCTGGACGACGCTGCACGCAACGACCCCGACGCGCTGCGGACGCTTTACGCCGACGATTTTCTGATCCATCGGCTCGACAGCAGCGGCGAGACCCTGATGTTGGACAAGGATGCGATCATCTCGTTCTTTGCGGGACAGTGCGAGACGGACGCGGCGTCTCGGGAGGGGAACACCGTTGAATATCTGCATGCGAGCAGGAGCCGCGACATCGGCATGGTGGTCGGCAAGCGCACCATGCAGGCCAACGGCAAACCAGTCGAACTGATCTTCAGCCAGTTCTGGCGCCACCAGAAGAGCGGTTGGCAGATGATCCGAGAATCCGTCTACGCGCAATCGCGTTAGTTCAGAGAGGTCACTCAAGGACGCAAATATCGTCGTCGTTTGCGAAAGCCCGGGTGTCCGACGCCGTGCCCAAGCCTCCTCGCTAATGAGACGAACTAAGCCGTAAATCTCGCCTGATTTTGGGCTTTTGAGTTCCTGCAATTGGTTATGCGAGGCGGCGAAGCCTGCCGTGGACCTCGCGATCTCTGAAGAGCTTTCGCTCCGACTTGTCTGTTTGACGGAGCTAGAGCAGAATTCCCCAAGGCCTGGGGGAACACAGTATGCTACTTCGAATTCTGGCGACTTTGTTCGCCGTCTCTATGACACTGACTGTCGCGAATGCGGACACAACTTGGGTAGGCAGCATAAACTGCTCCTACGGGTCTGGTTCACTCAAGCTTTCCATAGATGATGCCGGCGGCGTTTCCGGCGGAATGACGAACGGTCAGATCACGTCGGGCCGACTTTCCGGCAAGAGCATCCGATTTGACTACTCCAACTCGTTCGGCAACGGTGGCACGTTCACTGGCTCTGTGAATGGGTCAGCCATGTCAGGAACCTACACGCAGCGCGCCGGAACGGCGGAAACCTGCAAGTGGCAGGTATCGCGACAGGCCAGCACACCATCCAGAGATGTCGCATCCAGCGATTATTGCGGTCTTACGCTCGGAAAAACGCTGACTTCCTGCGTCGGCTCAGGTGAGAAATGTTCCTGCGTCACCTTTCGAAACAACTGCCCTTATCCGGTAAGTGTTTCCGCCCGTCTTTCGGGAGTGAAAGGGTCGGGGCGTATCTCGACGAACGTCAAAGGCGGCAAGACCGACAAGCTGTGCGCCACCATTAACGCCTCGCAACAGGTTGAATATCTCGGTTGGAAGCCTTGGGCTGGCTTTCCGAAAAAAGGACAGCCCCGACCCAAGGGGTAAGTTCAAGCCGCCACAGCAAGGACCTTATGCCCAATGACGACGGTGCTGCCCAATATTACAGAAGAAGAGCTGGCTCTCCGCGCACGGCTGCTCGCTGATCCTGCATTCGCGAAAGCGCTCAAGGAAAAGAGAGAGCGCGAATTCCGCGCCTCTGAACCGAAGCGCGAACCCCGCATCTTGCCTGACCTCACGCAGCGACAGGAAGGCTAGCCACATCAGTGCAGTCGCTGGCTGGAGCCCCTATTCCTTCACGACAACCACAGGCCTGCCATCAGGTCCAATCCTGACTGCGATCTTGCCCTCAACTGGCTCCGGCGCCGGTGCGACGTTTGTTGGGACGATGTCGCCCCGACGGTCATCGGAGAGCAGTTCCTGGCCCTTCTTCGTCTTCAGGCGTTCTTGCTGATCAAACCAGAAAAGAACCATCGGAATCTCCTATCAACGAACGAATATCGTTGAAAGGAGGCGGAAGCAAACTCGATTGACCTATTAAACACCCTCGCCTTGCTTGGGCTGCTGGATTCACTCCCAGCCTCATAAACGTCGTGCACTGGATGTGTGCTATCCAGTTAAAACCTTGAACTTCTCGCCATAACTTACCAAACCGATATCGTTAGTCGGGAAATGAAATGCCGAAAAAGAAACGCAAGGAAAAATCTGCGTCCAAAGAGCGCGAGGCGCTTATTGCTTCGCTCGGCGAGCAATTTGGCATCGGTGAAGCTCGCGCCCGAGCCATCGTTGTCCGATATGGTCCTTCAAGACGGCGTTGCGCTGCAGCCGTGGCTACATTCTTGGAGATTGAACGCTTGGTTTCCTCGACCGATGATACCTTCTAGGCCGATGGTTTCTGACAGATCCTGAACTGCCTGAAATCTCCCGGAACCTGCCAAAGCGCTCCACGTTTGATGACGGGAACAAATGCCCGCATCAAGAGGGACGCCATGAATGCAGCGATGACAGCGCTACGTGAGAAGCTCGCAACTGATCTGCAGACCTGCGAGGGTCTGATCTACTCCATCCGCAGCAAGACGATGGAGACATACGAAGTCGACGGACAGGGTATCCGAACCTATACGACCCAGCGCCGGCTTTCAGACCACGAGCGAATGGCAGAGAACCTCTGAGAGACAATCGCCCTGGTGGACGCTCTAGTTAAGCTGCCGATCTAAATTTCATCAACCTCAATCCGTGACCCGACCTGTTCAGCCCGCATTTCATTTTCCGTGAAAAGCCCGGTGCAGTTTCCGGACTTCCTCAGCGAGTGCGGGAACCGGTCCCTCGACTGCAATCCCTTCGACAACGCTTTCGATAGGCAAGGCCCGGACACGAGATGGAGCAACGCCAAGCTCGCCAAGCCAGGTGGTCAATTGTTCGGACGAACTGGCATAGACGATGCGGCCGAGACCTACCCAGCCGTGCGCGGCGGCGCACATTGGGCAATGTTCGCCCGACGTATACACGGTCGCCGCGGCCCGCTCATCCGGTGCCAAGTTGTTGGCGGCCCAGCGCGCGATGGCAAATTCGGGGTGCTGGGTATGATCTCCGCCCGCCACATGGTTATGGTCTTCGAACAGCACTTCGCCGGCGCTCGATACCAGGACCGAGCCAAAGGGTTCGTCGCCGACGTCCAAGGCAGCTTTAGCCAGATCCACGCAACGGCGGAGGTGCTTCAAGTCGGTTTCATCCATGGGATGATCCAATTCGAAGTCGGCCCCAGTGTAAAGAGCTTGCTCCATACTGGTGCCGGGCTATCCTCCCGGCTGGCTGCTGGTCGCCGCCCGATCCGAAGCCATGTTCTGATGGGTCGGAGCGCCAGAAGCTTCACCTAAACTCTTGCAGAGAGAAATGATCGGGTTTTCCACGGCAAGATATCGCCGCCCATTACCGCTTCGCGCTAAGGGATATTGAATTGCGCCTTTTTACCCCAGCTTTCAGCACCAGCCGTCGAGAATGCTAAACTCACAGAAACAACGGCCGTGACAGTGGAAGAGTTGGTGGACTTGTGGCTGCCCAATGACTGATATTCGACCTGCCCAGACACCAATGAACGCGCAACCCGGATGGCCGGAGATCGCGATCGCTGTTGGTGTGTATATTCTCGGCATTGGCTTTCTTGGCTACTGGATGCTGCTCCAGCCCGACGACAAGGCCGTCTTCCGCGTCAACATTGCTGGTGCAGCGAACTTTGCGCTCGGCTTCGCTGGATTGCTCGGCGCGTATCTCTATCGTGTTCGCAACTGGGGAGCATTCGGCTTTCGTCCGACGACGCTCAAGTGGATAGCGATCAGCGCAGCGCTTGGCGCGGTGGGCTTCGGCCTGATCTTCATTATCGAAGCGGTCTATTTCCATTTTATCTCCGAAGCGAACACACAAGCGGATTTTCAAGCTGCGGCAAACGGCGGCCTCGCGGGGATGCTGCTATTGTTGTTGACGAGCGCGGTCTTGGGACCGATTGGCGAGGAACTGGTGTTTCGCGGGGTGGTCCAGAGCGCTCTCGAAAAATACGGATCATGGGTCGCGGTATTAGGCAGTTCGCTCATGTTCGCCGCAATTCACGGACCGAGCGTCATCTTTGTGGATGCGTTTGTGATGGGGCTCTTCTTTGGTGCGATGTTCCGCCTATCAGGCTCCATCTGGCCGGCCGTGACCCTTCACGTGATCTATAACGGCCTCAACCTGATCTATTATTCGACGATCTAGTGACGGAGTGCTCATTTAGAGGGCTATTGCCTTCAAGCCTATACAAGTTTGATGCCTGTGGGCATCCTCCGCGTCATCCACACACTGGCGATCCGCTGGACTGGCGCTTTCGGTGAAAACCTGGAGGGGCGCCGCCAATGTCGCCGCTTTAAGTGCATTGAGGCTTGGGCTGTCGCGGTGAAGCGCCCATTGTTATCACGCGGTTGCTGCGGACCATCAAATAGTCTAAACACCAGCGCAGATTGGACCGTTAAGTGGTCCATTACGGAGTTGACCATGCAGGTGTCTGTCACAGAGGCAAAGGGACAGTTAACGGAGCTTGTTCGGCGAGCCGAGGCGGGCGACGATGTCATCCTTACCCGACATGGCCACGCAGCAGTACGGCTTGTGCCAATCAAGGCGACGCCAGACCGGAAATCCCGTCGGACGCTGCTTACGGCCGTGCGAGCATCTGCCGCCGCAAAGGTGGTAGCCGGACCGAATGCCGCGCGAAGCCAGGATTTCCTCTATGGCGATGACGGCCTTCCAAAATGATCGCGGTCGACACATCGACACTAATGGCCATTGTGCTGAATGAACCCGAAGCGGATGCCTGCGCCGTTGCACTGGAAGCCGAAGAAAAGCTCCTGATTTCCGCTGGCACTGTGGCTGAAGTGCTGATTGTGGCTGCAAGGCGAAATGTCGGCGAAGAAATGGAGCGCCTCATCGAAGGCCTCGGCTTCGAAATTGTCAGTATCACACCGGCATCGGCACGACGCATCGCCCGTGCTTATGAAAGTTGGGGCAAGGGCGTGCACCCTGCTGGGCTTAATTTCGGGGATTGTTTTGCCTATGAAGTTGCGAAAGAGCATGGATGCCCCTTGCTCTTTGTCGGCAAGGATTTTGCCCTAACCGATGTCGCAGGAGTGCTTTGATGGCGTTCCGCGCTTTGTGGCGCCGGACGGTCAAAGCTCACCTCGCCGGGATCGAAACCGCCCAGCAACCAGGTGCAACCCAGCCGGAAATGCCGTCACTCCGCGACGCGAACCACCAACTTGCCAAAGTTGCGCCCTTCCAGCAAACCGATGAAAGCCTCTGGTGCAGCCTCTAGCCCGTTGACGATGTCTTCCTTGTATCGGATTTGACCGGATGCAATCCATGCAGCCATCTGGCTGTAGAAGGCGGGGCGTTGATCGACAAACTCACGCTGGATGAAACCGCGAATGAGCAGGCTCCGGTTCAGGACATCACGCATGACACCTGGCAGGCGATCCGGTCCAGGATATGCGGCAGCATCATTGTACTGGGCGATCAGTCCACAGACCGGCACACGGGCAAAATCGTTCAGAAGCGGAAAGACGGCGTCCCAGACATGGCCGCCGACATTCTCGAAATAGACGTCAATGCCCTGCGGGCAGGAGGTCTTCAGCTGAGCCTCGAAATCCGGAGCACGGTGATCGATCACGGCATCAAAACCGAGTTCATCGCGCACGAATGCACACTTGTCTGCGCCGCCTGCGATGCCCACCGCGCGTGCACCCTTGAGCTTCGCGATCTGCCCAACGGCTGATCCTACGGCACCGCTGGCCGCTGCAACGACCACGGTTTCCCCAGGCTTCGGTTGGCCGATTGTGAGGAGGCCCGCATAGGCGGTAAAGCCGGGCATGCCGAGGATGCCGAGTGCGGTGCTGATGGGGGCGGCTGCCGGATCGAGCTTGCGAAGGGTCGAGCCATCGGCAACAGCGAAACTCTGCCATCCGGAATGCGAAAGAACGACATCACCCTCGACAAAATCGGGGTGCCGCGATCTGACGACCCTACCGACCGTGCCACCTTCCATGACATCGCCGATTTCCACAGGCTTGGCGTAAGATCTCCCGGCGTTCATCCTTCCCCTCATATAGGGGTCCAGCGAGAGGTACAGAATCTTGAGCAGAACCTGGCCCTCCGCTGGCTCTGCGATCGGCACGCTGTCCCGCCTGAAACTGTCGGGGCCCGGTTTACCAACCGGACGTCTTGCAAGAAGTATGCGGCGGTTGCTTTCGACCAAGGCACGACCTTTCCCAGAATCTATTCAGCAGTATGTCTCTCGGCCGGGAGTGGAGAGAAGTCGATTTGTTTCCATAATTCCAATGTTTTCGGGAATGTCGATTTAATCATTCTCTGAACGGATTGCCGGGAGTGCGCCTTCGAAAATCGGTGTTGTCCCGACGCGAGTTTGTCCGGATTCGGGAAGCGTTGATTTGGTTCTGAACGGCGAATTAAGATCCATAATGCACCCCAAGGTCGGGGCAAACATTTGCTCCAATCAGATTGTTAAACTTGTCAGAAATAGGCGCGTTCACACGGTGGGAAGTCGCGCTGGCTGCATCGCACGGTTCGGATCAACTCCTGAGAAAATGAGGAGGGGTTGGTCCGAAATGGAACACGATATGTTGGAGAGCTAGTCTCGCATTAGATGCAAAAGCTGATCGCTGATGTGGCGTGCAACCGCAAGACCCACGGCACCACAAGCGAATGGCTACTTTAGGCAGTTTTTGGAACCCGCGCTCCCGCCACCCATTCATTCCTCGGGATATCGAGGAGATAGACATGGTACTCGACGAGAGCGCGACACAATATGGCGATCTGGCAAAGGCCTACGCGAAGCTCATCTTCGCGAAGAAACGATTGAAGGACGCCGAAACACTGAGGCGAAACGACCGTAAGCGGCGAACGGCTTACGAATACCACCGTCGAGCGAAAGCCGAATACGGCAAAGCGCAAAGCGGTGGATGATTTTGTATCGCCAAGGGCTGGTCGGGTTCGACAACTCCGCCCGGTCGGCCAGAACCAGACGCGGCCGTGTTCTTTGGCCGCATTGGACGGCTACCCTTTGGCGCGCTGATCCGCCCACTGACCGTTCGCAAGCACGGCCATGAGCGCCGCTCGGTCCCCGGTACCATTCATTCATCAGCTTAACACTTAGCTAGAGGTATTGGAGGCTCGAGCGGAGGCTTGCCCCTCGGCATTGGCGCACTGTCTGGCGATCCGGGTCCAACGTTGTGGCACGCATCTCAGTCAACAGACTGCTCAGTTTCGCTGGGCGGGCCTTCTTTGCGAACTCGCGCGAGATTACTTGCAACGTTCTGGACAAGAGGTAGATCGCTTATTCAAGCGGACAGGCTATGTCCCGCGGACAGGCTATGTCCCGGTGCGATATCGAACTGAACAAGCCGGATCCAAACGATGAATATCCGCAGTTGGACCTCCCCAGCCGCCGACCAGTCTGACAGCCGTCAGACTCCGGCCTGCGAACTTCGCCTAGCGGGTCCGGAAATGCGCTACGAAATCGACTGGCTGCCATTACTGCCAATGACACAAGAGATTTTGATCCAAGCCTGCGTTCACTGCGTAAATACCGGGGACGAATATGTCGGCCTGTCTGGGCTGGGAAATTCAAAGACGTGAAAGCAGTCGCATGGACGCAAGGGTAAGGCATCAAGTATGGCCGGCATGGCTGAGGGCTCTAATTGCCGTGCTACCGGTGATCATGGCATCACTCCTGGGCCAATGGGCTACCTACCCGAACATCGCCTCTTGGTACTCGGGCCTGATCAAACCCACTTTCAACCCACCGAACTGGCTTTTTGCACCCGTCTGGACCACGCTTTACGCCTTGATGGCTTATGCAGTATGGCGTGTGCTCAAGATCCCCGGGAGACCTGCCGAGCGCCATCCTGCGCTGACGCTTTTCTTCCTCCAACTGGCGCTCAATGCGCTCTGGTCCTGGTTGTTTTTCGGGTTGCACAGTCCGCTTGCGGGGCTGCTCGACATCATCCCGCAGTTGATGGTCATTCTTGCCACGATCGTGATGTTCCGGCGGATTGACCCCGTCGCGGCCTGGTGCCTGGTGCCGTTGGCCGCCTGGGTGGGGTTTGCCGTTCTGCTGAATGTCGAAATATTGCGCCTGAACGGTTAGAAACAATCGCCGCACGATAGCAGCTGACCGACCCTCCGCTATTCGGGTTTCGGACAATCGTCATCTGAACGAATTCATTCCGCGGTTTCGCCTAGTGAATTGCGATAACCCCGTCGACCGCGCGCCATTCAGACGGGCGGATCAGGCGTTGGTGGGCGATGCGAACCGAATGAAGCGGACCTGCCAGTTCGCGTTCCCAATAGCCGAGGAACTGCTTCAATTCAGGGAAATGCGGCGCAAGGTCGTATTCCTGCCACACATAGAGCTGCAGCAGGCTGGGGTGATCGGGCAAGCGATAATGGATCTCGGCCGTGGTCAGGCCGTATCCTTCCATCTGCTGACGGAATTGCTTGCTCACGGTGGCAACCATATCTCGACCTCCTTGCTGCGAACCCACCCAGAGCGGCGTTCGTTGCCGACCGCCTGGCCTTGGCGAAGGTCTCGATATTTTGACGTAAGCCCGGACGAATTCAAGATCGAGTAGCGAATTTTGCTGTTGCTTTTCAGCGCTCTAGTGAAATGCGCCGGTCTTGCAAAAAAATTTCGCGTCGCCTCTTGAAACTCAGAATTCGCAAAATTAGCTCCACTTTCGCGTGATGCCCTTTTTGGGGTTGCGCGCCCCCGCTCCGGTCCGCCCGGTCCGGAGTGGAGGAACCTCTCACAATCTGTTTGTCCTGAAGGAGAACGATATGACGTTCCGTCCATTGCATGATCGTGTCCTGGTCCGCCGCGTTGAAGCCGATGAAAAGACGGCTGGCGGCATCATCATTCCCGACACCGCCAAGGAGAAGCCGCAGGAAGGCGAAGTCGTCGCCGTGGGGCCTGGCGCGCGCGACGAAAGCGGGAAGCAGGTGGCACTCGACCTGAAGGTCGGTGACCGTATCCTGTTCGGCAAATGGTCCGGCACTGAAATCAAGCTCAACGGCGAAGACCTCATCATCATGAAGGAAAGCGACGTTATGGGCGTGATCGAGGTGACCGCGACGCTGAAGAAAGCGGCGTAGGCACGGTCTCTGAACAAGTCAAAGAAAACTGCCTATTGAAGGAGTGATCCCATGGCTGCCAAGGAAGTCAAATTCAATTCCGACGCACGCGAGCGTATGCTGCGCGGTGTCGATATCCTCGCCAATGCCGTCAAGGTGACCCTCGGCCCGAAAGGCCGCAACGTCGTCATCGACAAGTCATTTGGGGCGCCGCGCATCACCAAGGACGGCGTCACCGTCGCCAAGGAAATCGAACTTGAAGACAAGTTCGAAAACATGGGCGCACAGATGGTGCGCGAAGTCGCTTCCAAGACCAACGACCTCGCCGGTGACGGCACCACCACCGCGACGGTGCTCGCCCAGGCCATCGTACGAGAAGGCGCCAAAGCCGTCGCTTCAGGGATGAACCCGATGGATTTGAAGCGCGGCATCGACAAGGCCGTCGAAGCAGTCGTGTCGGAACTCAAGGCCAACGCTCGCAAGATCACCAGGAATGACGAGATTGCCCAGGTCGGCACGATCTCGGCCAATGGCGACGCCGAAATCGGCCGCTATTTGGCCGAGGCGATGGAGAAGGTCGGCAATGAAGGCGTCATCACCGTCGAAGAAGCCAAGACCGCCGAGACCGAGTTGGAAGTGGTCGAAGGCATGCAGTTCGACCGCGGCTATCTGAGCCCCTACTTCGTCACCAACCAGGACAAGATGCGTGTCGAACTGGAAGAGCCCTATGTGCTGATCCATGAAAAGAAGCTTGGCAACCTGCAGGCGCTGCTGCCGGTTCTGGAAGCGGTGGTTCAATCCGGCAAGCCATTGCTCATCATCGCCGAGGATGTGGAAGGCGAGGCCTTGGCGACGCTGGTCGTCAACAAGCTGCGGGGTGGCCTCAAGGTCGCGGCGGTGAAGGCGCCGGGTTTCGGCGACCGCCGCAAGGCCATGCTGGAGGACATCGCCATTCTCACCGGTGGCACCGCGATCAGCGAGGATCTCGGCATTAAGCTCGAAAACGTTACGCTACAGATGCTCGGCCGCGCCAAGAAGGTGGTGATCGAGAAGGAGAACACCACGATCGTCGACGGCGCCGGCAAGAGGGAAGAGATCCAGGGGCGTGTCACCCAGATGAAGGCTCAGATCGAGGAGACAACCTCCGACTATGACCGCGAGAAGTTGCAGGAGCGGCTCGCCAAGCTGGCTGGCGGTGTTGCGGTGATCCGCGTCGGCGGGGCAACCGAGGTGGAAGTGAAGGAGAAGAAGGATCGTGTCGACGACGCCCTGCATGCAACCCGCGCGGCGGTTGAGGAAGGTATCCTGCCAGGGGGCGGCGTCGCGCTGCTGCGGTCTGTCCAGACCCTCGGCACGCTGACCGCCGACAATGCCGACCAGAAATACGGCATCGACATCGTTCGTCGCGCCATCGAGGCTCCCGTTCGCCAGATCGCCGAGAACGCGGGTGCCGAAGGTTCGATCATCGTCGGCAAGCTGCGGGAGAAGACAGACTTCGCCTATGGCTGGAACGCCCAAACGGGCGAATATGGCGACCTCTATGTTCAGGGTGTCATAGACCCGGCCAAAGTGGTGCGGACCGCCCTGCAGGATGCGGCGTCCGTCGCCGGCCTGCTGGTAACGACCGAGGCGATGGTTGCGGAAAAGCCCAAGAAGGAAGCCGCTCCGGCCCTGCCCGCCGGCACCGGGATGGACTTCTGAGCACGCTGGCACATGCCGCCTCCGTTCACGCGGAGGCAGGCTGGTTTGAGATGAGGTGATCGCCATGAATGCTATGACCGGTTCGCCATTGGTTTCGGCACCGACCCACGAGGCAAGTGAATTCCTCAATTATGAATTGGAGTGCCGCGCTGTTCTGAAGCCGCTGCTTGCCAATTTATTGGACAAGGCTGAGGGCGCGGGTTGGGCGCGTCGCACCGCGGCCTCCACGCTGATGTTTCTTGCAGCGCAGCATGTTTCGGAGGCATCGAAACGAATGCAGGCTGACAAATCCCAGGGGAAATAGGCGCTGCGCCAACCGTCGTAAAAAGACCCGCTCGGCTGGCCGGGCGGGTTTTGTGCGGCCAGTTGTCTTCCCCGTGGCATCATTTTCGGTCGTGCATGGAACCGTGCGCGCAACTCACCACTCAGATGGAGCGTTTGCGCCGCATCTGGTGGTGGCCGGAGAGTGAAACGCTTTAACTCGTCCCGCCCTATTTCCGTTCCCCTTGGCGTTGCCCCACAAGGCGCGCTGGATCAGGTTGCGCTTGCGCTTTCGCGGAAGGAGGTCGATATCGCTGACCAGTCTGGCACCGCCCCTGCGCCGCTCCAACGTTATCGTGCGGCTGTGATAGGCTTCGAGCTCGGCGCGGTGCGCGACGCTGATGATGGTGACCTTCGTCAACTCACTGATCATCGTCGCCATCATCTCCTGGCTCTTCTTGTCCAGCGCGGCCATTGCCTTGTCCATGACGACATTGTCCGGCCGCTTTCGGCATCTCAAACCTTGCTTAAGATACAGGATATTTCAGCGATGGGTGGGGTTCAGACGGCCCTACCACATTGCGTTACGGCTAAGACGTCGTTCTGGACGTTTCTGATTATCCGCCGATTGGGATTGGGCGCCGGGTTGCGGCTGATATTCCGCAACGGTTCATCGTGAAGCTCGGCATCCGGTGGTTTCTTGGTCGCACGATCGGGCTTCGGTGTGCTGGCCATCAGACCCTCCCTCGCGCTCGTGTCAACATGATCGCGAAAGGATGGTTTCTAAAATGCTCGAGCAACGTCGCGCTGAGGCAGCGGCGATACCGATATCGCCGCTGCAACACTTATTTTTCGGTCAGGCAGGCAACCATTGTCGAAGTCCGGCCATAGGCGGCATCGCGTCTTCTTCCACCAGAATGTTCTTCTTCTTGGCGAATTGGATTACGACGCCGCGCGCCGTCTCTGCATCGATGTCGCCGGTCAATGCGGCTTTGCAGGCGCGGATGGCCGCCTTTTGCTCAGGACTGTTACCGCACCAATCGGTGACGAACTGATATGCGTCCACAACGGAGTTCAGCTGGCGCGGGAAGCCAAGCCCGACCCACACGCGCAGCGGCTTTTCGAAGGGTTGGGAAAGCATCGTTTCATACCTCCGCAACGCTCAGTCCGTCACGTCGATGGTCCGATACGTCGTCGACCTGGCATTCCAGGGTATCGCCGCAGAACTGCCAGCGAAGGCTGGGGCGCCTGTCCGCTTCGCAGTTTGGCACGTCGCGCTATGCCGGTGCCCGTCCCGGACCAACACCGGATTTTCGAATGTTTTCTCGCTCATAGAAACCTCCACTTCTTGAACGATTTCAGATGCTTGAGGATAATCTCCGCCGACTTTGGCAGCGATCACGAAAAATATGTGAAGGCCGATTTTCGCTGTCAAGGCCATACAATGCGGTCGGACGAGATTGATGAACGCGACGCGACATTTGCGACGAAAGAAGGCTACCAGCGGCTAGGATCGTCGATCGATCATTTAAGAAGCCCTTTGGCCAGAAATTCCTCGACAAGAGGTCGCTACCCGGTCATCCGCGCTGGTTTGTTTGCCAGATGGCTATGCTTCCGCCGTCGTGGCCTTTGTGCCCGCTAAGTTAGCCGGACGGGAACGCTGGATGCTTCTCTGCCTTTTCGGTTCAACGTCACGCAGCTTGTCCTCCGACAGCGCTCCGACAACACAGTTCGCGAGACTGAACGCAATGAAGTCAGCTTCCAATCGTTCGGCGAGTTGATTCTCATCGAACGGCCTTTCGCTCCCCGGCGATGTCCACAGGATAAGACCGACGCGTGCATCGGGAGCCAAAATCCCTTTCGACGGCGCATCGCTAACCTGGTCAGCGGCAAACTGGCTGTAGCGCAAGGATGGCGGTATTAAACTTACAGAATGCCCTCCCGATCGGTCACCGTCACTGAGCGGGCGCGCAAACGCGATAATGGCTCACAGGCCGTGTACACCGCTAACGCCGTTAGCCTGTTCTTCCTCCGAGTTTCGAAAGGATCGCGCGACGGTCCCGGATGTGATTGGTTTCTGCAACCAGGGCCGTTTGTATCTAAGGCCCCAAAACCGGCATCCGAACATGCGCTGAGGGGCGGTAAGTCACCTGACCTTCAAGCCCCTCATAGACGAGGCCCCTATCGAGAAGGTAGTTTAAGGCGGTCTCGGTGATCGTTGTCGCCAACAAGGCGCTCGGGCAAGCGTGGACGCCCACGCCGAACTCCATCGATTTCCTGTCGTCGCGAAACAACTCGAAGCAATCAGGGTCGGGATTGAGAGCTGGATCGCGACTGGCTGCGGCCAAGGTGACGATGATCATGTCATTGGCACGCATCGCTTGCCCGGCAACAATGGCATCGCTGACCACGAAGCGAAGCGTGCTATGGGTGACCGGATCGAAGCGCAGAACCTCTTGAACAAACGCCCTGAGCAATGATCGATCGCTGCGAACGGCGGCGGCCACCTCAGCATGGCGCGCAAGCGCGACAAGGCTTGAGCCGATCAGCGCGGAGGTACCGGCAAAACCTTGTGCCATCAGCCCAATGCCATTGGCAATCACCATGCCAGCATCCAATCGGCCTGAAAGGCTTGCTTGCCGTGACAGCATGGCAAGCAGCGAACCATCATCGTCAGGCAGGGCTGCCAACATGGTTCCAAACAGGTCGAGAAGCCGGATCGAACTGTCGGCCCCTGCCTGCAAGATAGCGGGGGTCAATTGGGGAACGCCGGTGATGGCAGCTGTTGCTGCCGCCCCATAGTTACCCATCCAGCCTGCAACGTCCGAAAAGCTGGCTGGCGGAACTCCAAGCAGAGTCATGATGACCTGCGACGGCAAGGCCGTCGCGAACTGATTCAGCCCCTCAAGGTCTTCCTCTGGCCTGAGGATTGCCGCCAGCTTCTTCGCCAGATGACTGGTAAGATCCGCTATACGTCGTTGACTCACACTTTCGAGTACAGCCGCCACCGCGCTTTTCAGCGGGCAGTGGATTTCTCCATCGTTCATCCGCACGAGACGGCTGAAAATCTCGGCCACGGGCGTTCCAACCAAGGGCTCGGGCACCCGGTTGACCAAAGGCCTGGTCAGACATAGCGGGCTGGTCAGCACGGCGTTCGCCGCCGCTGCGCTGACGGCGATCCACGGGCCCGCCACGCCCTCTCGATAAATCGGCTTGCCGGACACCAGACGTGCATAGAAGGGATAGGGATCGGCGTGGGACGGCGCTGCTCTCACATGAGCAGGCTCGCGGGGAATTCCTTTGCCCGGCTGTTTCACCACCTCGAATCTCCTCACAAGACCGCTTGATCGAGCAAGGGCTGAGCCGTGCATTCCGCAGCTTGCAGCCCACGCGACAGATCCCGTTTGAGATCCTCGATGTCTTCGAGACCTATCTGCAGGCGGATCAGCGCGCCGTCGAAGGCGCTATCCGCGACAGTCCGATCCGCGAGGTCCGCCTGCATGGCAAGGCTGCCATAACTGCCCCATGAATAGCCCAGGCCGAATATCCTGAGTGCATCGAGAAATGCATGCGCCTGCGAGGCGCATGCCAGGACAATCGAGAATACCCCGCTCGCACCCGAGAAATCCCGTTTCCAGATGGCATGGTCGGGATGGCTCGAAAGAGCCGGATGGAGAACCCGCGCAATGCCAGGCTGATGTTCAAGCCATGCGGCGATCTCTATTGCGCTTTTCTGATGATGGGCCAGTCGCACGCCCATTGTCCGCAGGCCACGCAGTACCTGATAGCTATCATCGGGCGCGGCAGGAATGCCCAGCGCCAGGAACATCTCCCACAACCGCGGCCAGGTCGCGGCGTTCGCCGAGACCATGCCAAGCAGCAGGTCGGCATGGCCGCCAGGATATTTCGTCGCTGCATGCACCGAAATATCGACACCGTGGTCTAGTGGCCTGAACAACAGCGGTGTCGCCCAGGTGTTGTCCATCATGACAATGGCGTTGGCGGCATGAGCGGCACTGGAAATAGCCGGGATATCCTGCACTTCAAACGTGTTGGAGGCTGGCGACTCGGTGAAGACCACTTTGGTGTTGGACCGCAGCAGCCGTTTGATGCCGGCACCGATACGCGGCTCGTAGTATTCCACCTCGATGCCCATGCGCCTCAGGACAAGGTCGGCGAACTGGCGGGTCGGCGCATAGACGCAATCCGTGACCAGCACGTGGTCGCCTGCCGCAAGAAAGGCCATCATTGGCAAAGCGACAGCCGCCTGGCCCGACGGCACCAGGACCGTGCCGGCCGATCCCTCCAGCGCGTCGACTGCACGGCAAAGCGCATTGCTTGTTGGCGTTCCGTGGGTCGCATAGATGTATGGTTGGTCCCGTGTCGCCATCGTTCGGGCGTCCGGGAAAAGCACCGTCGATGCATGAACCACAGGTGGATTGACGAAACCGAAGTAACCATGCGGCTCATAGCCGATATGCGCCAGCTTCGTGTTCATGCCAGTTTTGGCGAAGCTCTCTCCATCAGCCATCATCCGGCCTCTCCGCAGTCATGCAGTTGGAATTGCAAACACCACCCTCAGCGCAACGGCGGCGCATATTGCAGACCGCCATTGACCCACAGCGCGTTGATGCCGCGCGCGATCTTCAACGGGCTGCCGGCTCCGAGATCGCGCTCGAATACCTCGCCGTAATTGCCGACGTGGCTGACAATGCGGGCAACCCACTCGCGGTCGAGACCAAGATCGGCGCCCAGCTGGCTGCCAGCCTCCTGACCGAGCACCCGTTTGACTTCGGGACTGCCGTTGACTTTCATATCGCCAACATTGGCCTGGGTAATGCCCAGTTCCTCCGCGGTCACCATCGCGTAGTGCGCCCAGCTCACCACATCGAACCATTTGTCGTCGCCCTGGCGGACTGCCGATCCGAGCGGTTCCTTGGAAATGACCTCGGGAAGGACGAGGTGCTCGGCTGGATTGGCGAGCGTCAGGCGCACGCTGTACAGCGCCGACTGGTCAATGGTGACGACGTCACAACGACCGGCATCGTATGCGGACCTGATCTCCTCGAGTTTTTCAAAGACCACCGGATTGTACTCCATGCCATTGGCCTTGAAGTAGTCAGCGACGTTCAGTTCGCTGGTTGTGCCTGTTTGAACACAAACCGAAGCGCCCGCCAGTTGCCGGGCAGATTTTACTGCGGGCAATTTCCTGGAGTTGATCATGAAACCCTGACCGTCATAATAGTTGACGGCGCGGAAGTTGAGGCCAAGAGCAGTATCCCGACCCAGCGACCAGGTGGTGTTGTACTGAAGGATATCGACTTCGCCTGATTGAATGGCCGTGAACCGCTCCTTGGCCGACAGGGGGGCGAACTTCACCGCCTTGGGGTCATCGAAGATTGCGGCCGCGACGGCACGGCAAAGATCGACGTCGAGACCTGACCACTCGCCCTTCTCATCCGGAGCAGAAAACCCGGGGACGCCTGTGCTGACGCCGCACTTGAGGAAACCGGCTGCCTTGACGTTCTCGAGCGTGCCCGCGACCACCGGCATCGCAAATACCGTCAGCGGTATGGTAAGCACCAGCTTCAGCAGTTTCATCATTCCATCCCCCTTTTCGTGAAACCCATGCGCGCGTCATTGGTCCGGCGTTGCGGTTTCCCAGCCGTGATATTTCGTCGAAATTGCCTTGCGTGGATCGGCGGCCCGTGCAGACCAAGCCGCTCTGGCTACCAGATCTTCCCGCGAGCAATCATCTGGAGAAGAGAGCGTTCAGTTCCTGCTGGCCGATCTGATCGGCAGCAAATTTGATGGTGCCTTCGTCGCACAATTCGCGGACGCTGCGGCGAACAAGGCCCAGCGCGGATCGCGCGATGCTGCCACCGAGGCTCACGCGCTTCACGCCAATGTCGAGCAAGACAGGCACACTCAAAGGAACGGTGCCCCAGCCGATGACGATGTTGACCGGCCCGGCGATTTCACGGACCAGGGTCTTGATGGTGTCGAGGTCATTGGGCCCGCAGGGGTAGACGCAGTCAGCCCCTGCCTCCAGATAGAGGTTGGCGCGCCTTATGGCTGTCGCAAGAGGATCGGCCATGCCCACAAGGAATGCGTCGATCTTGGCATTCAGGACGAAGTCACCGCCGCTCGCTTCGATTGTGGCTTTTGCTGCCTTTATGCGATCAACCGAAAGCACCTCTTCGTAGAGGCCTTCGGCGCGCGGATTGTTGTCCTCGATATTGCCGCCTGCCAGGCCCACTGCCATGGCATGGTCAATGGTTTCGGCAACCGACCGTGGTTCGGCGCCATAGCCGTCTTCCAGATCACCATTGACCGGCAGCGGAACGGCCGCGACGATCTGCCGAAGCCGCTGGAACATTTCGTCCCGCGTCAGCACCGAGGCGGCATCGCGAATGTCAAAGTCGGGTTTGCCAAGCGAGAAGGCAATGCCGGCGCTGGTGGTTCCAATCGCTGAGACGCCGCCACTCGCCAGGACGACTGCACTTCCGGCATCCCAGGCATTTGGCATGACGAAACCGCGCTCCGCCGCGTGAAGGGCCTTGAACGCTTTCGCCTTTTCGATCTGGACGGCCATTATCGATTTCCTCTGCAATTGGCGAGCGAGGACAGTCCTATTAAGGTTGGCCGCATTCGTCCAATTTCTAATATTTGTCAGGCTCATAAACATTGTTTATAGCGAACGCATGGATGGCGAAGCACTGAACACGTTTCTGATGGTCTACCGGCAACGTGGCTTCTCCAATGCAGCTCGCGCTTTGAACCGCACGCAGCCGGCCATCTCGCACCGGATCGGCCTGCTTGAGCACGAGCTCGGCATGTCGCTCTTCGAGCGGACTTCTAATGGCATTGCGCTAAGCCAAGCAGGACGCGTACTGCTACCTTATGCCGAGCGCGCGCTTGCGGCTCTCCAGGATGCCGAGACCGCTGTAAGAGCCCTCAAGACCGAGAATGCCGGCCCCTTGTCGCTGGCGGTGGTTGGTACCCTGGCAAGCACAAGCCTAACCAGCATATTGAAGCGCTTCGCGGCCGATTATCCGTCCGTGGACCTGGCGTTGCAGACGACCCGCAGCACGGAGGTGAGTGATCTGGTGCGGCGTGGCGAAGCCACCATCGGCATTCGCTATGACCGCGACCGTTCGCCTGACCTGCACTATGAATGTCTTGGCAGGGAAAAGATGCTGGTTGCCTGCTCCACGGACCATGGCCTGGCTGGCCGCTCTATCAAGTCGCTCGCTGAATTGGTCACCGAACGATGGATGGCCTTCCCGGAAATCCCGGGGCAACGCGAGATCTGGGCATCACACGTGTTCAGCGTCTTCCAGACGTTTGGTCTGGGCGAAGTCGAGTGGACCCCTGTGGACAGCCTGACCGCACAGAAACGCCTCGTGGAAGCGGGATTTGGCCTGGCCTTGATGACCGAAAGTGGCATCGCCGAGGAGCGCGCTGCCGGAACGCTCGCCACGATCGATGTCGGTGATTTGAAACTAACCATCCCGGTTTTCCTGGTTATGCGCCACGGCGGCTTTTTGAGTGCTGCTGCCACCAGGCTCCGTGATTTGCTGAGCACGGATTACCTGA
This sequence comes from Mesorhizobium sp. EU05-FHT14A09, assembly GCF_058790995.1. Taxonomy (NCBI): domain Bacteria; kingdom Pseudomonadati; phylum Pseudomonadota; class Alphaproteobacteria; order Hyphomicrobiales; family Phyllobacteriaceae; genus Mesorhizobium; species Mesorhizobium sp. EU05-FHT14A09. The sequence continues at coordinate 152,374 of NZ_JBYTDF010000012.1, forward strand.
GCCAGAATCCGGGCGATCTGGTGAACGTGCAATTGGCTTCCGAAACATAAATATCTCTGCACTTTGCCGATACGCTCCAGAAGCGACCAGCCCTCAAATGAGACACCCGCCCCGGGGAGCCGTATGGATGCTTTGTTCAAGTTGCAGAATTCAGGTACAAAGCTGTCACGCACTTTGCCGCCGATCGCAATTGTCTTTGAACAAGCCTCGCTCAAATTCAGAAACTCCGATAAATTATAGAACCGCGACAGAGTTACTGACGGCTCAGTATAAATTCCTTGCCCGTTGTTCCTGGCCTTGAAGGGGCTCAGATCATGGAAATCGTAACGCTCGGCCATTTCGCAGGTTGTGTCGGCGGCGCCTTCGACCTCGAGCTTGGAGAAAGTACCGTGGCACTGACCCTGGCAGAGGCTCGGCCACTGCCGGAGACCGGCTTTTCCGGGATGCGGCGGTCACCTTTCTCATTGATGTTCCGAAGCGCCTCGCAGGTGGTGCTTCCGCAGAAGCTCTACAAAATGAAAAACACCACATTGGGTAAGCTTGAAATATTCCTTGTGCCCGTCGCCCGGGACAAGGAGGGCATCGTTTATCAGGCGATTTTCAACTGAGAGCGCCCACGATGATAGGGTGCGGCCGTTCTGGCCATCGCATCTCAAGATGCGTGTCGTCAGCATCGATTTGATGGAAACCCAGGCGCCGATAAAGAGCTTGAGCACGAACATTGCGATGTTCAACATGCAGCAAAACGCGTGAACCCGCATGCGCAAGAACCTGCTGCTGGATCATTTTCAGCATGCCCTGCCCTTTGCCAAGATTGCGCCATTGCGGCAGGAAACCGATGTCGATGATGTGCCATTGCTCGGCACTGGAGTCGATGTACAGGCGTCCAATTGGTTCAGCGCCTTCCAACAGTATCAGGAAGTCGGCGTCAGCGAATCTGGCCACATAATGACGATGCTGAAGGTCAAACTGCTGATCGATGAACGCAAGTTTCATTGCCATGGGCCATAGCAGATATTCCATGTCCTGCGCCCGGAAAGACCAATAGAGCCGGCGCAGGAACGCGATGTCGTCGTGCGTGGCAGCGCGGGTCGCGCCGCGCGGCGGCTGGAAACGAGAGCCGGCCGTGCAAGGAAACGCAGGCAATCGCCTTCCGTCGCCAGATGTCATCAGCCAAATGACGGGAAAGCGCCAGCCATCGCTATGCAGTAGTTCATGGCAAGGAATGGCTGGCGGTTCTCGTGCGGCTGGTTGCTGCCGGTAAAACCAATCATGTTCGGTATGAACTGCAGGTTCGGCTGCGCGCTTGCGACAAAGGCGGTGGTATTCGCTGGCGTGGTCACAGCATTGCCGGCCGAGGGTGAAGCCGCTTTCTTGGCCGGATCGGCCTGGTTGTAAATCGTGAACTGGTGCATGTGCGCCGGCATTTCGGCAATCGTCAGCGTCTCGCCGTTTTCGCCGAATGTCTCGCCGATGCTGCGCGGCGAAACACCCGGGCCCCGGCCCTGATTGCAGCCAGCGCGGTTGACGAAATTGGGCAATTGAAAATTTGTCGTGCCGTTACCGCCATAATTGGTGCCCAGCAGTGCGAACATCGCCGAATATTGCTGAATCGGAACGAGCGACCCGCTGCAGAATGCCCATCCGCGCGGCGCGAAGTTGAAACCAAAAACCTGTATCTCACCGATGAAAGGCGTGGTCATGGCGACGTCCTGCGATCTTTGAACCGGTTGCGTTTGCGAGCCTGCGCGCCGCTTATCCCTGCGAAGGAAAAACTCCGGCCCAGGCAATGCAGAACTGCACAGTCAGGGTCGGCATCGTATTGTCATGCGCTGAATTGCCACCGCTGGCCTGCGTCGATTGCGGGGCCGTGATGAGGGGTGTCGCGCCACTGATATCGGTCACGTACATCGTGTCACCGGGGATAGCACCGAGTTCCACCGTGGTGGCGACGGACTTGGAATTGGCTGTCGAGGGGGTCGCGGTCATCGGGTGATTGTGTTGGGGTATCTGCGCGGGCAGAAGATTCACTGTCTCGCTTCCCGACATTTGCCCGATGACATAACGCGACAGACCTGGGCCCGCGCCCTGGTGGATCGGCACGCGGCCGGAAAGCTGCGGCGTGGCGAACGAGACCTGTCCATCGCCCCCGTAAGTGGTGCCGATTAGTGTGAATAAGGCATCATATTGGGAAATGGCGTATAGCGAGCCATCGCAAGGTAACCAGCCATTGGGGACGCGGGGAAAGCCGAACATCCGGATCTCGCCGACATATGGCTCACTCATCGATGATCTCCCTTCAGAGCGTTGCGCTGACTGGCATAGGTCAAGAGCGCGACGGATAGATACCGTTCATCGCGATGTTGTAATTGATTGTCTCGTAAGGCTGGATGTTGGGGTGCGGCTGGCCGCCGCCGACTGAAGTGACGGTTGGAGCTGCCAGCGTCACCACCCGCCCGGCAGGTGGTGCATAGATGGCGTTGGCGGTGGTGCCATAAAGCGCGTTGACGGGGCTGCGCCCAGCGCCTGTCGCGCTGGTGGCGTTGCCGACATGATTGTGCATCGGCAGTTGCTGGGTCAGCAGCGTGACATTTTCAGCGCCGCCGGTCTCGCCCAGATTGTAGGGCGAGGGCTGCCAAGCCGGATCCACGGACGGACCAAATCCCACCGGTGTGCGGCTCTGCAGGTTGGGCAGGGCGAAGTTCGTGGTGCCGTTGCCACCGTAAGTCGTGCCTAGGAGTGAAAAGAGCGCCTGGTTCTGAGCTACCGAGACCAGCGCCCCGTTGCAGAAGGCGAAACCCTTCTGCGCAAAAGCAAATCCGGTCATCATGACCTGCCCGAGGAAAACTTCGGTCATCAGCTCCCCCAACTATTCAATGCCCGATGTCGTATTGACGTTGCTCCCGATCCACGGATTCTGCAAGTGTGTTTTTATCGAAAGGTAGACATGAATAAAACTTCGTGATCTACTTTGGTGGGGAATCCGTCAGAGAAATCATTGAGTCCTGAAGACTCCGCTATACATTTTCGGCGCCGAATTCCGCGCTTCTGTATTAAAGTGTACACAACTTCCGGCATGGGGGCGTGCATTGAACTGGAATTCGAAGTATCGCGCCGCGCCGGCCTGTGTCGTGGCGGGCGGCTTGGGGCTGTGGCTCACCGTTCTCATCCTTGTCGGGCTTGCTGCCATGGCGCCTTCGCCGGCGCGCGCGGCGCCGTCAGTTGGCTGTCCCTTGCCCATCGCCATCACCGTGGTGTCTGGTGGAAGCAAACAGATCAATGCATCGGCGTGCGATCCGGTCGGGACGAATCCACAGGACCGCGTGGTGCAGCCCCCACATGGCCACGTTACGATCGACAATGCCGCTGCAGGCTTGCTGACCTATGTTAACAACGGCGACAGCGCCACCACAGACACGTTCACCTTCGAGGATGCCTCAGCTGGGGTGGTGACGGTCAATGTCACGATCACGCCCGCGTCCTCTCCGATCAGCGTCACCCCGGCGAGCCTGCCAAATCCCAAAGTAGGCGTTTTCTACGACCAGACGCTGGCCTCAAGCGGTGGCGTGGCGCCCTATTCCTACACCAATGGCGGCGGCAGCCTTCCGCCGGGGCTTTCGCTGACGGCTGGCGGCCGAATTTCCGGCACGCCGACCGGCTCCGGTCCCTATAACTACACCGTTCATGTAACGGATTCGACGACCCCGACGCCGCTCACGGCCGACAAAAGCTACGGTTTCCTGGTGGACGGGCCGACGCTTGTCGTCTCGCCGACCAGCCCGGCAGCCGGTGCTGAAGGCGTTGCCTACAGCCAGCAATTCACCACCAGCGGCGGCACCGCGCCTTATACCTATTCTCATGAATCTGGCACGCTTCCTCCCGGGTTGGGGATATCCACTGGCGGCCTGCTCTCCGGCACCCCAAGCACCCAAGGCAGCTATACCTTCACGATAAAAGTGCAGGACAATTCCACGATTTCGACCGGCGGCGTCTGGTTGACACTTCACACCGTCACCGTCGTCATCAACGCAGCGCCGACCATCGTTTTGGCGCCGACGACGCTGCCGGGCGGCGCAGCGGTCGGATCGGCCTACACCACGACCATCAGCGCCAGCGGCGGCATTGGGCCTTACACTTATCTCGTCAGCGTCGGGTCGTTGCCCGCCGGCATGACGCTTTCTACAGGAGGCGTGCTCTCCGGTACCCCGACTGCAGGCGGAACCTTCAATTTCACTGTCCAGGCAACGGATGCCAGCGGTGCGCCGGGGCCATACAGGGGAACGCAAGCCTACACGCTGTCTGTCGCCCCGCCGACGATTAACCTCCCTGCCACATCGCTCGCCAATGGCACCCAGGGCGTGGCCTACTCGGCTCCGCTCAATCCGGCCAGCGGCGGCACATCGCCTTATACTTACATGGTCACGGCAGGCGCTCTCCCGGCAGGCATCACGCTGTCGGCTGGCAACCTCTCAGGTACACCAACGGCATCCGGTACTTTCAATTTCGCTTTAACCGCAACCGACAGCAGCACCGGGAGTGGTCCCTATTCCAGCGCCCCGCGCGGCTATAGTTTGACGGTCCTGGACATTCCTCCTGTTGCCAACCCGGTCTCGGCGACCGTTGCCTATAACAGCGGCGCCAACCCTGTCTCGCTCAACATCACGGGCGGCACCCCCACCTCCGTCGCTATCGGATCGGCGCCCTCCAACGGCACGGCAATCGCCAGCGGAACAACGATCACCTATCAGCCCAATCCTGGGTTCCACGGGGCCGATTCATTCACGTACACAGCGACCAATTCCGCGGCGACTTCCGCACCAGCGACCGTGTCCGTGATGGTGGGCAGCCCCACCCTCATTGTCAGCGCATCCAACCCACTGACAGCGCAGGTCGGGACTGCCTATACCCAGACTTTCACGGCATCCGGAGGCGCAGCGCCGTATTCGCTTTCAGTCAGCGGTTTGCCTGCAGGGCTCTCCGTAAGCGCCTCGACTGCCGACAGCGTCACCATATCCGGAACTCCGACCGAGGCGGGCAGCTTCAGTCTCTCGGTCACTGGAAGTGACAGCAGCAGTGGAGCCGGCCCCGTCTCGGTTGCGCAGAACTTTACCCTGTCGATCAGCGCCCCCACACTGGCGCTGACCCCTCCGGCAGGAAACCTCAACGCAACGTATGGAACAGCCTTCGGCCAGCAATACGCTGCTTCCGGCGGCACAGGGCCTTACACCTACGCGGTCAGTGCCGGCTCGCTGCCGGCAGGTCTCTCAATCGATAGCGCCTCAGGTCTGCTGTCCGGGACACCCTCAGTTACGGGATTGTTCACCTTCTCAGTGCGCGCCACCGACAGCAGTACCGGGACCGGCGCGCCCTTTGGCCGCACACAGAACTATGTCCTCCAGGTCGCAGCATCCACCATCGTCGTTTCACCGCCGTCCATCCCCAATGCAACCGCCGGCTCCAGCTACTCAGCCACCCTCGCCGCCTCTGGCGGGATCGGACCGTACACGTTCGCCACGATCCCGAACGCGCTGCCCACAGGGCTGTCGCTGGCGCCAACCGGAGAGTTGACGGGCATCCCGACGCAATCGGGCACGTTCACATTCACCGTTACTGCCACCGATGCCAACACCCAGACAGGGACGCACAGCTACTCTTTGACTGTCGCGGCTCCGACGCTTGCCATGTTGCCCGCCAGCGTACCACCGGCTACGGCTGGCACTGCATACAGCCAATCGGTTACAGCCAGCGGAGGTAATGCGCCCTATACCTTTGCCATCACGGCAGGCGCATTGCCTGCGGGCGTGACGCTTTCGACAGCAGGCGTGCTTTCGGGCACGCCAACGGTCAGCGGCAGTTTCAGTTTCACGGTGACGGTGACGGACAGCACAACTGGAACCGCGGGAACCGTGAGCGTGAACTATACGCTCGCGGTCGCCGCACCGACCATCACACTTGTTCCTTCGACGCTCGCTGCCGGTCAGTTCGGCGTACCCTACAGCCAGGGGCTTACAGCCACCGGCGGAACAGGACCCTACAGCTTCGCACTCAGCGGCGGCGCGCTTCCACCCGGTATAGCATTATCGTCGTCGGGCACATTCTCCGGCACGCCCACGGCCTTCGGTTCATTCAACTTCGCGGTGACGGCAACAGACAGCCACGGCTTCACTGGAACTGCCGCCTACACGCTGGCACTGGCCAACAACCCGCCGGTCGCCAATCCCGACACCGCCGATACGCTCGACGGCCAGCCAGTCACCATCAATGTTTTGAGCAACGACTCCGGGACGATCACTTCGGTCGCGATCGCCAGTGTGCCCGCCCACGGCACCGCCACGCTGAGTGGCAACGATATCATCTATTCTCCCGGAACATCATTCGTCGGATCGGATACGCTCCAGTATACTGCGACCGGCCCGGGCGGCACCACGCCGCCGACCCTCGTCACTATCAATGTCAGACCGCGCCCCGTTCCGGTTGCGCAAACTGTCTCCACAGTCTCCGGCAAGGCTGTGATTGTGGACTTGGCCAAGGGCGCCAGCGGAGGCCCCTTCACCGGTGCAAGCCTGGTGTTGGTACCGCCAACATCCTCGGGCACGACGTCGCTTGACGGCTACCAGATGACTTTCACGCCGGCGGCTACGTTCGAAGGTACCGTCACCGTCACCTTCACACTCAGCAACGCCTATGCAACCTCGGCGGTGACGGCGATCACCGTCAACGTCCAGGCTCGTCCCGATCCAACGCGCGACAGCGAGGTGATGGGAATCCTCAATGCCCAGACCGCGGCGACGCGCCGGTTCGCTAACTCACAGATTGGCAATTTCCAGCAACGGCTGGAAGGTTTGCACGACAGCGAAGAAAGCCAGGAGCCCACCGACACCCTGGCGTTCGTCCAAGGAATCGTTCTCTCCTTCAACAGCACGTGCGGCAAAGATGACCTCGTTCCGCACGGCCAAACCTGTGGCGGCCGCCAGTTCGCAGGCAAGGAGATGCCGTTCAAATCCTACCTTGACGACAACACCACTTCGAGCACGCCAGGCGGCTTCGGAACCGGCAGCTTCGGCCACAGCAAGGTGACGATCTGGACGGGCGGCTCGATCAATGTTGGCGACCGCGAAGGCAATGATGGCTACAAGTTCGAAACGACAGGGCTGAGTGGCGGTATCGACTACCGCTTCAGCCGTGCTTTTGCGCTTGGCCTCGGCGTCGGATACGGCCGCGACGTCAGCGACATCGGCGACAACGGAAGCCGTAGCACGGGAAAGGCATACACGGCCGGCCTCTACGCCAGCTATCGTCCTGGCCAGAACTTCTTCATCGACGGCCTGCTCGGATATCAATGGCTCTCATTCGATTCGAAGCGCTTCCTCACGTCGGGCGGTGGATTCGTTACCGGCGAGCGTGACGGTGGACAGTGGTTTGCATCGGTGTCGGCGGGCGCCAAGTATCAGGTCGAAGACTGGCTGGTTTCGCCTTATGCGCGTCTGGACATTGCCCGCGCAACGCTCGATGCCTTCACCGAGAAAGGCGACCCGTTGTCGGCCTTGCACTATGGCGAGCAGGATATCGACACCTTGACCGGCAATCTTGGCCTGCGACTCGCCTACAAAATACCTGTCAGCTTCGGGGTGATCTCGCCGCAGCTCAGACTGGAATACCAGCATGATTTCCAGGGCGACAGTGCCATCACAATGAACTACGCAGACATGTTCAATGGACCTTTCTATCACACCTCGATCAACGGATCGGCAAAGGACCGCTTCATGCTGGGCCTCGGAATGAACATCCAGACGACACAGGATTTCGGCGTGCGGCTCGAATATCGCGGGCTGTTCGGCAGCAATGGCGACGCCGACAACGGCTTCCTGATCAATCTGGGAAAGACGTTCTAAAGCGGATGGTCGCCGCGGCCGGCACTGAAGGCCGCGACCCATGGAGCGGTCTGGTTTTCGCTGCAGAGGCAATCAGTGCTCTGCTGGCGATAAACCTCGCTCCTGCCGATCGCGCATGACGCTCTGAGTCGGACCTTCAGAAGCATCAACGGCAAACGTAGCCAAATTCGCGGTAGGCGGTCGCAAGGATGCTTGGAGTGTATTCTTCCATTCTGACCTCCATACCAGGGCAATCCTATGTGTCGATCGCGATTGCGGTCATCAATTGACTTTGGTGCAAGCGACCGACGCTTACCCGCCCTGCAAGTCAAATCCGGACCGCTTTTCCGTCGATCATTCTCACGTTCGTTCAAAGAACCTGGCCGCCGACTGCGGGAACACGACGAACCGCCAATCTGAATAATCTCATGCCTACACTTCCGTCGGCGTTGGGGCTTTTGTCCGCATTGAGTCCGCCAAGCCTGAACGCCGGATGCTTCGTTGCCTTCTCGGCCTAACATCACGCGGCTTGTCGTTCGAGAGCGTTCCCACCACGCAGTCTACGAGACTGAACGCAATGAAGTCGGCCTCCAGTCGTTCGGCGAGCTCCTTCTCATCGAACGGCTGCTCACTCCCGGGCGACGTCCACAGGACGAGACCGATGCGGGCATGAGGGGCCAGTCGCCGCAGGCGCCGCACTGCGAACCTGGAATACTTCAGGGAGTCGGGATTCAAAAAGCCTAAGACGATGCAATTGCGCCCCTCCAGCGGCAGGCTGCGCATTCTGGCTGCAACGAGGTCACGGTGGCCCGCCGCCTCGCATTCGGCCCCTTCGACGGAAATGACCTGCGCCAGTATCACGGCCGCAACGTCGTCCAGTTCGCCATGTCCACCGATACAGAGAACCGATTTGCCGGAACCGTCCGGAAGATCGATGTCGAACTCGTCTTCCCCCTCCTCATCGGTCTTGCTTGCGGCTTTGCTATCCTTGCCGTCTTCCTGGTGGTCTTGCTCGTCTTCCTCCTCTTCCGCTGCGATCTCGTTCAGGTTCGCCACGAGTTGGCGCGCATTTTCGGCAAGATCGGACGATTGGCTCTTTGTCAGCACCCCTCGCGCCCGATCCTGTTCGCCAAGCAACAGGGCGGGTATGCTGACGGCAGCGTGATACTCAATCAGGTATTTCTCCTCGAGCATTTCTTCAGCGTTATCGGTGGCCTCATCGAGATCATCCGCCAGCAGGCGCTGATACAGGCGTTCGTGAGGATCGAGAACCGGCTCATCGCCGAGCAGAATCTGAAGGAACTCGAACTGAGGCACGTGCCGGCCCAGCACGACCAGGCAAACCGTCAGTGGCGTTGAAAGCACCAATCCTATCGGGCCCCAAAGCCATGCCCAGAACACCGCTGCAACGATGATCGCGAGCGGCGATAGCCCGGTGCGGGAGCCGTACAACCAGGGCTCGACGACATTGTTGCTCAAGAGCTCAAGCAGGATGAACAACCCGGCCGTCCAGATCAGCAACGACCAATTGGGAGCCACCGCGAACGCCAGGAACAGGGGGATCACCGCTGCAATGACCGGCCCGATATAGGGCACGAAGCGGAAAACGATGGCGAGCATGCCCCATAACAACGCGTTGGGAATGCCGAGAAGCCACAAGCCTGCCGCCAAGGGCACGCCAAAGGTGATGTTCACAACCAGCTGCATCAGCAGGTATTTGCCGACGCGGCTGCCTGCGTCCTGCAAAGCCTGCGTGGTTCGGTGAAGATCGCTGTAGCCGACAAGGCGAATGAAGCGATCGCGCAGCTCTTCGCGCTCGAGCAGCATGAAGATCACGATGACGATCACGAGGCCCATCGTGGCCAAGGGGCCGACCAAGGGTTCAATGATGTTCCGCAACGTCTCGATGGGTCGCTGGGGAGAAAATATCTGAACCAGCAGCGGGCGCTGCTCGCCGTGGAGTTGCGGGCTCGCAGGGGTTGCCGAGGAAGCCGATTCATTGATCTCGGTGTTGACGCGCTCGAACACGCGCCCGAGGCGGCTGATGACACCGTCTTCCGAACCGGTCTCTTTCAGTTTCCGGATTTTCTCCACGATGTTCGATTGGTACTTCGGGATATCCTGCGCAACCTGACTAACCTGGCTGGCAGCGATGAGACTGAAGATCGAGATGACCGCGAAGGCGCAGGCGACGGCCCCGATCACGGCCGCCAGCCGCGGCAGCTTCATTTTCCGGAGGAAGGAGACGATCGGAGCCAGTGCAAATGTCAGCAGGACCGCGATCGCCAGCGGGAGCAGCAACTCCTTTGCCTCATAGAGAACCACGATCGCGGCGATCACCGTGACGACGGTGGCCAGCCGGGCAGTCATGTATGAGGACGGCATCATGTGGTTAAGCCTCAAAATGATGGCTCGATTGACCATTCCTACCATGAAATGGAGAGCCGGCTGCACGTTACGGTGAAACTCGATCCAGCGCTGGCGTTGTTATGATCACACAGACCCGCCATCACGGTAACCCATGTTGCTCTGAATGCGTCTTCTTCCACCAAACGGATTCATTTGAACGAAGCGCGGGATCGTCCGTTTGAACCAAAGCCGATAATTTCGGTGTTGCTCATAAACGAGGAAGCCCTCATGAAGCCCTTCGCGAAACCCGTTTCCATTTTTGTCGGCCTTGGATTTCCACGCGATGTGGAAACCGTCGAAGAGGCCTTTGAAATCCTCAACGAATGGGTCGGTTCGCGAAGCCCCACCCACGAGCAGGCTCTGTCTGCAGTTCGTGCGGCTCTCACCGACGGCAGTGTACCTCTGGCACGCCTCGCATTCGAAGCCTTCACCAAGAAAACGGGCATCCTCGCGCCCGACGCGATGGAATTGGCGGCGGCAAAAGCTGCCGATGAATGGCTCTCAGCGTGATCGAGCTTGCTGCCCGCAACAAGCAGCCAAGCTCACCATCATCAGTCGATGCAAAGCGCCGTCGTTTTTCACCGTGAAGTGGACCGTCGGTCATGAAACCATTCAAAGTGGAGTGGAGGAAGAAAGCTGCCGATGCGTTGAGGGCGCAGGTACGGTCGTATCGGTTCCCCGATCAGCCCGGCGACACCGGCTGGTCTCACGGCTGCGATGCCCGAACGCTACGCGATCTCTGTGCCTATTGGGCGGGTGAATTTGATTTCGGAGCCATGGTGCGAGAGCTCAACCGCTTTGCCCAATTCACGGCGGAAATCGACGGGCAGACACTCCACTTCGTTCACGTCAGGGGCGAGGCTGATGGCAAGCGCCCCCTCTTGCTCATCCATGGCTGGCCGGGCTCGACCTATGAGTTCTGGCCTGCAGTTGAGGCGCTGGCCTTTCCGTCTCGCAATGGCGGCCACGCTGACGACGCGTTCGACGTCATCATCCCATCGCTACCGGGATACGGCTTTTCCGGGAGACCCAAACACCTGATGGCCCCGCCACGCATCGGAACCTTGTTCGATCGCCTGATGCGCGAGATTTTGGGATATGACCGTTACCTCGTCCATGGGACCGACTGGGGAGTGCTGATCGGTGCATGGATGGCGCTGGACCATGCCCAGTCGCTTCGCGGACTGCATATTGATTATCTGGGAACCGTTCCCGAGGACGCCCCTGTCGACGAAACAGAACGACGCTGGTTTCAACTTTATGCCGATCGCGAAAAGCAGCTCGGAGCGTATTCGCACCTTCAAGCAACACGGGTGCAGTCGCTTGCTTATGCAATGCACGGCCAGCCGGTAGCCCAGGCTGCGTGGATACTTGAGAGGTTCCACGACTGGGCAGATCTGCACGGGCAACCGCTGCTTGAGACCTTCAGTCGCGACAGGTTGCTGACCAGCGTCATGCTCTATGTGATGACCGACACGTTCGTGACATCGACTTGGCTCTACACCGCATCGGAAAAAGCAAACAGCAGGGTACTGCCAAAAGGGCGGCGGATCGAGGTACCAACGGGCTATGCGTGTTGGCCAGACCCGCGACATCCAGCCCCGCCACGCTCTCTTGTCGAGCGCGCGTGCAATCTGATGCATTGGGGCGAGCACTCCCGTGGCGGCCACTTTCCCCCGACTGAACAGCCTGACGCTTTCGCCAGCGATTTACGGGCCTGGGCCGGCACGATCACCGCGTGATTTCCTCGTCCATTCGTTCGGCGAGCATCCGGGAACCGGGACAGGCAAGGCACAACAGTCGCTGGTCACCCATCAGGTGAGCGCCCACTCAGGATCGGTTGCCGAAACAACGCCCCTGTCCAATTGCCTCGCCAACTTTGACCAGGCTTCATCCTGCGTGAAGCTGTTCATCGCCCCGCACGCGTCGATCAAGGCGAGATCGCCGCACTTGCCGATCAGGGCGTCGCTTTTCCTCGAGCCTCCATGACCAAGCAATTCGCTGGGAGAGGTGCTGTCGTCAAGGACGCGGTGTCCCCACGCTCCCGGCAAATCGTCTGACTCCATGGCTTGTCGAAGTTCCGCATCGACGCCAAGAGCATCGATCGCACGCACCACCACATAGCGCATCAGAGGATAGTAAATGGGCTGATGGCTCCCGCCGAGTACCCGCACGCCAGGCAGGATCGCCAACACCAGGAAAGCAAGGAACATGTTCGGGACGAGACTGCGGTTCAGCAGCTTCTCGACGAGTTCGGCCGGCTCGAAGGGCACCACCCTTGCACCCGTATCCTGGTGAACCAGGTCACGTCCTACCAACCGAAGGGGCAGGCGTTTGCCATTTTCATACGCCCAGAAAAAATCGGTACCACGGGTGAACCAGCCGGCCCAAGCACCTGCGGCCAAATGGTCCATGATCTCCAAAATGCTCGATGCCATCTTGGGACTTTCGACCAGTCGCGTGCGCAGCCAGGAAGAACGCTCCGACAGGTGATCCGCCACCAGCTCCGCACCATCTTCATCGTCGAGTTGCAGGAAAGTGAAACGATCTCCAAACAGCCGCGGCCATAGCGACACGTTCGCCGCCTTGATGGCCTGAGCGGGCCGCTCGAACTGCGCTTCTGGAAGAAGGTTGCGCAGATAGAGCAGTGCGTCGCCCTGCTCGCCGTCGTCCATGGATGCCAGTTCGAAGCGGTAAGGTCCGTTCCCCGTGAGCAGGCTGTAGCCGATCATGCGACTTCTGCTGAGACCAAAGACGTTGATGGCCCTGCCATCGACGGTCAGCCAGCCGGGTCCTTTACGCGCTCGTTCCACCAGGCTCATCGTCGAAACCGCGTAGGAGACGTAGCTCAAGCTATTGTGGGCGGACAGCCCCAAGAGGCTGAAGACGTGCGTGTAGAAGGCCTCGGGTTCGAGAAGGAGGAGCAGATGCGGCCCGGTCTGCAGCACACGACGTTCGTTGAAGTCCCTGCAGACTTCAGCCGCAGTTTCGGCCGGCAGCCCGGCTCGGATTGCGGCCTTTTTCATGACGGCAAGCAGTTTGTGCAGGGCCATGGTCCGACATTCTGGCGAGGTCGTCCGGGCCGGAGCAGTATAAAGGCGAGACGCATAGTCCCGAAGCGGGCGCGGATAGAACGGCTTCATCCACGGATAGAGCGCGGCCAGCGTTTCGACGATCGCCGCTTTTTTCTCGATGTCGTTTGCTAGGCTGTCCACCTCACGATTTGCCCTTCTCTTGCGGTTGTCGATGGAAGACGGTCAACACGGAAATACCGATGAGCAGAATCACGCCGAAGCCGAAGAAAATCGTCGAAGGAACGGCTCGATCTCCCACCGCGGCAACGGCTGCGAAGACCATCAGGCTCAGCGCCACGGCGACACTGTGCATCACGCCTTTCGCCCTGCCGAGTGAAGCAGCGGCGACACGCGACTGAAACGCAACTTCAACGCTCACGCGTCCCAGATTGTAGAGGAAACCGACGGATGCAAAAAGCAGTGTCGTCCATGGCGTGTGCGAATACCGCAATGTGATGAACATCAGCGCGATCGTGCCCAATAGCCACAGATGTTGCCTGTCGGCGCTGATCCTTGGCCGTACCGCCGCCAAGGAGACGGCTCCCAGCAACGAACCAATCGACCATGCCGCCTCAAGCACGCCGAAATCCGCTGCAGTGCCTTTCAGCTCGGCGAAAACGAAGCTCGATCCCATCACGCTGAAAAGCACGGCACTTGAGTAGAAAAACGCGTAGGCGACAACCAGCCGTCGGAAGCCTGGTTTGACCTCCAGGACCGTTGTCAGCTGTGGGCGACAACCGCGCGACGCAGTCGACGTGTTCGTGGAGGCCACTATGATTGCGGCGAACAGAAAGGAGGCGGCGAGCACGGCGAAGGGCACTGCCGAAGCATACCCGCCCAGCAGCATTCCGATGAGAAGCGCCGCGCCGAAATTGCCAGTCTGCATGACAAGGACGACGATCGAATTCCAGGTTGCGCTGTCACGGCCAGCGACGATTGCCGGTATCATCGACTGGCCGGCGGTTAGCGCGACGCGGTCGCAGAAGGAAAACAACACTGCGGACATGCACATCGCCGGCAGAGCAGCGACGTTCGGGAGCGCAGACGCTGTTGCCAGGCTTACAATGAAGCGTCCAAGGTCTGCCATCGCCTGCAACCGACGCCTGTTGAAGCGATCGGCCAGCAAGCCGGCAACGGGACTGAGGATAAACTCCGTCGCGCTGACGATCGCAAGAAAAATCGCGAGGCCGGCACTGCCGTAGCCACGTTCCGCCAGGATCCAGGATGCCGTGAGAAAATAGCCGTTGCGGCCGAATGCGCCCAACGCCGCGCTGAAGAGAAGGCCATACCGCGACGGACCTGAAAGTCGGCCGATCGTCTTGCGGGCAGGTCGGCACGGGCTCCTGATTGACATGTTTGCCCCCAGTTGCCCCATTGGTGGCACAAGTGCGGCGGGCGTCGCTTCCACATGCTATTCCAATTTGCCGGAACTTGCTGAAAACGAGCCAGTGCAACGCTAGGTCTGGCAGAGATTTCGAAACTCTGTCGGCGTCACGCCAAACGCCCGCTTGAATGCGGTCGTGAAATGGCTGGAGCTTCCGAAATTGCACTCCAGTGCGATCTGCGTCGCTGACAAGGTGGTCGTTCGCAGCATTTCGGATGACTTTTCCAAACGGCGCTTTGCCATAAAAGCGTATGGCGTCATCCCGGTCGACTGCTTGAAGGCGCGCCAGAAATGGAAGCGGCTGAGCCCAACCGCATTGGCAAGCTCTGCCAGTGTTGGCGTCCTGTTCGATGTGTCGATCATCTCAAGTGTATGCTTGAGATCGAAGGACGAGAGGCCACCCTTGGCAGGGTTATGCGGGAAGCCGTTCATCCGGGCCATCTGCACGATGAGCTGCATGGCCTGGCTTTCGACCATTGTCACGCTGAGCGGATCAGGATGGGTGACCTCCATCGCAATGCGTTGCAAGGCCATTTCAACGGCACTGTTTCTGAAACCGATGGCGGGCCGTGGATTGGGCAGACGATGCCGCATCTTTTCGGCAAACACATCGACTGCGAGATCTTGTTGAACCGACACCAGCAGATAGGCCGCCGTTGCTTCGCCTTCGTCCCACCCGAGCCACTCAGTTCCTGGTGGAACGTAGATCAACGACCCTGCGCGCCGAGGCGCGAACGGCAGGCGTCGGCCATCAACGACATCCTCGCCACGCGACACCGCACCTTGCAGGTTGACAATGAAAGCATGGCTCGACCGGGCAAGACTTGTTTCCTGCCGCTCAAGCCCCGTCCGCTTGATGAGGTCGGCGCGCACCCTGCCCCAATCCTCAAAATGATGGACGAAGCTGCATTGGCGGGATCGCCTGATAAGTCGTGGATCAAGGCAAACTATTTCTCCCACAAGAAAGCTCTCCCGCTTGCGTAGAAATCGCAGTGCAGGGAGATGTGGAGAACTCCGGGTTATTCGACAACTAAAAAATAACTCAGGGTAGGCAGAACATGTGACCTTTTCGAAAAGCCTGCAATTACAGGAAAGCGATTTCTATTTTCCAGGTCTACCGGCAGCCTCAGCCATTGCTTGACCGAGCCGAAATACTCAACGGCTCCAGATTTCTTGAAGGTTCTTCCGGTCGGGCTTTCGGCATCTCACCGCTCTATCGACTGCGAGGAGGCGAGTTGGAATGCGAGGTCTTGACGACTTCCTGGCCGAGTGCGATCGCGGCCCGCGCATCAACGAACTGAGTGGCTTCTTCGGCTCGACCGCAGCAGGCAGGAGTGGAAAGCCTATCCGAAAGCCGATGGCTGACACCCGCCTGCTTCCGCGTGAAGATCTGCTTCGCACGCTGGTTGCCCTGCATGCGGCACGGCAAGGCCATTTCGATCAGCATTATCACAGCAGCATTCCCTACAGGCTGGAAGAAGAGTGCCGGATGGCGCATGCGGTCTTGAAATACGCGCTTCAACGCTCGGTCCCGCTCACCCTCTACAGCCTTGGAACGGCAGAAGGAACAATGGCCAGGACCTTATCGGAACTCGCCGGTGGGCACATCGAAACGCTCTCATGCAGCCCGAATCCGGAGAACCATGAGTGTTTCCTCTCTTATGGCGAGCCACCCCATGCCGAGTTCTTTGTCGGCCCCTTCCACCGGCTTACCAAGGATGTGCTGCAGGGAGCCCCGCGACTGACCAAATTCGCAAACGGGTTTGATCTCATCCTGGAAGACACCACCTTCCAGATGTACTCCCCGAACAGGGCGAAACAGATCGAATATGTCGGCCAGCATCTGAAGGACGACGGCATCTTCGTCTTCGTGGAGAAGTTCCGCACGCAGGACGTGGATGAATACGTGCGGCGCGAAAACCAGAAAGATCATGGCTTCAAGGCGCGCTACTTCCAGCCGGACGAAATCGAACGGAAAAAATCCCTGGTGCTCGACTCCATGTTCAACAACGAAGTGTCGCTGGCGCAGATGTCAGATGCGATCCGCTCGCAGTTCAGATACTGCGCGATGACGTGGAACAGCGGGAATTTCTACAGCCTTGCCGCGAGCAATGCGAAGGATAACCTGGATCGTTATCTGCGCCAGATGGAAGAGCCTGCCATTCCGCACGAATATGTCTACGACACCACGCTGCCGCGCGATCCCGCCGACGACGTTGCAACCGAACAGGTGCGTTAGGATCTGGAGCGGTGCACCACATGAGCAACGCCCTTCGCCGCCTCGACTGTGTTTTCACGGCGGCCGACCATGGCAGTTTGCGGCAGGCGGCGAAGGTCCTGCGGGTGAGAGAGTCCAGCGTAAGCCGCAACATCGTGGCGCTCGAACAGCATCTTGACGTCAAGCTTTTTCATCGTCACGTGCATGGTGTCCATCTCACCCAAGCTGGCCAGGCATGGGTCGCGGCGGCGCGCGGTCACTATGAGGGATTGCGAGACGTGCTGACCGCAGAGCACATGCCCAAAGGGGACACCAGGACGTTGCGGATCGGATTGTCCGCGCTCGCCGGGCGAAAATTCCTGACAGCCACGATCCGCCGCTTCGGCGACCTCTATCCCGATGTGGCCGTGAACATCGAGGATATCCAGCAAGAGCCGGCGATGTCGGCGCTGCGCCGACGGCAGATCGACATTGTCTTCACCTCCGCCGTCATGTCCGACGGGACTTGCGCGACTGGAGCCTTCGAGCGTGAGCGGTTGTTTGTCCTGCTGTCAGCCAATCATCCGCTTGGCCGAAAGCCGTCTGTGAGCTGGGCGGATCTGGCGCGCGAACGCTTGTTGGTCTCACCATCACAACACGCCCAGCTGTGCTCTCTGCTGGCGGCCGCTGGCGTTGACAAGGCGCCGTCGCTCCACCCGTGTAGCGGCAGCGATGCAACGCGCGTCCTGAAGGTACAGTTGGGCCAGGGCATCGCCTTGGCCGAGGAAAGCGCCTGTTCGACCGCGCCTGATTTCACGATCTGGAAATCTCTCCACGGCCTGGCAAGCGTCGCGCAGGTCAACGCGGTGTGGTTGGATTCCAATCCCAAGCGCGCACTGTTGCGCTTTGTGGCCACGGCAAGGAGGCAGGTGAATCCGAAGCTGCGACACATCTGACATGTCTAGTCCGGCATTGTTGCCGGTACAGCGCGTCTGGCTTTTGCAAAACCTCTGTCCGTGGCCATGAACCGCTCAAGCATCGCGACAATCAGGCGGGCAGGTTCGGCGGGCGATTGCCTGGTTTCCTTGGCAAGGAGGTTGGCATAGGCCGCGAGATCACGATGCAGCGCGGCGGGCAATTCGACGGTGAGCTTTACGGGCTTGTCGTCGGCCAGGGCCCCGAGTTTCAGCTTTGCCATGGTCAGCTCCCGTAGGGTTCAAGGATGAGGTCGCGCGTGACGATGACGCGGACTGGAAATCCCGGTCGTATCGTCAGCGTCGGTGAAACCTGCAGCTGGCGCTGGATGATCTGCTGCCCAGCCTGATTGATGGTGTCCTGGGCACCGTCGCGGATTGCCCGGACCAGACGGTCGTTGTCGTCGCTTGCAAGCTCGGCCCCGACCCCGAGCAAGGTCGAAAGCCCCGCAGCCTTGATGAGGTCCCACCAATGGTTGTCGACGCCGTCTTCAAGTCCGGAATAGCCCTGCGTATCGGCACCTGGCTGGCGCTCCAGCACGATCGAACGCCCATTGGGGAAGATCAGGCGGTTCCACACCAGAAGCACCCGGCGCTGGCCGAACCCGACGCCATTGTCGTACTGCCCGATGATGCGGGTCCCCTGCGGCACCAGCAGCGATCGACCGGTGGGGCTGTCGTAGACGTTCTGGGTCACCTGCGCGACGACCTGCCCGGGCAGGTCGGCGCGGATGCCGGTGACAAGCGCGGCAGGGATCACCGCACCTGCCTGCAACACGAAAGGCGAGAGCGCGGGCATGACCCGGTCCGCCGCAACGACGCGACGCGACACGTCGGCATCGAGAAAAGCTTGTTGCCGGTCCTTCGCGCCGGTTCCACCCAGTTGTCCCTCGACCTCTAGACTGCCCGGCAAACCTGGAGCCCCGCCAGCCGGCATCGACGCGCCGGATCGCGGCTCGGTCTGGAAGAAGACCTTGCTGGTGCGCGCGGCTTCTTCCTCGGCGCGCCGCCGCTGCTCTGCCTCGTCGACGGACGGCGCCATCATGGTCGGGGCAATCACCGGCTGTCCGCGGTTCTGAGCGTCGAGGATCGGCCGCCCGAGATCCCCCGGCAAGGCTGGTCCAAGGATTGGCCCGGTATAGTCGCGCGGCAATGCCGCGAGACCATCGGCTGTCGGCCGATTGGATGTGGAATAGAGCTCTTCGCTGTCGGCCGCGCCCTTGCGTGCCTGGAAGGCGTAGATCAGCGCAATGCCGATCCCCAGGGAAGCCGCGGTTCCGAGGCCGATCAGGAATTTCCGCGACAGCCGCGTGACACGCGGTGGCTCGGCGCGAAGCCGCATCGGCGCCGTAAATTCGTCCCCGCTCATATCGCCCCCCTTTTGCCGTTGCGGACGATCCTGACGACCTGCTGGCGCTCGCCGCTGCCCAGACGCAACTCTGCCTCTCCAAACAGGCGGTCGACGATGAGGACATTGCGATGGATGCGGGTGTTGACGATTTCGGCCTCGCCGTCCGGCCCGCTCACGAACAGCGGCGGCATCTCGCCCTGGACGATGCCACGCGGAAATTCGACATAGACGCGGCGGCCATCGTCATAGACCGTGACCGGCCGCCAGGGCGGCGCATCGCCGGCCAGGCCATAGCGATAATTGCGCGCCGCCGCCCCGGGGATGACGGGGGACGCAGCCCTGTCCGGACGCTGCGATGCCGGTGACGACGGGTAGCTCCACGCCACCGAGGGCATGTAGGGTTTTTCCCCCGAACGCAGCTCGATCAGATAGGTGCGCCGGTCGGTGGCGATGACCAGATTGGTCGATATCCCCGGCCGGGATGGCTTCACCAGGACATGCACCCTGCGGCCGTCGCCCGATCCGCTTGTGGTATTGCCGATGATCCAGCGGGCGGTGTCGCCCGCGGCGATCGGACCGGGATCGCTTAGGGTCTCTCCCGGCTCGAGCGCGATCGTGGTGATCTGGCCTGGCGCGGCATAGACCTGGTAGAGGGCGCCCTCGCTCCACGGATAGACCTGGATGGCGTTGAAATAGCCCTCGC
This sequence comes from Mesorhizobium sp. EU05-FHT14A09, assembly GCF_058790995.1. NCBI lineage: Bacteria > Pseudomonadati > Pseudomonadota > Alphaproteobacteria > Hyphomicrobiales > Phyllobacteriaceae > Mesorhizobium > Mesorhizobium sp. EU05-FHT14A09. The sequence goes on from NZ_JBYTDF010000012.1 coordinate 172,337, forward strand.
GCCGCGGCTCGACACGCGCCGCCGCATTGGCGCTCTCGACACGGCCGGTCGCCGAGCTGGCAGCGATCCCGCCATGCGCAGGCCGCCACGCCGGCGGGACAAGCAGCGGCCTGGGCACCGTGTCACGCAGCGCGGCGGCGACCGGCGGCAATGGCGGCACGGACGCATCGTAGCTGAATTGCCGCGTCGGCCTGGCGGCGCACCCCTCGAGCAAGGCGGCTGCAAGCAACATCAACGCGAGCCGGTTGCGAGGCCGTGCCGACGGCCTGGCGGCGTTACGAATGACGGGAGCAATCATTGCGCGATCTCCCGCGACCAGCTTATGGCGTTGACATAGATGCCGAGCGGATTGGCCTTCAATTGCTCGCCATCGCGCGGCGGCTGCAGCGCGATGGTCAGGATCGCGGTCCAGCGTTGGGTCACGGCCAGCTTGCCGTTTTCATACTGGCGTTCGACCCAGGCCACACGGAACGAATCCGGCGAAGCTCTGATGACGCTCGACACCTCGACCGAGACCTGCTGCTTTCCGATCCGCGCGAAGGGATCATTGGTGCGGGCATAGTCGTTCAAGGCGCCGGCGCCGCGATCGGTCGTCCATTCATAGGCGCGCAACCAGTTCTGTCGCACGATGATCGGATCGGCAGGAACCGAGCGGACCTGTTCGATGAAGCGGGCCAGATGCCAGGCAATCTGCGGGTCGGTCGGCTGGTAGCCGGCAACGGCGGGGGCAACGGCCTGGGCTTCGCCGAGCCGATCGACCTCGACCACCCAGGGCACGACCGACCCTCGTGCAGATTGCCAGACCAGGGCGGTGGCAAAGCCCATCGACAGGACAAGCGATCCGAACGCCATGTAGCGCCAGTTGCGGGCCTGGACGCGGGCAGATCCGATCCGCTCATCCCAGACCTGGGCGGCTTTCTGATAGGGGGTCACGGGCTGGGGGGTCTTGCCGTAATGCGCGGCGGGTCGCTTGAAAGGGTTCATGAGCGCTCACTTTGGGATAGGTTGACCGAGGAACCGGAACTGTGGCTGTCGCCGGCGCGCAGGGCGTGGGCTGCCGCGCTGGCGCCATGGCTGATCGCCTGGACGCGTTTCATGCGCCGGGCCCAGTCGGGCGCCCCATCGCTGGTCGGGGCGGGCGTCTGCCCGGCGTCGCCGGTCGATGACGCGGCATCACCAATGGTTCCAGCCGTTGACGACCCTCCGGTAGCCGCAAACGCAGCCTTGCTACCATCCGAGAAACCCGACTGAAGAGACGTTGCGGCCTGCCGCAGCTGTGCGGTGACAGCACTGCCGGCTGCACTGGCAACGCCAGCAAAGCCCGACACGGCGCCTGCGGTTCCCGTCTGCCCGGCAGCGCCGAGACCATAGGCCGTGCTCGCGGCGCCGGCCGCGCCCGCCCCTGCCCGGACTGCCGCGCCGGCACCGGATCCCATTGCAAGACCGCCCCGGGCAGCCAAACCAGCCGCACCGATCGACGCCACGGTGGCGCCGGCAACGGCAAACCCGGTTCCGGCCGCCGCACCCGCCCCCATCTGCGGTCCGCCGGCGACCAGTCCATTGGCGATGCCCGGGCCGAAAATCCCGAGCCCGACCAGCGACAGGGCTGCCAGCACCACCGCCATGGATTCGTCGATCGAAGGCGTCTGCCCGGCGAAGCCTTGCGTGAACTGGCCAAACAGGGTCGACCCGATGCCGATGATGACCGCCAGCACCAGCACCTTGATGCCGGAGGAGACGACGGCGCCAAGCACACGTTCGGCCATGAACGCCGTCTTGCCGAAAAGACCGAACGGGATGAGCACGAAGCCGGCCAGCGTCGCCAGCTTGAATTCGATCAGCGTGACGAAGAGCTGGATCGCCAGGACGAAGAAGGCGAGGATCACCAGCGCCCAGGCGAACAGCAGGCAGGCGATCTGGATGAAGTTTTCAAAGAACGCCACCCAGCCCATCAGGTCGGAAATCGATTCCAGCAGCGGCCTGGCGGCATCGAGGCCGGTCTGCGCCACTTTGCCGGGCCGCATCAGGTCCGCCGTCGAGAAGCCGGTTCCCGAACCCTTCAGGCCAAGACCGGCGAAGCTGTCGAAGACGATCCTGGCAAGACTGTTCCAGTTGGAGATCAGATAGGCGAAGACGCCAACAAAAAGCGTTTTCCGGATCAGCCGGACCAGGATGTCGTCATCGGCGCCGGCGCTCCAGAACAGCCCTGCCAGGGTCACGTCGATGACGATCAGCGTGCTGGCGACGAACGCGACCTCGCCGCCAAGCAGGCCGAAGCCCGTATCGATGTAGCGGGTGAAGACCGCCAGGAAATTGTCGATGACGCCGGCGCCGCCCATGCTCACTGCTCCTGGCCGGACAAATGCGCATTCGGCGCCGAACGCAGGAAACGGTCGCGTGTCTCGGCCCAGGCCTGCAGGCACGCCGCATCAAGAGCGCCCGCTTCACCGAGCTGCTGGCAGCGCCTTTGCCGTTCGCGCAGCGCCTGCCAGTCGGCCTGAAACGGACGGGCGGCCAGTGACGGCGGCGCCTCCTGTTTGTGCACCAGTGCTGCAGCCGCCGCCGTGGCCACCAGGGCGAGGACGGCAGCCAGCCGGATGAGCATTCGGGCATCCATGGGGCTGATCCCTGGCGATCAATTGCCGTTGAACATGCGGGCGCTGCCGGCCTGGTAGCCGGCGCCTGGCGTGAGGAAACGACGCCGCTGCTCCCGGCCCTGTGCGGCGGCAGCGCTTCTTTCCGCCTCCGTCAGGGCGCCGGCGCGGCCGTTCGCCGAAATCACGGCGATCAGGTCCGACAATTGCTGCGACTGCACGGCAAGCAACTGGTTGCCAGCCTGGGCCGCTTGAAGCGCACCTGTCGCATTCTGGCTCTGGCCAATCAGCGCCGATATCTGGCCGCGGTTGCTGTCGATGTTGCCGACCACCCCGGCCTGGATGCGCAAGGCGTCCTGCAGGCCGCCGACGGTGTTTTGCCAGCGCGAGCGCGCGCCGGCGACGAGTTGCTGCTCGGTCGCCGACATCGGAATGGCTGCATAATTCTGCTGAAACATCCGATCGATCTGCTGGACGTCGAAGGCAATGTTTTTCGCCTCACCAAGCAGCTGCTGGGTCCTGGCGACCGATTGCTGGATCTGCTGTAGCGAAGAAAACGGCAGCCTGGCGAGATTGCGGGCCTGGTTGATCAGCATCTGCGCTTCGTTCTGCAGCGAGGTGATCTGGTGGGTGATCTGCTCGAGGCTGCGCGCCGCCGTCAGCACGTTCTGTGCATAATTCGAGGGATCGAAGACAATGCGCCACGCCAATGCGGGCGCCATCGCCATGGGTGAAAGGATCACAGGTGCAAACAGACTTGTCGCGAGCACGAGCGAGCGCGTTTTCGACGAAAGGCTTTTCATGGCCGGATGTCCTCAGCGGTTGGTGATGGGGATGCTGCAAGGTCCGCGATGAATTCGCTCGCCCAGCCCTGCCCGCGTGCTGTCAGCCAGGCGGCCAGGAAGCCCTGGCGGCCCTGCTCGGCGACAAGGCGCGAAATCAGCGCCTGATCGGATTTCGAGGATGCCGCGCACAGCGCCAGCCCGACAGCGCCGAGGCCGAGCTCGAACAGGCGGTTGCCACGCCGGGACTGGCAGTAGTAGTCGCGTTTCGGCGTGGCGTTGGCGAGGATTTCGATCTGCCGGTCGTTGAGCCCGAAGCGGCGGTAAATCTCGGTGATCTGCGGCTCGATCGCGCGCTCGTTCGGCAGGAAAAGACGCGTCGGGCAGCTTTCGACGATCGCCGGCGCAATAGTCGAATTGCCGATGTCGGACAGCGATTGCGTGGCGAAGATCACGCTGGCGTTTTTCTTGCGCAGCGTTTTCAGCCATTCCCGCAACTGTCCGGCAAAGTCCTGGTCGTCGAGGGCAAGCCAGCCTTCATCGATGATCAGCAAGGTCGGTCGGCCGTCCAGGCGATCGCCGATGCGGTGGAACAGATAGGCCAGCACCGCCGATGCCGAGCCCGTGCCGACCAGACCTTCGATCTCGAAGGCCTGCACCTGAGCCGCACCGAGAAATTCGTGTTCAGCGTCGAGCAGGCGGCCATAAGGCCCGCCGAGACAAAAGGGACGCAATGCCTGCTTCAGAACGTTCGACTGCAAAAGGACGCTCAGCCCCGTGATGGTCCGCTCCTGCGGCGGTGCGGAGGCAAGCGACGTCAGCGCCGACCAGAGGTGCTCCTTCACATCGGGCGTGATCGCGATGCCTTCGCGCCGCAAGATCGCGACGATCCAGTCTGCCGCCCATGCACGTTCCGGAACGGCCTCGATGAGGGCCAGCGGCTGCAGGGAGACCGTGTCCTGCGACGCCTCGGTCAGATCACCGCCGAGGTCGTGCCAGTCGCCGCCCATGGCCAGCGTGGCAGCACGGATCGATCCGCCGAAATCGAAGGCGAAGATCTGCGCGTTGTCGTAGCGGCGGAACTGCAGCGCCATCAGCGCGAGCAGCACGGATTTGCCTGCCCCGGTCGGACCGACGACAAGGGTGTGGCCGACATCGCCGACATGGAGGGAAAACCGGAACGGGGTCGAGCCCTCGGTCTTGCCGTAGAGCAAGGGGGGAGCCTTGAGGTGCTCGTCCCGTTCCGGCCCCGCCCACATGGCGGAGAGGGGGATCATGTGGGCGAGATTGAGTGTGGAGATCGGCGGCTGCCGCACGTTGGCGTAGACGTGGCCGGGCAACGAGCCCAGCCAGGCGTCGACCGCATTGATGGTCTCCGTCATCGCGGTGAAGTCGCGGCCCTGGATGACCTTTTCGACCAGCCGCAGCTTTTCATCGGCAATGCGGGGATCGGCGTCCCAGACAGTTACCGTGGCGGTGACATAGGCCTGGCCGGCATGGTCGGCACCAAGCTCCTGCAGCGCGGCATCCGCATCGGCGGCCTTGTTGGCGGCATCAGTATCGACCAGAACCGACTGTTCGTTGGTCATGACCTCCTTGAGGATCGCGGCGATCGACTTGCGTTTGGCGAACCACTGCCGCCGGATCCTGGTCACGAGCTTTGTGGCCTCGACCTTGTCGAGCAGAATCGCCCGCGTGGCCCAGCGATAGGGAAAAGCGAGGCTGTTCAGCTCGTCGAGAATGCCTGGCGTCGTCGCGCTGGGAAAACCGACGATTGTCAAAACGCGCAGGTGTTGATCGCCCAGGCGCGGTTTCAGGCCACCCGTCAGCGGTTGATCGACGAGCAGCGCATCGAGATGCATCGGTGTCTCGGGGACGCGCACGCGCTGCCGCTGCGTCGAGATGGTCGAGTGAAGGTAAGTGAGGGTTTCGGCATCATCGAGCCAGGCGCATTCGGGCATGAAGCCATCGAGCAGCGCCAGTATGCGGTTGGACCGATCGACGAAGCCGCGTTGCAGTTCGTGCGCATCCACACCGGCATGGTCGCGGCCTTCGTAAAGCCACGCCTCGGCGCGCGCGCCTTCCTCTGCCGGCGGCAACCAGGTGAAGGTCAGAAAATACCGGGACTCGAAATGCGCGCCGGCGGCCTCGAAATCGGCCTTTCGCTCGGCATCGACCAGGCTCGAGGCGACGTCAGGAAAGCGGCTGTCGGGATAGATCGCCGCTTCGTGCCTTTGCGCTTCGACAAAGATCGCCCAGCCAGACCCGAGGCGGCGCAGCGCATTGTTGAGCCGCGCGGCAACGGCAACGAGTTCGGCTGCAACGGCGGATTCCAGATCAGGTCCCCGGAATGCGGCACTGCGCTGGAAACTGCCATCCTTGTTGAGGACGACGCCGTCTCCGACCAGTGCGGCCCAAGGCAGATAATCCGACAGCAGCGCCGAGGAGCGCCGGTATTCAGCAAGGTTGAACATCAGACGCTCCGTCAGACGCCGAGATGGCTTGGAATGCGCAGATGGCGCCGGCCTGTTTCCACAAATTCGGGGTCCCGCCTGGCAGCCCAGACGGCCGCGAAATGCCCCACCGCCCAGATGACCAGACCGGCCAGCCAAAGCCGCAGGCCGAGACCAACGGCACCCGCGAGCGTTCCATTGACGATGGCGATGGCACGCGGCGCGCCGCCCAGAAGAATGTGTTCCGTCAGTGCCCGATGCACCGGAACGGCGTAGCCGGGCACGGCACCAAGATGTTCGAAGGAGAGCGCCATCACAGCAGCGCTCCGCCACCGAATGAGAAGAACGACAGGAAGAAGCTCGATGCTGCAAAGGCGATGCTGAGACCGAAAACGATCTGGATCAGCCGCCGGAACCCGCCTGAGGTGTCGCCGAAGGCCAGTGTCAGGCCTGTCACGATGATGATGATGACCGCGATGATCTTGGCGACGGGACCTTCAACCGACTGCAGGATTTTCTGGAGCGGCTGTTCCCAGGGCATGGAGGAGCCGGACGCGTGCGCGACAGGCGCAAACAGCAGGCTGACGCAGACGGTGGTGATGACGCGGCGAAGGCCGCGCGGACAGATCGGGATCATGACGGAGCTCCAGTCCTGTTTTGTATGCTTTCGGTCGTGCGATAGTCGCCATCGGAACCGAGCCCTTCGACGCGGACCAATTCGGTCAGGCGCCGCGCGGTACCGCGGCCAGAAAGCACGGCCACGAGATCGATCGTCTCGGCGATCAGGGCCCTCGGTACTGTGACAACCGCTTCCTGGATGAGTTGTTCGAGGCGGCGCAGCGCGCCGATACCGGTACCCGCGTGGATGGTCCCAATCCCACCGGGATGACCGGTTCCCCAGGCTTTCAAAAGATCGAGAGCCTCGGATCCACGCACCTCGCCAATCGGAATGCGATCAGGTCGCAGGCGCAGCGCTGACCGGACAAGATCAGCCAGTGTCGCAACGCCATCCTTCGTGCGCAACGCAACGAGATTGGACGCGGTGCATTGCAACTCGCGCGTGTCTTCGATGAGCACGACACGATCGTCGCTCTTGGCCACTTCGGCCAGCAGGGCATTGGTCAGTGTGGTCTTGCCGGTCGACGTGCCGCCGGCGACAAGGATGTTGGCGCGCGAGGAAACCGCGCTGCGCAGCGCTCTTGCCTGCGCGGCATCCATGATGCCCGCACTGACATAGTCCTCAAGCGTGAAGACGGCGACAGCGGGCTTGCGGATGGCGAAAGCCGGCCCCGTTACGACCGGCGGCAACAAGCCTTCAAAGCGTTCTCCGGTCTCCGGCAGTTCAGCCGACACGCGAGGCGCACGAAAATGGACTTCGGCTCCGACGTGATGGGCAATCAGTCGCACGATACGCTCGCCATCGCCGATTGCGAGAACTTCACCGGTATCGGTCAACCCCTTGGAGAGACGGTCGATCCATATGCGACCGTCGGGATTCAGCATCACCTCGACAACTTCTGGATCATCCAGGAAGCGGCCAATTGATGCTCCCAGGGCGGAGCGCAGCATGCGTGTGCTGCGAGCGCGCTGGTCTGTGTTTTCGTAGGAAGCCACCATCTCACCCCGCTGGAAGCCGCTCATTGGCCTCAGGACGGGGATGATTAAGAAAACGCCATGTCGTCTGGTTTCAAGAAATTTCGGCCGTCGTAGTACCCCAGCGTGCAAAGACAGGCGTTCGGCGAAAGCGCTTCCGTTTGGCCCCCGCTGAATTTGTCGCAAGCCCGCTTCGGTAGCCGAGAATCTTGGAGAGACGATTCTCCCCTATTGAGTGGACAGCGGAGCATTCCTTGCAGTCCCGCTTCGCTGGTGACCGGGCTGATGGCACCGCGACCCCTTCAACAAATCTGGAACCGGAACACGCTTGGCTGATTATGCGGATTAGGGACCGCGCCTGGACCGCACTGGTTCAGGTGTCAGGGTTCCGAAGTGCTAGGGGAGCCATTGATGTCTATCCAGGAACGCGATTTTCAGGCGCCAAGATTCGTCAGGGACGATTGGCAGCCCTCCAATACAGCTTTCTTCAGATTCATCTTTTCCATCCTGGCTGCCGGGACGGTTGTGACAGGGCTTCTGTCCTGGCTGGTTCCCGCATTGGTCTGAATCTTGCGGGCGGAAAAGGATCGTGTCGAGCAACGTGAGTGGAGGAGGTGCAGCAATGAAGGAGCTTCGAGACAAGCTCGAACACGACCTCAACAATTGCGAAGAGCTGATGACCGCGCTGCGTAGCGGCGCCATGCAGACCTACGAGGTCAACGGTCAGGGAATGCGGCGATACACAAGTCAAAGCCGGCTTGGCGACTATCAGCGAATGAGTGCAAATCTGCGACAGGTGATAGCGCAGATCGACGCCTTGGGCAGTGCAAGGCCGCACTAACCGTTCGGCGCAAGGGGCACAGGTTGCATACCTTCAGACTATTGCATACCCGGTCCGCAAAGTGCCGAACGCAATCGCTTCGGCCGGCGCGGCCGCAAGGATATTTTCACGCCTCGTCTTCGCTGATCTCCTGCCGTAACAAGGGCCCCTTGGCGAGCCGGCGCCCGAGTGCCGTGATGAAGGCCTCGTAGCGTTCCGCGGCCTTGGCGCGCGCGGCATTGGCGGCGGGTTCGGGCAATGCCGGGGTGGTGGCAAGCCAGAAGCGGATGAACACGGCCAGCGTTTCGACGGCAATCCCGGTATCGCGTTCCTGCCGGTTGAGGCGCCTGTCGATCTGGTCCAGCCTTTTGGCGATCGCAGCCTCCCGCCGCTCGTCGGAATCCGGCGACAGGAAGGACGCGACCGCCGCTTCGGCGATCATGGAAAGCGATTGCTTGCGCCGGGACGCGTAGTCCGCCAGCATCGCCATGACATCGCTGTCCAGGTAGACGGAGACCTTCGTCTTGCGGGGACGTTGCTGCATGGTGCCTACAACTCCATGCCGTCGTCGGGATCGAGCGAGACCTGCCGGGCAACGTTCTGGCCAATTGTCGAAAGTCGACGGTTCTGGACCGCTTCGATGTCTTCGAGGTCGCCGGGCGCTTCGATCTCGAATTCGTTGGTCATCGGCATTGCCGTTTCGCTCGGCGGCAACCGTGCGAGCTCCGGTTGCTGGCGCCGTTCGGAACCGGCCGGATCCTCGTCTTCGGTGGACGTCATCCCAGTCGCCTGCCCGATGGGGGGAGAAAGCGGCGCCAGCGCACTCCAGTCATCGGGCAAAGCCGTCGGTGCGCCGGCCAACGCCGGCGGCGGCAGGATCCGCTCCGTGAAGCGGGCGTCCTCGTAATAACGAACTTTCTTTGCCCGGATCGGCGGCGTCCCCGCGAGCATGACGATTTCGTCGGCGGATGGCAGCTGCATGATTTCGCCGGGGGTCAGCAGCGGACGCGCCGTTTCCGAGCGCGAAACCATGAGATGTCCCAGCCAGGGCGACAGGCGATGGCCTGCGTAGTTTTTCATCGCCCGCATCTCGGTGGCCGTACCCAGGGCATCAGACACGCGTTTGGCGGTGCGCTCGTCATTGGTGGCGAAGCTGATGCGGACGTGGCAGTTGTCGAGGATCGAATTGTTCGCCCCGTAGGCTTTCTCGATCTGGTTCAGGGACTGGGCGATGAGAAAGGATTTCAATCCGTAGCCGGCCATGAAAGCCAGGGCGGATTCAAAAAAGTCGAGACGACCCAGCGCCGGAAACTCGTCGAGCATGAGCAGCAGGCGATGGCGACCGCCACGGGCATGCAGGTCCTCGGTAAGGCGGCGTCCGACCTGGTTGAGGATCAGCCGGATCAGCGGCTTGGTGCGGCTGATATCGGAGGGTGGCACCACGAGATAGAGCGTTGTCGGGCGTTGGCCACCGATGATGTCGCCGATGCGCCAGTCGCAGCGCCGCGTGACGGTGGCGACGACCGGGTCGCGATAGAGACCAAGGAACGACATCGCCGTCGACAGGACCCCGGACCGTTCGTTGTCGGACTTGTTGAGCAGTTCGCGCGCCGCGCTGGCGATGACCGGATGCGGACCCGCCGCGCCAAGGTGAGCCGTTCTCATCATCGCGGCGAGCGTCGCCTCGATCGGACGTCTCGGATCGGAGAGGAATGCGGCAACGCCGGCAAGCGTCTTGTCGGCTTCGGCATAGAGCACGTGGAGGATGGCGCCGACCAGCAGTGCGTGACTGGTCTTTTCCCAATGGTTACGCCGCTCGAGCGATCCTTCGGGATCGACCAGAATGTCGGCGATGTTCTGGACGTCGCGCACTTCCCATGCGCCGCGGCGCACTTCCAGCAGCGGGTTGTAGGCTGCCGACTTCGGATTGGTCGGATCAAACAGCAGCACCTGGCCATGCCTGGCCCTGAATCCCGAGGTCAGTTGCCAGTTCTCACCCTTGATGTCATGAACGATCGCCGACCCAGGCCACGCCAGCAAGGAAGGCACCACCAGCCCGACACCCTTGCCGGATCGCGTCGGTGCGAAGCACAGAATGTGTTCGGGCCCGTCGTGGCGCAGATAGGTCTGCCCGAGGCGACCGAGGACGACGCCGTCGGCACCGAGCAAGCCCGCCGCCGCGATCTCCTTGTTCGTGGCCCAGCGCGCGGAGCCGTACGTTTCCACCGTCCGCGATTCCCGCGCCCGCCACACCGACATGCCGATCGCCGCCGCAATCGACAGGAACCCGCCCGAGACAGCGATGCATCCGCCCCTCAGGAAAACATCGGGCGCATAGGCGTCGTAGAAGTACCACCACCAGAACAACGCCGGCGGATAGTAGATCGGCCAGCCGGCGAGCTCGAACCATGGCGGCCCCAGTTGCGCCTGGAAGCCCAAGCACCACGCAACGTACTGCGTTGCGCCCCAGGTGGTCGACAACACGATCGCGACAGTGATTGCGATCTGACCCCAGAGGATTTTCGTGGCCGACATGACAATACGTGTCCCTGCTCGAGTTAGAGGCCAATTCCGCGTTTGCGGGTGAAGCTCCAGTCGACGCCACCGTCACCGCGCACAACACCGCTGACGTGACGACCGATCTGCTTTTCCAGAGAGGGTGACCAGGGCACCAGCTGAAAGCCGAGACCCGTGTCGAGCATGGCGAAGCGCCCGGAGGCGAGCGCGACCCGCTGGCGGTAGGTCCCACCGACAAATTTGCCTGGCTCCGTGCCGTTAAAGGTCAGGCCCGTTTCGGATGCCAGCCTTGCGGCGGTCTGATCGAGCTCACGGCCACGCAGCGTCTCGATCAGATTGCGGGCAAACACGACGCGCCCCGCCTGCCGCGTGGCGAGACCTTGCCCGATCAGATGGTCGGCTCGTTCATGGAGCGCCTGGCGGACCGCGGCACCAAAGCCGGCGGTCGACAGCGAAGCCACCACACGACCGACCGCCTGGCGGTCCAGCCAGGTGGCCCCAACCGCCGTGACCTGTGCCGGCAGATCGAAATCCGACCGCACGGCAAGCGCCAGGCGATGCTCTCCGCGCCCGTCTTCGAACATGCGCAGTTCGACAATGGCACCCGGCGCGGCGTCTCCCGTCGCATCGAGATGAGGAAACCGGATGTGGTGAACGCGGCCGTCGACGCCGTCGACGACGGCATAGGCCGTGCCGCGCAGTTCATCGTTCAGCCCTCTTTCAACCAGCCGGCCGATGATGGGTTGGCCGAGGCTCTCGCCCGCAAGCACGTATGACGATGCGGCGCGTTCGATGCCACGCTCGGTGAGGCCACGATGCATCCGCTTGATGATGTCGCCACGTTCGCCCAGCTCGCGAAGGACTGCCTCCGCCTGCGGCGCGACACACCATTGCGATGGTCCGACCTGCGCGGCGATGCCGAGAATTTCAAGAGCGCGCAACCGGCCGAGCTTGAACGCATGAAACGCATCGGGCTGGAGACCGCGTTGCGGAGCAAGATCGATGACGCCGGCCCTGTCGGCGTCGCGGCCAATCTGCCGGTCGAGCTGCGTCCACCGCTCAGCCTTCACCTGCCTTTCGAGAGTGCGTCGAATGTCGAGGTCGGTGCGCGGTCCCAATTCCTGCGTGATGAGGTCGCGCGCCCGATCACGCATCCCCTCCTTGATGTAGTCACGGGAGATGACGAGATCCTGGCCGTCATCGCGCACGCCACGCACGATCAGATGCACATGCGGATGCTCGGTGTTCCAATGGTCGACGGCGACCCAGTCTAGCCGGCTGTTGAGATCCCTTTCCATCTGGCCGACAAGATCTCGTGTGAAGGATCGAAGATCCGACATCTCCACAGCATCATCGGGCGAGACAACGAAGCGGAAATGATGCCGGTCGTCGGCGCAGCGGCCAGCGAAAGCACGGTCGTCGACCTCGCCCTCACCGGGTCCAAACAGCCTGGCCTTCTCGCCGTCGCGGGTAACGCCATCGCGGCGAAGATAATCGAGATGCGTCGCAAGCGGGCTGGAAAATGCTGTATGGCGAACCACGCGCGCCTTGATGACCGCGCCGCGACTGCGAGACGAAACCAGCCGGTTTGCCTGGATGCTGGCACGCTGTCCGCGGCCGAAGCGCGACCGTCGTCCCCCGGCCTGGCCGGCAGCGCGTGAGACATCGCCACCGGCCCGCGTTGCCGCCGCCAGCGCCTGCGCGACAAAGGATCTGGCGTGTTGTGCACGGGTCGAGCGCATGCGTCCCGGGCGAATGCGGATCTCGCCATCATCGGACATGGCAGAACGCCACAACGTGCGGAAAGACCAGGAAATCCAGCGCGTTCGCCGCACTCCGCACGGTGCGCGAAATCCCCGCACGTTGTGGCAATTCACAAAAAATCCAACAAAAACAACGCCCCAACCGAAGCGCACGGTGCGCCCTTTTATCCTGCCATCCCTCGGTCGTTGCCTGTCCTCCACGCTCTCTCGCGCGCGATGATACGAACGAGCACGCCTGGCTTGGCGCGGTACTCACCTGTTCCATGGCCGCTCACGGGAACTGGTTGGAGACGCAAAGATCCCGTTGACCGTTCGAGCGTTGATGCCCACACGATGTTCTTCGCCAGCCTGGATAAACAGGCTTGCCTCACGCCAGTCGGACGCTGAGGACGCACGGCGCTGCGCCGGCAGCAGCATGGATTTGCGGCCGAGAAGGGAAAGGACGGTAGCGACATAGGTGACCGTTGCGGTGGGCAGCGGACGCCGCGTCGCCTGAAATTCATCATAGCGCCCGGGCCCTGCATTGTAGGCGGCAAGCATGGCGTCCACACTGCCGTAGCGATCATACATCTCGCGCAGATAAGCCGTACCTGCGAGGATGTTGTCGCGGGGCGCAAACGGGTCCGAACCAAGGCCGTGACGCATGCGCAGCATCGCCCAGGTTTTCGGCATGATCTGCATCAGACCCATCGCGCCTGCGGACGATATCGCACGCTGCTTTCCGGAGCTTTCGACGCGCATCACCGCTTCAATCCAGCGTGCCGGAATGCCGAACCGCTGCGCGGCTGCGGCGATATGCGCCGCATGCGCTTCGGCAAATGACGAACGCTGTTGCTGCAACGGCTGTGCCATCGTCGTCGTCGCGGGTGCGGCAAACACGGACAGGCCAAAGAGCAAAAGCAGGAATGACCGTCGACCTTTCAGGGACATGCGAACCGCTGCTTGCTGGTCGCAGGATTGGGTCAGGCGTGGCATTGGTCACGCCTTGTCGCCGCGCATGCGCCGGCGCGACCAATGCAGGGACCAGGACGTCTGGTCGTCGCCGTTCCGGAAGAGCTTCGCATGAACGGGCAGCGCAAAGGCCGGATCGTCGAGCTGGATCGAAATGTATTCGCCAGCCTTTTCGCTGGATCGGCGCCAGCCGGCACCAATCTCCGGTCCCTCCTCGCTGCCGGCATGAATGCGGTAGTCCGGTGCATTGCCGGCATCTTGTTCCTCTGTCGCAACCAGCGCGATGTCGAGCTTCAGACTGAGCGTGTGAATGCGTCCGGAAAAGCCGGTGCTGGTCCGGGTGAATTCTCCGATCTGCGTCATGTCGATCTCCTGTGCTGTTGCTGGTTGGTGACCTGGTGTGCCGACGTCATGCGGGATCACTGCGCGCGTTCAGCGCATGCGCTCGCCACTGGAAGCGTCCGTTTCCAAGCTCGTCGGTCCATAGAGGGAGTGCGCGACCGATGACCCGGTCGATCGGCGTCATGCCGAAATAGCGGCCGTCCAGACTGTCGGGAATGTACCGGTTCATGAGGAAAACCTGATCTGCCGCGAGCCGGCAACAACCCTGCCAGACAGGCAGGGATCGGCCGGCGCGGTCGTGTTCGAGCGCCCTGCCCATCACGATGCCGTCAACCGCGACTTCGAAACCGTTCCGGCAAACTGTCTGCCCGCCCACGGCCAGAATGCGTTTCAACAGCGGAAGGTCTCTGCCCAGATAACCGCGGTCCGCAAGGAAGTCGGCCAGTCGTCCGTTGACACGAACGGCAACCAGATCCGCCACGTGATAAGGACCGCCGCCCCTGAGTGCATAGAAGCCGACAGGCACACTTGCCGAGGCATTCCAGATCAGCTTCGGATCAGCATCGAACGCACTGCACGCGACCGCGATCGTTGCCAGAGCGATAGAGACAACAATGCCCGCAGCCCTCATGATGTGACCCGCCTGCGCAAGAGAAAGGCGTGATGCTGGCGCAGCGAATAGCCGCGCGGCGCCTGTCCCGCCGTCATTCGGTTGTGCATGTGTCGCCAATGCTCGGGCGACACGGAACTGGGGTCGATCCCGACCTGTTCGATCGCATCGATCGCCTTGAGGACAAGCTCGACGTGCGGCCATCTCGCCATCGACAGCAGGATTTCACCGCCGGGGCGCACGGTCGGCAGCGTTTGCAGCGGCTGGCCGCGCGCTACCGCAACCACGATGTCGATGCGGGACAAGGTGGTCCCGAAATCGTTGGCCGCCCAGCGGATCAAGGCAAAGACGCTATCCTGCCGAAAGGAGACGATGCGGCGCTGGCGATCGACGATCTGCTCCTTGAGCGGATTGCCGAAACGGATCCACTGCTCCTGCTTCTTGCCTATCCAGGTCAGTTCGACGGTTGTCAGTGTGTCTGTGCAGAGCGCCGGCGAGAGCTCGGCGGAGGTAAGGGTCATGGCTCCCTGTCCTCTCTTTGCACCCGGGCTTTGCGCCTGCCCGCACGCGGCCGAATGTTAGATTCTCTGTTAGACTCTAAGTTAGGGGATCGAATTCCCTTTGCCGGACAGCCGCTTGGGCGCCGGTCCGGTTCCTGATGGCACGTGCTTGCGGTTCCCGATCGCACGTGTTGCCGGGTTCCCGATGGCACGAAACCTTCCCCGGTTTTCTCCGGAGGCAATGCCGGTTCAAAGGCAAGCAGAATTCGCCCGCCGAGCTCGACCTCCAGATACAGTGTGTATCCGGGCAAAGGCTGGCGGCGGACGATGTCGCGAAGCTCGAATGCAAAACGCTTGAACGGAGACAGGGCACCCGACTTCTGGTGAAGATGTCGGAAGTCGAAACGCCAGCCGTTACGCTGCCGTCCGCCGTGCTTGCGCACATGCCGATAAAGCCAGCGTTCGAGGCCGCCGGTCAAAGCGAAGTAGCCACGATCGATGGTCAGGACGAGCGCATCATCAAGGACCGATTGATAGAACCAATCGGGCACGACCAGCTCGATGCCACCGGCATTGCCATCAGCGTCCGTTCGCTCCTGCCATTCGTTGAGCCACGAGAAGCGATGACGCCGGCCCTCGGCGCGTTGACGGATCGACGTGCAGATTGTCGTCGACTGCAGCCGGTCGAGCGCGGCCTTCAGGCGCTGATAGTCGCGAGCGCTGGTTCCGCGGCCGACGAACTTCAGGATCTCATACGGCGTGGCTGCCATCAGCTGCGACGTGCGCAGGCCCGTGTCGCGCGCCTCGACGATCTGGCTTGCGGCCCAGATCAGGATGTCGGCATCCCATATGGTCGCCATGCCGTGATCGGGGACTGCCTCGACGCGGATCGAGACACGGCCTGTTGCAAATTCGATGGGCACGGTGCGATGCGACTTTGAGAGGGAAAAGAACGGATAGGCCATGAGGTCCTGCACGTCGCGTGGGGCGAACTCACCAGGAAGAGCCCGGAAGGGATCGAATTGCCCTTGGAGGAATTGGGAAACCGGTTGCATCTCGAGGGTCCACCGTTCAGCGCGATGGCCTTGCGCCGTGCGCCGGCGGCGCCGGCGAATGGCGTTTTGCCGGCAGGACCGAACCGCGAGGGTCGGAGGTGGAGGTGACGGAGCCGCGATTTGCCCAGGATTGCAGATCCTCAACCGCGTAGACCACGCGACCGCCAAGTTTGTGATAATCAGGGCCGGTGCCGTAGGTCCTGTGTTTTTCGAGCGTGCGCGCGGACAGGCTCAGAAATTCGGCTGCTTCCTTTGTGCGCAGATAGCGCGGGGGCAACAAAGCCAGATCAGATCGCATGGATTTCGGCCTCCGTGTTTTGAGTGCTGACTGCCGGCGTTCGGCGGCCAGTGGCGACCAAGGTGGCGTAGGGAAATCTTGTGGGGGATGGGGAAGTTGAGCGGACTAAAATCCCACCCCGCACGGCGCGACATCAGCGACGGCGGCGGTGACGGAGAAGCTGAAGATAGCCGCCGGCGATGAGTGACGCAGCGCTTTCGACCAGCCCGATCACGGTGTCCCGGAGCGGCGAGGTCTTCCAGGGATCAGCTTCCACGCGCGGCCCGCCATAGAGCGCGACCGCGATCTCGCGATAGCTTGCGCCGCTGTCGCGACCGTCCGCGGCCCGAAGCACCAGGCGCAACCGCCGCCGCCGCTGAGCCGTGATGCGCGTGTCGGGTGGAACGGGTTGGCGCTGCCAAGCTCGCCAGAAACGTGTCAGGGCTTCGATCCGCCCAAGCGTGTCGGCGTCGAAGGGAACAAGGATCGCAAGCGGACCAGCGGGATCGGCACCGGGAGACAGGACAAGCTGTGTCAGGACGGCATTGTCGTAAACTGCATAGGTGCCTTCATGGCCCTTGCGATAAGCCCGGATTTCAGGAGGCGGCATCGGATGCCCGGACCTAAATTCGAAATCCGCAGCAAGAGTAAGAACGGCCGGATCGACTGCGCGTGACCAGAATACCGATTGCGCCAGAGCGGAAAGGTCCGGTCGCGCCGGGAAATCGCAACCCCCAGCGCCGTTGGGCCGCCAAATCAAAAGGCGCGTTGTCGAGGCCTTCGGCCACCAGCGTATTGTATTGTTTTTGATAGTCGGGGGAGCGTCGAAGATATTCCCAGGCGAGGCCCTCTGTCGTCAAGGTATCGAGATAGTCATAGCTCTGCTGATCTCGCCATTGGGACGTCTCTGGCTTCACCACAATGCCTCGCAACCATGCAAGTCGGATCAGCCAGAATTGCGGGTTGATGAAAATGGCGGAAGTCCCTGACGAGACATCGGGTGTTGTCCGGCCGGCATCACCCTTAAACGACAGCGTCAATCGCGCGCACGCCGCAACAGCAGCAGATAGCCCTTCTCCGTCATCCAGCGGGCACGTTCCAGATGGCTGGAGTGCATCTGCCTGGCACGCTGCGGCTCCTGGTCGGGGTCAATTCCAAAAAGCAGGCTGACGGCCTCTTGCCACGCGGCGCCATCGGCCTCCGCATCAAGCAGGCGCAGGTACAGCTTCCCATGCTCCCGGTCATAGTCGGTGAGTTCGTCCCCGGTTGGGGCGCTATCGTCATACGCTGCCGTCATCGCATCATCACGGTTTCCAGATTGTCCGAAGCATCATTCTATCGAAGCACGGCGTCTTTCGAATGGGCGACATTCGGCATCACCCGATGCGAATTTCGCATCGGCGCCCCGCTGCGATCGCCGCTGCATGCCTTGTTGAAAGAGGCCCCGACGTTTTGGTCGGGGCCTCTGGTCCTTGCTCACTCGCCCCGGCGGCTCGTCGGACGGGACCAGATCAATGAGAAGGTGTCGCCGTCTTCGTCGTCGAAGAGATTGGCGTAGATGGGAGCGTTGAAGCTCGGGTCATCGAGCTTGAGACCCAGATAGTCACGGCCCTCGCTGGAGCGCTTGGACCATGCGGCCCCGATTTCGGCGCGTCCGACCAGGACCCGGTGGCTTGGAGCGTTGTCGCCGGTGGCGCGGGTATCGGGGGCGATGCGCACGTTCTTGGCGCGAACGCTGAGGGTGACGATTTCGCCGGTGAATTCGTTCGATCCGGCCTTCTTGAAGGAACCGATGGTGGCCATTGTCAGTCTCCGTTTTTGGTGTTCGAACCCGCACCATTGCGGCCTCGATGGCGATCGGAAGGCCGAAGGCGAACGACGACGCACCCCAAAAGGGGCATGACAGCCAAGGAGGACTTTCTTGCCTCGCGAGGAATGCCGGCGAAGCCGGCAGGGGAAGAAAGTGCGACGCCGCTGTTGCGTTCAGGAGGTCGAGGCGCCAGCCGGCTTCGGCGAGATCACGCCATTGAACAGGCCGAAAGGAGCGGTTGGACAGCCATTGGAAACGACGCGTTGGCGCCCATGGTCCGCCAGTGGCCGGCACGTAAGTTTGCCGTCCCTTGGCGCTCGCGCATTCGCAGTTGAATGCCTCTTCGGCGTCCACCACGCTTTTGAGACAAAGCCGCCGCTAGCTCCGTGGATGGTCGACAACAGGGATTCGGTGGGAAGGGTTCCAAGACCAGGATAACAGGCTGCGAACACATCTGGGCTTCGCAATCTCATAAAGAACCTCTTTGTCATCACGCACACCCAGTCGCTTCATCACATCGAGAGGGAGGTCGGTGGCTGGTACGATACCGGTTTGACCCAACAGGGCCGGTATGACGCAAGCAAGGTGGCGGAGCATCTGGCATCCTGGTTGGGCGTGGGCTCCGCGGAAATCTTCAGTTCCGATCTGCTTCGCGCGTCCCAGACTGCCGGGATCATCGCCGCTCGTCTGCAGTGCCCTCTTGAGCTGACAGGCGACCTTCGGGAAATGAGCTACGGATCTGCCGAAGGGAAACCGCAGACATGGCTCGATGAACGCCAAATACCTCCGCCGGACGACGATCGGCTTGACCACCGCGGCGGGATTGCCAACGGAGAGACCCGTCGAGAGCTCGCCGAACGCGTGTTTCAGTGCGTTGGCGAGATTTCGCAGCGTCCTTGTGAGACGCAGATCATCGTTACGCACGGCTTCGCTTTGACGTTTGTGGTGGCCGCCTGGATCAGGATGCCGATCGAGGCCTGTGGACATGTCAGCTTTCGGGCAAGCCCCGGAAGCATCACCCATCTCCAGCAAGATGGCTATTGGCGCAACCGGGCGGTGGTGAGCCTCGCCGACACCACCCATTTGAAATAGTCCACGGCGTCGGATTTCGAGCCTGTTCAGTTATCGGCGCTCATGCGCCGACGGTCCTCCAGACCGGGATGCCGAGCTTCCTTGCCTTGTCGGCAAGGTTGTCGTTGATGCCGGTGCCTGGAAAGTGCAGCACGCCTTTCGGCATGATCTGCAGCATCTCGTCGTTGCGCTTGAACGGTGCGGCGCGCCCGTGACGGGTCCAGTCCGGAGCAAATCCGATCTGTGGAACGTTGCGGTTCCTTGCCCACAGCGAGGCGATCTTCTCGGCGCCCTTTGGCGATTTGCCATGGACCAGCACCATATCAGGGTGCCTGGATTTCACCTGGTCGAGCCTTGCCCAGATCAAGTGATGATCGTTGAAATCGAGGCCACCGGTGACAATGATCTTCGGTCCGTTCGGGAGCAGCACCTCCTGTTCGGCACGCCTCTTGGCCATGAGGAAGTCGCGACTTTCGATGATGGCGGAAGTCAGATCGCGGTGACTGACCTTGGAGCCGTTGCGCGGAAACCAGGGTTTGCCCGCATGGCGTTCGAAATGCTCGGCGGCTTGATCCCGCATCAGCTCGAATGCATCCTGGCGCTCGATCAGCGTACGACCCTTCGCGATCAGGCGTTCGAGATCGACTGATTTCACCTCGCTGCCGTCCTGTTCCCGTTGAGAGCGCCTCTGGGCGAGCTCGTTGTCGTCCAGTTCGCGGCCGGCCCGTTCAGCGGCGCGGTGGAAGAGATTGACGGTCGACCAGAGGAGTTCATCCAGATCGGGCTCGAGGCGTGTGTCGGCCAGCGTCGCGATCAGGGCGTCGAAGATGTCCGCTACGGCACCTGTGACTGCGCTGCCGTCGGGCAGATGTCGCTGGTCGGGCTCATCGGCAAATGGCCGGTAGCCATGAAGTTGGAGTTCGTTGAGAACATGCTCGGTTGGCGACGATTGATGAGGAGGCTCGAAGTGGGCGTGACCGCTCGTCATGGTGGAACTCCCTGGGTTGGACCGCGACCGCTGCGGTCTTGACAGAGCGGAAGCCCCCAGGTTGGCCGGTCACGCACCCCGCCGAAGCGCAGCGAAGGATGGTTGCGGCGGGCTATTTTGTTTCGCGGTGGAAGGCCCGCAGGGCCACGGAAAATAGCCGGCCGCAGCCATTGCGGGGCCGGCCGGTCTGTGGGCACATCGCGTCTCTTCAAGACCGGGACGCAGGGCCTAAGCGAGATGGATTGGTCCACACAAGGCGATCCCGCCTTCCGCTTCGAACCGCCAGCTCACCGTGCCCGCGACAGGAAGCGGACACTATCCGCGGGCGCGATCTGACTGCTGATGTGACGGCGCAAGGCTTCAAGACCGAGATTGCGCAGGTCTTCGTTGAAATCGGAGAGGCAAGGTGACAGGACGATTGCCTCAATTCCGGCCCCGCTGGCCCGTTCGACCAGGCGATCGCGTGCGCTCTCGCCAGCAGGGTCGTTGTCGCGAAGGATGTAGAGCCGCCGCAGCGTGTCGGGAAACAGGATGGCTGCGAGATGCGCTGCAGAGAGCGCTGCCAGCTCTGGCATATCGGCGAGGACCTGACGGACTGAAAGCACGGTTTCGATGCCCTCCCCGGCAGCCATGACCTCGCCACCGGAGCCGAAGCGCACCGCATTGCCAAGCAGGTCCCCCATCGCTCGACGCGGTGTGTCGATTGGCGCCTTGTCGAGGCCGTGCGGATCGAGCCAGGTGCGATGAACACCGGTGATATCGCCATCGAGATTGGTGACCGCAGCAATCATCGCTGGCCACGTCTCGAACGGTCCGTCCTCAGGGCGGTGATAGCAGCGCGGATGGAAACGAAGGCTGGCAGTGCCCAACAGCTGCGTGATGCCGCGACGCTGCAGGTAGGCGTGAGCAAGCGTGCCGACGATCGGCTGCGATAGCTTGAACAGACGACGGGCCGAAGATGGCGTGTCACGTGCCGCCGCAATCATCCGGTTTGCCGTCGGTGTGGCCTCAGAATCTGAGGTGCCCAGAAAACGCTGGGCCTCGTTGGCGACATCTTTGAAGGCGGCAAAGCCACAGTTTTCCCTGATCACATCGAGAAGATCGCCATGCTCGCCGGTGGCGGCGTCGACCCATTTTCCGGCAGTTGCCCGGGGCGACGCGACAAGGCGCACATACAGCGACCGCCCGGGGGCGTTGCGCACGTCGCCAACCAGCCAGTAACGTCCGACACGGCGGCCATTCGAAAGATAGTGCCGGCACACCGCTTCAGCTCTTTCTGCAAGGCTGCATGCCAATTCATGCGGCGTATCACCCATGATTGCCTCCATCACAGACAAACGCCCGCCGTCACCGGCGGGCGCGTCTTGCAAGTGCCGGTGGCTCATTCGGCGGCGATCGCGTGAGCGGGATCGTCTTCCGGGTTGTCGAAATCGCCCAGAGCCGATTTATCGCCTGTGGCCGCCGTTTCCCCGACATCGTCGATAGAGGGCTGGCAAACGACCTCGGCGGCTGCGGGTGGTGTGCGCAGAGGCTCCGGCAGCCAACCCGAGGCGGCAAGCAGCCGTTCGGCTTCCTCGGCCATGTCAGCTTTCTTCAGGTGACTTATGCGCTGGACGGCCTGGTCGCCCGAGGCTTCGCGTACGGCCTCAAGGATTCGCGCTTTGCTCACGCGGCCGAGATAGTTTCCGACTGAAGCCCGCCAGCCGGCTTCGGCCATGTCCAGACCGGTCTCGCGCGCCAGACGATCTGCCTGACGGAGCCGTCTCTCAAGCCCGCTCTGCGACAGGCCCTGGGCGCCATAGGGGTTGGGCTTTTCGTAAAGCGCATTGACGCCATCGCTGACGCAATGGGCGAGCAGGGCCATTCGGCAGTCATTGTTCAGACCGGCAAGCCACTGCCACAGCGCATCGTCGTCATCGGGGATGTCGTTGGCCCAGCTCTCGTCACGTTCATGCCGCGCGCGGGCGGCGGCACTGTCCTTCAAGGTTTCATCCTGGAACGGGAAGAACACATGCCGGACGGTCACGTCGAGGGAGCCGCTTTGACTGCGATGCAGAAACGTATCGCAGACCAGCTTGTGCAGAAGCGCCGTCAGGGCGACCTGGGGATTGCCGGCGACCGCATTGCGAAGCGCCAGCGTGCGATGAGCTGTCAACTCCGCGAGCAGACGATCCGGAAGCGGTTTGATCTTCTCGTCGTCACCCTCGCCTTGGCTCGAATGTCCATCAATCGTGATGAGAGCGCCCTGAGCACTTCGCCCAGGGTGATCTCTATCTCCGTCCGCGCCCGTTGGTTCATCGGTTTCCGGCTCCAAGTCATCCTCGGGCCTGACGTAGCCGCGCTGGATATCGAGCCCGCCACTGTGGGCAATTGTGACAAAGACGCCCGCACGCTCGATGTCTTGCGGTGCAAAACGAACTGGCCGAGCCGCGAAGGTGGCGAGTTCAGCCTCGATCTGCCCGAGACGCTGGTCGACATCGTCCGGCAGCTCTTCGACGCCCTCGTGTTCGGCTTCCAACTGCCGATACTCGGCGTTCAGCAGGTCGACCGCAGCGCGCTCGTCCTCCGTCAGGTCGAGCGGCTCGCCGCGAAGCGCACGCAGATTGCGCGTGACGTCAAAGGGAAAGTTGGCAGCCGCCTCCACCCACTTCCAGCCTTCAGCGGCCAGCTCGGCCGCCACGTCTCGCAGCTTTTCCGCGACGAGCCGATCAAGCAGGGCCGCGTCCTGCAGCCATCCGCCATCGTCGGATTGAAACAAGTCATTCAGGACGACGCCGCCGGCAGCCTCGTATGTCTCTAGTCCTAAGAACACGGCGCGCTTGTCAGACGCGCGCACCGTTGACTCGGTCAGCATGCGCCGGATCTGGTAGGGCTCCTTCGACCACGCATCCTTGACCGCACTCCAGACCTCTTCCTGGCGAAGATGATCGCTGGAAATGGTGAATGCCATGAGTTGCTCCAGCGTCATGCCGTCCTCAGCATAGACGTCAAGAAGCACTGGCGAGACCGAAGCGAGGCGAAGACGCTGCTTGACCACCTGGGCTGAAACAAAGAACGCGGCCGCGATGTCCTCCTCGGTCAGGCCCTTGCAACGCATCTGGTGGAAGGCGCGAAACTGGTCGAGAGGATGCAACGGCGCGCGTTCGATGTTTTCGGCCAATGAAACTTCCTCGGGAAGGATCGCGCCGTCACATTCGTGAACGACGCAGGGCACTGCCGCATTGCGAGCAAGCCGCTTCTGTTTCACCAAAAGCTCGAGCGCCCGGTAACGTCGGCCACCGGCCGGGATTTCGAACATGCCGGTCGGCTGGCCCTTGTCGTCGACCACGGCAGTGACGCTCAGGCTCTGGATGAGTCCACGCCTGGCGATCGACGCCGCCAGATCGTCGATCGAAATCCCGGCCTTTATCCGGCGGACATTGGACTGGCTCAGCACCAGCTTGTCGAAGGGAATGTCGCGTGAGGACGACAAGGTTATTTTCTTATTTCCAGCAGCCATCGGGGTTACTCCGCGACGGGCGGCCGAGAGCCTCTCTCTCGACCTCCTACCCGTCACAAAAGACCATCCCGGCTCTGACTCTTCTCCCAGGCCGGCCGGTCAGGCGGACCCCAACGTCTTCAGCAGCTGCTCGGCTGCGCGGATGCTGCCGGTGCGACGTGATACCTCCGTCCAGACCGACAACGGAAAGGCGCTCGCGAAGGTGAGATCACGTTCAATACCCAGACCGAAAGGCAGGCGTACCGCGCTGATTTCGGTAAGGCTGAACGAGCCTAATTCGGGTTCGCCAAGATCGGCCAGGCCAAACAGCGTATCTTCATCCGTGGCGAGTTCGGTCACCAGCCAGACGCCGGTGCCGATGGGGTTGAAAAGTTTGACCAGCGGAGCGTGATCCACATCGCGCATGCAGCCGTTTGCAAGCAGGCGCATGCGCTGTTCGGGCGTGATCAGCGTCATGCCACCCTCCTGCCGGCGTTGAGATGAACTTCGGTGTCGGTTTCATCTTCGGGAAGGAAAGCGAGAAGCCAGTCCGCTGATTTGCTCGCATGCGACGCAGCGCGCACGATAGCGCGATTGTCTTCGCGCAGGACATCGAGCCAGGAGCCGATATAGTCTGCGTGACGCACGGTGGGCACGATGCCGAGCGACGCGCAGCAGAAGGCTGACGTCATCTCCGCAATCAGTTCTTCGAAAGCATACTGTCTGGAGCCGAATTGGCATGTCATGTCGCGTGCCAGGCGGGAGGCGTGGCCTGTCGCGTGGCCGAGTTCGTGGAGCGCAGTGCGGTGCCAGTTGATTGGTTCGAAATACGCCTGCGGCGGTGGGACCTGCACACAGTCGAGGGCCGGGATGTAGCATGCACGGTCGCCGCCAATGCGGAAGTCGATGCGGGTGGCACAGATGAGCGCTTCGACCCGAGGTTCGATCAGGGCGGTGGGTGTCGGCGGCGCGACGCTTGTAATGTCAGCCGGCAGGTTTTCGCATTGTGCTGCATTGAACACGACGAAGCGTTTCAGGAACGGGACGGCCCGGGCCTCATCGCCTGCCTCACGAGCACGGCGCTTCTCGTTGTCCGGCACGAAGCGATCCGCATAGACAACAGTCGTGCCGCGCGCACCTTTGCAAACATTGCCGCCAAGCGACAACGCCTGGCGGAACGTGAGCCAGCTTTGGCAGGGAAGGCCTCTTTCAATGACCGCGCCCCATAGAAGCAAGATGTTGATCCCTGAGTACGGCCTGCCGGTAGCAGCGTTTTGCGGTATGGCGACCGTTGCATTGGCAGCCGCTGTTCCCCAAGGTTGGACCCAGGGCACGCGCCCGGCCTCCAGTTCTGCGATGATCTTGTCGGTGATTTCGTCATACAGGCTCGCCCGGTTTTGTCCGGCGCGAGCGAAAGCAGTTTTCCTGGACATCGCGGATCTCCGCGACGGGCGCCGAGAGCCGCTCTCCCAGCTACCAACCCGTCACAGCAATCCGACCCGAACTCTTCCTCTCGTATGCTTTTGCCCTGAGAGCCTTCTTTGGCAGAAGCGCCAGGCGATATGGAAGTACGGCAGTTTCAGCTCCACAAGCGTCTCGATTCGCCTTGCCTCTTGCGGATATCCTGATAAGATATCGGGATATCCGAGAACAAATATCCACAGGAACATCATGGCTCTCTTCATAAAAGACAGCACCGTCGATGATTTAGCAAAGACGGTTCAAAAACTTACCAGGGCACCGAACAAGACCGAAGCCGTGCGCCGAGCACTTCAAAATGAGATCGAGCGTTCACGCGAAAGCGTACCGTTGAAGGAGCGTGTGAAAAAGATTCAGGACCGGGTCGCAGCGCGGCTCGGCCCAAAGACGGAACCGTTTGACATGAAAGCATTCACCGACGAAATGTGGGGCAATTAATGTATCTCGACGCCTCCGCGATTGTAGCAATACTCGCGGACGAACAAGAGGCCAGTTATATGTTGGCCAAGCTTGAAAATGCGACCAAGCCGGTCTTTTGTTCGTCGCTGACAGTGTTCGAGGCAGTGATCAGCCTCGCTCGGATTGCCGCCAATCGACAGCTCGGCAAGGATGCTCCGGTACCGGCAGAATTTATCAACGAGGCTCAACAGGACGTGGCCGAACTCTTGTCGATCTTGAAGGTACGCGAGATCGCAATCTCCGGCCAGACTCATCGTAGCGCGTTAGACGCAGCTCGAATATATGGCAAAGTTGTTGCCCATCCGGCTCGACTGAATTTTGGCGATTGTTTTGTCTATGCCTGTGCAAAAGAAAATCGCTTGCCAATTTTATTCATCGGTCACGATTTTTCGAAAACAGATATCGAAATTGCCTAGGAGCCAACCGTCCGCCCCGCTATGAGAGATTTACACCGCGTAACGTATATGCGAAATAGAAATCAGTTCATTTATGCCTGATCGGAATAGGATTCCCGCATTCCTGCAACAACGAAAGACGGACTGCTTTCTCATGATATGAAGAGAAGTGGACTTCGGAGCTTTCATGACCCAGTCTTATAGCATCTTCCATAGGTTATATTACTGCGATGTAGCACGTAGTCGCACGCAGAAGCACTCCAGAACACCATATCGAGCCCCAAACGTCGTCAATCGTTCGCTCAATATTCACGTTGTTTATGGGCGATTTTCTGTGAAACCTAGCTCTCATGGTTCACAGAGTCCGCAAACTGAATACAATCTCGCAAGCCGAGCGCGAGCAGTTGATCGAGGCGATGCCAGGCGAAGCGCAGGAACTCACCTTCACGGCGCGGGGCGAACCAGATCCCCGTCTCGTAAGACTGGCCCGGCTGCTTGGCAGACAACTGGCACGCCAGAATTTCGATATACAAAGACCGACGCGCGGATCAAAGAACTCCTGAAGGCAGGAGAAGTAGTGTGTTGAAGGCCGCTATTTACGCTCGCTACTCCTCCGACAACCAACGTGACGCTTCCATTGCTGACCAGTTGAGACTGTGCCGGTTGCACGCCGAAAAGCAGGGATGGCAAGTTGTTGACGAGTATACAGATCACGCGATCTCCGGGGCCTCTCTGCTTCGGCCAGGTATTCAGTCGCTGATTTTGGATGGAACGCGCGGCCGCTTCAAAGTCATCCTCGCGGAGGCGATGGATCGTCTTTCTCGCGACCAGGAGGACATCGCGGGCATTTTCAAGCGCATGTCCTACATGGATGTGAAGATTATCACCTTATCAGAGGGTGAAGTCACCCAACTCCACGTCGGCCTCAAAGGCACGATGAATGCGCTGTTCCTAAAAGATTTGGCCGACAAGACGCGACGCGGCCAGCGCGGACGCATCGAAGCGGGCAAATCCGGCGGCGGCAATTCTTACGGCTACGACGTCGTAAAGAAATACGATGCAAGCGGCGAACCGGTCCGCGGGGACCGATGCATCAATGAGTTCGAAGCGCATGTGGTCCGGAGGATTTTCCAAGACTACTCCACGGGGAAATCCGCAAAGGCGATTGCTGCCGCGCTCAATCAGGAGGGAATCAAAGCACCTTCCGGCGGAGACTGGGGCTTCAGCACTATCAACGGCAATCTCAAGCGTGGGAACGGCATTCTCAACAACGAGATGTACATAGGGAAGCTGGTTTGGAACCGTCAGCGCTTCATAAAAGATCCAGACACGGGCAGGCGCCAAGCACGTCCAAATCCCGAATCCGAATGGGTCGTTCAGGAAACGCCTGAATTGCGCATCGTCGACGATGCGTTGTGGAACTCTGTGAAGACCCGGCAAGCCAGGAATTCCGTAGCGGGAGACCACACGGAGAGTGCCGCTTTCTCTGTGATCAGCTCCCGGCGACGTCCAAGATATCTGCTGTCGGGGTTGCTCAAATGCGCACACTGCGGTGGTGGCTATTCGACGATCTCAGCCACGCTGCTGGGGTGCTCGAACGCGCGCAACAAAGGGACCTGTGCCAATAGGGTTAACATTCGGCGCGACGAGCTTGAGGCGCGTGTCCTCAATGCGCTGCGGACACGCATGCTGGATCCGGATCTTTTCGCGGAATTCTGTGATGCTTACACGCAAGAGACCAACCGCCTGCGCATGGAAAGCCGCACCAATATTGCTGCAGCCGAAGCCGAACTGATGAACCTCGAACAAGAGGTCCAAAAACTCATGGATCTCTATCTGAGCGATGCGCTTTCCATTCAAGACGTCAAAGCGCGTGGTGACAAGGTGCGCGCGCGCAAGGAAGAGCTTACGTCATTTCTCGCCACGGTCGACGAACCGCCGCCCCTCCTGCATCCGGCGATGGCCCAACAGTACCGGATCCGCATCCAGCACCTGCACGAAACACTGCAAGACGAATCCGAAGACAGACGGATGGAAGCAGCCGAGGCTATCCGTTCCCTCATCGAGGCAATTGTTCTTAGGCCTGAGGGTGGACAGCTCGTAATCGAAATCCAGGGCGATCTAGCTGGAATCCTTACGCTTTCCGTCCAAACGAAAAACCCCGCCGGAAGGGCGGGGTTTTCGCAAGTAAAGATGGTTGCGGGAGTAGGATTTGAACCTACGACCTTCAGGTTATGAGCCTGACGAGCTACCGGGCTGCTCCATCCCGCGTCAACCATGTAAAGATAAGCTTTCGCTTACCAAAATTCCACCTCGCCAAATGAAAAGGCCGCTTTCGCGGCCCCGAAGTCCCGTTTGGCGGGGCTTACGACATGAAAAGAGAAGATTATTACGTGCATTTAGCAGACCTGGCAGCGACCTACTCTCCCGCGTCTTGAGACGAAGTACCATTG
>NZ_JBYTDF010000013.1:0-144661 GCF_058790995.1 Mesorhizobium sp. EU05-FHT14A09
AGCGTCTCGGCGACGAAGCGGCCGCCAAAAATGCCGAACATGCCCTGCTCGTCGGGACCAGTGCGGAAGGAATTGGGTTGAAACTGTGCGGTCATCGGAAGGTCCGTTTGTGGTTCCTCGATTGTCGCCGGCCGGGGAGGGAACAAGTCAAGCCGTGCCGAATGGCAGGGCGTCAAAAAACAAACTTGAATTACAATGGCTTGCGGGAAGATGGCCGAAAGACAGGCAAGCTGCTTGTGCCCCTTGCGCAGATGGACAATCCGAGGCGCCGCACCTATTCTCGTGGGGGATGACGCCAGACCTGATCGACATCTCCAGCCGCCTTGCACGTGCTCCGGGCATCCAGTCCGGCTCGGCGGATGGTGCCGTCGCGGCCCTGTCGACCAGCTACCGGCCGCACCGGCTGCATCTGGCCAATGAGGCGTCGGCGCTCGACTTCCGCCACCACGCCATCGATTGCGAAGAGGCTTCCGTCAATTTCCTGCGCTATGGGCCGGAACTCACGGTGGACGCCGGGTCCTTCGACACGTTCTACATGCTGGAATTCCCGGTCAGCGGCGGCGTCGACCTTGCCTATGGCGACAAGCGGCTGGGCTCCCAGGCCGGAACGGGGCTACTGCTGTCTCCGGGCGCCTATATCCGCTCGACCTGGCGCGCCGACACGTCGCAGGTGATGCTGCGCCTCAAGCGGACCTTCGTCGAGCGCGCCTGGCAGCGTCATACCGGCGATACCGAGCGCCGTACGCCGGTTTTCCGCGCCGAGATCGATCTCAGCTCGGTTGCCGGCCGGCGCATCATGAGCCTGATCGGATTGATCGTGACGGAACGGCTGGATGGCGCCGAGGCGTCACCATCATCCATGCCGCTTATCAATGCCGTGCTTCAGACCGTATTCGAACATGCACCGGCGCTGACTGCCCCGCGGACCGAGAATGCGCTTGCCGGCGCCGTGCCGCATTATGTCAGCGGCTTCCGCAAGCTTCTGGACAATCCGGCCAATCTGCAACTGGCCATCGCCGAGCTGGCCGCCCTGCTGCACGTCACGCCACGCACGCTGACTGCCGGCATGCGACGCTTCACTGGCCTGTCGCCGCATGAATATCTGACCGGGCAGCGCATGAAGCAGGCCCGCCTCCTGCTGAACGATAGCGGCATGTCGGTCGCCGAGGCCGCCAGCAAGGTGGGTTATGCCAATGCGGGCCGGTTTGCCGCGTCCTTTCGCGCCCACAGCGGCGTGAACCCGTCGCGCCTCAAGGATACCGGGAACAGCTGATATCAAAGGTCATTTTTTGAATGACCGTTGGAGCGCGCGCCAATTGATTGTGTTCTTGGGCGCCGCGCCGGCGATTGAGGCGCCCTGGATGTGCCAACGTCCAGGACCTCCAACGAGACAGGACATTTTCGGAAATGCCCGTCCATTTTCGGAAGTCCGTTTTCGTTTCCCGCGCAAACAATTTGACAAAGGCCGGTGCGAAGCCTGCTCCTGAAGCGATGTCGGGAGGGGCAGAGTGAAGGACAGCACCATACTCGTCGCCGACGTTGGCACGTCGGGGCTGAAGGCCGTCCTTTTTGGGCTGGATGGCTCCGTGGTTGCCTCGGTGGTCGAGCCGATCGCCACCCACCATGGCGCGAATGGCGAACATGAACAGGACCCGGAAGGCTGGTGGCGTGCCTTGGTCGATGTGATCCGGGCGCTGCCGGACACCCGCACCGTGACCGCGATGGCGTTCTCCGGCTCGATGCAGAACCTCATCGCGCTCCATGCGGATGGTCGCCCGGCAGCGCCGTCGGTGCTCTATTCCGACCAGCGCCTGAGCACGGATGACGTGTCGGGCCTGGCGGCGAAACTGCCGGCCGATTATGGCCGCAGGGTCGGCAACAGGCCGGACGGTGCGCACACGATCCTCCGCTTGATGGCACGGCAACGCTACGGCCTTCCTGCCGGTGGCAACGGCGCGCTCTGGACGTTCGGGGCCAAGGATATGTTGATATTTCGGCTGACCGGCAGGCTGGTGATCGACGCCACCGTCGCCTCGACGACGGGGCTAATGGATTTTTCGAGCCGGCGATGGGATCGCGCGCTGCTTGGCATCGCCGGTGTCGACGAGGCATCCTTGCCGGCGATCGAAGCCGCCAACAGCATCGCTGGCCGGATCAGTGCCGCCGCCGCCGCCGAGACGGGCCTGCCTGCCGGCATTCCGGTGTTCAACGGGGCAGGCGATGCCGCAGCCGCCACCTGGGGCGCCATGGCCGACGAGCCGGGTGCCGCCTATTGTTATCTAGGCACCACCGGCTGGGTGGCCGCAACCGTCCGCAACGACGATGGCGCCCTGCCGCGCGACATCTACACGCTGGCCGATCCGCTACGGGCTGACTGCGCCATCATCATCTCGCCCTTCCTGACTGCGGGCGCCGCCATGGACTGGCTGTCGGCCACCACCGGCCAGAGCATCGAGCAGCTCTGCGAGCGTGCCGCAAAGCACGATGCGGCGCCCGGCAGGCCGCTGTTCCTGCCTTACCTCGGTGGCGAGCGTGCGCCGTTCCAGGACCGCGACGTGCGCGGCGCATTTCTCGGCCTCGAGCAGACCAGCGACGCCGGCGCGCTGGCGCTTGCCGTCATGGAAGGCATTGCCTTTGCGGTTCGGCACAATCTTGAAGCGGCGGGGCTGCCAGGCTCGCTGCTCACCGCCATCGGCGGCGGCATCCGCCATCCGCTGCAACAGCAGGTCCTTGCCGACGTGCTCGGCCGCGATGTCCGCATCCCGGCCGACAGCGAAGCGACCACGGCTGCCGGCATCATGCGGATGGTGGCGAACAGCGTCGGGATCAAGGCGGATGTCGCCTCGCGGCACACCGTCGTGAAACCACGTCCGCAGCGCGTTCCGCGTCATGGCAGGCGCTACGACGCCTATCTTTCCGCCTCGTCGATGGCGCGGACGCTGGCGGGCCGGCTGGAATGACAGATTAGTGGAATGACGGATCAAGGCGCGGCAAGCGCAATCAGGGGAGGAAGGAC
Organism: Mesorhizobium sp. EU05-FHT14A09; assembly: GCF_058790995.1. NCBI lineage: Bacteria > Pseudomonadati > Pseudomonadota > Alphaproteobacteria > Hyphomicrobiales > Phyllobacteriaceae > Mesorhizobium > Mesorhizobium sp. EU05-FHT14A09. The sequence goes on from NZ_JBYTDF010000013.1 coordinate 3,017, forward strand.
ATGAAAAGAACATTCGCGGCACTGGTGGCATTGGCTCTGAGCAGCACGGCGGCACTCGCGGAAGACATCGCGGTGCTGACGCCTTATCTGAGCTCTGTCACCACCAATGAGATGGTCGAGACCTATAAGAGCGAAGCCGCCTCGAAAGGCTGGAGCATCAACGTCGTCGACACGCGCGGCGACTTCCAGCAACTGGCGAGCCGGGTGGAAGACGTCACCAATGCCGGCGTCAAGGCCATCGTGCTGGTCAGCGTCGATCCCAAGCAGATCGTCGATCAGGTCGAAGCGGCATCGGCCAAGGGCATTCCGGTCATCGTGCTCGACGGCGCCGTGGCCAAGGGCGTGACAGTCAACATTACGACCGACAATTTCGCGCTCGGCACCATCCTGTCGGACTATCTGTTCAAGGCGATGGGCGACAAGGGCAACATCGTCAAGTTCTTCCACTCCGCCCATCCGGGCGTCCGGCAGCGCGAACTGGCGCTCGACAAGGCGCTTGCCGCGCATCCCGGCATCAAGGTGATCGCCGAACATTACGTCCAGGTGCCCGGCCCGATCGACAATGCCCGCCAGGCGATGGAAACGTTCCTGCGTCAGCACGGCAGCCAGATCAACGGCGTCTGGGCCGCCTGGGACGAACCGGCGATCGGCGCGCTGCTGGCGATCCAGAGCGACGCGGCCGATTCCAAGGTGCCGATTGCCGGCATCGACGGCAATCCGCAGGCGCTCGACCTGATCAGGCAATGCACCAACCTGGTGGCGACGGTGCGGCAGGATTTTCCCGCCATCGCCAGGACAGCGGTGTCCGAGACGGCCGCGGCACTCGAGGGCAAGAAACCGGAAAAGCCGGAGATCTTCGTCGAAGCCAAGGTGGTGGATCGCGCAAGCCTCGGCGTCACCTGCAACTGATGTAGACGGGGAGACCATGGCGTATGGAAGGCTTGGACCGCCTTGCTGTCGTTGCTGTTCCGGCATGGATCCCCGACACTCTCCACTCCCTCCGGTCGCTTCGAGGTCGAGGATGACGGGCTCCCTTGGTCGGCGCAAACTGCGAACGTTGGCGTCATCACCAACGTTGGAGATTGGCCGAGACGTTCCTTACCCTCGTCATCCTCGACCTCGCAGGGAGCGAAGCTCCCGGAGAGTGTCGGGGATCCATGCCGGAGCGCCGATGACAAGCGGAAGCGGTCCAGGTTGTTGCAGCACGCCATATGCGATTGCCCTTACAGGAAACGCAGGGTGACGGGAGGAACGACAATGCTGGAGGTTGCCGGGCTGGAAAAACGCTTTGGCGGCGTCCGTGCTCTCGACGGCGTCGCGCTCGGCGTCGCCGCCGGGCGCGTGCATGCGCTGCTTGGCGAAAACGGCGCCGGCAAGTCCACCCTGCTCAAATGTCTTTCCGGTGTGCACCAGCCAGATGGCGGCCGCATGCTGCTGGACAACCGCGAATTCGCCCCGTCGACACCGGCGCAATCGGAAAAGGCCGGCCTGCGCTTCGTGCATCAGGAACTGAATCTGGTGCCGCATTTCACCGCTTATGAGAATGCCTGGGTTGGCCGCCGCTACCCCAGGCGCGGCGGGTTGATCGACTGGCGTGGCATGCGCACCCGGTTCGCCGCGACATGCGAGCGCTACGGTCTCGACATCGACATCGACCAGCCGGTTGGGCGCATGTCGATCGGCAGGCAGCAGATCGTCGAGATCATGCGGGCGCTGATGGACGAGGCGCGCATCCTGGTGCTCGACGAACCCACCGCCGCATTGAGCGAAAAGGAAGCGGCAGTGCTTCACCGCATCGTTCGCCAGCTTGCCGCGCATGGCTGCGCGGTGATCTTCGTATCGCACCGGCTTGAGGAGGTGATGGCGATCGCCGACGACTACACGGTGCTGGTCAACGGCGCGACGGTCGGTTCGGGCCGCATCGCCGATGTCGATCGCGACCAGCTGGTCGCGTTGATGGCGGGCGGTGCGTTTCAGGCGCGGGCGGCCACGCCGGCGACGGGCACCGGCCCGACGGTGCTGGCGCTGTCGCGATTTGTCGTGGCCCCGGGGCGGCAGCCGATCGACCTTGACGTTGCCGCCGGCGAAATCGTCGGTATCTACGGCATTGTCGGCAGCGGCCGCTCGAGCCTGCTCAAATCCATCTGGGGCGCCAACGCGCTGAGCCGGGGCGCCATTTCGCTCGCCGGAAGCGTGCTGCCGGCGAGCGGTATCGCTTCGCGCATCCGCGCCGGTGTCGCCTTCGCGCCGGAAGATCGCCGTTCGGCGGGCCTGGTGATGGACCATTCCATTCTCGACAACACACTGCTACCGCGCCTGCGGCTCAACCGGCTGGTGCGGTCCTTGCCATTGCTCTCCTGGCGTTCGGCTCGCCGCGACGTCGGCCAGCTTCTCGCACAGCGCGGCGTCAAATACGGCAGCATCAACGACCGCATGTCGACGCTGTCGGGCGGCAACCAGCAGAAGGCGCTGATCGGGCGCTGGGTGCGCCCAAGCTGCCGCCTCTATCTGCTGGACGAGCCGACGCGGGGCGTCGACGTGCGCTCGAAAGCCGAAATCCACGCGCTCTGCCAGAGCCTCGCCGCTCAGGGCGCGGCGGTCGTCTTCGCCACGTCCGACATCGAGGAACTGGTCACGCTGGCCGGACGGGTGCTGGTGATGGCCAGCGGCGCCATCACGCTCGACAGCCCGAACCGTGACCTTACCCGCCGAACCATCGTCGAGGCCGCGCTGCAGGCATCAAACGCCACGGAAGACCAGGGGAGCCACCCATGAGCCTGATCTCGCGCTTCGGAACGCTGCTTGGTTTGCTGGCCATCATCGCCCTGTTCTCCGTGCTGTCGCCGACCGGCTTCGCGCAGCCTTCCAACCTGATCAACATCACCCAGCAGATGGCGCTGCTCGCCATCGTCGCGCTTGGCGTGGTGTTCGTGATGGCGGTGTCCGAGTTCGATCTTTCGATCGGCGCCATCGTCTCGATGGCCGGCATCACCAGCGTCTATCTGTTCGGCCAGGGCTGGGGCATCGTGCCCGCAATTGTCGTCACGCTTGCCGCAGGCTTTGCGGTCGGCTGCGTCAATGGCCTGGTCGTTTCGGCCTGGCGGGTCCCGAGCTTCATCATGACCCTGGCGATGGGCACCATCATCGGCGGCTTCACCTTCTGGCTCAGTGCCGGTGCGACGCTGTTCGGCAACATACCGCCCGCCTTCCGCGATCTTGGCCGCGGCTATCTCGCCGGCATTCCGGTGCCGACGCTATGGGCGCTGGGCGCGGTGCTGTTCGTGACGCTGATGCTGGACTGGACCGAACTCGGGCGGCGCATGCTGGCGCTCGGCGGCAACCGCGAGGCCGCGCGCCTCACCGGCGTCCCCGTCGTGCCGACCACCATCAAGGCCTTTGGCTTGTGCTCCGCCATGGCTGCGGCTGCCGGCCTCCTGCTGACGGCCAAACTCGGCAGTGCCCACCCCACCGGCGGCAACGGTTTTCTGCTGCAGGCCTATGCCGCTGTCTATCTCGGCATCACCGCATTCCGCGATGGCCAGCCAAGTGCCGCCGGCACGCTGCTCGGCACCGCGATCATCGCCGTCGTCGCCAACGGGCTGACCATCCTCGGCATTCCCAATTACATGCAGGACGTGCTGACCGGTCTCATCATCATCGCGTCGGTGCTCGTGCGCAATGTCGGAGCGCGCGCGCGGTGAGCGGACAGGAGCCCGTTCATGCGCGCATTGCCCGCATGCTCGCCACGGAGTTCGGCGACAGCCTGTGGCAGGCCAACGAACCGCTGCCGTCCGAAACCGAGCTTGCGCGCTATTTCAAGGTGACGCGCCGCACGCTGCGCAAGGCGCTGGCGATCGTCGAGGCCGAAGGGCTGATCACCAAGAACCAGGGACGCAATTCGCTCTATCGCGGCCGCTCCATTGCACTGTCGCACGACACCATCGTCGACCTGCCGACAGCCGCCCGCGAGGCAGGCTTTCGGCTGACCACGAAGCTGCTGCGTCTGGGCGAGGCGCGGGCCGGGTTGGCGGACGCACGCGCGCTTTCCGTCAGGCTCGGTGAAACCGTCGGCGAGATCTGCCGGCTCAGGCTGCTCGACGGCCGGCCGGTCGTGCAGCAGCGCTCGGTCATTCCGGAAAACCTTCTTTTGGGAATACGGCCAGCCGACCTGGAGCGCAGCTCGCTCTATCGCGAGTTGCAGCGCCTGCACGGCATCGACAGGCTCGTCATCGGTCGCGAGCAATTCATCCAGTCGTCGGCCACGGCGGAGGAGGCTGCCTTTGCCGGCATAGAGGCGGGCCATCCCGTCGTCCGCGTGCTCCGCCTCGTGCTCACCGACGGCAAGCCTGTCGAATATTCGAACTCGATCCTGATCGGCGGCTATTTCCGGTTTTGACCTGCGCTTCCGGCGAGCTTTCAGATCAGATGCCTCAGATCAGATGATTGCGTTCCATCATCCCCTTGGTGAGGCGTGCTGCGAAGGCATCAATTGCGCCTCCTCATCCGGCGGTTCAGCCCCGGAAAACGATGCGCTCCTTGCGCTCCGCGACCCATGTCTAATTCGAATATTTTTCCCGAGCCTTGTTTTCGCGGCAAAATCGTTCTAAGTATATCAAATCGATCTTGCCTGTTGAGCTTGTTTTCGCGTTTCGGCGCCGAACCGATCTTCCTCTCAATTTCGAAAAGTACGACGTTTGGCATGACGCCAAGCGGCGAATTTCTATGCCAATTGAAAGGAAATTCTGATGGCTTCCGGAACAGTAAAGTTCTTCAATTCCACCAAGGGCTTCGGGTTTATCGCACCGGATGATGGCTCGAACGACGTCTTCGTCCACGTCTCGGCAGTCGAGCGCGCGGGTATGCGCGGTCTCGCCGAAGGTCAGAAGGTGAACTTCGACGTCGTTGCCGATCGCAAGACCGGCAAAAGCGCCGCAGAGAACCTGCAGGCGATCTGAGACAGGTCGTTTCTGGCTGCTGACCACGGATGTACTGGCACGGCCATTGAGATGACTTTTGGAGAAGGTCGGGTTCGCCCGGCCTTTTTTCATTAGGGCGCTTCCGTGTTTCGCGGAAACGCGGAAACGCAATTCCGAGAGAGAACCGTTACACATTTTCCCGGAACTGCTCAGGCGGAGATTGAGATGAACAAGTCCATCCCCAACGATGTGTTCAAGCCGAAGCCGACACGGACGGAGTCCAAGGACGACACCACATCGAAAGCGGCAAAGGCGATCATCAGCGACGAACTCGCGCAGCGCCGGGCCAAGACCGAGCGGCTGCGGAAAGCCCGGCTCGCCCAGGAAGCGGTAGCCGTCCCGGACAAGCCCAAGGCGCCAAAGGCACGCGCCAAGAAGGCCGCCAAGAGTTAGAGCAATTCCGGCAAAAACGCGCAGCGGTTTTGCGTCCGGAAACGCGTCAAAACAAGAAGATAGAGCATTGCAGGCGCTTTTCGCCGGAAATGCTCCGGCTCGGCCCGTTGGACATTCGAAGTCTATCCATGCTGTAGCGAGCGCCGCTGCGGCTGGAGCGTTTCGGACGGAGCTTCGGCGCGCCAGGCATCATTGCCATTGCCTTCCGCAGCTCCGTCACCCCGTCTTTCATCAATTGCAATAACGGGTTAAGCTCGCTTCGGGTCGCGGGGTCTACGAGCTGTCATTCCACAGTCTGGGCGGCGCCATGATCGTGTTCACATCTCTCCTGCTGGCCTTGTTCGGCCTCCTGCTCGGTGCCGGCGGCATCTGGCTTGTCACCCTCGGCGGCAGTCCGGTCTATCTTGTCATCGGTGTCGCCTTCCTTGTCGTGGCGCTGCTGCTGCAGCGGCGCAACTCGCTCGCCCTTTGGGTCTACGCGCTGCTGGTCATAGCGGCGCTCGGCTGGGCGATCTGGGAAGTCGGCTTCGACTGGTGGCAGCTCGGCCCGCGCGGCGGTCTGATCATCCTGATCGGTCTCTGGCTGCTCACGCCCTGGGTGCGTCGTTATCTGCGCGAGCCCGACGGTTCGGTGCCGAGCCCATGGCCGCTGGCCATCCCGGTGCTGGCTGCCATCGCGGTCGCGGGCTATTCGATGACCACCGATCCGCACGACATCGCCGGCGAGCTGCCGAAGGAAGGCGCTGTCGTCGCCTCGCTCGGCAATCTCGTGCCTCCGGGCGACTGGCATCAATATGGCCGTACGCAGTTCGGCCAGCGCTATTCACCGCTCGACCAGATCAATGTTGCCAATGTCGCCAGCCTCAAGGAGGCCTGGCGCTACCAGACCGGCGACGTCAAGCTGCCCGACGATATCGGCGAGACCACCTATCAGGTGACGCCGCTGAAGGTCGGCGACACACTTTATCTGTGCACGCCGCACAACCTCGCCATCGCGCTCGATGCCGAGAGCGGCAAGGAGAAGTGGAAGTTCGACGCCAGGCCGGGCCTCAATCCCGATCGCCAGCACCAGACCTGCCGTGGTGTCACCTATTGGGCCGACACCAGTGTCGCGGCAGACCGGCCCTGTGCCGCGCGCGTCTACCTGCCGACCTCCGATGCCAGGCTGATCGCGCTCGACGCGGCCACCGGCAAGATCTGCGAGAGTTTTGCCGACAAGGGTGTCCTGCATCTGGAAGCCGGCATGAAGTACAATCCGGCCGGCTATTATTATTCGACCTCGCCGCCGGTCGCCGTCGACAACAAGCTGATCATCGGCGGGGCGGTCAACGACAACTATTCGACGCAGGAACAGTCCGGCGTCATCCGCGCCTTCGACATCAGCACCGGCGCGCTGCTTTGGAACTGGGATTCCGGCAATCCGGACGATACGAAGCCGATCGCGGAAGGCGCCACCTACACCACCAATTCGCCCAACAGCTGGTCGGTGTTCAGCGTCGATGAGCGGCTGGGGCTGGTCTACATCCCGCTCGGCAACCAGGTGCCGGACCAGCTCGGCATGGGCCGCAGCGCAAATGTCGAACGCTTCTCGTCTTCGATCGTGGCGCTGGAGATTTTCACCGGCAAGCTGCGCTGGGTGCGCCAGACCGTGCATCACGACCTCTGGGACATGGACGTGCCGGCGCAGCCCGTGCTGTTCGACCTGACCAAGGCGGATGGCACCATCGTGCCGGCGCTGGTCGGTCCGACCAAGCAGGGCGATATCTATGTGCTCGACCGGCGTACCGGCGAGCCGATCATCCCGGTGCGCGAGATCCCGGCGCCGGGCGGCGCCATCCCCGAGGATTTCTCGGCGCCGACGCAGCCGATCTCCGACCTCACCTTCTCGCCACCGCCGTTGCAGGAGAAGGACATGTGGGGCGTCTCGCTGTTCGACCAGCTGATGTGCCGCATCGACTTCCACCGCCTGAACTATGAGGGCCGTTACACACCGCCTTCGCTCAACGGCACCATCGTCTATCCCGGCAATTTCGGGGTCTTCAACTGGGGCAGCGTCGCGGTCGATCCCGAACGGCAGATCATGTTCGGCATGCCGACCTATCTCGCCTTCACCTCGCGCCTCGTGCCGCGCGCCGACATTCCGCCGAAGGGCAGCGGCGAGAAGGGCCGCGAGCAGGGCCTGAACCGCAACGAAGGCGCGCCCTATGGCGTCTATATGGGCCCGTTCCTCGGCCCGCTCGGGATTCCCTGCCAGGCGCCGCCCTGGGGTTATGTCGCCGGCGTCGACCTGAAGTCGGGCAAGATCGCCTACAAGCACAAGAACGGCACGGTCCATGACATGACGCCGTTGCCCTTGCCGTTCAAGCTTGGCGTTCCAGGCATCGGCGGGCCGATGCTGACGCGCGGCGGGGTGGCGTTCCTGGGCGCTGCCGTCGACGATTATCTGCGCGCCTATGACGTCACCACCGGCAGGCAGCTATGGCAGGCGAGATTGCCGGCCGGCGGCCAGGCGACGCCGATGACCTTCGCCACCGCCAGCGGCAAGCAGTATGTGGTGATGGTCGCCGGGGGCCACGGTTCGGTGGGCACCAAGCCTGGCGATTACGTCATCGCCTATACGCTGCCTTAGGCAGGTTGGGCATCTCCTGTCAAAGCCCGCCCCGCTTCGCCGGGGCGGGCTTTTTTCGTTCGAGAGACGGTCGCGGCGGAGGCAGAGGCAAAAGCGCAAAATAAATGCGCGCAAGTCGACACAGAATATTTTAAACCATTGATAATACTGGATGAATTCTGTCTTCATACGTGACCGTTTGTGTCCACTTGTGGACAGACGGCTCTCGGAAACGAGCGCATGTTTCCGTCATCGGCGGTAGTTGACCCGGGCATCGCCGACTGTGAGCGCACTCGCGCGCTTCCGCCCCAGCACGAAGGGAGGAGGCCATGGCGGTTCCTCACCATTTCAGTGGTATCGCATATCCTGACGATCTGAAATTCCTCTCGGAAATCTTCGACGCCATCTGCGTTGAGCGCGGTTTTCATTGCGGCAGCCCTGCTGCCGCCGACCTCGCGCGGGCGACGATGGACCTGTTCGCACAAGGGGTGACAGACGAAGCCGAAATCCGGGAAAGCCTGGACGCCTATCTTGGACGCAGGTCGATAGCCGGCGAATTGTTGCGTGCAACGGGAGCGCCATCATGAGCGCGTTCACGCCGCTGACTTTTCGCACTGCCCGCGGCTATGAGCTCAGCATTGCGAGATTGAATGACGTGGTCAAAGCCATTTCGATGGCATGGCCGGACAAGGAATGCGAACTCTACCGCAATGCCGCTCATCTGGCGGATAAAGCCAGGCAGGGCTGGTGTACGCCGCGGTCCGCCTATGACGCCTTCGTTGTTGCGGCGCGTGCTCAAGGGTGCATCGTCGAATGCCGGCCGTTGCGGGATCGTGTCGCCGAGCAACTCGCAGCGATCGAGCCGGAGAGTTTCAATCCCTTGCCAACACTGCATCAGACGCGGCCGGATCTTCCTGATGAGGAGCTCGCCAAGCGTCCCCCTGGATAAGATCGGCACGGTATCGCCATGGCCATAGCTCCCCGGCCTCTCCCATGTCAGCGTCGCGCGAAAAACCATCTGGCGGCTTTGGTCGCTGCCTGAAGTCCGGGGACGGCGTGGGCTGACCTGCGCGGTTCATCATCGCCAGCCGCGGGGCCGGGTTCTTCCGGGACATCGCCACGTATCGCGCTCCCCGGGGCCGGGCTTCCGGCCGGTTCAGGCGTCGAAACGTGGATACCTCGGTCTTCGTCATCGATCTGCCGCATGGCCGTCAGCCATTGCGCTTCATGGCGGTCCATCAGCCCGCCTTCCGCCGACCAGATCTCTGCGGCGCGTTTGACGATGCGGGCATCTCGGGCGTTGCGCTCCTGCGTCATACCAACCTCCGTCCGGGAGGCGTTCCGGTCTCGCTCCGGGACGTCTCATGCGGCTTGCTAGACCAGTTCATAAAGTATGAAATAGGAAACAATGACGACGGACGCTGCAAATGTCAGCATTCCCAGCAGATAGCTGTAGTGATTGATGGTTTTTGCGTGCGTCGAATAGTTGGTCATGGAAATGTCCTCGCGTTGCATCCGGTGAATTCTCTGATGCTGAAATCCTTTCCCTGAATTCGAGTCTCTTCGACGCCGATCGGTGTCTCTGAATGCATGGTCGTCCCTGTCCGGGCCGGACCGATGTCGGTGGCTTGATGGCCGTCCCGTAGCATGGCCGTTTGCAGCATGATTGTGCGTGCGCTGCCGCCGACCTGGTCTTGGCAGGCCTCTTTCTTCAATACTCTTCACGAGAAATCACGGCCGCTTCCCGGGGGAAGTCGTCTGCAGGATGGCCGGAACACGTTATGCCGGAAGACATGATGTCCTCCCTGTTGGGGCTAGGGCACGGTGGCCGCCCTCAATCGACAGCGCCCTTGAAATGGCCGTCGATGGCGCATCCTACGCGCTTGCGCCGCTGAAAGCGAGGCCAATCTTCGCAGCGCGCGTGTGCCGACACTCTTGAAATCAGCTGTCGTGCGCCGAACTTACGGTAAAACAGTACTGTTGTCAGTCTTTTCAAGAAGGAAATCGGGAAGCGTATCGTTTATATAGTTGAGTAGAATATAATCAGGGTCGCGATTGTTTTTGTTATGCGAGAATTTTTCTCGGGAAATCTGGAAAAATAACGGGTCTTGCAAAAGAAAATCTGGAAATATTTTTTATAACGCCTTGTTTAAAACTCAATCGAGGCGCATAGAAAAGTCTCGTTGATTTGGCCGACTGGCTTTGCGGTGTCAGAGACCCGCCACTTACCACCGAATTATCGATAGCGAACGTTCATGTGCCGACCCGGCGCGATGCGTCGCTTCATCGGAACGGAACGAGCGCTGACACTGACCACGGATGTACTGGCGGTGCCAATGATCGTGCCTGTTCCGATGATGCCGTGCCTGGGCGCGCATCAGCGTGCTCCCTTGGAGACAACGCCATGACCAGCCGCAGCAGACAGACTGTCGTCCACTTTTCTTCAGCCTTCCTGCTGCCTGGTTTCGATGCGCCGCAGCCAGCCGGCGATTACCGCGTCGATCATGACGAGGAACCGCTGGAGGGAATGTCCTGGCTTGCCTGGCAGCGCGTCGCCACTTTCATCCATCTGCCTGCAGTCGGCCAGCAAGGTCCGACACGCCAGATGTTTCCGATCAATCCCGCGGACCTCGATGCCGCGTTGGAAAAGGACCACAACAACTCATGACCGCAGCAAATAGTCTTCACCGCCCGGCTCGTCCGGCACGCCGGGAAACCCTTACGCATCTGTTCGCGATTGGGCAGGCGGTCCGGCTGAAGGGAAATTTCGGGACATTCCCGAAAACCGAGGACGTCTACCACGTCACCGGCACGCTTCCGCCGCAAGGCGGCTCGCCGCAGTACCGTATCCGCAACGATGGCGAGCGCCATGAGCGGGTGACCACGCAAGACCATCTCGAACCGGTGCGCGCGTCGCCTGCCGGGGACGGCGCCACTCTCATCGAAAGGACATTCGGCCATGGCCAAGGGGCAGCAACGCAGCAATCGCGAGATCAGAAAGCCGAAGCAGGACAAGCGCCTGCCCAAACCTGAAAGCCCGTTCGGCAAACCTGCCGCCGGCGGCAGCGATGCCTTGCGCGGCAAGGGCAAGGCCTGACGGCTGCAACGAAACCCGGAACGGAGAGAGCATCGACGATGAAAATCGTGATCGAGTTCTACCGTACCCGGGAGGCCGACGACGCGCATGCCGTCGTCGGTCGCGAGATCGCGGAAGCTGCCGATCTGGGCGTCGCCATGGAAATCGCGCGGCACCTCTCTCAAAGCTTGAATATGCCCCAGCAGCCGGATGCGTTCGCCATTACCGATAGCGACGGCCACAGGCTCTATTCCGGCCTGCTGTGCGCCAACGAGAATTTCGAGGAGAGTTATCACCATGAACGCCCATAGCAATGGCACCGCGCTCGACCGGCATTCGCTTGCGATTGGCGTCTGGGACAATGAAGGTGGCGCGCAACTACCCGAAGGCGCGGACCGCCAATATGGCCGCCGTGTTGAGATCGATCAGACCTGGACCGTCTATCACGTATTTACGGGCGTGCCGGCACATGTGGACGGCCAAGCCATGACTGGCCTCAGCCGATCGAAAGCCACTGACGGCATGGTGTCGCTCAACCACCGAAACGAAGCACGCCGCTTCGCCGGCCGGAAGCCTTGAGCGCATTCGATCGAAGGTGAAAGCGCCGCCGCCGCTGCGCGTACCGACCCGGTACGGAATGTGGACATACCGGGTCGGCGCTCGCGCTCTGGTGGTCGGAGGGACTGACCACCAGTCTTGTTGAAACCGGCGACGACGGCTGCCGTTCCAAAAAGAAGCGCTGCCGGGAAAAGAGCCGGGCAGCGCAGTTGGGAGTACTTCGATGAAGCCTTCCAATAACCCGCCAGTCGTCGATTGGTTCAAAGAACACCGTATGCCTGGGATACCTTTCGCCGACAGACACCGGCGACTGGCCGGTCCGGCCCTTCAGCGTTTCTAGACCTCGTCCTGGCCGTTCGGGTAAACCCCTTTCAGCACGTTGTCGAAATGCCGGGTGACGGCGTTGTTGCACTCGCAGGCAATCGAGCGGAGCCGGCTCTTCTTGAGCACGACGACGTGGCCACGTTTCGTTTCGACGATGCCTTCGCTGCGCAGGTCGCGAAAGACACGGGCCAAATAGCTGCGCCCAACCCCCAGCATGGCTGCAAGGTGCTCCTGCGTCAGCGTCAGGTCGTGCCTGCCGGTCCGGTCCATGGCCGCGAGCAGCCACTTGGCGGTGCGTTGTTCAATCGTATGGGCGGCATTGCAGGCCACCGACTGGAAAATCTGCGCCAGCAGGCAGTCGGCATAGCGCGTCAGCAGATGCCGCAGGCTCGGTGACTGGGATTTCACCTTTTCAAGGTCCTGCACGTCGATCCGCCAGAAGGAAGCACCGACCTGAACCACGGCCCGGGCGTAGGCTGGCAGTTTTCCCTGGCTGACGATGCCGCCAACGGCTCCTTCGCGGCCGACCAGCACCGTTTCAATGCCTCGGCCGTCGCGGAGCACGACGAGATAAGAGATCAGGCTCGAGCCGCGCGGAAAATAGGCATGACGAACCGTGTCGCCTGGCTCGTGGATCAGTGCCCCCGACTGTGCCGACCAGTCTTCCAGATGCGGTTGCAGAATGGCCCAGTCGTCCGGCCGCAACGCGCGCAGCAGGTTGTTGTCCACCGTCTCGAGCGATCCATGCATGGCAACCGGTCCTTTCTGCTTGGCTCATTCATAGCCAACGCGAGAAGCGGAGAAATGTTCATAGTCATGCGGAAGCTTGCTTCTTTCGCCGCATCGGCCTGCGGCCACCCGATCACGATCGGGCAGCACAGGCAATCCCGGCCCGGCTGCCGCGAGTGCAACGATATCGCCAGGGATCATCGCACAGAAGATGTCGTGGCCTGGTCCAGGCCTTCCGCCCCGGATGATTTCTTGCGGAATATAACCTGCTCCATCCGTCGTGGTTTTTGTTTTGCAAACATGTTTTCGACTTCGTGGAACCTTCGCCAAAATCGCGCGTTGAAGAAAATCATTACGGCGTTGTTGCGTATTTCAGGTTCGCAGATGACAGGCAGCGGAGGCTGCCAGGGTGTTCAGCCCAAGGTGGTCAGCGATGTGGAAGCCACGCCAGGCCCGGAGAGGGCTTCATTCAAAAACCGCGGATCATCTCCCCGGCCGCAGTGTCGCGGTGGCGGTGCTGCTCTGTTTTGTGTTCGCACCAGCCGCTGCACATGACGCGCCCGCGGGCTGGAGCTACGACATCGAGTGCTGTTCCGGGCTCGACTGCTACCAGGCTCCGGCCTCCGATGTGCAGGAAACGCGGGAAGGCTACCTGCTCTCGACAGGCGAACTCATCCCCTACAGCGATCGCCGCATCCGGCCTTCCCGGGACGAATTCTTCCATGAGTGCAAGCCGGGCGGCCAGACAGGTTCGCCACGCTCGCTGTGCCTCTATGTGCCGAACAAGGGCTTGTAGGGCGGCTGGTTCGGGACGCTCCGGATACCACGTCCGAGGGCTTCAGCCTGCAATCTCCGGCCCGGGCCGGCGAAAGATCGAGCCTCTGGCCTGGCGGGCCAGCGCCATTGCCAGTTCGGCCAGACCGAATGCAAGGATGGCGGTAATGAACCAGGGCAGGCCGGCATGAACGATCAGCCATGCGCCCAGTGTCGGGAAACCGAAGATGCCGACGAAATAAGCGATGACGAACCAGGTCAGCGCGGCGTTGCGGTGTTCCGCGGGCGCATCGTTGACGGCCTGTGTCTGGATCAGCGAATAGACCAGCCCGTATCCCAGCCCAAGCAGGATCGCGCTGGCGACCTGGACTGCAACGCCCAGGCCGAGCCAGAAGGCCGCGGCGACGCTGAGGCACATCAGGATCAGCAGGACGATGGAAGCCTTGTTGCCGTCGGCACGGTTGAGCAGCGGCGCGAGCGTAAAGCGTGCAGCCACGACGGTGATGGCGTTGACCGCGAAATAGGTGCTGGCCTTCAGCCCGGTTCCTTCGACCAGCGATGTCTGGAAGGTCAGCATGCCGCTGAACACGCAGGCGCCCAGTCCCACCATGACGATCGGATAGAGCGCCTTTGTCCGTGCGATCGACGGCAGCGCCACCACCCAGTTCCCTCGGCTGGCGACAGCCGCTGCCTTGCGGTCGTAAGGCGCGATCCTCTCGAACATCACCAGCATCAGCGCGGCCAATGCCGTCGACGCGGCAACGACCTCGAAGGCCTGAGCCGTCGTCAGGCCGACATGGTCGATCAGCGCAGTCGCGACGATGGGGCTGAAGCCGATCCCACCCATCTGGAATGCGCCATAGCGGGTGAACCAGAAGCCACGATCACTGTCGGTGACGCGGACGGAAAGCGACATCGGCCCAGCCAGGAAAAACGTTCCCCAGCCGAGGCCGATGAAGAACCCGGCCACTGCGATTGTGGGAGCGACGGCCGAGATCCATGCGAGGCCGACATAGCCGGCGGCCATCAGCGCCGCGCCGAGCGCCGCCATGCGGGCAGCGCCGATCTGGTTCGCGAACCAGCCGACCAGCGGCACACCGACCAGCGTGCCGACCATCGCGCCGCTCAGCGTTACGCCCGTCTCGATCTCGCTGCCGCCGAGGGCGCGGAAATGCATCGTTAGCAGGAATGTCGCGCCATAGCCGACCGACGTGAGAAGCGTCGCGATGAAGAGCAGATAAGCGTGGGAAGACCGCATGCTGGCCAAGACCTCATGAAAAGCGGTCCTATCCTTTGCCTGGATTTTGCGGGTTTCACAGGTCCACTTCGTGTGCCCATACCGGACCGCTCTGGAGTGGGGCCAGGCGCGCCCTTTTCTCCCCCTTGCGGGGGACAAAGGATTTTCACGATCTTAGCGAGCACACCCTTTAGGGCGGCGCAGTCTAAGTCGTAGAAAATCCAAGAGAGGGGATATGCAGCTGAGGGGTACGCAATGAGCCTTTCTCTTGCCGGTGCAGGACACGACGCAGACTGTCGGCGAGGTGCCGACAAATCCCCTCTCTGGCGATTTCCAGCACTTAGACTGCGCCGCCCTGCGGGCGTGCTCGCTAAGATGCTGAAATCGCTTTCTCCCCCGCAAGGGGGGAGATAGAGGCGCCGATCCCGCTCACACCGCCGGCAAGATTCCCCTTTCCATGAACGTCTGCCTTGTCGCCACGTTGAGATCGTAGTCCTGGAGGCGTTCGGGCTCCACCCAGGCATGTCCGTCGAATTCGTCGTTAAGGGTGACGTCACGGTTGCCGGCTTCGCAGTCGAAGATCAGGTAGATCATGTGCAGCTGTTCGGTCGAGCCGTCGGCATAGGTCTTTGTCCTGATGTCGTCGCGGAAGCGCCATGGCTTGATTGTCGTGATGAGCAGCCGCTCTCCAAGTTCCTCGCGGATCTCGCGACGCAGGCCTTCTTCCAGGCGTTCGCCTGGCTCAAGACCGCCGCCCGAAAGTGCCCATTGCCCGGGGAACACGCCGCGATCGGTCGGCATCCTGCAGAGCAGGTAGGCGCCCTGGTTCTGGATGAGTGGGCACACGATGATACGCTGGCGCAATTGCCTCTCCGCTGGCAGTCCTGGTCACCGGGACTGCTGCGTCATCTTCGCCGTATTGTCGATCCCGGCAAGGCCAGGTTTTTTCATAGGCCATGGGCGTCGGGAGCAAGCGCTCCCAACGCTCATCGAGTTGCCAGCAAGCGCCGGATCGACCCTTGCTCCGGCGATCAGGCCACCGCGCGGATCGCCTCGATCCTGTCCAGGCCCCCCACGGTCCCGGCGAAGCTCTCCCACACACCCTTGGCGCCCTTTTCCCAAGCGGCGCGGTCCTGCGGCTGCGCGACATGGCCGCCTTTCTCCGCGGCTTTCGCCACCGACACCGCCTCGTCCTCGACGATGAGCTGGTTGAAATAGGCGGCACCTTCGCTGGCGGCGGCCTGGAACACGGTCTTCTGCTCGTCGTTCAGGCCATTCCAGAAACCTTTCGAGAAATAGACCACGCCGGAGGCCCAGATATGGCCGGTCTCGGTCAGGTAGGGCACGACCTCATAGAGCTTGAAACCGGCATAGGCGGACTTGGTCAGGTCCATGGCATCGGCAACGCCGGTGGCCAGCGCATTGTAGGTCTCGGTGATCGGAATGCCGATCGGCGTGGCGCCGAAGGCGCTCCACAGCTTGGTGTGCAGCGGGCTCTGGATGACGCGGATGCGCTTGCCCTGCAACTGCTCCGGCCGCACGATCTCTTCCTTGGCGAGCAGATGGCGGGCGCCGTAATTGATGTAGTCGAGCGCGACGAAATCCTGCGCCAGCAGCTTCTGCTTCAGCTCCTTGCCGACGTCGCCGTCGACGACCTTGCGCACATGGGCGGCGTCGCGGAACAGGAAGGGCAGGTCGAGGATCTGCAGCTCCGGCACCCAGCTGGTCAGCCACGACACGGTCGACTGGCTGGCCTGGATGGAGCCGAGCCTTATGCCTTCGGCGACTTCCTTCTCGCCGCCCAGCGCGCCGTCCTTGACGATGTTGAAATGAAACTGCCCCGGCAGCTTCGCCTCGACGATGTCACGGATCTTGAACCAGATCTTGGTCTCCGGCTTGTCGTCGCCGAACAGCGAGGCAACCGTCAGCTTCGTTGCTGCCTGGGCGCGGCCGATGATGGCAGGGGCAAGCAGGGCGCCGCCCGCAATGGCCCCTGTGGCTTGAAGGAAACTGCGTCGGCTAATGAATTTGCTCATGATAAGGATCCGTTGCTTGAGAATGGGTCAGAAGAGAAGGGCCCAGGCGCTCAGGATCGCCAGGGAAACCAGAAGCGCCGCGAGGTAGGGCAGGATGGCGCGGAACAATGTCGGCGCCGGAATGCGGGTGACGCCGGAGACGACATAGACCAGCATGCCGACCGGTGGCGTCAGCCCGCCGATCATCAGGTTGACCACCAGGATGACGCCGAAATGGATCGGGTCGATGCCGGCGGCCACCGCGATCGGCAGGAAGATCGGCGAGAACAAGAGGATGGCCGCGCCGATGTCGAGCACGAGGCCGACCACCAGCAGGATCAGGTTGATGGCGATCAGCACGCCGAGCGCGCTGGCGCCGAGGCTGGTGGCGACGCTGGAGACCAGTCCCGAAATGTCGTCGACGGCGAGCAGGAAGGCGAAGGGCGCGGCGCTGCCGATCAACAGGCCGATCGCCGACGCCTCGACCGCGGCCTGCCGAACGGCCTCGTAGAGCGAGGCCGCACGCAGCCGGGCAAAGACGCCGAGCAGCAGCGCGTAGAGGGCGGCGAGTGCTGCCGCCTCTGTGGTGGTGACGACGCCGAAGCGGATGCCGACCACCACCAGCACGCCGAGGCCGAAGGCCGGGATGGCGCCGATGGCCGAGCGCCAGCGTTCGGTGGCGTCGGCGCGTGGCTGCGTGGTGTTCTCGCGCACCGTGAAGTGGATGGCCACGGCCAGGCACACGGCCATCACGCCGCCGGCGAAGAAGCCGCCGACCAAAAGCGCGCCGACCGAAAGATTGGTCGCTGCCGCCAGGATCAGGAAGGCGATCGAGGGCGGGATGACATTGTCCAGCACCGAGGTCGCGGCGATGATCGCGCCGGCCTGCGCCGGCGGATAGCCGCGCTTGACCAGCTCCGGCTGGAAGGTGGCCGCGCCGAAGGCGGCATTGGCGACCGACGAGCCCGAGGCGCCGGAAAACAGCACGCTGGTCAGCAGCGCGGTCTGGCCAAGGCCGGCGCGGCGATGGCCGACCAGTGCGGCAGCAAAGCGCACGATCTGTCCGGCCACGCCGGAGATGGTCAGGAAGCCGCCGGCCAGCAGGAAGAACGGGATTGCCAGCAGCAGGAATTTCGACAGGCCGGTGACGGTGGACGAGACGATCGCTGCTTCCGGCAGGCTCGAGCCGAACAGGAGCGCGATGTAGGAAGCCGCCAGGAAGGCATGGGGCAAGGGTGCTGCCACGATCAGGCCGATGGCGGCGATGATGCCGAGTACCAGGCTCGGCGGCCAGGAAACTTCCACGGAAAACCGTGTCCCAGCGACATAAAGTGCTGCGCCGATGATGGCGGCGAGGATGAACTGGCCGCTGCGCCCTTCGGCCACGCGGCTGAGCGCCAATGCCAGCAGCACCAGCGCACCGCCCGCACCCAGGAAGCCGAAGCGGATCCATTCCGGCAGGCCGAGCGAGGGCGAGATGCCGCCAAGCTTGGCCACGATGGTGGCGCCGCCGAACAACAGCACCAGGCCGGTCAGCACCGAGAAGACGTCGGCGACGACATCGGCGATGGATTGGCCCACCGCCGGCATGCGCCGCACGAAGATGTCCAGCCGCATCGCCAGCGCGCTGTTGATGGCCAGCGGCGCGCCGGCCGCGATCAGCGCCACATGCAGCCAGATGCCGGCGTCTTCCGCACCAAGCAGGCCGGTGGAGAAGACATAGCGCAGCAGCACGGTCGCCAGCACCACCACCAGAAGCACGGCCAGCAGCAGCGCGCAGACCGCGCCGAGCCCGTTTTCCAGCCAGCGCAGCAGCCGTGCCGCCTGCCGGGCGGCGCCCGAGGCGGGCGCGGGTGCGGTGATATCGAGAGCGCTCATGGGGTCAGCCTCGGGGCAATCGCATGTGGCGCGGAGGCCCCCTCTCCGTCTCGGGCTTTGCCCGAGCCACCTCTCCCCCGCGTTGCGGGGGCGAGGAACCCAAGCTGGAGGGGTGCCGGCGCTTGAGTTGCCGTTCCTCGCCCTGCCGAAGGCGGGGAGAGGTGGATTGCCAGAAGGGCAAGACGGAGAGGGGAAATTTGCACCATATGTGATTGTCCTGGCATCAGCCCGCAGACGCTTTGGAAAGGTCGCGGTCGAACAGGGTCGACCAGGTGAAGTTCTTGGCCTGGGAGACCTCGCGCTTGACGTCGAGGCGCGGCAGCACGCTTTCGCCGAAGCGGTAGGCTTCCTCCAGCAAAGGCATGCCGGACAGGATGAAGGTATCGACACCGGCTTCCTTGTAAGCCTCCAGCGTGCGGATCACCGTGTCGGGCGAGCCGACGATCGCCGTGCCCGGCCCCGGCCGTACCAGGCCGATGCCGGCCCACAGGTTCGGCGCGACTTCGAGCTCGCGCAGGTCGTCCGGCTTGACGCCGCCATGCATGGCGCTCATGCGTCGCTGACCCACCGAGTCGGAATTCGAGACGAAGCGCTGGTTGGCGGCGATCGCCCTCTCGTCCATGCGGGCATAGAGGTCGCTGGCCGCTTCCCACGCCTTGCTGTCGGTCTCGCGCACGATGACATAGAGGCGGATGCCGTAGTCGAGCGTACGGCCATGGCTTGCTGCCTTGGCCTTGACGGCATCGACCTTGGCCTTGATCTGCTCCGGCGTCTCGCCCCAGGACAGGTAGGTGTCGACATGCTTGGCCGAGACCTCGAGCGCCTTGTCCGAGGAGCCGCCGAACCACAGTGGCGGCGGCGCGATGCTTTCGCCGACCGGCAGTGCCAGCTTGGCACCGACCGTACTGAGATATTTGCCCTGGAAATCGACCGTCTCGCCTTTGAACAGCCGGTGCCAGATGGTGAGATATTCGTCCGCCATGTCATAGCGTTCGTCATGCGGCATGGTCATGCCGTAGGCGCCGAGCATCTTGGCGTCGCCCGACACGATGTTGACGAGCAGTCGGCCCTTGGAGAATTCCTGGAAGGTCGCCGCCATCTTGGCCAGCAGCGTCGGTGCGATCAGGCCGGGATGGATGGCGACCAGGAACTTCAGCCGCTCCGTATAGGGCAACAGCGCGCCCGCCAGCACCCAGACGTCATGCGCGCCGGTGGCGAACAGCGCACCGGTATAGCCGAGATGGTCATAGGCCTGGGCGAGCTGACGATAATAGCCGTAGTCGACCTGGCGCGAGCCTTCCGGCTGCCAGGGATAAGCGCCGTCCGGCGCGCACATGTACCAGAGCACGTTCATGCCGGGACCTTTTCATTGCTGGAGCCGAGTTGCACCGGCTGGTCGAGATAGCCGTGCCGATAAAGCGTATCGGCCTCGTCCTGTTGTTCCTGGACGACGGCGGCATCCGCCGCCACGACCGAAAAATCGCGCGAGCGGATCACCCGTTCCCAGGCCGCCGCGTCGCCATCGCCGATGCGCGCTGCCGCCAGAAGCGCTGCCGCGCGTGCCGGCTCGGCCTGCACCTCGCGCCCGACGCGGGCAAGCTCGGCCAGGATTTCGGCCTTGGCGTCGTTGGCGTTCCTGCGTCCGGCCAGTGTCCAGAACACCGAGCGGTTGGGAATGGTGTCGCCGCAGCGGGCAATCAGCCGGATGTCATCGCGCTCCAGCGCCTTCTCGAGCCGTGGCGCCATGGCGATCCAGGCGTCGACCCGGCCGGAAAGCAGTGCGTCGAGCGAGTCTTCCGGCTTCAGCTCGACCGTCTCGATGTCGGGCAGGCGCAGGCCTTCGCCTTCAATGGCGCGCGCCAGCAGATAGGTGTGGAAGGAGCCGTCGATGAGGGTTACGCGCTTGCCCTTGAGGCCGCCGACACTGCGCACGGCGCTGTCCTTGCGCACGAAGATGCCGCCATTGGCCGGCCGCGGCGCCGATGCGGCGAGGTAGGAGACGCGCAGCGAATTGGCCTCCGACACGATCGGCGGCGTCGAGCCGGTACCACCGAAATCGATGCGCCCTTCGTGCAGCAGCCGGCCGGTGTCGCGGCCTTCCGGATAGAGCACGAATTGCGGGGTCAGCGATGCGAAGGCGCCGGGCCAGGAGCGGGCCAGCATCAGGTGCAGGTTGGAGGGGTGAACGCCTATCTTCATAATTTCTATCGTATTTATGGATTGCCATATCAATTTACTTTTTTATGAAGTGAATCCGAGTGCGCTCATGCCAATTGCATCGGGCGGAAAGGATTTTTATCGCGTCGATCCGGCCCGCAACGGCATTTCCTTTGCGGCCCCTGAAACGGCATGGCGCCGTGCTTGTCGGGCGGGTGGTGTCACTATACTTTTTTATGAAGCGTCAAATCAGGATCCCGGATCAGGACCGATGACCAAGCCGATATCCCCGAAACTCTGTCCCAGCGTCGGCGACGCCAGCGAGTTGCTGAAGCATCTCGCCAATCCCAACCGGCTGGCGATCCTGTGCTTCCTGATGGAACAGGAAAGCTCGGTCGCCACGCTGGAAGAGGAGCTCGGCATCCGCCAGCCGACGCTGTCGCAGCAGCTCGGCGAACTGCGGGAAGCCGGTCTGATCGAGGGACGGCGCGACGGCAAGTCGATCCTCTACCAGGTCGCCGACATCCGCGTTGCCCGTCTGGTCGGCATGCTGCGCGAGCTGTTCGCCGGACTGGACGACGTCACCAGCCGGCGTGCCATGAATTCCGGTCTCGCCGTCGAAGAAATGATGTTCGACTGATGATCGACCTCTACACCTGGATCACCCCCAACGGAATGAAGATCTCGATCCTGCTGGAGGAGCTTGGGCTGCCTTACCGGGCGCATGCCGTCGACATCACGCGTGGCGAGCAGGACCAGCCGGCGTTCCGTGCCGTCAGTCCTTCCGGCAAGATCCCCGCCGTCGTCCTCGACGACGGCAGCATGTTGATGGAGTCGGGCGCCATCATGATCCACTTCGCCGAGTGCACCGGGCGCCTGTTGCCGCAGGAGCCGGCCGCCCGGCGCAACGTGCTGGAATGGCTGTTGTGGCAGGTCGGCAATTTCGGCCCGACGCTCGGCCACGCCCACAACTTCCTCACCTACAATCCCGGCAAGGCGCCCTATGCGGAGGACATTTTCCGCACCGAGACGCGCCGGCTCTACGATACGTTGGAAGCCAGGCTCGAAGGCCGCCAATACATCGCCGGCGACTATTCGATCGCCGACATCGCCATCTGGCCCTGGGTGTCGCGTTTCGCGCGCCACAAAGTCGACCTCGACGACTTCCCCAATGTCCGCCGCTGGTATCTCGAACTCGCCGCCCGGCCTGCGGTGATCCGAGGCTATGCAGTGCCGCACTTCACCGGAGCGATCCCGCTGCCGTAGCGAATGCTTGTCCTATTCGACCCTCGAGGTGAGTGGCCGTTGACCATACCGGGATTTGAGCAGCATCTCGCCCATCACTGCGCCCATCACGATGGTACCGCCGATCCAGGTTGCCAGCGCCGGCGCCTCGCCGAAGGCAAGCCAGACCCAGAGCGGTGCGAGCGGGTTTTCCAGGCTGCCGACAAGGGCGGAACGGGTCGCCGAAATCAGCCGTGTCCCGACCGTCATCAGCAGCAGCCCCATGCCGAACTGTACGGTGCCGAACAGGAACAGCTCGAACAGGGCAGGCATGCCGACATTGATGGGGTCGGCCCACGGCAGCACCAGAAGCGCGCAGGCGAAAGCCGACAGGCATGCCGCCGGCAGCATCGAGACGTGTTCGTTGCTTCGAATGATGACCATCATCGCGGCATAGGACAGCGCCATGATCCCGGCCAGCATGCTGCCCGCCAGATGCTCCGTCGTGCCTTGCGGGTTCACCATGATGGCGACGCCGAGAAAAGCGAGAAGACTGGCACCCCAGGTGGCCCAGTCCTCACGCGCGCCGGTGAAGGCGAAGGCGAGAGCCGCCGTCAGGAACGGAATCGCGGCGTGAATGGTCATGACGTCGGCGACCGGCGTCAGGCGAAGCGCATTGATGAAGCTGATGGTGGCGATGGCTGACAGGACTGTGACCCAAAGCCCGGCCATGCCCATTGCCTTGAAGGCGCCGCTGATATCGTCGCTGTGGCGCCAGCACACATAGGCGCCGATGAAGGCTCCGCCGAAAACACCGCGCCAGAACAGCATCGTCCAGACATCGAGTTCGATCGATCGGGTGAAATATCCCGACAGGCTGTAGGCGATGGCCGACCCCAGGATCAGCAGGATGCCGAGTTGTTTTTCGTGTCGCATCGCGTGAGCTCTCCACGTGCCTGTTGCACAGGCGCTCACTCTGCCGGCCGGACGGCTGCGATGTTTCAGGATTTCCTTTAGCATTGCGAGCTGCAACCATTCATGATCGGGGACCGAAACGCCGGACTGATGCCGATGGAAAGAGTTCCTGGATCGCTCGCCGAACTTGGCGCCTTGCTGGGCGATCCCGTCCGGGCAGCCATCCTGCAGCATCTGAGCGAGGGCACATGCCGCCCGGCTGGAGAGCTGGCCGTGCTGGCAGGCGCTTCGCCGCAGGTGGCGAGCCAGCATCTGGGACAACTGGTCGACGGTGGATTGCTGACGGTGGAGAAGCAGGGGCGCCACCGCTTCTACCGGCTGGCGTCGAGCGAGGTCGCCGAGATGCTGGAGCACCTCACCAACTGGACGAACCCGCCGACGAAGCGGCTTCGCCACGACGCGGCGCTCTGCCATGCCCGGCTGTGCTACGACCATCTTGCCGGCCATCTCGGCGTCGCTTTGCTGGACAGTTTGTCGGCGCGCGGGTTCGCTGTCTTGCGACAGGACGGCGTCGAACTCAGCGAGGAAGGCCGGCATTGGTTCGAGCGCCAGTGGGATCGGCCGCTCCCGCCGCCGCCCGGCCGTCGCCCCTTTGCACGGCTCTGCCTCGACTGGACCGAGCGCCGCCATCACCTCGGCGGCTATCTCGGCGCGCGATTGACCGAGATGTTGCTGGCGCGGGGCTATCTTCTGGCCGGGCCGAAGCGGCGTTCTCTGCTGGTGACAGCCGCCGGTACGCGTTTCTTCTGCGAAGAGCTTGGCATCGCTGCCACGGTGGCGCAGCGGTCGGACCGGTCGTAAGCGGTCAATGTGGCCGTCTGGATTTATGCCGGTGTTCCCACAGGTCCCCGGCCAGCCGGCAATAGGAGGTCAGGTCTTCGTTCGGTGCCTTGCGGATCGTCATCAGGGCCAGCGCCGCCGTCAGCACGATAATCTCCGTCGCCCGCGTGTCCCGTGCGGCGCCCGACCACACTGCCATCCAGTATTCGAGGCTGGTGAGACCACCAATGCCTTGCGACAGGGACTCTGGCTGGGCCGTGGTCATCAGGTCGAGCGGCCGGCCATTCACCAGACGGTGCAGCGTTATTGCCCGGAAGGGATTGCACTCCGCGACGTCGCGGCTGGAAGCGACGATGGAAAGATCGCCGTGGCCAAGCAACTGGGCGGTGTCCCGGTGCAGTTCGCGATAGGCCGGCTGCGAGACGCCGAGCAGCATGGTTCGCGCGCGCAGCGGGTTGAGCAGATGCACCGCCGAATTGATTGAGCTGCGCGACTCGAACAGCGGATAGAGTGACATTAGTCCCTGCAGCCGCGCGCCGAACCCGGCCAGCGGCAGGTAGACGATGTTCTTTTCACCAAGCGCTGCCCATGCCCGGGGGATCGACAGGGCAACGGGGATGCCGATCGTCTCCACGGCGCGTTCCAGCCTGCCGCCGGCATGCGAACCATGCATGACCACGCGATGGCCGGCAGCCGCCACCAGCAAGGCGGACAACACGAACCACGGTGTCCGCAGCGAGCGCGGCGATGGGTAAGCCGGCCAGTCGAGATCGGCGCCGTTCATGCCGTCGCTCTCGAAACTGTCCCTGGCCGCCTGGACGAGCCCGGCGAGTTCCGCCGCTGTCTCGCCGCGATAGCTGATCAGGCGCAGCAGCGCGCCAACCTGCATCGGATCGGCCTCGCCGCGCAGGATCGTCGCGAAGGCGTCCTGCGATTCCGCGAGCGCCAGCGGCCGCGAATTGCCGGACTTGCGGCCGACCACGGCGATGTATTTGGCAAGCCGCCGGCGCGGGTCGCCATCGCTTTCGATGCCGGCCAGCTGCAACGCCAGGGCCTCGGGGCCGGGCTCGTCGTCGAGCAGGAAAGCCGGCCGCATCGCCAGTGGTGGCGCCTGCACGATCGGTTCGCGCTGCCAGCTTGCCAGAATTGCCGGGTCCGGCCCGGCGCGTTCGGTTTCGGGCATGTTGCGGTCCATCATCCGCTCGGTTTCGGCTGCCAGCGCGCGCAGCCGGTTGCGCAGCGACTCGGCGCGCGGCGTCGGCACCAGCCTGCGGCCGGAACGCTTCAGCAAAGGGTCGCCATAGAGCGCGCGCGCCTGGCCAAGCAGCCGGCTGACCGCGGCCGGGCTCAGCGCGAGCCGCTGTGCTGCCCTGGTGACGCTGCCTTCCACCAGCAGGCAGTCGAGCGCGACCAGCAGTCGCAGCCTGCCAAGATAGGACGAGGCCGGGTGTGTCGCTTCGATCGGGCGGCGCTTGGCAGCAGGCGCTTTCCGGCCGCCGCCCTGCATATCCGTGCCCATATCCTGGTCCGCCGCCATTTGCGTTTTCCTGAATTTGGAATCGTTCCGAAACATAGGCGTTGACCTTCCCGCGGCGCGATCAGAAAAGACGACTAACTTACTCAAGTTTTCTTTACGCGAGTTTTGAAGAGCGGGGAATTGATGATGGCGGGGTGGGACATTTCGCGCGGCAACACCGGAGCGTTTCGGACGCGGCGGTCACGCCTGAAGTCGGGCCTGTCTTGTGGCGCTGCAGCCCTCGGCCTGCTCGCCGCCTCCGTTTCCGGCACAATGGCCCAGACTGCCCCCGCGACGCAGCCGGCTCAGAAGTCGACCTTGCTGGACCGCATCGTCATCACGGCGACCGGTTTCGAGCAGAACGTCAAGGACGCGCCGGCCAGCATCACGGTCGTCTCCCGCGAGGAGCTGGAGAAGGGCGCCTACCGCAACCTCACCGATGCGCTGCGCAGCGTGCAGGGCGTGGCGGTGACCGGCGCCGCCGGCGAAGAGGACATCTACATTCGCGGCCTGCCGGGCGCCTACACCTTGCTTTTGGTCGACGGCAAAAGGCAGAGCACGCGGGATGCCCGCACCAACGGCAATTCCGGTTTCGAGCAGAGTTTCCTGCCGCCGGTGGGCGCCATCGAACGCATCGAAGTGGTGCGTGGGCCGATGTCGTCGCTCTACGGCTCCGATGCCATGGGCGGCGTCATCAACATCATCACCCGCAAGGTCGACGACCGCTGGACCGGAACCGCCACCATAGACGGCACCGTGCAGCAGCATTCGCGCTACGGCAATTCGGCGCAGGGCAGCATCTATGCCAGCGGGCCGATCATTCCGGGACTGGTGGGTGCGCAACTGTGGGGGCGTGGCCTGAAGCGCGCGGAAGACACCTTCAGCGCCGGCAATCCGCAATACAAGGATACCGACCTCACCGGGCGGCTCACCTTCACGCCGAACGAGAACCATGACTTCGTCTTTGAGGCCGGACGCACCAACCTGCGGCGCGAAGCCAGCGTCGGCAACACCGCGACCAGCAACAGCTACAACTACAACGATCGCGATCACTGGTCGCTGTCGCACACCGGGCGCTGGGGCTGGACGACTTCGGATTTCTCGATCTCGCAGGAATGGGCCGAGCGCACCAACTTCAACTGGGACGGCCGCACCTCGCGCTTTGTCGAAAACCAGCGCTCGCCGCAGATCCGCAACACCGTCGTCGACGGCAAGTTCACCACCCCGTTCGAGATGCTCGGCCAGCACACGCTGGTCACCGGCGGCCAGTTCATCGACGCCACGCTGACCGACCAGAATCCCGGCAGGCGCACCGGCAAGGACGAGAAGTTCGGCATCCGGCAATGGGCGCTGTTCGCCGAGGACGAATGGCAGCTGACGGAGGATTTCGCCCTCACCGGCGGGCTGCGCATGGACAACCACGAGATTTATGGCTCGCATTTCAGCCCACGTGTCTATGGCGTGTGGCACACCACCGACCAGATCACCCTGAAGGGCGGCGTTTCCTCCGGCTTCAAGGCGCCCGAGATCCGCACCATAGCGCCGGGTTATGCCTACACCACCGGCGGCGCCAACTGCACCTACGGGCCGAGCGGCACCTGCGGCGTCATCATCGGCGACCCTAACCTCAGGCCTGAGAAGAGCCTCAGCTACGAGGCGACCGTGCTGTGGGACAATCTGTCGAACTTCCGCGCCGGCGCGACCTATTTCTACACCGACTTCAAGGACAAGATCTCGAACGCGCTGGTCTACAATCCGGACGGCTCGTTCGCGCGCTGGAAGGAGGATCCGAACTACCGCCTCTGGTACAGCTACAACATCGACGATGCCGTGCTGCAGGGCGTCGAACTGACGGCGGACTGGCAGGTCATGGACTCGCTGACCCTGCGCGCCAGCTACACCTATACCGACTCGGAACAGCAGACGGGCAGCTTCGCCGGCCTGCCGCTGACGCGCACGCCGACGCATATGGGCAACGTCCGCGCCGACTGGACGACGCCGATTGACGGGCTGAGCGCCTGGGCAGCCGGCAACTACCATGGCTCCGAGATCAATTCCGGCCTGCGCATCGGCACGCAAGGGGCACCGGTCTACGACAGCGACGGCAAGACCATCCGTGCCCGCAAATACGGCGCCTATCTCACCGCCGACATCGGCGCGTCCTACACCTTCAACGAGAACGTCACGCTCAACGCGGCGATCTACAACATCTTCGACAAGCGCGTCGAAACCAACGACTACAATGCCGTGGTCGAAGGCCGGCGGCTGTGGATGAGCCTCAGGTCGACCTTCTGACAATGGTCGGGTGGGTGCGCAAAGCGATGATCGGGGCCGCGGCGGTGGTCATTGCCGTCGCCGGTACGGCGATGGCCGATGAGCCGGCGCGCCTGAGCTTCGATCTCGGCGGGCCCGGCGATGTCGTCCACAGAATCTTCCTCTCCGTGCCTGACGGGCCACCGCCCGCGCAAGGCTATCCGGTTATCTACCTGATCGACGGTAACACCACCTTCGATCTTGCCCGGCAGGCGCTGGCTGGCGATCGGCAGATGCGGGCGGTCCTGGTCGGTATCGGCTATCCGAGCGACAACCGCGAGGAGATCGTGCGCCTGCGCTTCTTCGACCTGACGCCGTCGACACCGGCCGAGCTGATCCCGCCGGGCATGAGCGCGCCGAAAACCGGCGGAAACGATGCCTTCCTCGAGTTCCTGCAGGCGACGGTCAAGCCGGAGGTCGAGCGCCGTGTTGCGGTCGACCGGTCACGCCAGGCGCTTTTCGGCCATTCGCTGGGCGGGCTGTTTGCCCTGCATGTGCTCTTCTCGAAGCCGGACGCCTTCCAGGCCTACATCGCCGCCGACCCGTCGATCTGGTGGAACGGACGCTCGATCCTCAACGAAATGCAGACCTTCCTGCGCGCGCCGTCCTCGGGCGAGGGCAGGCGGCTGCTGATCGAGACGAGCGGCAAGCGCGCCCGGAGACCCGGGGCCGACGCCGGGACCATCGCGAAGATCGAGACGCTGCGCTCCGGGCCCAACGGCCATGATGTCCACGACACCCTCAAGGCGAGCCGGCTCACGCTTGGCTACCACCAGTTCGCCGATGAAAGCCATGGCAGCATGATCCCTCTCGCCGTCGCCGATGCGCTGCGCTTCGCGCTGCTCGGTGTCAGCCCCGCAACCGATGCATCGAAAATGCCCGATGGCCAATAGGCCGCAGGCGCAAGTTGAAAGGCAGCTACAATGTTCAGCAAGATCAGCCCTCTCATCGCCTCGATAGAGCAGTTCCGGTTTTCTTCGAACCACCGGAACTGCGCTATCTCATTGTTCTTACGTAATTCCGGACGCAAAACCGCCCACACTTTTGCTGGAATTGCTCTGGCCCTTGTGGTGTTGGCGTGTCTGCCCGCGCAGGCGCAGGAGATCACCGTCAGCCACGCGCAGGGCGAGACCAAGCTCAGCGGCCAGCCGGCCAAGGTCCTGGTCTTCGACCTCGCCACGCTGGACAGTCTCGACCGTCTTGGCGTGCCGGTGGCAGGCGTTCCGGGCGGACCGAAGCCGGCCTATCTCGCCAAGTTCAATGCCGACAGCTACGCCAAGATCGGCACGCTGTTCGAGCCGGATTACGAGGCGGTCAATGCCGCCAGGCCCGATCTCATCATCGTCGGCGGCCGTTCCGCCGCCAAGTTCGCCGAGCTGGCGAAGATCGCGCCGACCATCGATCTCACCAGCAATGCCAAGGACTATCTCGGCTCGGTCGAGAACAATGTGAAGACGCTTGGCCGCATCTTCGGCAAGCAGCAGGAAGCTGAAAAGGCGGTCGCGGAACTCGACGGCGCCGTCAGTGCCCTGAAAGCCAAGGCGGCCAGCAAGGGCAAGGGCCTGATCGTGCTCACCACTGGTGGCCGCATCAGCGCCTATGGGCCGGGTTCGCGTTTCGGCGTCCTGCATGATGCCTTCGGCATCGCGCCCGCCGCCACCGGCCTCGACAACGGCACCCACGGCCAGCCCGTCTCGTTCGAATACATCCTCAAGACCAATCCGGACTGGCTCTATGTCATCGACCGCGACGCAGCGATCGGCCGCGAAGGCAGCCCGGCCAAGTCCTTCCTCGACAACGAACTGGTCCGGCAGACGATTGCCTGGAAGCAGAACCATGTCGTCTATCTGGAGCCCGCCAACTGGTACCTGGTCGGCGGCGGACTGACGGCACTGCACCAGAGCATCGAACAGGTCTCGAAGGCTTTCGACGTTCCGGGTGAGTGAGTTGGGCAGCGTGTTCGTACACGCGGCGCTGCCTTCTCCCCTTGTGGGAGAAGGTGGCCCGAAGGGCCGGATGAGGGGTGTTGGAAGAAACGAGGCCGAACAGAACTGCTCACTTCGCATCGATCCTGGCAGACAATGGTGAAGGCAGCACTCCGTCCAACACCCCTCATCCGACCTCGCCTGCGGCTCGGCCACCTTCTCCCACAAGGGGAGAAGGAACTGGCTGCGACGCTGCCAGCCACCACGGCCCGGTCCCCCGAAAGCGCCTCCCGGAAATTGCATTGAAGATAGCCGCCGCCATCCTGCTCGTTGCCTGCCTGGCGCTGGTCAGCCTTTTCGTCGGCGTCAGCGACATCTCGCCTTTTGCCCTGTTCGGCCAGGGCGCGGACAGCCGGGCCGCTGAGATCATGCTGGCCAGCCGCATCCCGCGCACGGCGGCGATCATGCTGGCCGGCGTGTCGATGGCCGTCGCCGGCACGATCATGCAGATGATGGCCCGCAACCGCTTCGTCGAGCCGTCGACGGTGGGCACGGTGGATTCGGCCAGCCTCGGCATCCTGGCCGTGACCCTTCTCGCCCCCGAGACACCGATCTTCGTCAGGATGCTCGTCGCCTCGGTCTTCGCGCTCGCCGGCACGGCGATGTTCCTGCGCATCCTGCGCGCCATACCGCTGCGCTCGGTGCTGATGGTGCCGCTGGTCGGCATCCTGTTCGGCAACATCATCGGCGCGGTCGCCGCCTTCATCGCCTACCGTTTTGAACTGCTGCAGGCGCTCAATGCCTGGACGACCGGCGATTTCTCCGGCGTGCTGCGCGGCCGCTACGAGCTGTTGTGGGTCTCCTTCCTGCTGGCGGCGCTCGCTTATGTCACCGCCGACCGCTTCACCGCTGCCGGCCTTGGCGAAGACTTCACCACCAATCTCGGCCTGGACTACAGGCGCCTGCTGCGGCTCGGCCTGGTCATCGTCGCCATGGTCACCGCCGGTGTCGTCGCTACCGTCGGCATGATCCCTTTCGTCGGCCTGGTCGTTCCCAACATCGTCGCCATCGCGCTCGGCGACAATGTCCGCCGCTCGCTGCCCTGGGTGGCGATCCTCGGCGCCGGGCTGCTGCTTGCCTGCGACATCACCGGGCGCATCATCCGCTTTCCTTACGAAATCCCCGTCGGCACCATCATGGGTGTCGTCGGCAGCGCCTTCTTCCTGGCGCTGTTGCTGCGCCGGCGGAGGCAGCTTGGTTAGCCGTCGTCCCTTCTTTCTCATTGCGCTGCTGTCGCTGCTCGCCCTGGCCGCGATGACCGCCTTCATGACGCTCGGCGCCAATGGCAACTGGAGCTTCGTGCTGCCGTTTCGCGGTGCCAAGCTGGCCGCCCTGTTGCTCGTCGCCTATTCGATCGCCGTGTCGACGGTGCTGTTCCAGACCCTGACCAACAACCGCATCCTGACGCCCGCGATCATGGGCTTCGACGCACTCTATGTGCTCGTCCAGACCAGCGTCGTCTTCCTGTTCGGGGCAGGCTACTCCAGCCTGGTCGGACCCTGCGCCGTCTTCGTCATCGATGCAGCCGCCATGGTGCTGTTCGCCGCGATCCTTTATCGCTGGCTGCTGTCCGGCGAAGTGCGCTCCCTGCATCTGCTGCTTCTGGCCGGGGTCGTCTTCGGGGTTTTGTTCCGCAGCCTGTCGACCTTCCTGCAGCGCATGATCGATCCGCTCGACTTCATGGTCCTGCAGGACCGCTTCTTTGCCTCCTTCAACACCGTGCATGGCGAGATCCTCTCCGTTGCGGCGCTCGCCGTGCTGATCGCCTCGGTGGTCGGCTGGCGCTTCTTCTCCACCTTCGACGTGCTGGCGCTGGGGCGCGAACATTCCATCAGCCTCGGCATCGCCCACAGCCGGGTGGTGACGGTGCTGCTGATCCTGGTCGCCGTGCTCGTTTCGGTGGCGACGGCGCTGGTCGGCCCGGTCACTTTCTTCGGCCTGCTGGTCGCCAACCTCGCCTATCATCTGGCCGGCACCGCGCGTCACGCCGTCGTGCTGCCGGTCGCCATCCTGCTTTCGATCATCGTCCTGGTCGGCGGGCAGACATTGCTCGAGCGCCTGTTCGCCTTCAGCACCGCGCTCAGCGTGCTGATCGAATTCCTCGGCGGGACGCTGTTCATCCTGCTGCTGCTGTCCGGAGCAAGACGATGATCCGCATCGACAAGGTGACGAAGGCCTATGGCAGGACCGTTGTGGTCGATGCAGTGAGCCTCGACCTGCCGCAAAAGGGCATGACCTCGATCATCGGGCCGAACGGCGCCGGCAAGTCGACGCTGCTGTCGATGATGAGCCGCCTGATGCCGATGGACGCCGGCACCATCACGGTCGATGGCCTCGATGTCACGACCACGCCCGGAGATGTGCTGGCGCGCAAGCTCGCCATCCTCAGGCAGGACAATTCCATGTCCTCGCGCCTCACGGTGCGCGAGCTGGTAGCCTTCGGCCGCTACCCGCATTCGAAGGGACGGCCGACGGCGGCAGACCACGAGCATGTCGAGCGCGCGCTCGCCTATCTCGAGCTTGACGCACTCGCCGGCCGGTTCCTCGACGAACTGTCCGGTGGCCAGCGCCAGCGCGCCTTCGTCTCGATGGTGCTTTGCCAGGACACCGACTACGTGTTGCTCGACGAGCCGCTGAACAATCTCGACATGAAGCAGGCAGTGTCGATGATGCGGCTGCTGCGCCGTGCCGTCGACGAGTTCGGCAAGACCGTCGTTCTGGTGCTGCACGACATCAACTTCGCCGCCAGCTATTCCGACCACATCGTCGCCATGCGCGACGGTCGGCTGCTGAATCAGGGCTCGCCTGCCGCCCTCATGCGCTCGCAAGTGCTGGCCGAGATCTATGACCTCGATTTTCCCGTGATGGATGTCGGCGGCAAACCGATGGCGCTCTATTATCGCGGCGATGTCCGCTGAGACCGGTCGCGCCGGCCATCGCCGGTGCCCGATCCGGAAAGGCGGAACCTGTTTCGGGAGCCGGCGGCGAAAGGGCGCTGGCGTGAATGGCGGTTCAACGCAATCCGCCTAGAGTCGGAAGCTCGGCCCGTTGTGTCTGTACAACCTTCTCAGGGTCGCCTCATCCTCCCGTCTTTCGGCGGCGCCGTTTTCCTGCCGCGTCAGCATGGCGAAGCCGATCAGGCCGGCGGCAAGGATGGGGGCGACGGTAAGCAGGAGCAGCCAAATCTCGTTCTGCAGCATCTGAGCCTCCTGTGGGGGGCGGGTTGAAACGCGGGACTCAATCGGCTCCGTTTGCGATCATGGTGCCCGCCTGGATCGGGCGCGTGGCAGAAGGGGCTTTGCGGATCATGTTGTCGCGCAAGGACGGTGAGCGGACCAGCCGGATCGGGTCGAACACCTGCTGGCTGAGCGCCGGCTCTTCCTCATTGTCACGCACTGCCGTCACGCTGTCGATCGGTGCGGTCAGCTGCCAGCGCACATGACCGGTGCTCCGGTCGATCTCGGCGCTGCCGTCCAGCGCCTGTGGCGTTGCCCGCAGCAGCACGATGCTGCCGAAGCCGCGCGGGTTGCTCTGGTGACAGGACATCGGTTCGCCGGCGAAGCGTTCTTCCCAGCTGAGCTGCAGCGCCGGCGCGCCCGATGCGCCCGGCGTCACCTGCCAGGTCACTTCGATCGAGCCGCTGGGGCAGGCCAGCGCGCCATATTTGGCCGAGTTGGTGCCAAGTTCGTGCAGGGCCATGCCGAGATATTGCACCGAGCGCGCGTTCAGCGTCAGCAGCGAGCCCGACACCTTGATGCGCTCCTCGTGCCCGAACGGCTTCAAATGTTCCTGCACCAGTTCGGCGACGCTGGCGCCCGACCAGTCCGACAGCACCAGCAGGTCGTGCGAACGGGAAAGCGCGGCGATGCGGTCGCGGACATGGCGCTCGAAGTCCTCCGGCGTCGTGGCGCGCCGGCTGGTTTCCTTCACCATCGCCAGGATCACGGCGTATTGGTTTTTCACGCGATGGTTGACCTCGCGCAAGAGCAGCCGGATGCGACGTTCGTTCTCGCGGGTCGCGCTGATGTCGCGGGCGATCTTGGAAGCGCCGATGATCCTGCCGTCGGCGGTGGCGATCGGCGAAATGGTCAGCGAGACATGGATCGTCGTGCCGTCCTTGCGCAGTCGCACCGTCTCGAAACTGCCGATGCGCTCGCCGTTGCGGATGCGCTCGATGATCTCGTTCTCCTCGCTGTGCAGGCGTTCGGGGATCAGCATCAGCACGGATTGGCCGATCGCCTCGCTCGCCGTGTAGCCGAACATGCGCTCGGCCGCGGCGTTCCAGGTGGTGATGACGCTGTTGAGGTCCTTGCTGATGATGGCGTCGGAGGAGGAATCGACGATGGCGGCCAGGCGCGCCTGCGCTTCGGCATCGGTCTCCGCATTGGAGCGCGGCTGGTCGGGTTCGATCCGGTCGTTTGCCTTGGCCCGCATGATACCCTCCGATCCTATGATGCATGGACAGGAGAAAATCCGTTCGCCGCATGCCGGTTCCAAAAATCTGCAGGCGCATGGCCGGCTGGGTCGGATTGTGCCCGGTCGTGCTGCCGTCATCGCGCTTCGGTACGCGTGTTGACAGTCATTCTATTAAGCATTACTAAGTACTGGTAGTCAGCATTAATGAGTAGCGGAAGGAATGCCATGGGCAAGCAGATGACCGAAATGCTCAAGGGCACGCTGGAGGGCATCGTGCTCACGATCCTCGCGGGCCAGCCGGCCTATGGCTACGAGATCACCGCCTGGCTGCGCGACCGCGGCTTTGCCGACATTGCCGAAGGCACGGTCTACGCGCTGCTGGTCAGGATCGAGCAGCGCGGTCTCGTCGATGTGGAGAAGATCCCGTCCGAGAAGGGGCCGCCACGCAAGGTCTATTCCCTCAACGCTCAGGGCCGCGACTATCTCGACGAGTTCTGGGGGACATGGAGCTTCCTCGCAGACCGGCTCGAACAGCTCCACACCGAAAGGAAATGATCATGGCCATGGAATGGGTCGAGAAGATCACCGGTTCGCTCGAACACAAGAAGCGCTACCGCGCATACAAGGCGCGCAAGGAGCAGCTTCCCGAGAACCACCGTGCGGCGCTCGAAGCGCTGGACCGCTACTTCATGTATTTCGGCGGCATCACCAAGGGTGAGACGCTGGTGGCCATGATCGAGGACCTGATCGACCTCTTCGAGGAGAGCGCGGCCAACGGTACCCCGATCCGCGCGCTTGTCGGCGAGGACCCGGTCGAGTTCGCCGAGGCGTTCCTGAAGAACTACGAGGATGGCCGCTGGATCGACAAGGAACGCCGCCGCTTTGTCGATGCCATCGACCGCATCGCCGCGAACGAGGCGAGGCTGGTCCGATGAGTGTCGACGCCTTTCGGTTCTACACCATCACGCCCATCACCGGTGCGGAGCAGAACTGATGCCGATCCTGTTTCTGTTGCCGCTCGGCGCCCTGTTCTTCCTTGCGGCAGCCTATCTGACCACCGGCCGCGCCCGGCGCGTATACGCCGGGATCGGCTGCGCCATGGCAGCCGTTTCGCTTCTCTATGTGGTGCTGCTGGTCAATCTGGATCTGCCGGACTGATCCCCGGGGCCATCGCTGCGGCGATTGGTGCCTCGGATTGGCGATGCAGCCTGGACGGCAATGCGCCGCATGAAGCGGTCAGCGCAGCCGCCCTCCCTTGGCGAAGCGCGCCTGCTGGGCCGCGGCGAGGATTATCCCGGCGCGCTCGATCCAGGGCCGGGAAAGCCATCCGGCGATCTCGTCCCTGTCGGTTGTCCAGCGGCACTCGATGCGGCCGGTATCCGGATTCGGGCTCCAGATCGCGATGATCTCGGGACGTGTCCGGGGCTTCTCCCGACGGGCTTCGGGCTGGAGGCTGGTTTCAAGTCTCTCGGCCACGAAGTAGCTGCGGGGCCGGGCGAGAGCGCTGCGTGGGAAGGTTGCGATGTTCATGTCTCACTCCTTGACGTGCCGCGCGGGACGTCAGGGCGAGACCGATTGTTCAGACCCGACCTGACGGCCTTTGCGGCGTGCTTGTTCGACTACTGTCGCTGGGCATCTCAGGTTCCTGTCTGATTGTCGGAGGCTTCCGAACGTCACTCGGATAGCAAGGCGGCTGAAGCATATCCAGCCAGCAATGGGATACGATCGATATACGAAAGGATATTGCCGGCGTGAGCCTGTCGCCAAGCCAGGGCCCGGAGATGCGCCGCTCGTCGGCATGTTCAGCCGCTTGAGTACCGGCTTAGCGGCTCTGGCTGCCGGCCCTGCTGTCGAAGCGTGTCTTGCCGATTGCCGCGTTCAGCAGCATCGCCACGCGCCACGGCTTTTCCGCGAGCGCGATGTGTCTGGGCATGGATGGATCGCTGGTCACCTGCTCGACCTGCGCCTTGCCGTTGAACTGACGGATTTCGACGACATTGGCCGGATCCAATTCGACAATGGTGCCGTCCGCTGCTTTCAGCTGCACCCGCGGCATTGAGCTGGAACCCTCATTTGTAAGCTCTTAGCCTAGCCCATCGGCATGGCGCACGGGAAGCAAAGCCGCCGGTCGGGATGGCGGGAGTCAGGAAAAAACGCCCGCCGAATGGACTATTCTTGGCATGAGAATCCATTCCGCAACGGAATAGCAGCATCGGAGCCGTGATGGCCTGTCACAACCGCTTTTCAAGGAAAGCGGCAATCTCGCTCTCGAACTTCTCATGAACCGCGGCACGGTCGACCGGTGGTTCGTCGGCGCAGATCAGTGGCGCTTCCGCCGCCAGCTCCTGCGGGCAGGGATCGATAAAGACGAAGTGGCGGCCGGGCACCACCGCCTCCTGCGGCGGGAAGGACAGTCCCTTGGCCAGGGCCAGCGCGTTGTGCGCCGCGTTCATATAGGCATCGTCCTCCGGCCGGAGCAGGAAGATCGGCAGGCTGATTTCCTTGA
Source organism: Mesorhizobium sp. EU05-FHT14A09 (assembly GCF_058790995.1). Classification (NCBI taxonomy): domain Bacteria; kingdom Pseudomonadati; phylum Pseudomonadota; class Alphaproteobacteria; order Hyphomicrobiales; family Phyllobacteriaceae; genus Mesorhizobium; species Mesorhizobium sp. EU05-FHT14A09. The sequence goes on from NZ_JBYTDF010000013.1 coordinate 39,457, forward strand.
GGCTCACCCGGTCGAAGACGATGCTGAGCGGATCCATCAGCACCAGCGCCTTCAGTCGGGGTTCGGTCGGCAGTTCTGTGGTTCGAATCTGGCGGATCGCGTCCACCACGCTGTCTTTTGCCGGCCCGCAAGAGCCGATATCGTCCCGGCCTGCGCCGGAACAATAGGCCGACGCCGCGGTTGCATCGAGGCGGGCTCCGGCGAGTGCGAGCGCGGTATAGCCTCCGGCCGAATAGCCGATCATGCCGATCCGGGCCGGATCGACATGTGCGGCAAGACGCTCATCCTGCAAGGCGGCCTGCAGGGCCTCCATGGCCTGGCGCGGGCGAGCGGTGAAGATCTGCGCCTGCGTCTCGAAGCGGGGGCGCGTCGCCGTATCGCCGAGATGCGCCGGCGCGACCACGACAAAGCCCTTGCGGGCGAGCGCGCCGGCAAGCCCGCGATGGCCCAGCGGCGTGCCGCCGCTGCCATGGGAGAACAGGACGACGGGAAACCGCCCCTGCGCCGCGATTGGCGCATCGCGGCTGGCAGTGATGGTGAAGGGCCCGGCCTGCCAGGGTGTTTCGGGCGCGTCGGTCGGATACCAGACCATGACGTCGAAGGGACCATCCGCGTCCGGAACCTGCAGCCGCAGCACGCCCGCCTGGCGCTCCGTCGCCGCGGCGCTGGCGATCGATGCAATCACCGAGATGAGCATCAGGGCGAGAAACGCCAGGGCGGATCGGCCAGCTGTTCTTGTCTTCATCGTCGGGATGCTCATTGTGCGCGAAGTTGCCTCGGCATGTGCAGAGGTTTCGCGCCATGTTCAAGACAATTGGGGCAAAATCAAAGAGGGTTGGAAGATCGGCCGAAATCCCCACCGTCGCCCACCCACCTTTTGGGGAGATAGCGCAAGCTTGTCCGTGCCGGCGCCGTGAGGAGCGCCGCCTTAGAACTTGACGCTCAGATCCGCCCGCACGCCGTGGTCGCTGGCCTTGGAGCCGACCTGGCCGTGATAGGCGATGCCGAGCGTGGCTTGCGGCGTGATGGCAAAGTCGAGCCCGGCTTCGATGACGGCTGCGTCTCGGGCGATCGGCGCACCCGCGATCGTAAAGATACTGGAGCCGGTGAAGGCCTGGCTCACTGCCGGCGTGACATCGCCATAACCATGCCGCCAGCCGAGCATGCCGCGAACTGTGGCCTTGGTTGAACCGAGATCGAAATCGGTCGCGGCACGGACGCCGAGTGTGGTGAAGGTGTTGTCGTTGGAGCCGCTATAAACGGTCAGCGCCGATACGCCGCCCGTCTCGGTGAAGCCATTGGTGTGCACATTGACGTAGGCCAGATTGGCAAAGGGCTCGAAGGCGAAGCCGCCGGCCTTGATGCCGTAGCCGAGTTCGCCGAAGAGCTGCGTGGTGCCGGCGCGGTGTTCGCCGGTCAAGTTATCGCTGAAGCCGGGGAATGACACCTGCCGGCTCGTATCGATCTGGCTCCAGGTGTAGGCGAGACCCGAGCGGAAGGAGAGTGCTCCCAACTGCGTGCCGCCATAGAAGCCGAGATGATAGTTGTCGGTCGAGGCGGAAGAACGCCTGTCATCGACCTTCAGCGAGGAATGGCTGTAACCGGCGAGGAAGCCGAGGCGGACATCGTCGGTGACAAGACCATCGATGCCGGTGACGAAGCCGCCGGTCGAGCGCAACATCTTGGCGGCGTTGCCGTCGCCACCGAAATGTCCCCATGAGCCGAACACCGAACCCCAGGCGCCATAGCGCTCGGAAGCGACAGAAGCCGTGGTAATTTCCCTGGCATCCTTGCCATAGTTCATCAACGGTAGCGGCTCGGCACCGACGGTCTCGAACGCCGAACGCAGGCGATCGTTGATGGCGTCGCGCGTGAAGCGGCTGTCTTCGATCAGGCCGGTCACCGTCGAGGCATGGACCTCGCCCGACAGGCCGTCGAAGGCAGCGCGGGCTTCGTCTGCGGAAAGCACCAGCAGTGTGTTGTAGAGCGCCAATGGCGCACCGCTCTGCTGCAGCGTATCTAGCGCACCGGCCGTCTGCGTGCGGTTGAAGGTGTCGGCGACCGTGGCGAACAACGGCTTCTTGCCCGGCTCTTCGGGCTTGCCTGGTTCTTCCGGTTTTCCGGGCTCCTCCGGCTTTGTGTTCTTGACGGCGATCTTCAGGTCGACCGCATTCGCAGTCTGCAACAATGTCGCATCGAGGAAGGCCGAGCGTGACAGCACAGCCGGATCGAAGCTGCCGGTCACCCCGCCGGCCGCGGTCAAGATCGTATAGGTCTGGCCGGACTGATAGCTGGTCTGGGCATCCAGCGCCGTCACTTCCACCTTCGTGCCGCCAAGCGTTGCCGTGCCGGTGGCAGCAATGCGATCGCTTGTGCCGTTGCCGGCGATTTCGACCTCATAGGTCGAGCCTGTTGCCAGGGTCACGTCTCCCGCCACGTTCAGCGTGCCGATCGAGTTGCCGGGCGCCAGCGTGCTGTCCTTCGCGAAGGTGACGGCGCCAATGGTGCCGTTGCCCTGCAGGCGGCCGCCGGCCAGAACGTCCACTGTGCCACCAAGCGGGCCGTTGACCGACAGCGTGCCGGAACCGACTGTCGTCTTTCCGGTGAAGCCCGAATTGTCGCCGGTCAGCGTCAGCCTGCCGGTGCCGGTCTTGGTCAGCGATCCGCCGGTGCCGCCGTAACCGACATTGGCAAAGTTGTCGGCGATCTGGCCCGAGATGACGTCGTCCTTGTTGAGGGCTCCGAGCGTCAGCTGCGTCACACCGAGCTGGATGCGACCGCCGCCGCTCAGCGAGCCGATGCTGATCGCCTTGTCATTGGCGGTGACCGTGCCGGTATCGCTGAGATCAAGGATGGCGTCGGTACCGTTGACGATGGTTGCCCCCGCAGCGACCGGATTTATCGTCTTGAACGTGTTGAGAAATTGCAGATAGCCGTCATTGTTGATCGTGGCGCTGCCGAGATCACCGCCGACCTGGAGGTTGGGCATGAAAAGAGGGCCGGTGAAACTGCCGCCCGGAACAAGCGTTATCGTCTGCGATCCCAATGCGGCCGTATAGTAGAGCTTGACCTTGCCGCCGGGATTGACGACCAGCTCGTTCTCGAAGTTGCCGGTGAGGGTCAGTTCGAGCCTGCCGCCGCTGGCGACGGTGACCTTGCCGGTTCCCAAGGTGCCATCATCCAGATAGAGGCGTCCACCCACAATCGTCGTGCCGCCTCTGTAGCTGTTGTTGCCGGTCAGCGTCAGATAGCCGGCGCCGGTCTTGATGAGCGCGCCGTCACCGGAGATCACGTTGCCGATCGTGGTGTTGCTGTCGGTCCTCAAAGTGCCGCCGCCGCTGCCAATCGTGATGTCGCGGGTTAGCGACATGATTGCCGTGGTCTGCAGCGTGCCGCCATCCAGGGTCAGCTTCCCCGACGACGCACCAAGCGCGCCATCGTTGGAGATCGACAGGGTGCCGCCCTTGATCGTCCACGGGGTGACGGCGGAAGTCGTGCCGGTCAGCGTCCATGTGCTGGTGCCGGTCTTCTGGAACGCCGTGAAGTTTCGGTACTGCACGCCGATCCTTGTCAGGTCGAACGTGCCGTTCATGCTGCCACCGAGCGCCAGCATGTCCGAGCCGCCGGCGACGGCGACGACACCGCCGGTGATGGACGCGTTGGCCTGCAAGGTCAGGCTGTTGACGCCACCAGTGAACATGATCGCATTGGCACGGGTCACGTTGTCGCCGCCGAGGCCGCCGGAGATCGAACCGCCGCTGTTCAGGAACACGTTGACGCCGGAACCGCTGAGACCCACACCGCCTGCGCTTGGCAGCATCAGCATGTTTGTTCCTGCGACTCCTCCTTTGCCACCGGAAACGGCGGCATTGATGGCGATCGATCCGCCGGCGGAAAGGATCACGCCGGCACCGCCGCCGCCGCCATCGCCGCCACGCCCCCCATCCCTGGTCGAGACGCCGCCGGCCCCACCCGCGCCGCCGGTAACGTTGGCGTCGATGACGATGTCGGTTGCCGTGCCGGAGAACACGATGCCGTCGCCGCCACCACCGCCGCCACCGCCGCCGCCTTGATCGTTGAGAGATTGCTGGACGGAATTGCCGCCGCCGCCGCCGGCGCCACCGGTCACCGTCTTGCCGATGGTCACACGATTGGATGTCGACTGAAACAGCAGGCCGATGCCGCCGCCACCACCGCCGCCGCCATTGCCCGAATTCGCCGCGCTCGAAGTGCCGCCATCCCCGCCGGCACCGCCAAGGGTCGATCCGGCAAGCGCTGCCGGTGTTGCGTTCGGGCCGGTGACGACCGCACCAAAGCCGCCGGCGCCGCCGCCGCCGCCATCGCCAGAGAGACCACCGAGCGCCGAACCGCCGTCGCCGCCACTGCCACCTGTTGCCGTCCCGCCAGGGAGTATGGTGGCAACGGAGCCATGCTCTCCGCCGGCCCCACCGCCGGCGCCGCCTTGACCGTTCGAGTTGGCGCCTGCCTCGCCAGCCGTTATGCCGCCCGCGCCGCCGCCACCCGCGCCGCCTGCGCCGAATGTCTGTCCAGCCCCGCCGCCCCCGCCGCCGCTCACCAGACTTGCGATGCCTGCGGTCCCGCTGCCAGTTGCCGCCGATGCGCCGCCGCTGCCGCTGAGAGCGCCGCCGCCCCGGCCACCACCGCCGGGCAGGCCGCCATTGCCGCCGCTTCCTTGGAAACCTGGGACCCCAATGGTGCTGCCGATACCGCCCTGTCCGCCGGCCTGCGCCGCAGGCGGCACCAGGGCCATCAGCGCCGCAACCGAAACGCCAGCATACCACGCCCCGGCGCATCGCGGTCCGCTACCGCCGCGCTTCCCGCCCTGCATCATCAATCGTTCCCCAAGTCGCCTGCGCGCCGCTTTTTTTCGCCGCCGAGGGTGCGGGCATGGCGGCGGACCAGCGCCGCCATGCCTTACGCGAGCCCCCCAACGGGCCTGTCCGCCCACGCCCCCGCAGGAGGCCAGGCCGAACAGGCCCGGTTTCGGCCGGCATTTCGCGCGCGTCAATCACTTCACGGACCAGCGGACATCTGGTACGGACGAACGGAAAGAGGCGCCAACATTGCATTGCCCATGATGCGGTTTTGCCACAGGCATGCCGTAGTCGGCCGATGGAGGGGATCGTGTCCAGGCAAAAGCGCTACCGAAGCCGTTCCATCAGGGATATCTCCGGCGATATCGTGCTCGACTGCGTCGGCCTCGCCGCCGTCAGCCTCATCGCGCTGCCGGGCGACGCGGCGATCTCGCAGGTGCTCGCCGATCTCGGCGGCAAGCTGCACGCCGACCGTGCCTGGATGTTCGAATACGATGCCGATCTCACCCGCTTCCGCAACACCCACGAGTGGTGCGCACGCGGCATCCATTCGCATGTCGAGGACCTTCAGGACGCGCCGGTGACGATGATCGGCTGGCTGCAGCGCTCGCTGCTCGCCGGCAAGGCGGTGATGATCGATGACGTCTCGGCGCTGCCCGCGGCCGCGGCCGTGCTGCGCCGCGAAATGCTGCGCCAGCTCGACAGGAGCGTTCTTAGCGTCCCGGTGTTTCATGATGGCAGGCTGCGCGCCTGCATCGGCTTCGACACGGTGCGGGAACAGCGCGTGTGGACCGACAGCGAGGCCGCGATCCTGGCGGTGTGCGGCCGCATGATCGCCGAGGCTCGTTACGGCGCGCGGGAAGTTCGTCTTCAGGCGCGGCACGGCAGCGCTCCGCTTGTCTATATCGGCCATGGCGGCATGATCAGGGGCGTCACCTTCGGCCAGGTCGTCGGCATCCGCTCGCAGCGCAATGACACCATGGTGTGGCTCGACGACGGCTCTGTCATCGTCGACAGGCGCACGCTGGCCGCATGGCGCGACCTGTTACCGCCGGCGCGGTTTCCATCCATCCACCGCACCGCGATCGTCAACTTGAACCACATCGCCGGCCTCGACAAACATGGCGGCGCCGGCTTCCACTGGCAAGTCCGGCTGCGTGTCGTCGAGGAAGACTGGCCCGTCTCGCGCCAGCACCGCAACAACCTCGTGGAACGTCTTGGCTGGTAGGGGCGAGAGCGCCAACGCCGGAAGTGGTCAGCCGCTGTAGCCCATCACTCCTTGCACCGATCTCATGTGGGAATGCTTCTGGCGCGGGTGTCGCGCCGGCCTTCATCGCCTTGCCGTTCACGGGGAGAAGACGGCAGCAGGCGGATGAGGAGCGGCATAGACGATCGGCATTTACGATTATCCCGCTGAGCGGGAAAGTCGTTGCACAAAAGCGCGGCTACACTCTTTTGACCTCCCGAATATCCTCATCACAACGGTCGAACCGGGTGAGGAGAAGTCATGAACACCAGCCATGTCGTCGAGCTTCGGGAGCAGGGTTACGCGGTCATTCGCGGCTTCCTCAGCAAGGATGAGGTCGCGCAACTGCGCCGCGAAAGCGAAAGGGTCTACGCGGAGGGCCTGAAACATCACGCCACCTACCGCGACAGGAACCTCTATTTCGAAGTGATCAGCGATCCGGGCAACCAGAAGCGGACCGTGCCGCAGGCGCACTGGTTCTCCTGGATCAATCCGGCTTTCGAAGCGTATCGCCGCAGCCAGAAAGTGTTCGACCTGCTGGCGCCCTTGCTTGGGCCGGACATCAAGCAGATCGCCAACCAGCTGCACTGGAAGGCGCCGGGCGGCAAATACACCTATTACCGCATGCACCAGGATGTGCGTTTCCGCTCGCGGCCGGAACTGTTTGCCAATCTGGATCGCTATTCCCTCAACACCGGCCTCGCGCTCAACCGCCAGGATGCCTCGAACGGCGCGCTCAAGGTTGTGCCCGGCCATCACAAGCGCGGTTATCTCGGCCTCTCCGAGGACGGCGGCATCATGGTCGGCAATGTCGAGCAGGGCTCGGAGCTCAAGGCTGTCGGCGTCGACCCGTCTGAGGTTGTCCAGCTTGAGATGGAGCCCGGTGACCTGGCGCTGTGGACGCTCTACACCATCCATGGTTCGGGCCCGAACGTTTCCAACGAGCCACGTATCCTGCTGATCGACAATTATGTCCGGGCCGAAGACTCGCCGGAACGCGGCGAATGGGCCTTCCGCGATGGTCGTTCGGTGCCGCTCGGCGCCGAGCCCGAGATCTGCAAATACGAACAGCTGCGCGAAAATCCCGGCCCGTTTTATGTCGACGAACAATGGACGGATGAAGCCAGAGCATGATCCCGAAAAGTTGCAGACTTTTCGGACCAAGATCATGCGCAAAAAAGAACGCCGACGGTAAGCACAAGATGGCGGGTTGAACCGCCACACGGGGGCCTGGCGCCGGCTGCCGTTGGTCGGCCGGCGCCAGTCTTTTCAATCGAGATCGGGAGAGAGCTCACGCATGAGGAAATCCACGAACACCCGCACCTTCGTCGCCACATAGGTCCGGTGCGGATAGAGCGCATAGATAGGGCTGGACGCCGGCCGGAAGTCTTCGAGCAAGGCTTCGAGCCGGCCGTCCCGTATCGCCTCGGCCACCAGCAGGCTGGGCAGGTTGCCGATGCCGAAACCGCCGATCGTCATCTGGTAGGCGGCCTCCACGCTGTTGGTGGAAACGCGCCCCTTCACCGGCGTGGAGAATGCGCCGTCCGGCCCCTGGAACGGCCAGCTTCCCAGTCGCTTGGCGAAATTCGACAGCACGCAGGAATGGTTAGCCAGCTCGCGCGGGTGCAATGGGCGGCCGTGACGCTCCAGATAGGCCGGCGTCGCACAGACATAGTTGCGCACAGTGCCCAGTTGCCGGGCGACGATCTCGGCATCGCTCTGGCGCTCGAAGCGGATCGCCACGTCATAGCCCTCTTCGACAAGGCCGACGACATAACGCGAGGTCAGGTTGAACTCGATCGAGACCAGCGGGTTCTGCTCGAGGAAGCGCGGGATCAGCCGCGTGATGCGCGTATAGGCAAGCACGTTGGAACACGAGACGCGCAGCAGGCCGCGCGTGCCGCGATCGAGCCTGCGGGTGGAATCCTGCAATTCCTCGACCTCGTCCAGCAGGGTGCGCACGCGTTCGGCATAGTCGCGCCCGGCCTCTGTCGGGCTGAGCCGGCGGGTGGTGCGGTTGAGCAACCGCACGCCGAGTTCGTCCTCCAGTTCCTTGATCACGCGGCTCACTGCCGTGGTCGACATGTTGAGCTCGCGCGCCGCCGCCGACAGGCTGCCGAACAGGCAGACCCGGTCATACACCTTCATGGCCGCAAACAGGTTCAACCGCCCCTCCCATTGTCCGCGATCGCATCTGCTCGCCGGATCGATATGCCGGAGCGCCCGCATGTGCGGCGCTCCACTTCCCATTACCCGTCACCATGAAGCAAAAAGATCATCAGAGGGAGAGACTGAATGACACGCAAGCTGCATCCTGCGATCGAAGGATACGCCAGCCAGGCCCGCGGCGGGCATATGAGCCGGCGCGAATTCCTGGCCACGGCGAGCGCCCTTGGCGCGGCGACCGCGACGGCCTATGGGCTGCTCGGCCTGACGGCGCCTGCCGCGGCTGTGGCCGCGGAACCGCGCAAGGGTGGCATCGTGCGGGTTTCCATGCAGGTCATGGCGCTCGACGATCCGCGCCTGTTCAGCGTCTCGCAGATGGGCAACATAGCCATGCAGTTCATCGAGCCGCTGGTGCGCTGGAAGCCGGATTTCACCTTCAGGCCGATGCTCCTTGAGAGCTGGGATGTCAGCGAGGATGCCACCGAATACACGCTGCATGTCCGCCGCGGCGTGAAGTGGTCAAACGGCGATGATTTCGATGCGCGCGACGTCGTCTTCAACATCACGCGCTGGTGCGAGAAGGCGGTTCCCGGCAATTCGATGGCCGGCCGCATGACCTCCTTGATCGACGCTGAAACCAAGAAGGCGCGGCAGGGTTCGATCGAGATGCGCGATGCGCACACTGTCGTGCTGAAGCTCTCCAGGCCCGACATCACCATCATCCCGGCGATGACCGATTATCCGGCCCTCATCGTCCATCGCGATTTCGACGTCGCGAAAAAGACGCTGGCCAAGGATCCCGTCGGCACCGGCCCGTTCGCGCTCACCGCGCATGATGTCGGCATGCGCGCCTCGGTGCGCAAACGGCCAGACGGCTCCTGGTGGGGTGGCGACGTCCATCTCGATGGCATCGACTGGACGGACTACGGCACCGAGACCGCGCCGACGATCGCCGCCATGGAATCCGGCGAGATCGATCTGACCGCGCAGACCCAGTCCTACGATGTGAAGCCGCTCGATGCGATGGGCAAGAAGAAGTCGGAGATCATCACGGCGGCCACCGTGGTGCTGCGCGCCAATGTCAACGCCAAGCCTTATGACGACAAGCGCGTGCGCAATGCCATCCAGCTTGCCATCGACAACGATGCCATCCTGAAGCTAGGCATCGACGGCCTGGGCGAGGTGGCGCAGAACCACCATGTCGGTCCGATGCATCCGGAATACGCGCCGTTGCCGCCGATCGCGCGCGACGTCACCAAAGCCAAGGCGCTGCTGGCGGAAGCCGGCCAGCTCGACCATGAGTTCGAGATCATCTCGGTCGAGGCCGACTACCGCAAGGAGAGCGCCGACGCGGCCGCCCAGCAGATGCGCGAGGCCGGCTTCAAGGTGAAGCGCACCGTGATGCCGGAAACCGCCTTCTGGAACGACTGGACCAAGCACCCGCTCGCGACCACCAACTGGAATGCCCGTCCCCTCGGCATCCAGACTTATACGCTCGCCTATCAGACTGGCTCCGCCTGGAACGAGACGGGCTTTTCGGATCCGGCGTTCGACGCCAACATCCAGAAGGCCAATTCGATCGCCGATGCCGAAACGCGGCGCGCCGTCATGAAGGAGCTGCAGCAGACGTTGCAATCCTCCGGCATCATCGTGCAGCCATACTGGCGTAAGCTGTTCTGCCACATGAACCCGAAGCTGATGGGCTACCAGATGCACCAGGCCTACGAGCAGGATTTCACGACGGCCTGGTTCGAAGCCTGAGCGCCGCCGCCTATGCGCGTCGAACGCCGGAAAACATCGCGAACAGTTCCGACTGGCTGTTGATGCCCAGCTTCTCGTAGAGATTGCGCCGGTGCACTTTCGCGGTCTCGGGTGAAATCCCGAGATGGGCGGCGGTGCCCTTCGCGCTCTGCCCGGAAAGCAGCAGGAGTGCCGTCTGAACTTCCCGCTCCGTCAGGTGTGGTTCCCCGCGCTCCCGCAGCTTGCTTTCGATGCTGACAGGGTTCCAGCCATCGCCGGACACACCGACCTCGCCGATGGTGTTTTTCGTCGCCAGGCTGAGCAGCGGCAGCACCCACGCGCTGATCAAGGCGAGCAGTCCGTATTCCTGGGATGAGAACCGGTGCCTCGAGCCGACGGAAAGAGAAAAGACACAGCGGCTGCTGCCGATGTCCCGGTAGGGAGTGAGAAGCTGCATCTCGTCCTCAACGACATTGTGCCGGAAATACTCGCGGAAATAGGCCGATTCCCGAAATCGCGGATAGGTGATCTCATCGAGGCTGTGAACGCCGGGAGAGAATTGTTTCAGCGAGAATTTGTAGAACGGGTCGTCGAGATAGTGGCTCTGCAGGTAGCTGACGAAGAGCTTGTCCTCGATGCTGTCCTTGTCGCCTTCGTGGACCAGAATGGGCGGCATGTCGTTTCGGAATATCAGCACGACCCATGAGTCGAACCTGATGTGATTGCGCAGGAATGCGGCAAAGGCCGGCCAGAAGTCCTCGCTTTCCAATTGTTCGATCAGGCGGCCAAGCCGCCGATGAAATGCCAGATCCTCCTCTGCCAGGCGCAAGCGGCCTACCCTCCATTAGGTATGACAAACCAAGCCGGCTACCACGTCCGGGTTATAGTGTCCGGCGCATGACCTGTCATTCTGGGCCGCACCAGGTGTCATTTCCCGGCAGGCTATATGACCCCGGCCTCCGTTGGAACAACCGAAGTTGGGAAGGAAATGAACGGCATGCCGGACCATACTGCCATCCGTGTCGCATCGGGCGAACGAAGACGGGCGCGCGCGCTGGGGCTGCCTTTGCAGGGCAAGACAGGTCCCCTGAATGCAATCACCGATGTTGCCGGTATCAGCGTCGGCATGACCACGCTGATCGAAGGCGAAGGCGATCATGCCGTGCGCACCGGCGTCACCGCCATCCTGCCGCGGCCGCGGCAGCACCTGCTGCACCCGTGCTGGGCCGGCACCTTCGCGATGAACGGCAACGGCGAGTTGACGGGCTCTCACTGGATCAGGGAAGCCGGCTGGTTTCATGGACCCGTCCTGATCACCAACACCTGTTCGCTCGGCATGGCCCATCATGGGGCGGCGCGCTGGATGGTTCGCCAATTCCCCGGGAAGATCGGCGAGGACCAATGGCCGCTACCGGTCGTTGGCGAAACCTATGATGGCTGGCTCAACGACATCGGCGGCTTCCACGTCACCGAGCAGCATGTGCTGGACGCCATCGATGGTGCCGCCAGCGGGCCGGTTGCCGAAGGCAATGTCGGCGGCGGTACCGGCATGATCTGCTACGAATTCAAAGGTGGAACGGGAACATCGTCGCGTATCGTCGAGACGCGGGCCGGGACGTTCACTCTCGGCGTGCTGGTCCAGGCCAATCACGGGCTGCGCCCCTGGCTGGAGGTCTGTGGTGTGCCGGTCGGCGCGGCCATGGCTGAAGGTGGCGCTTCCGAGACAGAACGAGGCTCGATCATCGTTGTCCTGGCGACGGATGCGCCGTTGCTTCCAACGCAGCTGAACCGCATTGCCAAACGCATCGGCATCGGCATGGGCCGGGCCGGCACGCCTTCCGGCAACGGTTCGGGCGACATCTATCTGGCGTTCTCGACGGCCAACGATCCCGGCGAGACGCCGATGGCGCCCGAGATCGCCATGCGCGCGCTTGGCGACGACGAGATGGACGCCTTTTTCCTCGCCACGGTCTCCTGTGTCGACGAGGCGATCCTCAACGCCCTGTGCGCCGCCGAGACGATGACGGGAAGGCGTGGCCGCGTCGTCGAGGCGATCGATGCCGACAGGATGGTCGACCTCGTCGGCCGCCGTTCAATCCTTGATCATCGGGGACAATGAAACGCAGGCAATAACCACCAATGGGAGGAGGAAGAGATGACGGCGAACCCGGCAGCTCTGGGAGTTGGACAACACAAGCAGGAAACGAAATCCCTGCACGGAAATCTCGGCGTCAGCGCCATCGTCTTCATGGTTCTGGCGGCTGCCGCGCCGCTGACCGTCATCGGCGGCAACGTCCCGCTGGCCGTCGGCCTGGGCAACGGTCCCGGCGCACCTGTCGGCTTCCTGATCGCCGCCGCGGTGCTGCTGCTGTTCTCGGTCGGCTTCGTAACGATGACCCCCTATGTCAAGGAAGCCGGCGCATTCTTTTCCTATGCGACCGAGGGATTGGGACATCGTTTCGGCATGGGGGTCGCCGCGGTAGCGCTCGTCGCCTACACGGCCATCCAGGTCGGCATTTACGGCTATTTCGGCTGGGCGGCCAACGACACGATGCGTTTCTACGGTGGCCCGGAAATCCCCTGGCCGGTCTATTCCTTCATCATCCTGGGCTGCGTCGCCTATCTCGGCTACCGGCATATCGATCTCAGCGCTAAGGTGCTGGGTGTCGCGCTTGTCCTGGAAGTCTCCATCGTCGTGCTGCTCGACCTGATCATCTTCGCCACCGGCGGCAAGGAGGGCATCAATTTCACATCCTTTACGGCCGGAGCGGTCGGGTCCGGTTCTCTCGGCATCGCGGTGCTGTTTGCCTTGACCGGATTCATCGGTTTCGAGGCGACCGCGATCTTCCGTGACGAAGCGCGCGATCCCGCACGAACCATTCCGCGTGCGACCTATCTTTCGGTGCTGATCATCGGCGGCTTCTATGCGCTGACCACCTGGGCCCTGGTGCTCGGGGCGGGTGTCGCCGACATCAAGGGCGTGGCGGAGGCCACCCTTGCCGGCAAGGCTAACCTGCTTCTCGACCAGACCCTGGCATCGCTCGGCAAGATCGGTCGCGATCTTGTCAATGTCCTGCTGCTGAGCAGCCTGTTTGCCTGTGTGCTGTCGTTCCACAACGTCATCGCACGCTACCAGCATGCCCTGGCGCGCAAGGGGGCCATGCCGGGCAGGTTGGGGGCCGTTCACGAAAGACATGGCTCGCCAGCCTTTTCGTCCCTGGTTCAGACGGCAACGGCAATCGTCATCGTGGCGATGTTTGCCGTCCTCAGGATCGACCCGCTGGTGGGCGTGTTCGGTTCGATGGCCGGCGTCGCGACCATGGGTATGATCATCCTGATGCTCAGCACATCCGCTTCGGTGCTGGCCTTCTTCAATGCGCGGCCGGAGTTGACCGCGTCGAGGCAGTGGTCGACCCGCATCGCGCCGATACTGGCAATCCTCGGGCTGGCCGGATGTCTTTTTCTGGTCGTCACGAACTTTACGCTCATCACCGGCGGCAGTGTCGCCGTCAGCATCTTCCTGGCGATCATTCCGATCCTAGCGTTCGGGATTGGAACCGTCATCGGGCGCCGCTCAAGCCGGGACGCGGCCTGACGTCCCGGCGGCGAGGCTTGGCGCGTGGCTGCGCGCCAAGCCTGCAACGATCATCGCGGGTCCGGTCTGGCGGAGCAGTCAGACGGCCAGGAATTTGCGCAGATCGGCTTCGCTCATCGGCTTTGCGAAAGCATAGCCCTGGAACGCCTCGCAGCCGAGTTCGCGCAGGATTTCGGCATGATGCATCGTCTCGACGCCTTCGGCGATGATCTCGATCGACAGCGAGCGGCCGATTTCCACGATCGAGCGGACGAGCTGCCAGTATTCCGGCGAAGTCGTGATCTGCAGGATCAGCGGCCTGGCGATCTTGAGCCGGTTCGGCTGAAGTTTCATCAGGCTGAGCAGCGAGGCATAGCCGGTCCCGAAATCGTCGAGCTCGATGGCGATGCCAAGGCTCTTGATCTGTTCCACATGCCCGGCCAGCGTGTCGTCGTCATCGTCGAGAAAGATGGTTTCCAGCAATTCGAAGACGATGGTGCCGCGCGGTATCTTCAGCTTGCGCAGGGAGGGGATCAGGTTGGGATCGCGGAGCCGGCGGGTGGAGACGTTGACCGACGCTCTCGGCACCACCATTCCCGCGGCTCGCCAGCTTTCCATGTGCACCAGCGTCTGCTCCAGCATCTGCCGGTCGATCGTCGCCATGACGTTGAGATCCATGGCGACAGGCAGGAACTGACTCGGCTGCAGCAGCCCCAATGTCGGGTGCTGCCATCGCGCCAGCGCCTCGACGCCGATCACGCGTATGCCCGCGGCATCATATTGCGGCTGGTAATACGGCACGAATTCGTTGCGCTCCAGGCCGAGCAGGATGTCGTTGGCAAGCTGTCTTGTCGCCAGCACCTCCGCCTGCAGCCTGGTGGTGAAGAACTGGCACACATCGCCGGAATGGCTCTTGGCGCGGTTCAGGGCGATATCGGCATCCATCAGCATGTGGTCGGCGTCGCTGTTGGCCTTGAATTCGCTGGCGATGCCGATCGAGGCGCCGATGCGGCAGCTTTGGCCTTCATAGTCGATCGGCCGCGACAACTCGGCGACGATGGCGTTGGCGCGCTCGGCAAGCCGACGGTTCCAGCTGCGCTTGTCCATCCAGTCGCCGACGCAAAGCACGAGAAACTCGTCGCCGGCGGTCCTGGCCGCCACTTCGTTTACCCGAAGCCCTTTCTGCAGGAACCTGGCCGCATGCAGGATCACGGCGTTGCCGGCGGCATAACCCAGCGTTTCGTTGATCTGCTTGATATGACGGAGATCGATGTGGAGAAGGCCGATGCGCCGGCGCTCTTCTGCTGCACTGGCGGCCTGCTTCGCCAGGGCTTCGGTCAGAAATCTCCGATTGGGCAGGCCGGTCAGCGTGTCATGCGTCGCATCCCACCGGATCTTCTCATGCGCATCTTCCAGTTGGGTATTGCGGTGTTGCAGCGTCTTGGCGAAGTCCTTGCGGGTTTCCGCCAGCCAGCCTGAAACCAGCGTCGGCACGACGATCAGGACACCCGCCAGGAGGATCGCGGCGCGCAGCAGCCAAAGGCCGCCAGGGACGCTGTTCCAGCCTTGCATGGGACGGGCGTAGAGTTGCCACGAGCCACCCGGAAACTTCGCTTCCGCCATCACCGGATTGTCGCGCAGGATGTCCGGTTTTCCGTAGAAGAAGGCGCCGTCCCGGCCCGATCCGTCCTGGCCGGTGATCGCGACGTCGATCTCCTTGCTCGGCAGTCCGCTCGATCGATAGAGGTCTTCGGCGTCGATGATCTCGCTGACCAGGCCCCAGAACTGCTGGACATCGTTTTGCCTGGAAAGGAACACCGGATAGCGAGCCATGAAACCGGGGCCGCTTTGCGGCTGCTTCAAGGGGCCGGCCAGGACCGGTGCGCCGGTATCGCGTGCGCGCAGCGCCGCCGACAATCGGGTCGGGTCCTTGCGCAGGTCGAAGCCGACGACCGCCTCCCTCAGTTCTGGCGGATAGACCATGCTGTTGACCATATCGGGCGCCACCGCGATCAGCCGCACCTTGGTCTGTTGCTGCTGCATGAGATAGCCGGCAAAGGCCTGGAACTGGGCATCGTCCATTTGCGGATTGGCCGAGATTGCGGCCACCAGCCCGCCCATCAGGCGCATGTTCGCGCCGATATTGCCTTCCAGCTTGGCCGTGATCGTCTCGAGGTCGCGGGCGACTTCGACGCGATGGCTTTCGTTTTCCAGCCGGAGATATTCACGGTCGGCAAGGATACCCGCGATCGTGGTGACAAGGACGACAACGACTGCTGGCAGATAAGCGGGTCGCCAAAACAATGCCACCCACTCCCTGAGGTCCGCGCCCAAGAATGTCATGTCGATGAAATCTGCTTTCAACCCATGCCGTCACAGCGCAACGGCATCACTTGGCACGCAAAGCAGAAACTACACATTTTGCAGCTGAAATACATGCCCGCCATTACCCCGGAAGAAGCTGTCCGCGAAACGCGGGCAGCCGACATTGAAGTTTCAATTTACGTCTGCTGACACGCCACCGTCGCTCCCCTTTGAGCAGGCCAGGCTGCCGCCGAACGCGTCCCGACGATCGCCACATCGCCTGTCAAAATCGTCGCCCGGTCAGGATGCCGCTGCTCGGCGCAGCGGCGTTGCGACAGTGTGGATCTCGATGTTGCTTTGCTGGATCAGGTCGAGCAGCTTGCCCTCCGGCAGTGCGTCGGTCACCAGCACGTCGACATCGGCGACCGGGCCGAGGCGTACCATGGCGCGCTTGCCGAATTTGCTTGAATCGACCGCCAGGATCGTGCGCTCCGCCTGGACGATCGCCGTGGAGACGGCCGCCACCTCGGCGTGGTCGTCGTCGCACAGGTCGCCATCGTCATCCAGCCCGCTGACCGAGATCACCGCATAGTCGAATTTGAAGCGCTTGATGAACTCGGCGGTGTCTTCGCGGAACACGCCGCCGTCGACGGGGCGGACGAAGCCGCCCGGCACCGCCAGCGCGAAGCTGGAATGCTCGCTGAAGATCATTGCCACCCGCAGGCTGTAGGTGACGATGCGCAGGTCGCGGCGTTTCACCAGCGCGTGGGCGATCGCCTCGCAGGTGGTGCCGGTGTCGATGAACACCGCGGCACCGTCATGGATGAGGGCGGCGACCTGTTCGCCGATACGCGTCTTCTGCTGCGCGTTGTCGACGCGTCTCTGGCGATAGATCACCGGGTCGACGGACATGCCGATGGTGGCGCCGCCATGCAGGCGCCGCACCTGGCCGGTCTCCTCCAGCGCCAGGATGTCGCGCCGCGCTGTCTGCGTCGTCACGCCGAAACGCTCGGTGATTTCTTCGATCGAGATGTAGCGGTGCTGCTCGACATGGCGGGCGATGAAGGCTCTGCGCTCTTCCTTCGTCTTGCCTTCGCCGGCGTCACCGCCGCCCGACATAACCTCACTCACTTGGCCTGGCCCTTCCCGCGGATTTGTCCCGTTTCCTAGATGACCCCTTTTTTCCCTTCGCTCAAGGGGATGCGGGCTTTGCGACGAATCGTGTTGCAAAACTGACATACACGGCGCTTAATAATAAAAAAACAACATCAGATGTTGCTAAAGTGACATTGAAGATCGTGAGGGGAAAGCTGCATGAAAGCCGTTCCAGTCAGATTGCGTGCATCCAAGCGCATGGTTTTCGCCGGCCTGCTGGGCTGCACCGCGATGATCCCGGTTCCGCTGCTGGCGCAGGAGGCGCCGCAGAAGACCTTCTCGCTGAAGGTGCTGGGCTACAACATCTGGAACAAGGGCGTCGGTGGCTACTTCTGGGACCCCGCCGCGAAAGCCCTGCAGCAGCTGAAATTCCGCGACGAGATGAAGGCCCTGATCAACCAGGCGAAGCCGGATGTCGTTGCGTTGCCGGAATTGAACAACAACCGCGGATTGCCTCCGGCCGGCTGGTTGCAGCAGAAGGTGTCGACGTCGGTCATCAACGAAATGCTGGCGACCATGAACCAGGCCAATGCGGGCAAGCTTGGCTATGTGGCTGCGTCCACCAATGCCGGCAGCGACGGCACCGATGGCGACGTGTTTTCCTCGCTGCCCATGCAGGACACCAGGCAGGACAACACCGTCATCCTCAGCCCCACCAACGGCTTCCCGAAGACCTATTTCACGTCGGCCCACCTTAGTTATGCCGACGAGCCGACCGGCCGCATCATGGAGGCCAAGGTCTACAACCAGAATGCAGCCGATCGCATTCTGCCCACCATCCTGGCTGGCGATTTCAACGCCGGTGACGTTTCAGAGCGCGGCCTGGAACGGGCTTCGCAACAGGAACTGATCCTGCGTGGGGCCGCCGGCGGCAACGCCTTCTACCAGAGGCTGGCCCGGCAATATGCCCAGATGGCCGCGGTCGCCGGCAAGACCGGCACGCCGGCCTATGTCGACGCCTACATCAAGGCAGGCAACAAGAACGCCGCGATCACCGGCGGCATCTTCGTCGACGAGACCTATCCCGTCGCGGACAACATCCCGCAGACGATGAACATCCTCAAGCAGGAATACCAGATGATCCAGCGGCCGCAGGATCAGGAGCCTTTCAAGCCGCATGCCAGCGCCAATGACGGCAGCAGCACCTGGACCACGCTCGGCCATGACAACACCAACACCTGGGCGTCCTGGGATCACGTCAAGATCGACCATATCATGGCGTCGCGGCCTTTCGCCAAATGGATGATCACCGATCCCAACGACCCGAGGGTCGGCGTGCTTTACGGCTATGGCGACTTCCAGAATGGCAATTCGACCAGCTCGATGTCCGACCACCAGCCTTATGCGCAGAACCTGATCTGGGTCGGGCCGCAACTCGAAGCCTACCGGAACGGCAACACCGACAAGACACGCCTGGTCTGGGGCAAGGATGTCTACGACTTCGCCACGCGCGGCAGGACATTCTACCTGACGCGCAACAATCTGCGCGCGGACATGTTCCTCGGTCAGCTCTCCGACGCCAACGGCATTCCCTTCTACGCCTCGCCGACCGCCTCGTTGCGCTCGGACCAGGATCTCGGTGTTCTGCTTGCCTATGCCGTCTATGATCGTAGCGGCGTCGATCAGGCCGGCAGCCGCGCCACGCTGCTCAACTACGTCAAGCCGGACCAACTGGCGCTTTACAACGACTATCTCACCAAGCTCAGCACGAGCGGCACCAGCAATTTCTACCGCACGGTGATCCAGGCCTATTTTGACGCGCATCGCGACGAATTCCCGGGCATCAGCGGCATCGGCAGCATGTCCTGGGAGCAGTGGGGCGACATCCTGATCAAGACGGTCAAGACCGGTGGCCTGACATTCTCCAACGAAGGCGTGCGTGTCGCCGGTGCCTTGCAGGAACTGTCCACGGCGCTCGGTCTCGGCGATCCGGTGATCCGGCAGCAATACGCCACCCGGTACGGCCTGGATTTCGACAGGGATCCCAATGCAGTGCTGAAGATCCCGCTCGATTGCGGTAATGCCGGCATGCTCAGCCTGAAGGGCGCGAAGGCGTCCTGCATCGACAGCCATGACTTCATCGGCGAGACCCTGGTCCGCGACAAGGGCACCGTCATCGTCGACGAGGATGCGGCGCTCGGCAAACCGGACGCCAGGCTGCGTCTCGCCGACGGGCGGCTGCTGGTCAAGGGCACGGCCATGACCAGCCTCGACCGTCAGGTCAGTCTCGAAGGGGCAGGCGGCACCATCCATGTCGCCGAGGCCGCCAACAGTCTGACCGCCCGGCAGAAGATCAGCGGCGACGGCGCGCTGACCAAGGAAGGCAATGGCACGCTCGTTCTCGGCGCCGTCAACGACTACAAGGGCGGCACCACCGTCCAGGCCGGCACGCTCAGGGCAGGCGTATCGGGCGCCTTCGTCGACAGGACGAATTATGCCGTCGCCACCGGCGCGACGCTCGACCTCAATGGTTTCAACCTGACGGCCTCGGCGCTGCAGGGCAACGGCACTGTCGCACTCGGGGCAGCCACGCTGACGCTCGATCTTCCTGGTGCTTCCCGCTTTGGCGGCACGATCGGCGGCAATGGCGGCCTCATCAAATCGGGTGTGGACAAGCAGACGCTGGCCGGCGAGACCAGCTACCGGGGCGACACGAAGATTGTCGGCGGCACGCTGCAATTCGGCGATGGCGCCAACAGTGGTGTCGGGCTCGCCGGCTCCATCCTCGTCAGTGGCGGTGCCGGCCTCGCTTTCGACGCGCCGAAGACCTTCAGCGTCGGCGGCACTGTCGACCTCGGCGATGCCAGCACGCTGTCGATCAAGTCCGCCGGCGGCCAGCCATCGCTGAGGGCAGGCAGCATCAGGCTCGGCAATGGCGTGACCTTCAATCTCAATGGCGTCAGCGATCTGAGCCAGGCCAGCCAGGTGCTGATCGACAGCGCAGCCGTCATCCAGGGTGACTTCGGCACGGTGAATGTCGGCGGCTTCAACGGCGCCGTCGATTACCTCACCTTCAGCACGCGCAGATCGGCCGACGGCAAGCAGTATCTGGTCAGCTACGACCTGAAATGGGCGACCGCCAACAGCCCGACCAGCGGTACCTTCACGCTGAGCGATGCCGCCAACAGCTTTGCCGTTGCAACGGCCCTCTCCGACCAGGCTGGCAATGCCGGCTGGGACGGCAAGTCGCTGACCAAGGCCGGCGCCGGCACGCTGATCCTGTCGGCGGACAACAGCTACAGCGGTGGCACAACCGTGGCCGGCGGCACGCTGCAGATCGGCAATGGCGGCACCACCGGATCGATCGCCGGCAATGTCGCCAACAACGGCACGCTGTCCTTCAACCGCAGCGATGCGCTGACCTTTGGCGGTGTCATCTCGGGCAGCGGCCAGTTGCTGCAGGCTGGCGCCGGTCTGCTCAAGCTCACCGGAGACAGTTCGGGCTTTGCGGGTTCGACGGCGGTCCAGGCCGGAACCCTGTCGGTCGACGGCAAGCTCGGCGGCACGGTCGCCGTCCAGTCCGGCGGCCGCCTGCAGGGAACCGGCACGCTTGGCGGCCTCGGCGTCGGCGGCGGTGGCGCCGCCGCCCCCGGCAATTCCATCGGCACGCTCAATGTCGCCGGCGACGTGTCGTTTGCCGCCGGCTCCACCTACGAGGTCGAAGTGAATGCCGCCGGCGCCTCGGACAGGATCGCGGCCACCGGCAAGGCGACGATCGCTGGCGGCACCGTGCAGGTGCTGGCCGGACGCGGCAATTACGCCTGGCAGACCGACTACACGATCCTGACCGCCGCCGGTGGACGCAGCGGCAGCTTCGACGGCGTGACCTCGAACCTCGCCTTCCTGTCGCCATTGCTCGGCTACGATGCCAACAATGTCTATCTGCGACTGGCGCGCAACGACGTCCGCTTCGCCTCGATCGGAGAAACCGTAAACCAGCGCTCGACCGGTGCCGCTATTGAACCGTTGGGCAGCGGCAACGCCGTCTTCGATGCCATCGTCCAGTCGGATGCATCCGGTGCCCGCGCCGCCTTCGATGGCCTGTCTGGCGAGATCAATGCGTCCACGGTCACCGGCTTGGTCGAGGACAGCCGCCTGACGCGCGATGCCATCAACGATCGCCTGCGTTCGGCTTTCGAGACCGTGGGGGCCAAGCCGCTGCCGCTGATGGGGTATGGCGACGACGCCAGGGACATCACCACGGCGTCGGTCGTGTCCGAACGCTACGGCGCCTGGGGCTCTGCCTTCGGCTCGTGGGGTTCGACCGACAGCGACGGCAATGCCGGCAAATTGTCGCGTTCCACCGGCGGTTTCGTCACCGGCGTCGACGGCTTCGTCACCAATGACTGGCGCCTCGGCTTCCTCGCCGGCTACAGTCATTCGAGCTTCAAGGGTGATGACCGCAGGTCGTCGGCGTCGAGCGACAACTACCATCTTGGCCTCTATGCCGGCACGCAGATGGGCGCGCTGTCGCTGCGCTCAGGGCTCGCCTACAGCTGGAGCGACATCGACTCGAGCCGGCAGGTTTCGCTGCCCAGCCTGACCGACGGCCTGAGCGGCTCCTACCGCGTCGGCACCACGCAGCTGTTCGGTGAGCTGGGTTACGCCATCAAGGCCGGCAATATCGCCTTCGAGCCCTTCGCCAACCTTGCTTATGTCAATGTCCATACCAACGGCTTCACCGAGAAGGGCGGATCGGCGGCGCTCACCGTGCAGGGCGGCTCCAACGACATCACCTTCGCCACGCTGGGCGTGCGCGCTGCGACCGACTTCGACCTCGGTTCAATGAAGGCGACCGCGCGCGGCATGCTCGGCTGGCGGCATGGCTTCGGCGACGTCACGCCGACGGTCGCGCAAGCCTTCGCCGGCTCCAATGCCTTCACGATCGCCGGCGCGCCGATCGCCCGCGACAGCGCCGTCATCGAAGCCGGTCTCGACTTCGCCATCACGCCACAGGCCACGCTTGGCATTTCCTACCAGGGCCAGCTCGGCTCCAAGGCCCGTGACCACGGTGTGCGGGCCGACCTCAGCATCAAGTTCTGAGGAGGCAGCATCCGGAGAGCGCCGCTTTGCGGCGCCTGGCATCAAGTTCCGAGGACTGGAGCATTTCCGCCTTGCGCGGAAACGCTCCAGTACCTGTTCTGCAATTGAGCCTCAGAATTTCGCGCCGACCTGGAGCCGGAATTGCTGTGGGCCGACGCCGCTGCGGCCGTCGATGGTGAAGCCGTAATCGGCGCCGAGTGTCCAGTCCGGGCCGACCCGCATGTCGGCGCCGAGTGTGACCGTCGCATGGTCGCGTGCGCTGCCGGCCGTCGTCAGGAGATAGGACGGGCTGCCGGTCAGGTTGGCATAGGTCAGTGACAGGCTGCTGGCGCTGGCGAAGTCATGTCCGTATTCGAGCCGCAGCTTCGGCGTGAACACGCCCCAGTCGGTCGGCATCGGATAGCCGAGCCGTAGCCCGAGCATGCCGGTGAAGGTGTCGATGGTCTGGTCGCCATAGCGGATCGCAGACCAGGCCGTGCTGTTTTCGCTGAAGGCGTCGAGGCTGCTGCGCGAGGCGCTCATGCGCAGATAGGGCGAGATGAACACGCCGTTGATCGTCGTCTCATAGCCCGTCGTCACCGATGCGAAGATCTGCCGGCCGTCGCGCGATCCGTCGAACAGGGCGCCCGCCGGAGCATCGAACCGCTTCGAGTCGAAACGCAGCCAGCCATAACCGGCGACGCCGTCGAGGAAGACGCCATTCGCGGGATGGTAGCTGCCATAGACCGCGGCACTGTAGGCGAGGCCGTTGCTGCGCGTTCCGTTGTCGCCGATGAAGCTGCGGTCGGAGCCCATGCTGATGCCGAGGCCGGCGGCGAAACGTTCGCTGAAACGGTAGTCCATGCCGGCACTCAGCCCGAACGTCGTAAAGTCGAAATTCTTGCCGTTGTCGGTGAAATCCGTCGATCCGAAATTGACCGATCCGCCGGTCCAGAACGCCAGCGCGCCATCGGCGAAGGGGGAGCAGGTGTCCGGCGTCATGGCGCGCCTGTCTTGCGCATCGTTCGAAGCCCCGATCCGGTCCGCCATTCCCGGAGCCTGCGCCTCCTTTTCCTTGCCCGGGCGGGTGTCGTTCAGGTTCACGCCCCATCGATTGGCGAGACAGCCGCCGCCATGCAGCTGTTCGAGATGGCCGTTGAGATTATCGAGCGCCATCGCGGCGAAGCGCTTCCCCGCCTCCGCTTCGGCATTTGCGAGGCCGGCAATGTCGCTGTCCTTGGTGGGATCGGGCAGGGCGGCGACGCTGAAGGAGATCGTCGCCGGGGCCGAGGTGGCATAGCGGTTGGACAGCGTGTAGGTCGCGACCGCCGTGCCGGAGAAGGTCGGCGATGGGGTGAATTTCAGCTTGTAGCGGCCAGCCGCCACCAGCGAAGCCATCATGGCGCCGCCGGCATCGGCGGTGTCGCCGAAGATGATCGTCGCCGTTCCGGCCGAAGCCGGGGTGAGCGATACCAACCGTGCGTCGGTGAACGGGCCGCCGGTTGCGCCCGTCGTCAGGTCGACGATGGTGTTGGTGCCTGCGACGACCGAGGCGTTGAGGGAAGGCGCCGTGATCGACGGTGCCGCGACCGCAAGCGCATAACTTGCCGTGCCGGTGAAGCCGAGATGGTCGGTGGCCGTCACGGTGATGGTGCTGCTGCCGACTTCGGTCGGCGTTCCGCTGATGGCGCCGCTGGTCGCATCGAAGCTCAGCCCGGCCGGCAGCGTTCCTGTCGTGATCGCATAGCTGTAGGGTCCGGTTCCATTCGTAGCGGTGATCTGGGTGGCATAGGCCGTGTCCACGCTTGCCGGCGGCAGGGCGCCCGCGCCCGGTGTAAAGACCAGCGGCGAGCGTGGCTGCACGGTGACCGTCACTGTCGCCGGCGCGGAGGTGCCGCCCGGGTTCGTCGCCGTGTAGGTGAAACTGTCGGTGCCGCCGAAGAAACCCGGATCCGGCCTATAGGTAGCGACCTCGCCCGCGATGGAAACGGTGCCATGCGCTGGCGCCGTCATGATCGTCACCGTGCTGATGTCGGCGCCGGTGATCGAACCGGACAAGTCGATCGCCACGTCCGTGGCATAGGATGTCGTCGCGGTCTTGTCGGCGGCGACAGGAGCCGCGTGGCCAACGGTAATCGTATAGGGCGCCGAACCGGTGAAACTGTTCCCGTCCGTCGCGGTGATGGTGAAGTTTTCTGTTACCGCCGCCTTTGGCGTGCCGCTCAGCACGCCGCCTGCCGAAAGGCTGAGCCCATCGGGCAGCGACCCCGACGTAATCGTGTAGCTGTAAGGCTGCTTTCCGCCGGTGGCGCTCAGTGTTGTCGAATATTGGGTGCCGACCCGACCGTTGGGCAATGTCGAGGGACTGAGGGTAATGCCAGGCGCCTTGACCTCAAGCTGGAAGCTCTGGGTGGCGGTTTGCGTCGCCTGGTCGGTGACCTCCACCGTGAAACTGAATGGGCCGGCGCTCACCGGCGTACCCGACAGGATTCCTGCGCCATTCAGTGTCATCCCGGTGGGCAAGTTGCCGGATGTTTTTGAAAACCTGTAAGGTGGTGCTCCGCCAATGGCCGTGATGGTCCAGCTGTACGGAACCCCGCCTGTTGCCGATGGAAGGGAAAAAGGTGTGGAAAACGAAACCGCCCCGCCCGGCACCGTGATCGCGAAGGTTTGCTTCACCTCGAGCGCATCGCCGTAGGTGGTGTCGCCGGCTTGCGTCGCGATGATGGTGCAGCTCCCCGGCGCGCGGGTCGACACCTGGCCCATGGGAGTGACTGTGCAGACATTGGGGCTGTTCGACGCGAACGAGATCGGCAGGCCGGAGGTCGAGGAGGCGCTCAGTTGACGCGTTGTTCCGAAGGGCTGGTCGCCCGGATTGTCGAAGGTGATCGTCTGCTTGTCCCGCACTGTCACAGCGGGCGATTGTGCGGAAGCTGGCCCTTCTCCCGCCGAATTGGTTGCGGTCACGACAAAGCGGTAATATGTGCCGAAGGTAAGTCCGCTCACGGTGATGGGGCTGTTCGACCCGCTTGCCGAGATGTTGCCGGGGCTGGCTGTGACGGTATACTTCGTGATCGGCGCTCCGCCATCGTCTGATGGGGCTTGGAACCCCACATCCACAGATGTGCTGCCGACGGCCATGTAGAGTGATGTGATCAACGGCTTGCCAGGCACGACAGCATTTGCGGAGAATGTTTGCTGCGCGGTGTGAGCGGGGTCCAGGCTGGCAGCGCCGGGCCTTGCGGTGGCCGTCAGCATCGGCGCGGTTCCACGATCCTTGGAGTCTGGATTGCTGGCGGGGATCGTCTGCGCGGTCGCGGCAACAGTCAGGGCTCCCGGCGCCAGCATGCAGATCTGCATGGCGATGAAGACAAGCCCCTTCACAAGAGCGTTTCCGTTTTTCACGGAACCGCGGAAGCGCTCCGGTTTTTTACGCAATTGTCGAAGGAAAACCGTTGCCCATTTTTCCCGGAAACGCTCAAGCGCCGGTAGTGTCTTCGAAAAACGCGCCAAGAAATTCCCCAGACGCCCGCGATGCATCCGCGGTGCACTGTGTTGAAAGAAAACGGAGAATCGTGCGCGAGCGCGTTCAGGGTAGGCATCCAGGCATGAGGGTAAATACGGCAGATGCCGTATATCGGCGCGGGTCGTGTCTGTATGGTTATCGCGCCGTTAACGGCCTAAGCCGTCGCTGTCATACGTTCAAAACTTGACATTCAAATCCGCCCGCACGCCATGGTCGCTTGCCTTCGAGCCGACCTGGCCATGATAGGAAAGCCCGAGTGTCGCTTGCGGGGTGATGGCAAAGTCGAGCCCGGCTTCGATGACGGCCGCATCCCTGGCGATCGGCGCACCGGCGACGGTAAAGGCGCTGGAGCCGCTGAAGGCCTGGCTCACTGCAGGCGTCGCATCGCCAAAGCCATGCCGCCAGCCGAGCATGCCGCGCGCCGTTGCCTTCATCGCGCCGATATCGAAATCGGTCGAAGCGCGAAGCCCAAGCGTCGTGAAAGTGTTGTCGTTGGAGCCGCTATAAACGGTCAGCGCCGATGCGCCGCCCGTCTCTGTGAAGCCATTGGTGTGCACATTGACGTAGGCCAGATTGGCGAAGGGCTCGAAGGCGAAGCCGCCGGCCTTGATGCCGTAGCCGAGTTCCCCGAACAACTGCGTGGTGCCGGCACGGTGGGAGATGGTCAGGCTGTCGGTGAAGCCGGGGAAGGTGACCTGTCGGCTGGAGTCGATGTCGCTCCAGGCATAGGCAAGGCCGGAGCGGAGTGATAGCGCTCCCCACTGCGTGCCGCCATAGAGGCCAAGATGGTAGTTGTCGCTCGCAGCGGACGAGTGCGGGTCATCGACCCTGAAGCTCGAATGGCTGTAGCCGGCGAGAAAGCCGAGGCGGATGTCGTCGGTGATCAGGCCGTCGACACCGGTGACGAAGCCGCCGGTTGAACGGCTCAGCTTTGCTGCATTGCCGTCGCCGCCGAAATGCCCCCATGAGCCGAACACCGAGCCCCAGGCGCCATGGCGCTCGGAAGCGACAGAAGCCGTGGTAATTTCCCTGGCATCCTTGCCATAGTTCATCAGCGGCAGCGGTTCTGCACCGACGGTCTCGAAGGCCGAGCGCAGGCGATCGTTGATGGCATCGCGCGTAAAGCGGCTGTCTTCGAGCAAACCGGTCACCGTCGAAGCGTTGACCTCGCCCGACAGGCCGTCGAAGGCGGCGCGGGCTTCATCGGCGGAGAGCAGCAGCAGCTTGTTGTAGAGTTCGAGTGGCGCACCGCTCTGCTGCAGCGTATCCAGCGCGCCGGCCGTCTGAGAGCGGTTGAACGTATCGGCGACTGTCGCAAACAGCGGCTTCTTGCCCGGTTCCTGCGGTTTGCCGGGCTCTTCCGATTTCTTGATCGCGATCTTCAGGTCGACCGCATTCGCATTCTGCACCACTGTCGCATCGAGGAAGGCCGAGTGCGACAGCACGGCCGGGTCGAAGCTGCCGGAGACGCCGCCGCCTGCCGTCAGGATCGTATAACTCTGGCCGGTCTGGTAGCTGGTCTGGGCGTCCAGCGCAGTCACCGCGACCTTGGCTCCACCGAGTGTTGCCGTGCCTGTGGTGACGATGCGGTCGCTGTTGCCGCTGCCGCCAAGTTCGACCGCATAGGTCGAGCCCGCTGCCAGGGTCACGTCTCCCGCCACGTTCAGCGTGCCGATCGAGTTGCCCGGCGTAACCGTGGCGCCGCTCTCCGCCACCAGGCCGCCCAGCGTGCCGATGCCGCCAAGCGATGCCCCCGATTTCACCGTCACTGTGCTGGCAAGGGTGGCAGTTGAGTGGAGACTGTCGCCGACGATCAGCTTGCCGCCATAGACGGTCGTTGCACCCGTATAGCCATGGGCGCCGTTCAGCACGAGCGTGCCGGTGTTGTATTTCGACAATCTGCCGGAGCCGTCGATCGGGGTGTCGAGCGTGACGCTGTCGGTGAAATCGGCGTGGATCGTGCCGTTGTTGTTGATGGAAGGGGCAACCAGCGCCCCCGACAGGCCGCCGCTGCCGATCGAGAGCAGCGAGCCTTGTTCGACCATGACGGGCTGGGAGGCCACCACGGAGCCGCCATCGGCCACGAACAGTTGGCCGGGCAGGGTGTCGCCGCAGGCGCAAGGCGGCCGCCCGATGATCAGCGTGTCGGTCGTAAGCTTCGACCCCGCGCCGGTCACGACGACCTCCGAAGGTTCCAGTCCCGTGGCGGTTGGATCTGCGGCGATCACCGTGGTGTCGCCGACATCGACGACACCGCCCTTGACCACCGCCAGGAAGCCCGTACCGCCGCCAAGCATGTTGCCGACACCGAGGAAGGTCGCGATGTTCCAGGTCGACCCTGGTCCGCTGACCACGGCGCGCGCCGCATCGAACGGATTTTCGATGACGGCTCCGAACAGGCTGTCGATCACACCGCCGTTCTGGATCGTCAGGACGGCGGCATTCGCCATCGAACCGACGAAGGTCAATCGGGAGGCGGTTGCTTTCGTGCCGGTCCCGTCGACAAGCATGGCGCCGCCGACAAGCAGGTTGTCGGTATTCAGCTTCGCGCCGGCAAGCAGGTTCAGCGACCCGGCGGCTTCGACACCCGGCAGCGCGCTGATACCAAAGGTCCCGCCGGCGACATCGAATGACGCGCCTGGGCCGAACAGCGTGAGGGTTGCGTCGGAGCCGACATAAAGGTCGCCGCCGATGTTGCTGGCGCCCCTCAAAATCAGCGAGCCCCGGTCGAGCTTCAGCGATCCCGCGCCCGTGATCTGCCCGCTGAAATCGCTGGCGACGAGGCCGCTGGTTCCCACTTTGAGAAGGGTAGACGCATCCGCGGTACCGATCGTGACGTCGCCGCCATATCCCGACGCGCCGTCATACAGTCCCTTGATGCTGGCTCCGACCCCGTCCTTGAGCTCCAGCGTCGCGCCCTGATCGAGATAGACCGCGGAATTGGCCGACAGTGCCGTGTTGACGCCCGCTACCAGGGTACCGCCGTTGATGACGGTGTCGCCGCTATAGCTGTTCGTGCCGTTGAGGACCGTCGTTCCCGACAGCTGAACCATGCCACCCAGGCCCTCGATGTTGGGCGAGAAGGTGTAGCCGCCATCGGTGTGATTGAAGACGAGCCGGCTCATTTCGTGATTGAGCGCGACGGTGCCTGCCTCCAGCAGGCCTGCCTTTGCGGCGGGCGCGCTGCCGGCTGCGCCGATGTTGATCGTTC
Source organism: Mesorhizobium sp. EU05-FHT14A09 (assembly GCF_058790995.1). Taxonomy (NCBI): domain Bacteria; kingdom Pseudomonadati; phylum Pseudomonadota; class Alphaproteobacteria; order Hyphomicrobiales; family Phyllobacteriaceae; genus Mesorhizobium; species Mesorhizobium sp. EU05-FHT14A09. The sequence goes on from NZ_JBYTDF010000013.1 coordinate 68,236, forward strand.
CGCTCACGCCGGCTTCGCCCACCAGGACGGTACCGGTGCCACCGCCGATACGCATCAAGCCGTCATCCGTTACCGTCAAGGTACCGTCGAAGTAATGGCCGACATAGAAAGACGATCCGTCGCTCACCCATTCCGAGCCGCTGCCGGTGATGGTGGCGATGCCGTATCCGTTTTCCCCGATGACGCCGATATTCTTGGAGTGGACCTTGCCGCCGTTCTCGACCCGCATGGCACCGGCGTAGCCGCTGTTGCCGATGAGGATATTGCCACCGGTGGTCCAGCTGCCGCCGTCGACGATCACGGTGGCATTCGAAATAGAGGCGGGGCCCGTCGTCGCGGCGCCGCCGAGCTGGCCGCCAGTCTCGATGCGCAATGTGCCGCTGGTGACGCGTACCGTGCCGAGGAAGCCGCTGCCGTCGCCGGTCAGCACCAGTGTGCCGGCACCCGTCTTGGTAAAAGTGGCGCTGCTGGTGCCGATGATCGATCCGGTAAGCTTCAGCGTGGTGTCGGTTTGCGTCTGCAGGCCGCCGCCATAATTCACGAAACTGAACGTGCGCGCGCTGTCGAAGGAAGCCGTCGACCGCAATAGCGTGAGACTAGCAGGCGTCTGGTGGACGGAGGCGAAGGTGACCTTGCCGGCCGCATCGCCCAGGTTGGCGTCGCTGGAGACGGCAAGGATGTAGTTTGTGATGGTCGTGCCGCCAGTATAGGTATTCGTGCCCTTGAGGGTCAGGGTGCCCGCCCCCGTCTTCACAAATGTCCCATTTCCGCTGATCGTGCCGGCAAGCGAGAAATTGCTACTGGTGTTGGAATCGAATTTGACATCACCCACGCCGTTCAGGACGATGTCGTTTGTCAGCGCCATGCCGGTGTTGTCGGCCCTCAGCGTTGTCCCGGCATCCAGCGTGACAGTACCCAGGCCTAGCGCCTTGACGTTGGCAACGCCGATTGTCGCTCCATTGATGGCGAAGAACCCGCCGGTGGAATTGTTGAACTGGCTGGCAAAGGTGGTGCTGCCGCCGGACTGGCGGATCGCGATCGTTCCATCCGATTGATAGACGTCGCCGATGTAGGGATTGTAGGGATCGTTGCCGCCGATGCTGGTGAGGGTTCTCGCGACGCCGCTGTTGTTGACGATGGCTTCGGACCCGTTCAGATAGGAGAGGTCGCGAAAATGGCCTGTCGAGGGCAGCGTGACGTCGCCGCCGGCCAGGTCCAGTTCCTGGGCCCACCCCGCTGTCGGCAACGCAAGCGCGATCGCGCTGCCGCACAGCAGCCCGGCTATGCGCGGCAGCCTTGCCAGGCGCCAAATCTTCAGCGAATTCCCCATCCCACCCCATGCACGACGACGGAACACCGGAAACCGCCAGTGGCTGGCTTCGGCATCTGTGCGTAACCGCGAACCATCTGGTCACGGCATGCACCGCGACCAGAGGTCATGAACGTACCGGCACGACAAGCGCCGGATTCTGAAATTTTTCTGATATTTCGGTTCACGAGGTCGGGACGATGCCCGCTCCGGCGCAGTGCAGCGGGCTATCCATGATCTTCGGTCAGAACTTCACATCCAGATCCGCCCGCACGCCATGATCGCTGGCCTTCGAACCGACCTGGCCATGATAGGCGATGCCGAGCGTGGCCTGCGGCGTGATGGCGAAGTCGAGCCCGGCTTCGATGACGGCGCTGTCCCTGGCGATCGGCGCGCCGGCAACCGTGAAGGCGCTGGAGCCGGTGAAGGCTTGGCTCACTGCCGGCGTCACATCGCCATAACCATGCCGCCAGCCGATCATGCCGCGCGCCGTCGCTTTGGCTGCACCAAGGTCGAAGTCAGTCGCGGCGCGGATGCCGAGTGTGGTGAAGGTGATGTCGTTGGAACCGCTTTTGACGGTGAGCGCCGCCGCTCCGCCCGTCTCGGTGAAGCCGTTGCTGTGCACATTGACATAGGCGAGGTTGGCGAAGGGCTCGAAGGCGAAATTGCCAGCCTTGATGCCGTAGCCCAGTTCGCCGAAGACCTGCGTGGTGCCGGCGCGGTAGGAACCGGTGAGGCCATCGCTGAAGCCGGGGAATGATACTTGCCGGCTCGAGTCGATGTCGCTCCAGCTGTAGGCAAGGCCGGAACGCAGCGACAGCGCACCAAACTCCGTGCCGCCATAGATGCCGAGATGGTAGTTGTCGCTGGAAGCGGATGACCGCCGGTCATCGACCTTGAAGCTCGAATGGCTGTAGCCGGCCAGCAAGCCGAGGCGGATGTCGTCGGTGATCAGGCCATCGACACCGGTGACGAAACCGCCGGTCGAGCGCGACAGTTTGCCGGCATTGCCGTCGCTGTCGGTCGAGCCCCATGAGCCGAAGACCGAGCCCCAGGCGCCGTAGCGCTCGGTTGGCAACGCCGCCGTCGTCATTTCCCTGGCGTCATCGCCATAGCCCATCAGCGGCAGCGGTTGGGCGCCAGCAGTCTCGAAGGCCGAACGCAGGCGGTCGTTGATGGCATCGCGCAGGAGCTGGCTGTCTTCGGTCAGGCCCGTCATCGTCGAGGCGTTGACCTCACCCGACAGGCTGTCGAAGCCGGCGCGCGCCTCGTCGGCCGACAGCATCAACAGTCTGTTGTAGAGCGCCAGCGACGGCCCGTCCTGCTGCAGCGTGTCCAGCGCCCACGCGGCCTGCTTTTGGTTTTGGGTTTTACCGACTCCGGCGAGAGACTTCACGGCGATCTTCAGGTCGACGGCGTTGGCGCTCTGCGAGAGCGTCGCATCGATGAAAGCAGAGCGCGACAACACTGCCGGATCAAAGCCTCCGCTGATGCCACCCGCTGCGGTGAGGATCGTGTAGGTCTGGCCTTCCCGGTAGCTGGTCTTGGGATCGATCGCCGTCACAGCGACCTTGCCGCCGCCGAGCGTCGCCGTGCCGGCGGCCACGATGCGGTCGCTTGTACCGTTGCCGGCGAGCTCGACCTCGTAGATGGAGCTGGCCGCCAGGGCTAGATTGCCGGCGATGTTCAGCGTGCCGATCGAGTTGCCGGGGGCGATGGTGCCGGCGATCGTGACAACTCCGATCGTGCCGCTGCCTTGCAGGCGCCCGCCGGCAAGCACATCGACGGCGCCGCCAAGCTTGCCGTCGACGGAAAGAATGCCGTTCTCGATGCGCGTCGAGCCGGTGAAGCCCGAACTGTCGCCGCTCAGCTTGATCGTGCCGGAACCGATCTGGCGGATGGTGCCACCGCCGGAAATCGCATTGGCAAAGGATGCCGTGTCGCTGCGGTTGAAGGCCAGCGTGCCGTTGTTGACGATCGCCCCGGCAACCGAGCCGGAGGCGCCGCCATTGCCGATCTGCAGGATGCCGCCCTTGATGGTGGTGGAGCCGGTATAGGTGTTCGCGCCCGCCAGCGTCAGCGTGCCGGCGCCGGTCTTCACCAGCGAAGCGCCGGTGCCGCCGACAGCGCCGCCATCCTGCAGGATGCCGTCGATGCGCTCGTTGCCGCCAAGCCCGCCGAGCGTCAGTGTCTTTGAACCCATCAGCACATTGCCGGCGCCCGAAAGCGAGCCGATCGCTATGCCGCTCGTCACCCGCGACAGGTCGACGATACCGCCTGCATTGTTGGTGATTGTCGCGCCTGACGCATCGGCGTCGGTCCTCAACAACACGCGCCCGCCATTGCCGTTGATGATGGTGGATGTGCCGGCGCTGCTTTCGTAGCGGAACAGGACGTAGCCGCCATTGTTGACGATGGTGGCATTGCCCGCGCTGGAATTGTCGAAGAAATCGATCGCGCCGCCCGCCGCATTGGTGATGTGCGCATTGCCGGCCGAAGCGTCGTTCAGGAAATTGGTGCTGGCATCCTTGCGGTTGAGGATCGTGGCCTGGCCGGCATCGCTGGTGTTCGAGAAATCCACCGTGCCTGAATTGTCGAATTGTGCGGATGCGGCTGTCGAACTGCCGTGGAAGCCGACGCCACCACCATCGCCACCGCCAATGACGATCCGCGCATGGTCGGCGCTGCTGCCGTCCTTGAACAGGATGCTGCCGCCATTGGTGCCGAAGCCGCTGCTGGCGGCGGTATTTATCTGCAGCGATCCGGCGCTTGTTCCGGTTTCGAACTCGAGCAAGCTGTTGGTGCCGACAAGGACCGGCCCGCTGCCCAAGGCGCCGGTGGTGGCCACCGAAAGGATGCCTCGGCTGATGGTGGTGCCGCCGCTGTAGCCATTGCTGCCCGACAGCACCAGCGTGCCTTGGCCGAGCTTGGCAAGGCCGCCGCCTCCGTTCAGCGATTGCGAAACCGTGAAGGTGTTGAAGGCGCTCTGAATGTCGAAGCCGCCGCCGCCCGCTCCCCAGGTGATCGCACGATTGGTGCTGGTGAAGGTCGTTCCCGTCACCTGCAGGATGCCGCCATTGAAGATCAGGCCGCCGCCAATGCCGAGATTGTTGTCGGATGCTACCGAAAGCGTGCCGCCCAGCAGCGAGGTGTCGCCCGTATAGGTATTCGCCGCCGTCAGCACCAGCGTGCCGTTGCCGGTCTTGTTGAAACCGGTGGCCGTGCCGTTGACGAGCGTACTCTCGATCTGGGTTGTGACGCCGTCGTCGACAAAGATGGTGCTGGCCGAACCGGATGAAGGGCTGAAGGCTAGGCTGCCGCTGTAGATGAGGTAGCCGTCTTTCAGGAACCGCAGCGTGTCGAAGCTTTGTATTCCCGAGACGCTAACCGCGCCGTATGCACCCTGGAACACGCCGATCCAGCCCAGCCATGGCTGGTTCCCTGTCCCGTCGGCGCTTGTCCAGTTCGTGCTGCCGCCTGTCCAGTTGCCGGAGCCGCCATCGACCGTGCCGTTGGGCGTTGTGTTGCCGCCGTCCCAGAACTGCATGGCCTGGCTGGCGTTGGCAGGCAGCGCGGAGACCAGCGCCAGCGCGGTCGAAGCCCAGAATACCAGTCTCCGCCGACGCGACAACCCCAAACGAACGCCCACTATGTGCACCCCTCAACCCCCGTTTTTCGATGGCTCGTGCAGTACTCGCGCAAACCTTCGGGCTGCCGAAGACCCCTCAACGACAGCTTCCTCATCTGGGCTCACGGATAAACCTATCCGACAAGCTCGGAATTCTGAAATTTTTCTGAAAGTTGCTGTTTTTCCACAGTCGCGATGGCTATTGGTGGCCAAGGCGGAGTGCGATGCAAAAGCGTTTCCCTATTTCGCGGGTATGCGCCAGCGCCTTGTTTTATGCACTTCCGGGCGGAAAACCGCCGCACACTTTTCCTGCAACCGATCTTGGAATCCGAGCCCGCCGGTAACCGGGCGGGCTCGGTTGCGGCCTCAGAACCTCACATTGAGATCCGCCCGCACGCCGTGATCGCGCGTCTTCGTGCCGAGCTGGCCCTGGTAGGACAGCCCGAGCGTCGCCCGCTGTCCGACGGCGACGTCGAACCCGGCTTCGATGACGGCGGCATCCCTGGCGATGGGGGCGCCGGCGATCGAGAACGCATTCGAGCCGTTAAAGGCCTGGCTGACCATGGGCGTCATATCGCCAAAACCATGCCGCCAGCCGAGCGTGCCGCGCATCCTCGCCCGGGCCGTGCCGATCTCGAAATCGGTGGCCGCGCGAAGCCCGAGCGTCGCGAAGGTGACGGCGCTGGTGCCGCCTTGCACGCTCAGCGCCGCCGCGCCGCCCTTTTCGGCAAAGCCGTCGTGGCGCACACTGACATAGGCGAGGTTGGCGAAGGGCTCGAAGGCAAAGTCGCCTGCCTTCATGCCGTAGCCGAGTTCACCGAACAGCTGCGTCGTGCCGGCGCGGGTGCTTGCACTGAGCGCATCGCCGAAGCCGGTGAACGACACCTGCCGGTTCGCATCGATGTCGCTCCATGTGTAGGCAAAGCCGGAGCGGAAGGAGAGGTTGCCCCATTGCCTGCCCCCATAGATGCCGAGATGGTAGCTGTCGCCCGATGCCGAGGATCTGCGGCTGTCGGCCTTGAGCGAGGCGTGGCTGTAGCCGGCTAAGAAGCCGAGCCGCCAGTCGCCTGAAACCAGCCCGTCGCTGCCGGTCACGAAGCCGGCGGTGTTGCGCGCCAGCTCCGCCGCATTGCCGTCGCTGCCGGTATGGCCCCAGGAGCCGAATCCCGAAACCCATGCGCCACGGTCATAGGGGCGTTCCGTCGGCACCAATGTCGTGGCGGCGGTCTTTGCTTCCTCGCCGTAACCCAGCAGCGGCAGGGGGCCGGCCGTTTGTGCGGCGCGAAGCCGGGCGTTCATGGCATCGCGCACGAAGCGGCTGTCTTCCAGCAGCGCCGTCACCGTCGAGGCATTGACCTCGCCGGAGAGGCCGTCGAAGGCGGCACGGATCGCCGGCGTGTCGTCCGGCAGCAGCGCGATCGCGTCGTAGAGCGGATTGGCGGCGGCCACGCCGATGCTTTCCACCGCCTTTGCCGTGGCGATCTGGTTGCCGCTCGATGCCTTGGCGCCGAAGTCGATGTCGTTGCGCATCAGCTTCAGCGTGACGTCGCCCTTGCCGTAGCCGAGCACCGGGGTCAGGAAGGCGAAGTTGGTCGAGACGCTGTCGAAGCTTCCCGACACCGCGCCTTTGGCCGACAGGATCGTATAGCTCGAGCGCAGCCGGTAGTTGCCGCCGGCGCCGACATGCAGCACCGAGCCGCCCTTGATGGTGGCATTGCCGGTCACGTCAACGCGGTCGGACACCTGGCTGTCGGGGTCGACCTCCACCGTGAAGCGCGAGCCCTTGTCGAAGACCAGGTCGCCGTCGACCGTCAGCGTACCGATCGAATTGCCGGCCGACAGCGTGCCGCCGGACGCCACCGTCACCGTCGAACCGAGGCCGGAGCCGACCGTGCCGTGGCCGGCGAGCGTTCCCGCCACTGTCATGGAGCCGCCGAGCACGGCATTGCGATGGCTGGTGTCGGAGCCGACGACCAGTGTTCCTGACGCCACCCTGGTGGTGCCGGCGAAGGCGGCGCTGTTGCCGTCATAGACCAGCGCGCCTGTCCCGGTCTTCACCACCGTGCCGTTGCCGGAGAGGACGCCGCCATAGCGGGCATCTGTGGCCTGGTCGAAGACGAGCGCGCCGCCGGTTTCGATCCTGGCATTGCCGCCGAGCCGCTCGGCCGCCGAGACCAGGCTGCCGCCCTCGATAGTCCAGTCCAGCACCGACAGGCCGCCAAGGGTGAGGGTGCCGGCACCACGCTTGACCATGGTGCCGGCGGCGCCGTTCAGGCCGGCGATCTGCCCGGCGAAACGGCCGTCGCCGGCCTGGTCGAACACGGTGGTGGCGGCATTGAACAGATTGCCCGAGATCGAGGCGGCATTGCCGACCAGCGTGCCGGCCTCGACCAGCGTGTTGCCATAGGCGTTGCCCTTGTTGTCCAGCCGCAGCGTGCCGCCGCCGGTCTTGACCAGATTGCCATTGCCCAGCACTTCGCCGGTCAGACCGAGCGTGGTGCCTGGTGCCGTGTCGAAGCGTCCGTCCACTACCATCAGCACGGGGCGGGCGCTGTCGAAGCCGGCGGTGGTCGCCAGCCGTCCGCCATAGAAGATCAGGATGCCGCTGCCGGCGCCGAGATTGCTGTCGGCGGAGACCTGCAGCGTGCCGCCGGTGATGGCGGTGCCGCCGCTGTAGCTGTTGTTGCCGGTCAGGGTCGTCGTGCCCGGACCGTTCTGGTAGACGACGCCGCTGCCCGAAATCACGCCGGCGAAGGTGAAGCTGTCGCTGCGGCTGAAGGCGAATGCTCCATTGTTCTCGACATTGCCGGCGATCGAGCCGGAAGCACCGCCATTGCCAAGTTGCAAGAGCCCGCCGGCGATCGTCGTGCCGCCGCTGTATGTGTTGGTGCCGCTGAGCAGCAGGCCACCGCCGGCAAGGTTCAACCCCAGCCTGCCGCCGCCGGCACCGTCCTGCATGGTGCCGGCAAAGGTCGAGGGCAGCCCGAGCTTCGAGGTGTCGACGGTCAGCAGCGCGTCGGCCGCGCCATCATTGGTGATGATGCCCGAGCCGGCGAACGCGCTGTTGATGCCGCCGATCGCGGTGCTGTGGCCATTCAGCCGCAACGTGCCGCCGGTGCCGCCTTTGCTGTTGTCGAAGGTCACCGTCGCGCTGGTCGTCAGTGCCTGCTCGGCCAGCACGTTGAGCGTGGTGGAGCCGCCGAGATATTGCAGGCCGCCGCTGATCGCGCCGGCGACGGATGCGTTGATCGTGCCATTGTCAAGCACGGTTCGCTTGCCGCCGCTGATGGCATTGGTCGCGGAGGCGTTGATCGTTCCGTTGCCGGTTACATATTGCTCACCGCCGCTGATGGCGTTCTGCGCGGAGGCGTTCAGCGTGCTGTTGTCGTTGATGAACTGCAGGCCGCCGCTGATCGCACCGGCGGCGGAAGCGTCGAGGCGGCTCGAATTGTAGAACCACTGCAAGCCGCCGGCGATCGCCCCGGCGGCTGAGGCGTTGAGTACATTGCTGTCGTGGAAATATTGCGCCCCGCCGCTGATGGCATTGGCCGTGGACGCGTTGAGCGTGGCGTTCTCATAAAACCATTGCTCGCCGCCGCTAATCGCATTGGCGGCCGCAAGATTGAGCGTGCTCTGGTTGCGGAAGAATTGCGTGCCGCCGCTGATGGCGTTGGCTGCGGATGCGTTGAGCGTGCTGCGTGTCAAGAAGGACTGTTTGCCGCCGTTCACGGCATTGGCCGCTGAGGCGTTGAGCTTGCTGTCGTCCTCGAAAATCCAGTCCGGCGAAGCGTCGGTGAAGACGTCCTTCGTGGTTGCCTGCAGCACGGAGGTGCCGGTGCAGGGGTTCAGCGTGCAGGCTGCCTGCGCCCAGGTGGGATCTTCGACCCAGAGGCCGGAGCCGAGCAGGCCGGCGCACCAGAAACCGAAGAGAATCTTTCCTTGTTTCGTTTGTGTTTCAGATTTTGAAGTTATTCCAAATGGGTCATGCAAAGATTGAGGACAGGCCATTTCGAATCACCTTTCCTCCCCAGTCGGGATTAAGGTTATTTTTCAAATATACGTGGCTTCAATCCGGAAATATTGTGAATCGATATTTGTGTTATTCGAAAGTAGCATATTCGGCGTGCCGTCGGTGCATGAAGGCCGGCGGATAATATTTTCACCTCAAAGGCATGGGGGCGTTTGCTCATTCAGCGAAGGACATCTCGCCAGCAAAGCGGAATCCTGTTGATCTGCGCATCTCTGCCGGACTTGCTGCAGCACCCGAGGGACACATGGACTTTTTCAACATCCCGAAACTGATCGAGCAGGGCGTCTACGACGTCATGATGTGGATCCTGTTCTTTCCGCTCACCGTGCTGCGCATGATCGTCAGCCCGCGCCGGACCTTGCGCTACGTTCGCGAGCAGGCTGCGCAGGACCACGACGCGGCATTCTCGGATGCGATGCGGCCCGCGCTTTTTCTGGCCATCGCCATCATCGTCGGCAGCCTCATCTCCCCGGACGACCTCGATGCCTTGCGCGCCGCCACCGGCAGCACGCTCGGCACGATGGTCTACAGTTCTTGGACAAGCGTCACCGCCTTCTCGATGATCGCGCTGTGTCTCGTGCCGCTGGTCGGCGCGCTGCTGCTCGACCTTCTGACACCGGGCAGGGTCAGTCGCGAAAGCCTTCGCGTCCCCTTCGACCAGCAATGCTATATCGGTGCGCCGTCGATCCTTTTGCTGACCTTTTTCGGCGGCATCGGGCCGGCGCTTTTGGGGTTGACGGTCTCGGGCGCCGCAGTGGCTTTGGTGCTCGTATGGGTGGTCATCGTGGAGTATTTTTACTTTCGCGACAATTCCGAGCTTCGTCCGCTGGTCTGTATGGCGCTCGTCTTCACCACGCTGCTTGGCGGGCTCATGTTGATCGTGCTTGCCGCGCTTTTCGTTTCCGGCATCTCGCATTGAGTTTGCCGCGAGCGCCGGGCCAGCCTTCTTGATTTTGCACGGTTTTCGCTGAATTCTGCGGCATTTGCCAGGGATTGCAGATGCCGTCTTTCCGCTCATGGTTGTACTACCAGATATCGCGCTTCACTTTGGCCCGGCTGCGCGTTCGCAACCTGTCGCTGCCGGACCTGCGCGCCGACCGCGAGAAGATTGCCCGCCGCGTGTTCAAGCTGCCGCCCGGCGTCGTGGTGCGGCCCTGCAGCATCGGCGGCTGTCCGGCCGAATGGCTGGTGCCGCCCGATGCGCGTCCCGGCACCGCCGTGCTGCACCTGCATGGCGGCGCCTACCAGACCGGATCGCTGGCCACCCATCGCGCCCTGGCGGCGCGGCTCGCGGTGGACACCGGCTCGCCGGTACTGCTGTTCGAATACCGGCTCGCGCCGGAACACCCGTTTCCGGCCGCGCTGGACGATGCGCTGCGGGTCTATCGTGACCTGCTCGCCGACACCGAAATCCGCCGCATCGCTTTCGCCGGCGACTCGGCCGGCGGCGGCCTGGCGCTCGCCTTGGCACTGGCCCTGCGCGACGCCGGCGAGCCGCTGCCGGCCGGTTTGGCATTGCTGTCGCCCTGGACCGATCTCGCGCTGACCGGCGCAACCCATCGCAGCGAGGCCCGGCACGATCCGTATTTCCCGACGCCGGATATCCTCGACGCCGCGGCACAGCGTTACGCCGGCGCCGACCGGCGCAACCCGCTGGTGTCGCCGCTCTATGCCGATCTTTCCAGCCTGCCGCCGATGCTGATCCATGTCGGCACCTATGAGACGCTGCTCGACGATTCCGTCATGCTGGCCGAACGTGCCAATGCCGCCGGAACGGCGGTCGAGATCCGGCAATGGCCCTATATGTGGCATGTCTGGCAGGTGTTCAGCGGCAGGATGCCGGAAGCGGATCAATCGCTGGCGGAGCTGGGCGCTTTCCTTCGACAACGGCTTGAAATTTCCACCCGAAGCTGAACAGACCACCTGAAGCGGCCGCTTGTCATCAATGGCGACTGCCGTATTCGAGACATGGAATCGGGAAAAGCATGCAAAAGATCGTCTTCGCCGTCATCGCCATCGCCCTCATCGGTATCGGTTGCTATCGCCAGTTCGCAACCCCATCTGCGTCCGCCGCCGATCAGGCCCGCTGCGAAGCGATTGTGAAGGAGATCTACGCGACGACCCCCGAGAGCATCGCGACGCTGGCCGGGAAATGCGGCGAACCCGGAATGGTCGCCATGATGGACGCCAAAAAGAACAGTGATGGCGCCAAGGCGGCAGCGCAGGCCATAGCCTCGGCCAATCAGCAGGACCTGTGGTCGATCCTGATCAATTGCGCCTTGATCGGTGCCGGCATTGGCGCCGCCGGCGCGGCCGTCGGGGCGGCGCGCAGGAAGGTCTGACTGGACTGCATCTTGCCGTGCCGTAACGAGCTCCACCGGCGGAGGCGTTGGCCCCCGCCGCTCGCTGTTCATACCAACGGTCATTCAGAATGACCGTTGGAGCGCGCGACCGCGCGCCGCGCCCGTTGGCGCGAAAGCCAAGCGGCCCGGAGGGGCCGCGCCGGCGCTTGAGGCGTCCTGGATGTGTACACATCCAGGATCGCTAGTATCAGTGCTTCAGCCGGTCGCGCATGGCGTACCACAGCATGCCGAGCACATAGAGCGGTCCGCGCAGCGCCGCTCCGCCCGGGAAGGGCATCGGGTTCAGCCCCTCGAACAGCGAAAAGCGGCTGGTCTCGCCGGACATCGCCTCGACCAGAAGCTTGCCGGCCAGCGTCGACAGGATGACGCCCATGCCGGAATAGCCATGCGCGTAGTAGACCTCGCCGTCGCGCCCGACATGCGGAAAGCGCGACGTCGTCACCGACACCAGGCCGCCCCAGGCATAGTCGATCCGACGGCCCTTGAGCTGCGGGAAGGTCTGCTCCATGTGCGGGCGCACGAAGGCCTGGATGTCGGCCGGCGGCCGCGGCGTGTAGCGTTCGCCGCCGCCGAACAGCAGGCGTCCGTCGGCCGTGAGCCTGTAGTAGTTGACGACGAAACGCGAGTCCGAAACGGCAGCATTGCTGGGGATGATCTCCCCGGCGTCAGTCAGCGGCTCGGTGGCGACGATGTAGTTGCCGACCGGCATGATGCGGCTTTCCACGCGCTTGTCGATGCCGGCGAGCAGGGCATCGCCGGCAAGCACGGCGTGGCGGGCCCGCACCGCGCCATCCCGCGTCTCCACCCGGATGCCGCCGCGTCGGTCGAGCCGCAGCGCCGGCGTGTCCTCATGGATGGTCACGCCCGCCGCAACCGCCGCCCGGGCCAGCCCGAGCGTGTAGTTGAGCGGATGCATGTGCCCGCCCAGCGCGTCGAAGAACGCACCTTTGTAGGGCGAGGCGACAGCGCCCAAAGCCTCGGCGGCAGACAGCATGCGCGCATGCGGATAGTCCATCACCGTGGCCAGGCACTCGACCTCGCGCTCGAACCAGGCCGCGTCGCCATCGCTGACGGCGCAGACGAGATGGCCGGTCTTGCTGAGGTCGCAGTCGATGGCGTGGCGCTCGATCATCTCCAGCACCAGGCCCCAGGCGGAGAAGGCAAGGTCGAACAGCGCCTTGGCGCGTTCGCGGCCGTAGAGCGAGACCAGCTCCAGCGCCCCTTTGCGCAGGCCGACGATCATCTGCCCGCCATTGCGGCCGGAAGCGCCCCAGCCGACGCGGCCACCTTCCAGCACCACCACCTTCAGGCCGCGTTCGGCGGCATGCAGTGCCGCCGACAGGCCGGTGCAGCCGCCGCCGACCACGACGAGGTCGGCATCGACCTCGCCGGCAAGCGGCGCGTGCCGCGGCGCCGGACTGGCCGTCGCCGCGTAATAGGATCGCTCCATGTCGAGTCCGGAATTGAACCCCATGATCACACCCTCCCGAAGAGGTGATCACGTTCCCAGGCGGTGACGACGCCCTGGAAGCTCTCCAGCTCGACCTGCTTCAGGCGCAGGAACGCGTTGGTGAAGCTCTGGCCGAGCAGCCGGCGCACCGGCTCGCAACCGTCGAGGCGCGCCAGCGCATCCTCCAGCGTGCGCGGCAGATCGGGCTTGATCGTGTAGGCATTGGTCGGCGCTTCCGCCCGCCGTTCCAGCCCTTCCTCGATGCCGAGATAGCCGCACAGCAGCGATCCGGCCATGGCGAGATAGGGGTTGGCGTCGGCGCCCGGCAGCCGGTTCTCGACACGCCTGCCGATGCGTTTCGAAGCCGGCACGCGCAGGCCGCAGGTGCGGTTGTCACGCGCCCATTCGACATTGTTCGGCGCGCTGAAGCCCGGTTTCAGCCGGCGGAACGAGTTCACATTGGGCGCAAACAGCGGCATGACCTGCGGCACATAGGCCTGCAGCCCGCCGATGAACTGCGAGAACAGCGCGCTGTCGCGGTCCTTTTCGTCGGCGAACAGGTTGAGACCGCTTTTCGTATCCACCACCGACATGTGCAGGTGCATCGAGCTGCTCGCCTGCTCGGCGATCGGCTTGGCCATGAAGGTCGCCGCCAGCCCATGCTCGCGCGCCGCCTGCCGCACCAGCCGCTTGAACACAAGCACCTGGTCGGCGAGCCGCAGCGGGTCGCCATGCTTGAAGTTGATCTCGAGCTGGCCGGCGCCGGTTTCGTGGATCATCGTGTCCAGCGGCAGCGCCATCATCTCGGCCTGCCGGTAGATCTCGTCGATGACCGGCTGGAATTCGCCGAGCGCTTCCATGTCGTAGGGCGCGGGCGAGGTTTCGGCGCGGCCGGAAATGCCGACCGGCGCGCCGGGCGGCACGTTCGGGTCGGGGTTCGGGGCGGTGAGGAAGAATTCCAGTTCCGGAGCCATCACCGGCCGCCAGCCGCGCGCCGCATAGAGCGCGATGACCGACTTCAGCACCTGGCGTGGCGCCGACGGCCACGGCGTGCCGTCCTGGGCAAAGGCATCGCAGAAGACATAAGCCCGTCCGGGCCGGGTTCCCGCTGCCAGGCAAAGGCTGGTCAGGTCGGGCTGGAGCCGCATGTCGGCGTCCTGATAGGCGCTCTCGTCGTCGATGGCGCCGGTGTAATGGCCGGTCACCGCCACCATGAAGGCGCTGTTCGGCAGCATGATCGCGGCATCGTCGGGCGCCGCCAGGAGTTTCGGTGCAGGCACGATCTTGCCGCGCAACACACCATTCATGTCAGGTACCAGGCACTCGACTTCCGAGATTGCCTGTTGTTCGAGCCACTTTGCCGTATCAGTCATGTCCCACCACTTCTATGCGCCAGTCAGAAATCTTGTCCGAGATTGCGAGCAGGTTGGTCGGCAAAGGGCCAGGGCGTGGGCGCCGGTCGTCGATCTGCATTGTATCCTCCTGGGATGGTTGGCCGGAATCGGCCGCGCGGAATGCGCCCGTCTGTGTTCGCATGCCTGTCACACAGGCCGCAAGCCATGCGCGCACGCCATCGTTTGGCGCAGGGCGGGACCATGCGCCGCTGGTCGTCAGGGCAGGCTGGTGTGCTTCAGCCTCTCAAGCGGGCTCCTCGCCATCCGCCGCGATCAGCATGTGCGGTTCGATCTCCAGCGCCATCGCGATCACGACGATCATGTCGAGTGTCGGGGTCCTGTCCATGCGCTCCAGCCCGCCGACGCAACGCCGGCTCAGCCCTGCCTGCAAGGCAAGACCGAGCTGGTCGAGCCCCTTGGAGGTCCTGTGCTTCTTCAGGTTCCTGGCGAACAGCCGTCGATATTTCCATTGAACAGGCACTTCCATCTCACATGTCCCCAAGCCCGCGGTGAACCATCTTGCCAGGTCCGGACCGTTCCGTCGGCCCGGTTCGAGTACGGGCGATTGTGGCGCCCGCAACGGAGGTGTCCTCCTCCCCGGGGAATGTGGCCGGGGAGGAGGACGAGGCTGCATGGGGTATCGAAGGAAGTCTTTTGCAGCCTCTTGCACGAACGAGCTTGACAGCCCCCTGTCAAAGTTCGTTCATGAACATGTTGCTCTCCTAATCTTCAGGTTGCGATTCTTCCATATATACAATCTTGAGTTGAAGAAGCGGTCAAGGCCGTTCGACCCTTGCTGTTCCCAAATTTGTTCAGGTGAGTTGCACGGTGGCGCAATGGCGTTTGCGCGGCTGCCTGCGGTCCGGCAGGTGCCCCGGCTGACGGTCCGCAGCGGGGAGGGCTGGCTCGCTGCAGAAGCAGCCGGTTTCCCGGATCGACCGAAAATCGGGTGCGACGGCGAAGCCGCTAAGGTCTCAGTCGCAAACCATGCGCCTCATCCGGCATCCGGCCGGGATGATCGAACGGATCGTCGGCAAAAAAGCGCCCGCTCCGGCGAACCGAAGCGGGCTAGTCGTTGGCCCCTTGCGCGTATCCGTTGTTCGCGGAAACGCGCAAACCCTTCTAGAATTTCACGCTCAGATCCGCCCGGAAGCCGTGGTCGCGAGCCGCGGGGCCGATCTGGCCTTGATAGGACACGCCGAGCGTGGCTTTTGGTGCGATGGCGAAATCGAGCCCGGCTTCGATCACCGCTGCGTCGCGGGCGATCGGCGAGCCCGCCACCTGGAAGACCTGGGTGCCGGACAGCGCCTGGCTCAGCGTCGGCGTGACATCGCCGAAGCCGTGGCGCCAGCCGAGCATGCCGCGCGCTGTGGCCTTGACCGCGCCGAGATCGAAGTCGGTCGAAGCCCGAACGCCCAGCGTGGTGAAGGTGACGGCGTTGGAGCCGCTATGGACGGTCAGCGCACCCGCCTTGCCTTGCTCGGTGAAGCCGCTGGTGTGAATGTTGACATAGGCGAGATTGGCGAAGGGCTCGAGGGCCATGGTGCCGGCCTTCAGGCTGTAACCCAGTTCGCCGAACAGCTGTGTGGTTCCGGCACGATGGCTGCTTGTTTCACTGGCGATTTCGCCGTCGAACGCAATCTGGCGGCCGCTGTCGATCTCGCTCCATGTGTGGGCAAGCCCGGAGCGGAATGACAGGTCGCCCCACTGTGTGCCGCCATAGATGCCGACATGGTAGTTTTCGCTCGATGCCGACGAGCGCCTGTCCTCGACCTTGAACGAGGAGTGGCTGTAGCCGGCGAGGAAGCCGAGGCGCCAGTCATCGCTGACGATGCCGTCGGCACCGGTGACGAAGCCGCCGGTCGAGCGCGACAGCCTGCCGGCATTGCCGTCGCCGTCGGTCGAACCCCAGCTGCCGAACGCCGAACCCCAGGCGCCGTAGCGTGCGGCCGGCGCGAGTGCGGCGGTGGTGATGCCGGCATCGTCGCCATAGGCCATCACCGGCAGCGCGCCGACCGTCTCGAAAGCCGAGCGCAGCCGGTCGTTCATCTGGCTGCCGACCAGCTGGCTGTTCTCGATCAGCCCGCTGACGGTCGAGCTGTGCACCTCGCCCGGCAACTGGCCGAACAGGCTGGCGGCCTCTGCTCCGGTCAGGGTGACGGTGAGGTCATAGAAGGCTTGCCCGATGCCGAGTGCTTCGATGGCGCCGGCGACGGCCGCGCCGTTGCGGCTGGTGGCCCTATCCGCGAAAGCCACGCTGTTGCGGGCGACGTCGAGATAAACTGCGGTCGGATCGTAGGACAGCGTGAGGTCGAGGAAGGCGTAGCAGCCGCAATCGTCGTCGA
Source organism: Mesorhizobium sp. EU05-FHT14A09 (assembly GCF_058790995.1). NCBI lineage: Bacteria > Pseudomonadati > Pseudomonadota > Alphaproteobacteria > Hyphomicrobiales > Phyllobacteriaceae > Mesorhizobium > Mesorhizobium sp. EU05-FHT14A09. The sequence continues at coordinate 84,755 of NZ_JBYTDF010000013.1, forward strand.
AACGTCCGCTGATGCCGCCGAGCGCCGTCAGCACGGTGTAGCGTGCATCGCCCCGGTAGCCGCCCATCGGCACCAGCGCGTCGACAAAGCCGCCGATGTTGGCGCCGCCTGTGACATCGACCCGGCTGGTGCCTTGCGGCGCGCCGACCATGACCATCAGCGCCGCGTTGGCCGACTGCCTGTAATTTCCGTCGATGGTCAGCGTGCCGCCTTCGCTGCCATAGCCGCCATAGACGGCGCCGTCGTTTTGGACATCGCCATGCACGGTGCCGCCGCCCGAAAGCATGCCTTGGGGCTCAATGAAAGTCCGCGAGGCGATCGAACCATCGACGGCAAGCACGCCTTGGGCGATGCGGGTGTCGCCGCGATAGCTGCTGTTGCCGGTCAGCACCAGGGCGCCATAACCCGACTTCACCAGCCCGCCATCACCGGTGATGTCGTTCTCCCAGGTGCTGAGGCCCGACGGAACATTGGCGAGGAAATCGCCCCAGTCGAATTTGCCCGGCCCAAGCACCGCCCTGCCGACATCGAGCAGGCCGTAGCCGTAAGTGGCATCGACGCCGGGAGCACCGATATCCTGGGCGGTACCGAGCAGCACCTGCCGCACCTGGCTCATCGTCATATAGGGGAAGGCTTGCGCGACAAGTGCTGCGGCGCCCGCGACATGCGGCGCGGCAAGCGACGTGCCCGTCCTTTTGGCATAGCCGCCGCCGGTGGTCGCGACGGTGATGTCGTCACTGTCCGGCCATTCCAGTTCTCCGGTTTGCGGATTTTGCCGCCACCATCCGCCGCCAGGAGCCGTCAGGCACCAGTTCATGGCCACACCGCACCGGTTTGCCCAGGCGGGCCTGTAGGTGGGAGCGACGGCGGTGACCGCGAGCCAGCCGGCTTCCAGCTCCGGATAGAGATAGGGCAGGCCTGATTCGCCCTCCGGGCCGGGCCGGAAGGCGTTACCCGTCGACCATATCAGCAAGGCATCGGCATTGATGGCTTCGCGATAGATTTCAAGGGAAGACTTCCCGTTGAGCAACGGGCGCTCCCAGGAGTTGCCCCACGCATAGCCATCGATCGGCTCTTCCGTGCCGTAGCTGTTGTTGATGATCCGCAAGCCCTGGCTGACAAGGCTGCGGACACCGTGCAGCGTCGCTAGTGTGTCGAAATACTCACCATCGGCGACGGCGTTGGCCATGACGATCGTCGCCCCGGGCGCCACGCCGTGCATGCCGCTGCCGTCCCGGTTTGCGGCGATGATCGAGGCCACCGCGGTTCCGTGCCCGTTTGCATCGACATTCCATGGCTGCGCCGGATCATACGAGACGCCGGGCGCATAGCGGCCAAGGAACTCCGGATGACCGACATCCAGGCCGCTGTCCACCACGCCGACCCTGACGCCGCTGCCGTCGAAGCCGCGCGCATAGGCCTCGTCGGCATAGATCCAGTCGAGCCCCCACTGCGCCTTGAACTCCGGCGTGCGCCAGGTCTCGGGATTGCCTGGATCGCCGATGCTTTGCGCCATGGCCGGCAAGGCTGTCGACAGCAGCAAGGCTGCAAGCACGGTGCGGCGCGATTTTGCCAAGGCATTCCCCCGATGCCCGCACTGTGTTGAAAGACAAAGGAGATTCGTGCGCGGGCGAGCGGAAACTAGCCGCGCGCCAGGGTCGGAAAAATACGGCATATGCCGTATTTCGACCGGGGGTTGGCAGGACGAGTCACCTGCCGGCAGCCACGAACTGGCGACCCCGCCACCTTGCTGTTAGCCTGCGACGGTGCCGATTGAGCGGCGCGGATCGTGGTGAGCTGCGGAGAGCGTGCCATGCACACTGCGCAGGGTCGAGACGTCCTGAAAGGCGTAACGCTGCGGACGCTGATGCGTGTGCTGCTGTTTTTGCTGGTGGCCGAGGTGGTGCTGAAGCTCCTGTACTTTTTCGGCTGGCGGCTGTTCGAGGCGGTCGGCATCGCGCCCTGGCTGCGCAGGCTCCAGCAGGTGCCGCGCACTTACTGTCCGGGCCGGGCGGTGATGCGGCTCACGAGGTTTCTGCTTGCTTCGGTGCTGCAACGTTCCATCTCTCTGCGGACGTGAGGTTTCGCCCGCCTTCTTCTTCGTTCCGGAATGGATCCCCGACACTCTACACTCCCTGCGGTCGCTCCGAGGTCGAGGATGACGGAGTTTCTATGCTCCCGCCAATCGCGAACGCCGGTGCTGCGATCAACGTCATCGGGAAATGAAATGTTGACGGGAAACGCCGGTGTCATCAGCGGCGCTGGAGATTGGCCGGGCCCCTTACTCCCGTCATCCTCGACCTCGGAGGGAGCGAAGCGACTGGAGAGTGTCGGGGATCCATTCCGGAACTTGGAAAGAGAAGCACAGTCATGTGCCTGCCTCGACAGAAGGCTACCTCCATCTGCAATCACCCTATGCCATGAAGGCTCATCGCCAGATCGTTCTCCGCGTCGCGCGGTCACCCGAGATAGCGCCTGGCCACCGCGACCTCCGCCAGCCGGCGCCGCGCACTTATTGGCCGGGCGGGGACGTGGCTCGTGAGGTTGCCGCTTGCCTCGGTGCCGCAACACTCCATCACCATGCCGACGCGAGACCCGGCCCTTTTCCTCGCGTGAAGCGTCCGCTTTGAACGGCACGTTCCGCAAGCGTCCCGTGCTTGCATCGAACACCACCGCATCAGTCGGGCAGATACTGCGTCGACCAGCTGGTCGACACGCAGCGTGCGCGGATCAGGCCATCGATCTCGTCATCGCTGTAGCCCAGTTTCGTCAGCACATGGCGCGTGGAAGCGCCGTATTTCTCCGCCGGTGGGAAGCTCAGCATCGTGGCGTTGGCTGCGCGTATCGCGCAGGGCGCGAACAGCTCGACCGTGCCGCCGTCGATGGTGTGGCGCTGGAACGCATAGCTGCCGATGCCATCCAGGGCATTGCCGTCCTGTCGGTAACGGTCGCGCAGCCCGGCGATCGACGCGGGGATGACGGCGCCGAAGCCGAGCCCGCGCAGCAGGCCGACCCAATAGTCGGCCGGCCGCGCCCGGAACACCTGCTCCAGTCCGGGTTCATCGACGGCGCCTTCCGGCAGGTCGAGCACATAGGCCAGTTTCCGCAGCTCGCCCGCATTGGCGCAGGCCAGGAAAAACCAGCGGTCGCTGGCAAGGTAGAAACGGTAGCCGGCCCATGTGCCGAGCGCGCTCGGCCCGCTCGGCTCATCGAAGGGGCCGCGTCCCGAAAAATCGAACATGAAGGGCAGCTGGATCAACTGGCCGGCGGCGGTCAGCGACGAGCGCGCCCGTCGCACGTCGCCATGGTTGTGTCTCGACAGCAGTGCCGCGCCCGCGGCGGCGGCGGCCAGGAAGCCGCCCAGCACGTCGATGGTTCCGAAATGCGCATGTTCTTCGGGCGTGTCGGGGCCGCCGCCGAAACGGATCATCACCCCCGTCATGGCCTGGACGGTGTCGTCATAGCCGAGATGATCGCTCATCGGCCCGCGCTTCGGCCCGCCGAAAGCGTCGACCTGGCACAGGATGGCGTCGGGATTGATCGCTTTGAGCGACGCGTCGTCGAGCCCAAGCCCTTCGATCTGCCTGTCGACGGCGTTGATGGTGATCAGGTCGGCCCAGCGGATCAGCCTGTTCAGGATCTCGCGCCCCTCGGCCGCACGGATATCGGCCAGGATGCTTTTCTTTCCGCGTCCGGCCTGCATGCCGAACACGATGGTGTTCCACGGATCGAATGTCGGCTTCACCGGATCGAGCTTGATGATTTCGGCCCCGAAACGAGCCAGCAGCGCGGCGATGGTCGGCCCGGCGATGACATTCGTCATGTCGAGGACTTTCAGCCCGCTCAGCCACGAGCCATCCCTGACGCTCGCCGGTTTGCCTGCGCGCCTGTCGGCTTGTGGCTCGCCGCCGGCGGCACCGAGCCAGGCAAACGGGCCGGGTGAGCGCAGTCTCTTGAGACCGGGGCGTTCGACGATCAGCCCCGCCTGCACGGCATGGCTGGTGTTGAGCCATTCCCGCGTCGAGCGGTGGGCGCGGGCGGGAACGCGGCCCTCGCCGAGCTTCTGTTCCCAGGCAAGGGCGGTGTCGGTCAGGAAGACCTCCTGCATGCGGCGCGAGACGATGTCGGCCCAGCGCCTGGACAGCGGATAGTGCCCCAGGGCGCAGTCGCCCGCCCACTCCCGCATCGGTCGGTACCAGTCGTCCTCTTCGGGAATGCCGAGAGCCCTGATCTCCTCCAGCAGGCCGAGCACGCCGAGGCAGCGCCTGGCGTGGTCGATATGCGAGGCGCAGACGACATAGACCATGCGCCCGTCCGAGCACCGGTAGCTGCGGTAGAACGGGTCGAGCAGATCCTGCAGGGCGGCGTAGGACAGGTCGAGCGGCAGGCCCTGCGTGCTGCGGCGTTCGACCTCCTTTTCGCGTGGCGACTTGTAGCGTTCGGGATAGGGTTCGACCCGCTGCGAGTTGTAGGCCAGCCCTTCCATCAGCGCCGAGGCCAGCGGCACTTCGATGTGGTCGCCCTTGCCGCTAAGGCGGCGGCCGAAAAGCGCGAACAGCACCGCGTTGAGGCCCAGCGCCGCACCATAGGCCGAGGCCAGCGGCAGCGGCGAGAAGCTCGGATCGATGCCCATCAGCACACGGTTGAGGCCCATATCCGTGAACTGGCCGGAGGCCGCCGAGATAATGGCTTCGAAGGCGCGCACGTCGGCGCGCTCCCGGTCGGTCGAGGCAAAGCCCGGCAGCGACAGGTAGACGAGGCCGGGATTGACACGCGCCAGTTGCGCATAAGACAGCCCCAGCCGCGCCATCACGCCTGGCCGGAAGTTCTCGATCAGCACATCGGCTTTCGCGGCCAGCGCCCACGCCTGCGTCAGGCCCGCAGCATCCTTCAGGTCGAGCTCGATGTTGGTCTTGTCGCGCGCCAGAAGCTGCGCTGCCGGCCAGCGTGGCCCGCCGGGGGGCGAGATGCTCGTGACGTCGGCGCCGAAATCGGCGAGCATCATCGCCACTGCCGGGCCGGCAATGTAGTGGCCGAAGTCGACGACCTTGTAACCGGAAAGGGCTGACATTTAGACGCTCCGCTGTCTGGACAGCCTTGCCTACAGCGCCCGGCGCGCGGGCGATTGACCGCAACGGAACAGTGCTTACCCGTTTGGGACAGCTTCCCGTCCGGTGGGCCCGGTTGTCGATGCATGGGCATTGACCGAAATCGATGGGGACGGCCCGTTGTGTCGCAATTCTTCGGAAGCTGTGTCGCTGCGTTGCCACTCAGGACTTCTGCGGCGAATTGCGACTGACTTGCCCCGGCGTCAAAATGCCGGTTCAGGCTTCCAGCCTGGGCCGGGGGGTGCCTGCAGGCGCCTGCAATCGGTCGGTTGGACTGGAATGCCGGTGCGCATCCGATGGACTCGTACACCGCGACCGTTCGGGAATGCCCCGAAGCACTCAGCCGGCATCAGTCCTCTGACTGGTTGCTTGGGGCTTCATCTTGCCAGCCGGCCAGCTCTGGCAGGTCGTCAAGCCAGCTTTTCTCCGTCATCAAGGCATCGCCAGCCAACGGCACGGACTCGGTGGCGTTTTGCATAAGCCAGTCCATCCACTTCCGATAGGCAATCGCGTCCAGTTGGGGCGGCAGCACCTTGGCCTTGGCCAGCATGCGTTTGCGGAAACTGACTTGCCTGCGCAATTTGGTCGTCGTGAACTTGATTGACTTGCCCTGGTATTCAACCGTCCAGCGCTCATTGCCGTGGCTGGTGAGCCTGTCGATGGCGAAACCGGAATCGACCGGCCTGTCGCGCCAGGGAAGCTCGATGGCATTCTTCCTCAGATCGAGTGCCCATCGCCGGTAGTCGTCCCCCGTACGCTGGGGTGGCAGCACACCAGCCTGTTCGACGATCTTCCTGCGGAAGGTCGGCTGCCTCTTGATCTGACCCGTCGTCAGTTCGATGCGATGCCCACGGAATTCGACGTGCCACCGGATCCTGCCGTTGCCGAAATACTTTACCAGCCTGTCGATGACGAACTCGTCATCGGTAAGCGTCGCGCATCCCTGATTGATGCTTTCGAGAATATACTGGCTGTCGGTGGTCATCACGCGGCCTCATGCAGGCCCCTCTCAAAAGCTTCGGGAGCAGAAAAGTCGAGGACCCCCACCATATTGCATTGTTGCTGGCGGGGCAGCCCGGATTGGAAGAAAAGCGGCCGTATCCTCAAGATCATCCTCTTCGGCTCCCACGCTCGCAGCAACTGGGTCGACGAGCCGCTGACGGTGAACCGCAGCGACCTGCTGGTTCGAAGCAATGGCAATTGCACTCAGGGCTCCGGCGAAACGATCACGCTCAATTCCACACGATGGGCGTCTTGGTTGGGGCCGGAAGCGGACAGACGGGTTTTAGACCAGGGAATGTGATAGCGGACACCCCATCGGCCTGCCCTTGAACGTAGAACGTCGACTGAACTGTGAACCGACTTTAGGGCATCGCTGTTCAACGAAACGCATGATAGGCAGGCAAGTAACTCCCGGCTGAAAGGTCTTCCGGTAATGGCTGTCGACAATCGCTCCCCGCGCCTAGCTGTACTGATTGATGCAGACAACGCGTCCGCGAAGATCGTCGACGGTCTTTTCGATGAGATCGCGAAGATTGGTGAGGCCAGTGTCCGGCGAATCTATGGCGATTTCGCCAGCTCGAGATCGAAAGCGTGGATCGATGTCCTGGCACGGCACGCAATCATCCCGCAGCAACAGTTCGCTTATACGACTGGCAAGAACGCGTCTGACATCACGCTGGTTATCGATGCGATGGACCTATTGCATAGTGGCCGTTTCGACGGCTTCTGTCTGGTCTCGTCAGACAGTGATTTTACGCGACTGGCTGCTCGTATCCGTGAGCAGGGTGTCGATGTCTTCGGGTTCGGGGAACAGAAAACACCAGAGAGCTTCCGTCAGGCCTGTCGACGCTTCACCTACACCGAAAACTTGCTCCCCGATGCGCCGGCCAATGCGGAGGCGGCAGGAAGCAAGTCCAAACCCCTTCAGCCGCCGAGCGCGGCCACGCCGATCATCCGCCGCGTTCTCGATCAGATGGAGACAGAAGATGGCTGGGCCCCGCTAGGAGCGGTAGGTGCGCAGTTGGCAAACCTTTCGTCCGACTTCGATCCCCGCAATTTTGGCTTCCGCAAGCTAAGCGACCTCGTCCGCAAGACTAATGGCTTTGAGATCGAACATCCGGAAGGGCGAGCCATACGCATCCGCGAGAGGCCAGCATCAGCGAAGCCCTCGCCCGAGCGGAAGTCCTGACTGGCTGCACCATTGAACTGGAATTTGGGGGCCGACAGCAGACAGTCCGGTTTTGAGCCTCTGGTGGGGATAGCTGCCAGCAAAAAAGCGCTTCGATCCCAGAGACGGCTTCCGCCCCCACAGGCAACGATTGCTGCCATTTCTCTTTCACCCCATCCGGCACCTGTACCGCAGTCGCAATTACGTACCGCAGAATGTCTGGAGGACGCGCTCTTCGTCCGCTGGTGGCTGCGCATATTCCCCCATCTCGGGCTGCTCGTCGAACGGGCGCGCCAGGACGGCGAGCAAGCTCTGGAAAGGACCAAAGTCGCCTTCATCGGTGGCGGCGACGATGGCAGCTTCGACACGGTGATTGCGTGCTATGTACTTCGGGTTCACCCTGCGCATCCGCGCAGTCCGGTCGGCTGCATTCTCCGGCTCGCGCGCCAGCCGTTCACGCCAGCGCAAAGCCCAGCTATCGAAAGCAGTAGGGTCGGTGAAGTGGTTGCGTACTTCGCCGGCGCCTTCGATCTCATGCGCGAGATCGCGAAATGTGAGGGTGAAATCCGCCCGATTGCGCGCCATCAGGTCAAGCAGTTCGGCAGCAAGGTCGAGGTCGCCCGGCTGGTCGGCAAACAGCCCGATCTTGTGGCGGATGCCTTCATGAAACGCAGCCTCGTAGCGTGCCTGGAACGATCCGATGACCGCTTTCGCCTGCTCAAGGCCTTCGTCGTCTCCGCCTGCTTCACTTCCTACAATGGGCAGCAGCGCTTCGGCCAGCCGCGCCAGGTTCCAGACGGTAATGCCGGGCTGGTTTGCAAACGCGTAGCGGCCTTGATGGTCGATGGAACTGAACACCGTCGCGGGATGATAGGCGTCCATGAACGCGCACGGACCATAATCGATCGTCTCGCCAGAAATTGCGACGTTGTCGGTGTTAAGCACGCCATGAATGAAGCCGACCAGCATCCATTGCGCCACCAGCTTCGCCTGCGCGGTTACAACGGCATCGAGGAACCCAAGGGTACGACGGGGGACTTCGGTGAGATGCGGATAGTGCCGCGCAATTGCGTAGTCCGCCAACGCCCTCAGGCCGTCGATGTCTTCCCGTACGGCAAGGTACTGGAACGTGCCGACGCGGATGTGGCTTGCGGCAACGCGCGCTATCAGTGCCCCGGGAAGTCTGGTCTCGCGGTAGACGTGCTCGCCAGTGGCAACCAGCGACAGGGTTCGCGTGGTTGGGATTCCGAGTGCGTGCATCGCCTCGCTGACGATGTATTCGCGCATCATCGGTCCGAGCGCTGCGCGCCCATCGCCATTGCGGGAAAACCGGGTCGGACCGGAGCCCTTCAATTGAACGTCGCGCAATTGGCCGCCGGTATCGAGCAACTCCCCGACAAGGGCGGCACGACCGTCGCCAAGCTGCGGCACGAAGTTGCCGAACTGGTGACCCGCATAGGCCTGGGCGATGGGACGCACGTCAGCGGGGAAGCGGTTTCCGGCCAGCATGTCGAGACCGTCGGAACTACGCAACCAGCCTATGTCGAGGCCCAGTTCCATCGCCAGTATTTCATTCAGTTCAAGCAGACGTGGTGTCGAAACCAAGGACGCATCCGGACGGGCGTAAAGCCGTTCGGGGAGATCGGCGGCGTAAGTGTGGTGGAACTGGGGGCTGGGCATGACAACTCTGGGCTTGTTCAGGTTACCAGCTAAATAGGCATGCCGCGAGGTGCGGGCCAACAATTTGAGAGGGGTCGCAGCCCAATCGCAGTTCTGACACTGGCATCCAGCCAGGAAGCTGCTGTCAGGTGTCGCGGTAGCCCCATTGCATATCTAGAAGGAGGCGAGCGGCCGAGGGTCTTTTGACGGAGCCCCTCCACTGAGCCTCCAAGCGCATACGAACGACGCCGAACTTCCAGTCCTCGCCAGTGCCAGGCAGGACTGATAGTTCTGGGCTCTATGAACACGCTCGGTGTGATCTCAGATACTCACGGCCTTCTGCGTGAGGGCGCAGTCACGCTTCTCCGAGGCGTCGACCACATCGTCCATGCGGGCGACATTGGAGACCCCGCCATCATCGAGAGATTGGAACGTGTCGCGCCAGTCTCGGCAATTCGCGGCAACATCGATGTCGAGCCGTGGGCGTCTATGTTTGCAGATACCATTCAAGTGACGCTGTTCGGGCACAGGATATTCGTGATCCACGACCGAAAGGACATGACATTTGCTCCAGCCGGGATGGGCGTGAAACTCGTGATTTCCGGTCATTCTCATCGTGCCAGTATCGAAAGCCGCGATGACGCTATTTATCTCAACCCGGGCAGTGCAGGCCCGCGCAGGTTCAGGCTGCCTATAACCTTGGCAAGGGTCCAGATCATCCACGGGCGATTGGTGCCCAGGATTTACGAGATTGCCTCAGATGACGAGCGGCCGTGAGGAGTCCCCGCCTCTGGGGCAGAGACCAAGAATGCAGACGCCATCTGCAAACAACTATGCGGGAAGGCCGAGCACGACGCGACCCATCCGGTGCATCGACAACATTGTGGCCAGGAAGTCGTGAGACCTGGTATGCCAAATGACTCAATTGGTTTCGCCAAAGGCCATAGAGACGAAAAAAGGCGGTAGTGAATCCAGGAACTTTGCGTCGTCGGAAAGCCGCATTCCGCGGCGCAAGGTTGCCCGAAGCTTTGAACGCTTTTGGTTCGGCGCTACATGCGTGTCGGCAGACCGGAAGTGGCGGACCTCGCGGCCCCCCACCTCCTGTTTTGAAACGCCTATCGATCAGGCCCTTATTGGATCGGGCCTTCCACCATCATTTGTGACCGGCAAACATATTCACGTTCGCGCAGAATTCGGCGTGAGGCTTGCTCATCGCGGCATCCTGACACTCCTTCATCATCATGCCCTGCTTGTCCTTCGGCGTAGCCGCCCAGGCCGCCTTGAACTCGGTCTCCGACTTCATCGTCTTCATCCCGGAATCGGTGAAGAACGGCGCCATGTTGTCCGGCTCGTCGAGTGCTCCCGCAAAGGCAACGCCGCCAACCATGGAAAGCGCGAGCGCGCCCAGCGCAATGTACTTCAAGTTCATGGGTTGATTCCTTCCCTGCGTTATCGACCGCTCAAACGACGATCGCCTTCGTGGTACGGGGCGGGCCTTGCCGGTGTTTCGCGACTTCAATCTCAAAATTACGTGATCGAAATTTTTGAGGAACCCATTGTCGAGCGATTCGAAATCACTCCTATCAGTGCAGTAATCGATTTCGGCTCGATCGACCCAGACTAGCCCTGCGAAGAACGACGCAGTGGCAGACTTGAGACCGAGGCGCAGAAGAACCCCTTGAATGGCAGGTCCCCCGGATAGCCGCACGGACCGTAAGGAGGGCGCAAAGCCGCCCTTCGATCGGAGCTGGAGTAGCCATGAGGTGGAACCCGTAGACATCCGTGCCAGGCCGCAAGTGTGCACTTGTGAGGGCGACGAGGCTGCTGCCCTCCTTCATTTCATTCGCGCATCATGTCGCCAGGACTGGGGCAAGCAGGCATAAACGCAGTATCCAGCATTGTCTCACACTGGATATTTTCAACCAGCTCAGGGCTTTAACGCACCTGTCGATCTCGTCTTGGCAACTCCAGATGCTGTCTTGACGAACATCTTATTTCGACTCCGCCGACGAGGCGGGAGTGGGCCGCTTGTAGGCATCCATGCCAATGACCAAGCGCTCGAAGCGCCAGGTCCCATCAGGCTGTCTCTTGAGATCACCGCGATAGATGACGCTGGCACCGAGGTAAAGGTCGTTATCGCTGGCAACTGTAACGACACTGTAAGCGATGGCTGTCGCGCTGTCGGTACCGAGTTTTTCGACAAGCGTATTGGAAATCAGGTGGCGTCGCTGGTCGTTTTGACTGGCGCGGTCTCTTTTCACGGCTGCGACAATAGCGTCGACGCCTTCCACCACTTCGATCGGCTTTCCGCTTCCTTTCAGTACTTCGAGTCGGCCATTGTCGGTAAACAGCGACCGTACAACCTCAAGCTTCCCCTCATCATAGGCGATGCCCCAACCCCCGAAGGCATTGGCAATCATCATCTGATCCGCCACACCCGACGAAGGAATAGGTTTCGCGGGTTGCATGCTCACAACACCATCAGTGGTGGCCCAATTTTGACGGGGAGCGTTGGCGACCGGCTTTTTGTCCGTAGTTTCCGCTGCGGAAACAGTGGCACTGGTCGAAGTCATAAAAGTCGGCACAAGAGCCAAACACAGGTAGAACCCAGTAAACCGCCGAGCAAAATCCATGGCCATCCTCCAACCAATTGAGATAAACTTTATTAGGCGAGAAATTTGACTTACTTTCAAATTTTTATTGTAGAAAAACTAATCTTTCCGTCAAATGAATAAACATAAAGGTAGGATGAATATATCTCATTCGAAATATTTGAAGATTCAGGCCGGCAACAGCGGAAGCTTACGCTTGCCGATTCAAATCAGGGGTCCCAAACCTTGAGCGGCTCCAGCAATTTGCCGGCCGAACTGGCCCGCGATGGCGGGTGGATGCACAGTCCCGCGGAAAAGACAGTTGAAGCTACAGCGAGCAAGATTAGTTGCGGCGATCTAGCTCATCTCGAGCATGGGCTACGACCAGCTCTCTCTTGCCGCAATTGGAGCTCTTGCAGATGTAGCCGCGGGTTGGGAGTCCATTATTTTGTATCGGAGTTCATCTCTGACGACTGCGATCTCAGCGCAGCTCTCAAACTAAGTTGGCGACCATTCTTCGACATGCGGCAAACGGCAGCTATGAGGGCGAGGTCAAGCTACAGCTTTACGACCGACATGCGGGCGCAAAGCTGCCGCCCTTCGTGGAACCGCTGGAGGGCTCCTTCCCTCATCTTGTCCTGACCGCCTCAGGCCAGCCACGCATCACGCTGACCCTGCCATCAAGAACAGCTAGCTGCGGTTGAGATTGATCTGGCTGATGACCACGTTTTTCCCCGTCGCCGGGTCCTTGTCGATGGTCGTCAGGCGCATCCGGTTGTTGCCGAGCTTTTCCAGTCTCAGCTGGGCGGCGCGGTCGCCATTGACTTCTTTTGCCCAGCGAATGCCCAGGACCAACGCATCGCCGGCTCGGTTGCCACGCAGGCCGGCAGGACCGGTTCGGGAACCGGTGTACACACCCGTATAGGTTTTTCCGTCGGTCTTGACGTCGGCGCCGATCGCTCGCGAGAAGACGACATATCCGGTGCATTTGCCATTCAGCGACAGCGAGGTATCAGTCGCACGCGACGAAAATTTGCAGTTGATTTTGATAGGCTTGGACCCGGTCTCGACTTCGACTGTGCCCTTGCCGGCCCAACTTCCGGCCAGCGACTTAAGGAACGAGGCATCCGTTGCATGGGCGGGCCCTGCAAGACAAATCGTTGCCGCCGCCAGCCAGCCAATGGATCTTGTCATGGTGGATACTCCTTTGAGCCAGCGTTGCTTCCGACATTTGAAACCGGAATTCGACCGGTCCTGATGCGGCAGACAACCAACGGGTCCTGCTCGAAAACGGGACGGATACCCGATGGTTCCGCTAATTATTGAAGCGCCGCATGCCCAACGGAACCTTCTGTGCTGGTCTCGCGCTGCCGCTCGGGGCCGCAAGGTCCATCGAATTCGCGTCCATCCTCCGAACGGATGAATTCGTTTGAACGAAGTGCCGGATCGTTTGTTTTAAGCGAACCCGATAATTTCGGTGTTGCTCACAAACGAGGAAGCCCATGAAGCGTTTTGCGAAACCCGTTTACATTTTCGTCGGCCTTGGATTTCCGCGCGATGTGGAATCCGTCGAAGAGGCCTTTGAAATCCTCAACGAATGGGTCGGTTCGCGAAGCCCCACTCACGAGCAGGCGCTTGCTGCAGGTCGCGCGGCTCTCACCGACGGCAGCGTGTCCGCGGCACGCCTCGCCTTCGAAGCTTTCGCCAGAAAAACCGGTATCCTCGCCCCCGACGCGCTGGAGCTGGCGGCAGCAAGGGCTGCCGATGAATGGCTGCCTGCATGATCCGGTCTGGGCGGTCGTGCTTATGCGGCCGCCCTCGCCATTCCTGCGGTGGCGTCGGTCTTGTCGCCGTGTTTTCACCGGAATGCGTAACTTCGGCGTCGAACTCGAACTGCATGCGAGCTGCCAGCCTTGCTAACCGCAGTGATTAGGCGCGCTACTTCTCTCGCTTTTCAATCTTCAGATTTGGCAGGTCGGGGCGCTTGGATACCACGCCGGCCTCCTTCAAGGCTGTGTATCCAACCTTTTTGAGGAGCTTCTCTGTTTTGGCGCGCTCCTTGTCGAGAGCGCTCTCGCGTTTGACCTTGGGCATCGGTCCTCCATTCGGTTCATTGTCGTTCGCCCACGGACATATTGCCAGCACTATCGTTGCCGACTGGATACGATCAGCCTGAAAGGTAGGCGGCGCCGCTGTCGTCGATGGGGCGCCGTGCGAAGGCGCGGCGGTAGGCGCGCGAGAAGTCGGCTCCCGACGAGAAGCCGCAGCTCGAGGCGATGTCGCCGACCGCCATATCCGTCTGGCGCAGCAGGTCCTGCGCGCGCTGCAGCCGCAGCCCGCGATGATAGGCTTTCGGCGACACGCCGAGATGTGTCTTGAACAGGCGCTGGACCTCGCGCACCGAGATGTTCTCGGCGGCGGCCATATCGGCGACTTCGACGGTTTCGGCCAGCGTCCGTTCGAGAAAACCGAGCAGTCGCCGAAGGCGCGGGTTGCGCGCGCCAAGCCTGTCGGATGCCGGCAGCCTTTGCGGCGATTGTCCCCGGCGCATACGGTTGTAGATGAACTCGTCCGCAATGCTCGAAGCGACCTGGCGACCTGCCTGTTCGGCGATCATGGCCAGCATCATGTCCATGGCGGCGGACGCGCCGGAAGCGGTGAAACGCCGGCGGTCTATCTCGAAAAGCGTATCGGTCAGGTGCACCTCGGGAAACGCCTCGGCGAAAGCCGGTGCATTCTCCCAATGGATGGTCGCGCGATGGCCATCGAGCAGGCCCGCTTGCGCCAGCACGTAGGCACCGGTTTCCACGGCCCCGACCATGGCGCCCCGGCGTGCCTGCCGCCGCAACCAGCCGAGCATGGCCGGCGTGACGTGGAGCTGTGGGTCGAAACTGGAGCAGACGATGACGACGGGGCTGAACGCAACATCCCGCATCGCACCGTCCACCTGCAGCATCAGCCCGTTGCTGGCTCGCACCGGCTTGCCGTCCTGCGAGACCACGGTCCACGTGTACAGCGGCTTTCCGGCAACCCAGTTGGCTTCCCGCAGCGGTTCGACCGTCGATGAGAAGGCGATCATCGCAAACTGTTCGAGAATGAGGATCGTCACCTCGATGGGCGCGGCGTCCGGGCGGGAGAGGGGCATCGATGTCTCCAATCGCCGTTTAGGCTAGAGCAATTCCAGCAAAAGTGCGCAGCGGTTTTGCGTCTGGAATTGCGTAAAAACAAAGAGATAAAGCATTTTGGAGCCAGTGGAATTATTTGGTGTTACAAAAATGCTTTGAAAACAAAAGCTTGGAGCGTCTCCGTGTTTTCGTGAAAAACGGAAACGCTCCAAGCCTTCCGGTTCCAAAAACGAAAGTGCCCGATCCCTACGCGGTTTCAAGATACCGCCTCGCCACCGCGACCTCCGCCAGCAGGCTGTCGGCGCCTTTGCCCAGCCGGGCATATTCGGCCGCCGCCTGCTCGCGCATGGCGATTTCGGCCTGCAGCACGTCGCGCACCTGCTCGGTGCTCAGCACCAGCTTTGCGGTTTCCGCCGTGGCGCTGAAGAAATCATGGCGGACCAGCGACAGGCACTCGTCGCGCGCGGGGGCGGCTTCGGCATTGTCGAGCGCGGCGATCAGTTCGCGCAGGATCGTCGCCTCAGTTTTCCTGCCCTGTTTCATCGCCGCGACCAGGTCGATCCGCAGCCGGGTTTTCATGCGCTCGCTTTCCAACATTGCTATCTCCATAAAGTTTCATAGCGGATGAGCTATTGCTCTACATGATTCCATATAATACCCTAATATGGAATTTTAAGGAGTAATTCAGAGCATGTCTGAAATCCTTCTCAGCGTCGACCAGGCCGCCGAGCAGCTGAAGCTGCATCCCAAGACGGTGATCCGCTACATCCGCGACGGGCGCCTGCCGGCGACCCGCATCGGCAAGTCCTACCGCATCGAGCAGGCGAGGCTGGACGCCTTTGCCGGCGTGACGAGCGGACATGCCGCCGGCGGCGCGCGCGCCACCTGTGTCGTCGACATTCCCGACATCACGCTGCAGCGCGCCGAGCGGCTGGCGACCTTCCTCGGAGCTGCCGCCATGACCGGGGATGCCGGCACGCCGGCCCTGCATCTCACCACGGCCTTCGACCCGGAGGCTGGCAGCCTGAAGGTCGTTCTGGTCGGCAGCCCGGCCGACACGGCGGGCCTGCTGCAGATGCTGCAATTGCAACTGTCGCGTTCCTGAGGGCACGCTTTTTTCGAATGGTCGGGGTTGTGGGTTTGCCGGGCCGTGTCCAGTTGTGCGGCTCGCCAGGCCTGGAAGCGGTCGAGCACGAACACCCGGCCGAAGAGCTTGCCCGACGCTTCATCCCATAACCAAACGGAATAACGCGGCGAAAACTCAATATTGGACGGAATGCGTTCCGTCTGGCTAGTCTTTGGCCATCGGTAGCACTCCGCCGGCCTTGCCTTGTGGAGAGACCGCAATCGACCGGCTGCGATGCCGGATCGCAAGAACAGGGGAACACCATGAACAAGTCGAGACGGGTCGTTCAGGCGGCCATGGTAACGTTGCTGGCCGCTGCGCCGGCTCTTGCACAGGAAGCGCCGAACTTCTCCCCGGACAAGATCGCCACCGATCCGGCGCTGGCGGCGAAGCTTCCCGAGCGCATCGCCAAGGCGGGCGTGCTGGTCATCGGCTCGGATACGGCCTACGCGCCCTGGGAGTATATCTCCGAAAAGGACAGCACGACGCCCGAAGGCATCGACGTCGATATCGCCGAGGCCATGGCCAGGACGCTCGGCCTGAAGCTGGATTTCCGCACGGCGGCGTTCGACGGCATCCTGCCTGCGCTCGGCGCCAAATACGATCTCGGCATCTCGGCCTTCTCGATCAGCAACGAACGCATGAAGGCCGTCAATTTCGTCAGCTATTCGCAGACCGGCGCCCTGTGGGCGGTCAAGCAGGGCAACCCCAAGGCCTTCAAGCCGGACGAACTGTGCGGGCGCCATGTCGCCATCCAGAGCGGAAGTTTCTTCCAGCGCCTGTTGCAGGAGGAAAACCAGGCATGCCTGTCCGCCGGCAAGCCCGAGATCGAGATGATCCCGTTCGCGACGCAGGCCGAGGCGCTGACGCGTGTCGCCGCCGATGGCGCCGAGGCGACGGTCTCCGGCTCGGCCACGATCGGCTATGCCGCCAAGCAGTCGAAAGGCCGGCTGGTGACCATGCGCCCGACTGGCAAACTCGGCGGCTTCGGCCTCAACGGCATCGCCATCGCCAAGAAGGACACTCAGCTGACGGAGCTGATCGCGGAAGTCACCAACAAGCTCATCGCCGACGGGGTCTACAAGGAGATCTACGGCATGTGGGGCATCGACGATTCCAACATTGCGGTGGCCGAGATCAATCCGAAGGTGAAGGATTGAAGCAGCCAAAGCGGGAGCGGATCAGGTGAGCGTGGACATCGAGAAGGCCGCACCGGACCATCCGGTACCAGTGTGGCAGGCCGACCGGGATGGTGCCGTCAAGCTGAACGAAGTGGTTCCGAGGCGCCATCCCGGACGCTGGCTGGCGACGCTGCTGCTTGTGTGGCTGGCCATTTCTTTTGCCCAGAGCGTGGCCACCAACGAGAACTTCCATTGGGACATCTTCGCCCAGTATGTCTTCGCCCCGCAGGTGATACGCGGCGTCGGCTGGACGATCCTGCTCACCCTCGTCGCCATGGCGGTGGCGATCTCGATCGCGCTGCTGCTCGTCGTCATGCGCGGTTCCGACAATCCGATCCTGCGCACCTGCGCCTGGTTCTGGATCTGGTTCTTCCGCGGCACGCCGGTCTACACGCAGCTGCTGTTCTGGGGGCTGTTCGCGGTGCTGTTTCCGCGCATCTCGCTGTCGTTGCCCTTCGGCGGCGAGATCGTCGGCTTCGACACCAGGATGCTGGTCACGCCGGCGGTGGCCGCGATCGTCGGGCTTGGCTTCAACGAATCCGCCTATCTCGCCGAGATCTTCCGTGCCGGCTTCAACGCCATCGACCGCGGCCAGCTCGAGGCAGCGCAGGCGCTCGGCATGCGGCAGGGCCGGATCTGGCGGCGCATCCTGTTGCCGCAGGCCATGCGGGTGATCGTGCCGCCGACCGGCAACGAGACGATCGGCATGCTGAAGATGACGTCGCTGGTGCTGGCCGTGCCGTTCACGCTCGACCTGATGTTCGCCACCAACGCCATCGCCAACCGGCTCTATCTGCCGGTGCCGCTGCTGCTGGTCGCCGGCTTCTGGTACCTCTCCATCACCAGCCTGCTCATGGTCGGCCAGTATTATCTCGAGCGTCATTTCGGCAAGGGCGTCGACACGATCAGGGCGAGGACGGAATGAACGCCATCATGACACCGCCCCGCGACGCCGCCGCGCAGCCTTGCGTCGTCCTGCAGGGCATCCACAAATTCTACGGTTCCGTGCATGCCTTGCGCGGCGTCGATCTCACCATCCGGCGCGGCGAGGTCTGCGTTGCCATCGGCCCGTCCGGCTCCGGCAAGTCGACGCTGCTGCGCTGCATCAACCAGCTCGAGCAGATTTCCGCCGGCAAGGTCTTCGTGCTCGGTGAACTCGCCGGCTACACCGAGATCGACGGCCGCATGCATGTGCTGGCGCCCGGGCGCATCGCCGAACAGCGCCGCCGCACCGGCATGGTGTTCCAGCGCTTCAACCTGTTCCCGCACATGACGGCGATCGAAAACGTCATGGAAGGGCCGGTGCATGTGAAGAACATGCCGAAGGCCGCGGCGCGCGAAAAGGCGCAGGCCCTTTTGCAGCGCGTCGGCCTTGCCGATCTCGCCGGCCGCTATCCGAGCCAGCTCTCCGGCGGCCAGCAGCAGCGCGTCGCCATCGCCCGGGCCCTGGCGATGGAGCCGGAGGTGATGCTGTTCGACGAACCGACCTCCGCGCTCGATCCCGAACTGGTCGGGGAAGTGCTGGATGTCATCAAGGATCTCGCCCGTTCCGGCATGACCATGATGCTGGTCACCCATGAGATCGGTTTCGCGCGCGAGGTCGCCAACCATCTGGTGTTCATGGACCAGGGAGCCGTCGTCGAGGAAGGCGACCCGCGCGAGGTGCTGAACCGGCCGGCCAATCCGCGCACCCGGGCTTTCCTGTCCAAGGTGCTCTGAAAGCAGCGGTTTGTGTCCGCAACAGCGCCAAGAATTTCAACCTGGATTCCGTCACCATGACCCATATCGACCATGAATTGCTGGCCAGGCTGAAGGCATGGCGGCGTCACCTGCACCGGCATCCCGAAGTGTCGGGCGAGGAACGCCAGACCAGCGCCTTCGTCAGCGCGCGGCTGACCGAACTCGGCATACCGCATGTCACGGGCGTCGGCGGAAGCGGCGTGGTCGCCACGCTCAGGCGCGGCAGCTCGAACCGTTCCGTCGGCCTACGGGCCGACATGGATGCACTGCCGATCGCCGAGGCCAACGCTTTCGCCCATGCCTCCGTCCATCCAGGCGTCATGCATGCCTGCGGCCACGATGGCCACACCGCCTGCCTGATCGGTGCGGCGGCGGCCCTGGCGCGCGACGACAGCTGGTCGGGCACCATCCATTTCGTCTTCCAGCCGGCGGAGGAAAACGGCGAAGGTGCCAAGGCGATGATCGCCGACGACCTGTTCGAACGTTTTCCAATGGAGCGGCTGTTTGCCTGCCACAACTGGCCCGGAATGGCGCCCGGCGTCGTGGCGGTCCACAACGGCCCGTCCATGGCTGCCGGCGGCGACTGGCACGTCACCCTGAAGGGCATCGCCGGCCATGCCGCTTTGCCGCATGCGACGCGCGATCCGATCCTGGCGGCGGGTCATCTCATCGTCGCCCTGCACAGCATCGTCTCGCGCAATGTCGACCCGATCGACACGGTTGCGCTGACCGTCAGCATGGTCAATGGCGGGCTGGTCAGCAACCAGATCCCGGAGACCGTGCAACTGGTCGGCACGCTCAGGACCTTCAATGCCGATGTCCGCGCCATGGTCATCCAGCGCATGGGCGAGGTGATCGAGGGCATCGCCCGTTCCTTCGGGGTCGAAGCCGACTATGAGATCAAATCGACCGGGCGCGTCATGGCCGATACGCCGGAGGAATCGCGCCTGGCGATCCTGGCCGCCGAGAGCATCGGGCTGACGGTGACGCGCGACATCCGCCCGGCCATGGGCGGCGACGATTTCGCGTTCCTGGTCGAAGGCAGGGGCGGCGCCTATGTGCTGATCGGCAACGGTCCGGTCGTCGATGGCGGCAAGCTCCACAACGAACGCTACGACTTCAACGACGACATCATCGCACCCGCCGTCGGCTGGCTCGCGGCGGTGGCCAAGATGGCGGTGGCGGACTAGCTGCATCGGTCACTTTTGACCGTTGCATCTGCACGATTGCGCGGTTGTCCACCGGCCTTCCTGCATGGCAACTGGCGGTGCCTTGGCGCGTCCTTCGAGGCTCGCTTCGCGAGCACCTCAGGATGAGGACGGTTGACGCGACTTCCCCTGCTTTGGATCGTTGCAGGATAAGGAGACCTGGCACCACCGCCCTCATCCTGAGGTGCTCGCCGCACGTCAACTGAAAGCACAGCGCGGTGCCTTGGTGCGTCCTTCGAGGCTCGCTTCGCGAGCACCTCAGGATGAGGACGGTTGACGCGACTTCCCTTGCTTTGGATCGTTGCAGGATAAGGAGACCTGGCACCACCGCCCTCATCCTGAGGTGCTCGCCCGCACGTCAACTGAAAGCACAGCGTGGTCCCTTGCCGGGCGAGCCTCGAAGGACGCACCGCAAACCAGCCGCTGTCGAGTTTCAAAACGGGCTCCAAATGGAGGCGGCTGGTAAAACCCGCTAGCCCGCCTTCACCTTCATCAGCTCGTCGATGAAGTCCTGCAGGATGCGCGACGGCTGCCGGTTGGGCGGTAAAAGCATCAGCGTGCGGAAATAGATCGCCGGTTCGAACGGCCGCAGCACCAGGCCGCGGTCGAGATAGATCTCGGCGGTCAGCCTGTTGACCAGCCCGACGCCGATGCCGGCCTGGACCATGGCGCAGACCGTGGTCGAATAGGGCGTTTCCAGCAGGATCTTCGGCCTTGCGCCGGCTTCTGTGAAATGCCGCTCGGCTTCCTGGCGCGTGGTGTCCTCGGGCGCCAGCGCGATGAAGTCCTCGCCATGCAGGTCCTGTGGCCGGATCACCTCCAGCGCGGCCAGGCGATGGCCGGCCGGCAGGGCGGCTTCGACGCGATAGCGCGCGAACGGGCGTGCCTCGACGCCGGTCTGGTCGATCTCGTCGGCGGCGATGCCGAGATCGAACTGGCCGGAGGCGACGAGGTCGCGCACCAGCGACGACATCCGCGCCTGGAAGGTCACCGCCACATTGGGGTGCCGTTTCAGGAAAGCATGCAAGGCCTTCGGCAGCACATTGGTGCTCAGCGCCGACAGGCAGGCGATGCGCACTTCGCCGGAACCGAAGTCGCGGATGCGCGCGGCGGCATTGCGCAGCTGCGCCATGCCGGCGAAGGTCAGCTCGACCTCCTTGAAGAACAGCTGCGCTTCCGTCGTCGGCAGGATGCGGCCCTTGATGCGATGGAACAGCGCAAAACCGATCTCGCGCTCCAGCTCCTGGATCGCCTTGCTGACGGCGGGCTGCGAGATGCGGAGCACTTCGGCCGCGCGCGATGCGGTTCCGTTGGTCACCACCGCCCGGAAGATTTCGATGTGCCGGATGTTCATCTTTGCCCAGATCCGTTGCCGAGAGCATGTCCGTCTTTCACGGAGACCACAGTACACGACCTCAACCCGCATTCCTCATCTGATGTGAGCGACGTTAGCCGGCGTTCCTGAATGGATCCCCGACACGCTCCAGTCGCTTCGCTCCTTTCGAGGTCGAGGATGACGAGGGGAGAGAGGCGTCGCTAATCTCCAACGCCGGCAACCGCCACCGGCGTTAGCGACTTGCCATAGCACCAACGGTTGCGATTGGCCGAGGACATAGAAACTTCGTCATCCTCGACCTCGGAGCGACCGTAGGGAGCGGAGAGTGTCGGGGATCCATTCCGGAACGCCAGATAGGTGGATCGACCTGTGTCGTACCCGAAAACCTTCTGCCCCTCCGTCTTTGCGCAATCCGGGCGTAAAAACGCCCGGCAAGGCAGCATACCGCAAGCCTATCCCCGGCCGGACAGCGCCGGTTGCCCTGCCGCCGTCCCGAGCCAAGTCCACAGATAGGCGGCAAGGCCGCGCTCGACATGGATGCGCAGCGTGTCGCGGTGGTGATAGGCAATCGCGCCGACACCGCCGAACAGCAGCGACGCCGAGGCGCTTTCCACGCGCGGGTCGACCGGCGTGGCGCGCGCGATCAGTTCGGCTTTTGCCGGTCCGTCGACGTCGAAGACATGCAGGCCGGCGCTGGTTGCCGTCACGCCGAAACCCTTGTCATGCCACCCTGTCGCGATGTCGAGCGGTGCGTTCGACACCACCAGCAACCGGTCGCGGGCGAGCTGTACGGTGTAGCGCTCGCCCTCGGCTTTGCCGAAGACGCCGACGCCG
Source organism: Mesorhizobium sp. EU05-FHT14A09 (assembly GCF_058790995.1). Taxonomy (NCBI): domain Bacteria; kingdom Pseudomonadati; phylum Pseudomonadota; class Alphaproteobacteria; order Hyphomicrobiales; family Phyllobacteriaceae; genus Mesorhizobium; species Mesorhizobium sp. EU05-FHT14A09. Next base: position 106,833 of record NZ_JBYTDF010000013.1, read on the forward strand.
CGCACGGTAAGGCCGGAAGCCGCGCTCCAGGCAGCGAGATCGCCGCTGACCAGATATTGCGCCAGCCCGTCGCGCGTGCGCACGCTCAGGCCGGGCACCGCGATTTCGGCTTCATGCCAGTTCGGCATGGCGGTCCATTTCTGGGCAAGGTCACGCATTGAGCCGTTCTCCGGTGGGGTCGAAGGCGCACGGAGCGGTGATCGTCGCGCGCCGCAGCATGCCGAGATGCTGCAGGTCTATCGTCTCGCCATGGCGCGAGGCGCCGGCTTCGATCAGCGCCAGTGCGATCGGCCGCTGCAGGGTCGGGCTCTGGTAGCTGGAGGTGACGAAGCCCTGGCTGCGCACCGCGCCTTGCTTTTTGGTGATGGCATGCGCGCCGGTGGCCAGCGGCGCCTCGCCATCGGCCACCGTCAGGCCGACGAACTGCAGGCGGCGATCCGCGGTTGCGACTTCGGTGAACAGCGAACGGCGCCCGACATAGTCGGTGGTGCGCTTGGTGCGCGGACCGTCGACGCCGAGATCATGCGGCATGGTGGTGCCGTCGGTGTCTTTGCCGATGACGATGTAGCCTTTCTCGGCGCGCAGCAGGGTCATGGCTTCGAGCCCCATGGTCACGGCATCGAAGGCCTTGCCGGCTTTCTGCATGGCGTTCCACAGCGCTTCGGCCCTATCGGCCCGGATCGAGATTTCGTAGCTGCGGTCGCCGGTGAAGCTGACGCGCGCCACGCGCACGGCATCGCCGCCGAAGCTGCCGGTGGCGATCGCCATATGCGGCAATTGCTCATCGGCGAGCGCGACACCGAGGTCGAGTGCCGCGACCAGCGCCTTCGACTTCGGCCCGGTGACGGTGAGCGTCGCCATGTCGGCGGTGGCGTTGTGGATGTAGACCGCCTCGCGTCCGAAGCGGTCCTGCCGCCATTCCTCCAGCCGGGCATGCACCGCCGCGACATGGGAGGAGGAGCAGGAGACGACGAAATGGTGTTCGTCGAGGCGGACGAGGATGCCGTCGTCGAAGACGACGCCGTTCTCCGACAGCATGAAACCGTAGCGGCAGCGGCCGGCCTTCAGCGTCGACATGGTATTGTAATAGATGAAGTCGACGAATTCGGCGGCCTTCGGTCCCATCACCTCGATCTTGCCGAGCGTCGAACCGTCGAACAGCGCCACCGAGGCTCGGGCTTGCTGCGCTTCGTTGCGGATCGCCGCCTCGGCATCGGCCCCGCCATAATGCGCGGGCCGCAGCCAGCCACCATATTCCTGGAACACCGCGCCGCTGGTGCGATGGAGGTTTTCGAGCGGCAGCCGCCGCACCGGCGCCATCAGTTCGCCGGCAACCGCGCCGGCGAAGCTGGTCAATGGAACCGGCGTGAACGGCGGGCGATAGGTGGTGGTGCCGACCTCGGGCACGCTGCGGCCGGTGATGTCGGCCATCAAGGCGAGGCCTGCCAGGTTCGAGGTCTTGCCCTGGTCGGTCGCCATGCCGAGCGTCGTGTAGCGCTTGAGGTGCTCGACCGAGATGAAGTTCTCGCGCGCCGCCAGCTCGACATCCTTGGCCGTCACGTCGTTCTGGTAGTCGATCCAGATGCGGCCCTTGGCGCCGGCTGTCGGCCATGTCGGCATGATGGCGCCGCTTGCTTCCACGCCGGTGCTGCGGGATGCCGCCGGACCGGATACCGCCTTGGCGGCGCTGGCAAAGACTTCGGACAGGGCGATGGCACCGGCAGCCGCTCCGGCCACCGTGATACCGTCGACCGGATCGCCGGGCAGGAATGCCGCGCGGCCCTCGTCCCAGGCAAGCTTGCCGCGCGCCTGGCAGAATAGGTGGACCGTCGGCGTCCAGCCGCCGGAGACCACCACGCAGTCGCAGGGCAGCACGGTGCTGTCGTCCAGCGTCACCGCCTGCACGCGCATGCCGCCGCGCGCGGCGCTGACGGTGTGTCCGCCGAGCTTCCTGATGTTGGCTGCGACAGCGGGCAAGTCATCCGTGCGCGGATCGACCAGCGTGACCTCGGCGCCCGCGGCGGCAAGTGCTGCTGCGACCTCATAGGCGCTGTCGTTGTTGGTGGCGACGACGATGCGCCGGCCGGCCAGCACGCCGTAGCGGCGCAGATAGACGAGCGCCGCGTCCGCCGACAGGATGCCGGGCAGGTCGTTGTTGGCAAAAGGCAGCGGCCGCTCGATGGCGCCGGTGGCAAGCACGACCTGGCCGGGCCTGATACGCCACAGCGTGTCCGGCCGGCCGTCGAGATGGCGCTGGTTCAGCCCGACCAGATTGTGGTCGTAGATGCCGAAGGCCGTCGTCGAGGTCAGCACCGGATGGCCGCCTTGCCTGAGTTCGGCGACCGTGGCGTCGATCCAGGCCGTGGCCGGTTGGCCGTCGATCTCGGCGTCGCGATGCAGCAGCGTTCCGCCGGGCAGGGGCTGGTCGTCGACCAGGATGACGGATTTTCCGGCTCCGGCGGCGGCGCGTGCCGCGGCAAGCCCGGCCGGCCCGGCGCCGACCACCAGCACGTCGCAATGTTTGTTGATCTGGTCGGCTGAGCCGATCTGGTCTGCGGCTCCCACCGGCTTCCAGTCCGGGTCGGCGCTGCCCAGCCCGGCCATGGCGCGAATGCGCGGCTCGAACAGGTGCCAGTCCGGCCACATGAAGGTCTTGTAGTAGAAGGCGGCCGGGATGAAGCGGGCGAAACGGTCGATGAAGGCGTTGCGGTCGGCCACCGCGTTCGGCACGGCGTTGACGGCGCGGACGCTCAGCCCGTCGCGCGCCGGCTCGGTGGTGGCGCGTGTGTTGGGAATGCCGCCCGCCACATCGATCAGCGCGTTCGGCTCCTCGACGCCGGCGCCCCAGATGCCGCGCGGGCGATGGTATTTGAAGCTGCGGCCGACGACGGCGATGTCCGCCGCCAGCAGCGCCGACGCGATGGTGTCGCCGGCATAGGCCTGGACGGTGCGGCCGTCGAAGCTGAAGGAAAGCGGCCGGGAGCGGTCGATGGCGCTGCCGCCGGAGGCGATGCGGGAGGCACTCATTCGGCATGCTCCGCCAGCGCGGTGGTGCCGGCAAGCTTGTGGCTGACCGTGTCTCGCTCCATCACGAAGAATTCCGAACACGTCGCATGGACCCAGACCTCGCGCGTCGCGCCCTTGGGGTTGCTGCGCTCGTAGAGATAGCTGGCCCAGCGCCCGGCGCTCACGTCGGCGCCGTCCGGGCGGGCATTGCCGGCCTCGCCGCCATAGTGGAATTCGGTCTCGGGTCGCGGCCCGCAAAACGGGCATGGGAAGAGTTGCATGCTGTGTGGTCCTAAATGCAATTCCAGGGAAAGAGCGTTTCCGCGTTTCCGTGAAAAACGGAAACGCTCACGTCCTAATGCGCGATGCCTGAGCCGGCCGCTTCATCGAGCAGGCGTCCGGTGGTGAAGCGGTCGAGGTCGAAGGGCCGGCTGATGTCGTTGTGCTTGCCCGTTGCCAGCAGGTGCGCCAGCAGCGTGCCGCCGGCCGGGATGGCCTTGAAGCCGCCGGTGCCCCAGCCGCAGTTCAGGAACAGGCCGGGTAGCGGCGATTCACCGATGATCGGCGAGGAGTCCGGCACCACGTCGACGATGCCGGCCCATTGCCGCATCAGCTTGAGCTGGCCGAAGCTCGGGAACATCTCCAGCAGCCCGGCGATTACGCCTTCCAATGTCGGCAGGTTGCCGCGCTGGCCGTAGGAGGGCACGCGGTCGAGCGCGCCGCCGAGTACGATCTCGCCCTTGTCCGACTGGCTGACATAGACACCGGTGCCCGGCGACAGCACCACCGTGTCGAGCACCGGCTTGACCGGCTCCGAGACGCAGGCCTGCAGCGCGTAGGAGTTGATCGGCAGCCGGAAGCCGGCCTTGGCGGCGAGCACCGAGGAGTGCCCGGCCACCGCCATGCCGATGCGGTCGGCGCGGATGACGCCATGCGTCGTCTGGACGCCGCGGCAGCGCCCGCCCTCGACGATGAAATCGGTGATCTCGCAGTTCTGGATGATGTCGACACCGAGCCGGCTCGCGCCGCGCGCATAACCCCAGGCCACCGCATCGTGGCGCGCGGTGCCGGCGCGGCCCTGCCAGACGCCGCCGAACACCGGGAAGCGGGCATCGGGCGCGAAATTGTAATTCGGCACGACACGGCGCACATCCTCGGCCGAATAGAGTTCGGCATCGGTGCCGTTGATCTGCATGGCGTTGACGGTGCGCGCCGAAATCTCCATCTCGGCGATGCTGTGGCAGAGCGTGACCATGCCGCGCTGCGACAGCATGACGTTGTAGTTGAGTTCGGCCGACAGGCCTTCATAGAGCCGGTGCGCCAGGCCGTAGAGCGCGACGCTTTCGGGATAATAATAGTTGGAGCGCACCACGGTGGTGTTGCGGCCGGTGTTGCCGCCGCCGATCCAGCCCTTTTCGAGCACGGCCACATTGGTGATGCCGTGGTTCCGGGCCAGATAATAGGCCGTCGACAGGCCATGACCGCCGCCGCCGATGATGATCGCGTCATAGTTTTTCTTCGGCTGCGGCGAGCGCCAGGCCGGCTCCCAGCCTTTCTGGCCGGCGAGCCCTTCCTTGAACAGCGACAGGGCAGAGTAGCGGCGAGTCATTGTCCGGTTTCCATCAGCGGGTGGAGGGGGCTGGCGCGGTCAGGCCCTGGCCTGGCCAGGCTTGTTCCTGGTGAAGCGGACGACGAATTCGTCGAACGCGGCGATGTCTTCCGGCACGGCGTCCTGGCCGCTGAAGGCGAGCAGGTAGGCCGGGACATGCGAGACGCGCACGTCGAGCGCTTCGTCGACATCGAGCGTGTAGTGGCCGATCTGCATGAAATAGAGCACGCGGGCGCGGATGAAGGCGTTCTCGTCATCATACCCGTAGCGGCTGTACATGGCGGTGATCGCCTCGATGCGGCGGCGGTCGGCCTCATCGATGACGGTCCGGATCGAAGGATCGCGGCGCGCCCAGATGCGGATGGCGATATCCAGCTGTGGATCGAACAGGCTGTCGTCGACCCAGCACTGGAACACGTTGAGGATCGCCCTGTTGATGCTGGGCGCCTCCTTGCCGGCATAGGTGACGACCGGGTCCGTGTTCGTGCGCAGCCAGTTCTCCAGCAACTGTGCATGCAAATCCTCCAGGCTCTCGAAGAACCAGTAGAAGCTCGACCGCGACACATCGAGCTTCTTGGCCATGACCTGGATCTTCACCTGGTCGATGCCGTCCTCGATCAGCGTCTTGATGGCGAGATCCAGCCAGTCCTGCTTCGATGTTCTTGACGTGACGTCGCCGGCGGCGGCCGGTGACTTGGTGTTGCGTTCTGCAAGGCCCTGCTTCGATTCTCTTTTCGGCATGGTCCGTCTCCCGTTGGGGATACTATATGGACTGTCTCCGGCTGTTGGCAGCCGGTTTGAACCTTTTTGAAAGCCTTGCTCGTCCTCCGAAATGTCTCCCTGGCATCAATCTCTAAGCAATCTGTACATTGGTGTCTAGACAGCTGCGGAATTGCCTGCAATGTTATCGACAACGCAGAGGCAATCTCGGCAAACCAAAGAAGTTTGGGCTGGCTCACATCGTGAGCCGGCAAAATAAGAGACGTGCCCTGCGTTGCTGGATTGACCCTGGAGGAGGGCTCGATGGAGCGGGACTTGCGATCGTCGCCTGAGTTTGCGGCCACGCTGACTTTGTACGAGGCGCTGTTGGCGCCGGGCGGCCACATCTTCGGCGGACGCGCTCTGTGCGGACATGAATCCGCAGGCGAGGTCTATTTCATCGGCCAGAGTTTCGACCAGGGTTTCGAGAGTGGCATCAGCAGCAGGCTGTGCCGCGCTCTGCGTGGAAGCAAGGCTGTCGAGCGCCTCAACGATCGCGAGACCCGGCAGATCCGCCTTTCCGCCGATGGCGGCAAGCTGGCCGTTGCTGTCGCCGGCGATGATGCCACCACCGACCGCATCGAGATCTGGGTCGACGGCAGCTGCCGCGAGACGGCAACCGTTGCCGGGCGCGTCGAGCAGATCGACTGGGCCGCGGATGCCTCGAAGCTTCTGCTGGTGGTGGCCGGCACCGGCGCCGATCTCGCCGGCATCCACGGCGGCTTTGCCCAGAAGCAGAAGCTGGACGCGCCCGCCTGGATCCCGGAAGTCCGTTCCGACACCGGCAGCGAGCTGTGGCGGACCGTCTGGACATGGGATGGCCAAAGCGAGCCACGCCAGCTGACGGCGGCGCCGCTCAATGTCTGGGAGGCGAGCTGGTGCGGCGCCGGCCGCATCGCCGCCATCAGCAGCGATCATCACAGCGAAGGCAGTTGGTACCGATCGGTACTGACTCTCATCGATGCCCGGACCGGCGCTGCGACCACGATGCATACGCCGCCCGATCAGCTCGGCTTCGTGCGCGGCGCCCCCGATGGTCATGCGGTCGCATTCGTCAGCGCATTCTGCAGCGACCGCGGTATCGTCTATGGTCAACTTTGCCTGCTCGACCCTGACAGCGGCGCGGTCCGCGTCCTCGACAGCCTGGGAGCCGACGTCACCTCGGTCGAGTGGCGCTCGCCCAAAATCATCCACTATGCCGGCCTGCGCGGCCACGAGACGCTGACCGGGGATTTCGACCTCGCCACGTCATCGCCGAAGGAGATCTGGAACTCGGCTGCGCTCACCCACAGCGACTGGGTCCCGACATCCTACCCGATCGGCAAGGACGCCTGCCTCTTCACCGCCGAGGCCTATGCGCGAGCGCCTTTCCTCGCCGAGGCGGCTGCGGGCGAAGTCCGCGAGCTGGCGTCGCTGGCCGCACCCGAGGCCGGGCGCGCCATGTCGCCCTGCGGTGCGATGGAGCCCTTCAGCTGGACCGCGCCCGACGGCCTGGAAATCCAGGGCTGGGTCGTGCGCCCGAAGCATGCCGAAGGCCCGACGCCGCTGCTGGTCGAGGTGCATGGCGGACCGATCTCTGCCCATCACAATCAGTGGATGGTGCGCACGCGCGCAGCGCCGATCCTGGCCAGCCTCGGCTGGACGATCCTGTTCCCCAATCCGCGCGGCAGCACCGGCCGCGGCGACGCCTTTGCCCGTGCGGTCAAGGGTGACATGGGCGGCGCCGATGCGCTCGACATCGTCAGCGGCGTCGATGCGCTGATCGCCAGGGGATGGGTCGACGCGGCCCGCGTCGCCGTGGCTGGTTCCAGCTATGGCGGCTTCATGTCGGCCTGGTTGCCGACGCGGAGCGAGCGCTTCGCCGCCGCCATTCCGCTGTCGCCGGTTGGCGACTGGTACAGCCAGCACCGCACGACACAGATCCCGGAATTCGACGAGATCATGCTCGATGCTTCGCCCTGGTCCGCGGCCGGCGCCTATTTCGAGCGCAGCCCGGCCTTCTTCAGGCACAGGAAGCCGGTGCCGACGCTGGTGATGGCCGGCGGCCTCGATCGCAGCACGCCGCCCAGCCAGGCGGAGGAGTGTTATTTCGCGGCGGTCCGTTCGGACTCGCCCGCCGAGCTCGTCATCTATCCGAATGCCGGTCACAGCATGCGCAGCTATCCCGAATATCTGGACAGCGCCGCCCGGATCCTGCGCTGGCTCGATCAGCATGTGCAGGGCACAGCGGCGAAGGGAGAGAAAGAATGAAGAAGAAGATCATCGTCGTCGGCGGGGGCATTATCGGTTGCTGCACCGCCCATCACCTGCTGAAGGCGGGCGCGGACGTCACCATCATCGAGGCCGACGAACTGGCCAAGGCGACAAGCGGCGCCGGCGCCGGTTTCGTATCGCATTGGTCGGCGGGCATGATCCCGCTCGGCCAGGAAGGTTTCGACCTCCAGCAATACGGCCTCGATTACTACAAGGCGCTGCACGACCTCGGCCAGGAGATCGGCTACCGCCCCAACGGCACGCTGATCATGGCGCTCACCGAGGAAGGCCGTGAGAACTTCGTGCGCCCGGTACTGGAATCGCCCTACGCGCCGGCGCAGATGCAGGACCTGGATGCCGCCCGTATCGGCACCCTGATGCAGGGCCTCGTCGATCCGGCGCGGGTGCATTCGGCCGCTTACAATCCGCTCGGCATCCAGTTCGACACCACGCTCGGCCTGCGCGTGCTGGCCGGCGAGATCGCCCGGCTGGGCGGTGTCTTCCACGACCGCACCAAGGTCACCGCGATCCATGACACCGGCAGCGGCGTCACCGTCGAGACCAGCAACGGCACCCATCAGGCCGACGGCGTGGTGATCGCGGCCGGCGCCTGGAACAACGAGCTGCTGCGCGATTTCGGCTGGCAACTGCCGCTGCTGCGCGTGCTGGCGACCCGGATCGTCACCGACGACAGGGGCCTGCCGTCGACGATCCCGACGGTGCAGTGCCGCGAACTGGCGCTGTGGCTGCGCGAGACCTTCGGCGCCATCATGTGGGGTACCGGTGGCCACTACCATTCTTACTACAAGCTCGGCGACGACTGGATCGCGCCCGGCCAGCCGAAGAAACCCGGCCTGATGCAGGCCATGGCCGATGAGGACCTCGGCCGGCTGCCCGACATCTTCCCGCCGCTGCGTGGCGCGAAGATCGCCAGCTGGGCGCAGGGCGTGCCTTGTTACACGCCTGACCGCGGACTGCTGGTCGGCAAGGTGCCGGGCACCGCCAATGTCGTTGCGGTCGGCGGCGACAATGAAAGCGGCGTCAGCCATGGTCCAGGCCTCGGCCGCCTCTCCGCCGAACTGATCCTCGGCCAGAGCCCCTTCGTCGATCCCACCCGCTTCCGGCTCGACCGCTTCGAGCGCGGAACCTTCGCCAGCGAGGCGGAGGTGGAGGCGGCGATGCCGAAATGGTCCAACCGCAGTTCGCATTTTTCACAGGCTGAGCACGCTTGATCCGCCTCGCCAGCCATATACCGCAGGTCCTGGATGTCGACACATCCAGGACGCTTCGCGCCAACGGGCGCGGCGCACAGTCGCGCGCTCCAACGGTCATTCAGAATGACCGTTGGTACAACTCAGCAAACCCGCGGTGACCTCATGAGTGTGTCGTCCGGCCAACCGACGGCGTGGAAGCCGTCGGGCCATCTGCTGGCATGGCTGATCCTGCGCCGCGTGCTGCTGGGCGTGCTGCTGCTGGTCGCCGCCTCGGTGGTCATCTTCGGCGGCGTCGAGGCGCTGCCGGGCGATTTCGCCTCGACCTATCTAGGCCAGGAGGCGACCCCGCAGGCGGTCGAGAACATCCGCAAGGAGCTGAAGCTCGATCGCCCGCTGGTCGAGCGTTACGTCGACTGGCTCGGCGGCGTCGCGCAGGGTGATTTCGGCACCTCATGGTCCAACCGCAATTCGGTCGGCGAGCAGATCTGGAAACGGCTGGGCAACTCGCTGCTTTTGGCCGGTGTGTCGGCGCTGATCGCCATCCCGCTGGCGCTGGCGCTCGGCATGCTGGCGGTGCTCTACCGCAACCGCCTGCCCGACAAGGCAATCAGCATGCTGTCGCTGGCTGCGGTGTCATTGCCCGAATTCTTCATAGGCTACCTGCTCATCCAGTTCTTCACGGTGCGGCTCGGCGTCGCCGCGTTTCCAGCGACCGTCTATGACGGCATGGCGCTAGGCGAACGGCTGTCGGCGATCGCGCTTCCGGTCGTCACCCTCGTCGTCGCGGTGCTGGCGCACATGATGCGCATGACGCGCTCGGCCATCCTCAACGTGATGTCGTCGCCCTATGTCGAAACCGCCGAGCTCAAGGGCCTGTCGGCGCTCCGCATCATTGCCGAGCATGCCGCACCCAACGCCATCGCGCCGATCGTCACGGTGATCGCGCTCAATCTTGCCGCGCTTGTCGTCGGCGTGGTCGTGGTCGAGGTGGTGTTCGTCTATCCCGGCATCGGCCAGTACATGGTGGATGCGGTGACCGTGCGCGACATGCCCGTCGTGCAGGGATGCGGGCTGATCTTCGCCGCCATCTACATCGTGCTCAACCTTGTCGCCGATGTCGTCTCCATCCTGGCCAATCCGCGTCTGAGGCACCCACGATGAGACTGAGGTCGATGCCGGTCAGTGCGCGTATCGGCTGCGCGGGCATCCTGCTCGTTGTCGCCTGCGCCATCTTCGCGCCGCTGCTTGCACCCCATGACCAGAGTGCCATCGTCGGCGAGGTGTGGGCGCCGATGGGCGGCGACTTCCTGCTCGGCACCGACAGCCTCGGCCGCGATCTGCTGTCGCGCCTGATCTACGGCGCAAGGTCGACGCTGTTCGTCGCGCTGGCCGCCACTGTTCTGTCCTTCGCCATCGGTATCGTGCTCTCCTTCACCTCCGTCGTCAGCGGCGGCCTCGTCGACCAGGTGCTGTCGCGCTTCAACGACCTGATGATGTCGATCCCCGGCCTGATCCTCGCTCTGGTTGTTCTTGCCGTGCTGCCACAGAACGTCTGGGTCCTCATCATCGTCATGGCGACGATCGACTCGACCCGTGTCTACCGCATCGGCCGCGCCGTCGCGCTCGACGTCAGCGTCATGGATTTCGTCGAGGCGGCTTGGCTGCGCGGTGAAGGCAAGCTGTGGATCATCTTCCGCGAGATCCTGCCCAACACGCTGGCGCCGCTGCTTGGCGAATTCGGCCTGCGTTTTGCCTATTCGATCCTGTTCCTGTCGACACTGTCGTTCCTCGGGCTCGGCATCCAGCCGCCGGTCGCCGACTGGGGCGGCATGGTCAAGGACAACAAGGACGGCATCATCTTCGGCGTCTCGGCTTCGCTGGTTCCGGGCGCGGCGATCGCCTTCCTGGTCATTTCGGTCAACCTGGTGGTCGACTGGATGATCAATGCCGCCGCCAGCCTGAAGGGAGGCGGCAATGGCTGAGATGCTCGCGGTCAGGAACCTTCGCATCGAAGTCCCCGTGCAGAACCCGGATGGGTCTTCGGCCAGGCTGACGCTGGTCGACGACGTTTCCTTCGATGTCGGCAAGGGAAAAGTGCTCGGGTTGATCGGCGAATCCGGTGCCGGCAAGTCGACCATCGGCCTGTCAGCGCTGGCCTATGGGCGCGGCGGCGCCCGCATCACCGGCGGGCAGGTGCTGCTGGACGGCGTCGACATCGCCCGGCTGGACAATTCCGCGGTGCGCAGCCGGCGCGGCGCCCGCGTCGCTTATGTCGCCCAGTCCGCGGCGGCCGCCTTCAACCCGGCCTACAAGCTTGGCTGGCAGGTCATCGAAGCGACCGTGCGGCACGGCATCCTGTCGCGCGCCGCCGCGAACAAACGTGCGGCCTATCTGTTCGGCGTGCTTGGCCTGCCCGAGCCGGACAGTTTCGGCGAGCGCTACCCGCACCAGGTTTCCGGTGGGCAGTTGCAGCGCGCCATGACCGCCATGGCGCTTTGCCCGAAACCCGAGCTCATCGTCTTCGATGAACCGACCACCGCGCTCGACGTGACCACCCAGGTCGGTGTGCTGGCGGCCATCAAGCATGCCATCGCGGAAACCGCGACCGCCGCACTCTACATCACCCACGACCTCGCCGTCGTCGCCCAGGTGGCCGACGACATCATGGTGCTGCGGCATGGCAGGATGGTGGAATATGGCACCACCCGCCAGGTCATCGAGGCGCCGCGCGAAGACTACACCAAAGCGCTGGTGCAGGTTCGCCAGGCGGCGAGCCAGCTGCCGCCGGCGCAGACGGAAGAACTTCTCAAGGTCGACGGGCTGACGGCCGGCTATGCCAATGCGCCGGTGCTCAGGGACGTCTCGCTGTCGCTGCCCAGGGGGCAGACGCTGGCCATCGTCGGCGAATCCGGCTCCGGCAAGTCGACGCTGGCCAGGGTGGTCACCGGCCTGCTGCCGCAGCGCGAGGGCACGATCGCCTGGAAGGGGCAGGGGCTGCCGCCGGCCCGCAAGGACCGCTCCCTGGAGCAGTTGCGCCGCATCCAGATGATCTACCAGATGGCCGACACGGCGATGAACCCGCGCCAGAGCGTCGGCGACATCATCGGCCGGCCGCTGACGCTGTATTTCGGGTTGAACGGCAGCGCACGCACCGAACGTGTCAGGCAACTGCTCGACAGCATCGAGATGGGGCCGCAATTCATGAGCCGCTATCCGGCCGAGCTGTCCGGCGGCCAGAAGCAGCGCGTTGCAATTGCCCGCGCGCTCGCCGCCGAGCCCGAGCTCATCGTCTGCGACGAGCCGACTTCGGCGCTGGATCCGCTCGTCGCCGAAGGCATCCTCGAGCTGCTGACGCGGCTGCAGCGCGACACCGCGGTCTCGTACCTGTTCATCACCCACGACATTTCAATCGTGCGCGCCATCGCCCACCAGGTGGCGGTCATGCATCGCGGCCGCATCGTGCGCCAGGGACAGCAGGCAGCCGTGCTGTCGCCGCCCTTCGACGACTACACCGAGCTTCTGCTGAGCTCGACACCGGAAATGAAGCTCGGCTGGCTCGAGGGTGTGCTGTCACGGCGCAGCGCGGCTGCAGCTTCATAAGCAGTTCTTATAGGGGAGGAAACAAATGTCGAAGAACCTGTTCAACATGGACCTGACGGCCAACCGTCGCGACTTTCTCAGGGGCTCGATCGGTGCCGGCCTGATGCTGGGCAGCCTCGGCTCTGCGCTGGCGCAATCGGGTGAGCAAGCCAAGCCGGTCAAGGGCGGTCATCTCAAGCTCGGCATCGATGGTGCCGCAGCGACCGACTCGCTCGATCCGGCGACCTATATCGGCGCGTTCCTGTTCTGCATGGCGCGCAGCTTCGGCGACCACCTGGTGGTCAGCGACCCGGTCACCGGCAAGCCGCTGCCGTCGCTCGCGCAGAGCTGGGAGTCGGCCGACAACGCCAAGACCTGGACCTTCAAGATCCGCAGCGACGTCTCCTTCCACAACGGCAGGAAGATGACCATCGACGATGTCGTCAAGACATTGCAGCGCCACAGCGACGCGAAATCCCGCTCCGGCGCGCTCGGCTTCCTGAAGAGCATCGAATCCATCGAGGGGCACGGCAACGAACTGGTCATCAAGCTGTCGGAAAGCAATGTCGACATGCCGTTGATCCTGACGGCCTACAACCTCGCCATCCAGCCCAATGGCGGCTACGACAATCCCGGCGAAGGCATGGGCACCGGCCCCTACAAGCTGGTCAGCTTCGAGCCCGGCGTGCGCGCGCTGTTCGAAAAGAACAGCAATGACTGGCAGGAGCGCGGCTATGTCGACAGCTTCGAAGTCATCGCCATGAACGACGTCACCGCCCGCATCGCGGCGGTGTCGGCCGGCCGCGTCCACTTCATCAACGCGGTGAGCCCAAAGACGGTGCCGTTGCTGAAGCGCGCGCCGGGCCTGCAGATCCTCAATTCTCCGAGCCGCGGCCACTACACGCTGCCGATGATGGTCGACAAGGCGCCCTTCGACAACAACGACCTGCGCATGGCGCTGAAATACGCCATCGACCGCGAGGCCATCCTGCAGACGGTGCTGGGCGGCTACGGCACGATCGGCAATGATTTCCCGGTCAACGACACCTATCCCTATTTCCCGGCGGAGATCGAGCAGCGTGCTTTCGATCCGGACAAGGCGGCATTCCATTTCAAGAAATCGGGACACGACGGCCCGGTCGTGCTGCGCACCTCGGAAGGAACCTTCCCGGGAGCGGTCGATGCCGCCGTGCTCTACCAGGAAAGCGCGAAGAAGGCCGGCATCCAGATCGAGGTCAAGCGCGAACCCGCCGACGGCTACTGGAACAATGTCTGGCGCTCGGCGCCGTTCTGCATGTCCTATTACGGCAGCCGCCTGACCCAGGACCTTATGTACGCGACCGAGCATCTGTCGGACTCGCCGGCCAACGAGACCAATTTCAAGCGGCCGGATTTCGACAAGCTGATCAAGGAAGCGCGCGTCGAGGCCGACGAGGCCAAGCGCAAGGAACTCTACCACGCCGCTGCCGTCATGGTGCGCGACGAGGGCGGCTCGATCATCCCGATCTTCAACAACAACCTCAACGCCGCGACGGGCAAGCTGAAAGGCTATGTCAACGATGTCGGCAACGACCTGTCGAACGGCTACGTCGCCTCGCGCGTCTGGCTGGAAGCCTGATACCGGCGGTCACCTTGAGTGACCGTTGCGGCGCGTGCTCCACTGGAGCGTTTCCGTTCGCGGAAACGCTCTCTTTCGTTGTTCTCGCATCGGTTGGAACCCGCCGTTCCAACCGGCGTTCTTGAATTCATGGAAGAGTTCATCGACCGCTTCGGGCAACCGACATGGCTGCCTTTTTCCGTGGTGTCTGCGCGGCTGCTGCTGGCGGCGGTGCTTGGTGCGGTTGTCGGCATGGAGCGGGAATGGCGCAATCGGCCGGCAGGCCTGCGCACCCACATCCTGATCTGCCTGGCTACGGCGATGATTGCCATCCTGACCATCGAGATCACCCATGTCGACGTCTTTGCCGGTCAGGAGATCAGGATCGATCCGATCCGGCTGGTCGAAGCGACGACCGCTGGCGTTGCCTTCCTGGCCGCCGGGCTGATCTTCTTCGCCAAGGGCGAGGTCCATGGGCTGACCACCGGCGCCGGCATGTGGCTGGCCGGCGCCATCGGCCTGGCCGTTGGGCTCGGCTTCTGGCAGATCGCCCTTCTGGCTACCGTGCTCGCCGTGATCGTGCTCAGCCTGCTGCAGCTCGTGCAGATCGACAAGAAGGATTCGTAACCTCCACGATCGAAGGTTGCCGCCGGTCCGCTCAGGCGTCCAGCTCCAGAGCAGGCGCGGAAAACAGGCCCGATGCCAGCCTGACGAAGGGCCGTGACAGCATGATCGGCAGGACCCAGGACTGTACCCGCATGCCGAACCTGCTTTGCGGGATGTAGTGGCCGCCGATCTTTCGGGAGACCGCCTGCATCCTGGTCACCAGCGGCCGCAGGCGCGCCTCATAGGCATCGAAGGCTTCCGCATGCGGCCTGCGCGCCAGTTCGCTGGCCAGCACATAAGCACCGGCCATGGCGGTCGACGTTCCCTGGCCGGCCAAAAATGTCAGGCACCAGGCTGAATCGCCAAGCAGCACGACGCGGCCCTTCGACCATTTCGGCACCTCGATCTGGGAGACGGTGTCGAAGAAGGACGTGTCCCAGTCGATCGCGGAGCGCAGCGCCGAGGCCACCGGTTCCGGCCAGGCGCCGAAGTGCTGCTGGAGGACATCGCGGCGTCCGTCCGCGTCGAGACGTTCGGTCGCCTCGTCGCGCCAGCAGAACAGCGTCGCTGCCGTGCCGTCGCCGATATCGTAGAGCCCGCCCTGGTGGTCGACATCCATCATGCCGACGAAGCTCGCCCCGAGCGATGCCTGCAGCGGAACGCGCCAGGCGCTGGCGCGATAGCCGAGCGGTCGCAGGAACTCCTCATGCGGGCCGAACAGCATGGCCCGCAGGGCACTGCGATAGCCGTCGGCTGCCACGACGATGTCGAAGCGATCGTTGCTGCCATCGGAGAAGGTCACGTCGACACCGTTGCCATCATCGTTCACGGCGGTGACGGTCGTCTGGTAGCGGATTGCGACATCGGCTTCGACATGGCGCGTCAGGATGTCCTGGAACGCATAGCGCATGATCGCCAGCATGCGGCCGCCCGATGCCTTGAACAGCGTGCGGTAGTCGTAGGAGAACAGTTTGCGGCCGTGTCGGTCGCGGTGCAGGGCAGGGCCGAGCGGCATCGCACTGGCCTTGAATTCTCCAATCAGCCCGAGCTGCTCGGCGACGTTCCAACCATTGACATGCAGCCCGATCGAATAGCCGCCGGTGCGGCCCTTTTCGGCCTTCTCGACGACCATGCAGTCGATGCCGTGCAGCTTCAGGCAGGCGGCAAGGGTCAGGCCGGCGGGGCCACCGCCGGCGATCAGGATGCGCATGGCCGCCTCCTCAGAACGTCAGGTTGGCGCGCACGCCGAAGGTGCGGCCTTCGCCGAGCTGGTAGACGTTTCCGTAAGGCGCACCGGCGTTGAAGCCGTAGGTCGTGTAGGTCTTGTCGAAGAGATTGGTGACGAAGGCTTCCGCGGCGACCTTCTTGTCCAGTTCCCATCTGAAGCCGAGATCGATCAGCGCGTAACCCTTCTGGCCGACCGTGTTGGTCTCGTCGAAATAGACGCGGTCGACATAGTTGAGCGCGGCATAGGGAATGAGCGCCGAGCCGTCGCCGAGTTCGTAACGGTAGTCGACCATCAGGTTGGCGGTGAGGGCAGGCGCATAAGGCACGGTCTTGCCGGTGAAGTTCGCCTTGCCTCCGGTCGGGTCCCGGTATTCGGTGAACTCCGAGCGGTTGTAGCCGAGCCCTACGGTGACGCCGAGTTCATCGGTCGGCCTGGCGCGCAGCTTGACGTCGACGCCCTTGGCGGCGACCTCACCGACATTCTGCAGATATTGGAACGGCTGCATGCCGACGAACATCTGGTAGTCCTTGGTGACGTTGTAATAGGTCGAGACCTGCGCCTCGAGCGTTTCGGCCGCATTGCGGTACTTGAGGCCGACTTCGCCGTTGTAGGTGGTCTGCGGATCATAGGTGAAGGCGTTGTTCAGCGAGGTGACGGTACGGGTGAAGCCGCCCGCCTTGAAGCCCGTCGAGAACAGGCCGTACACACGCAGTTCGTCGGTCAGCCCGTAACTGGCGCCGAGCTTGGGTGAAAGCGCGGTGAAGCTGTTGTCCTTGCCGAAATTGATCATGCCGGACGCCTGTGCGGCGGCCCGCTCATAGTCGAAGCGCAGCCCGGGTGTGATGTCGAGCCGGTCGGTCGCATGCCAGGTCACGTCGGCGAAGGCCGCGTAGGAATCGATCTTCTGCCGCGCCACCTGCCGCATCGCCGGCAGGTTCCGGACGAAATCGAGATGCTGGTAATAGAGGCCGGCGACATAGTCGATCGCATTGCCCTGGTCCGGATTGGAGGCGATGCGCAGTTCCTGGCTGAGCGTCCACTGCTTTTCGGGCGTGTAGGAACCGAAGACCGTGCGGTCGAAATCGCTCTTCTGGTAGCCGGTCAGGGCGGTGACCGTGGCATTGCCGAGGTCGTAGCTGGCGTTGATGCCGAAATTCCAGGTGTCGAGCGTGTATTTCGACGGGATCGGCAACGCGATGCGGTCCTTCAGCATCCGCTCCATGACGAAATGTTCCTCGGTCGAGGTGACGCGGCCACGCCCGGCCGACACCATCACGTCGAGCGGGCTGCCGTCCGGGGCATAGCGCAGCCGCATTTGCCCGTTGATGTCGTCCGAACCGCCGACGCGCTCGTTCGTCATCATCGTCGTGTAGGGGTCCTTCTCGTGTTGCCCGGTGAAGGTGGCATCGCCATAGAGCACGCCGTCGATGATCGGCACATTGGCGTAGGCCGTGCCGCTGACACCCCTGTTGGTGACGCCGCCATCCAGGCCGAAGCGCAGCTCATTGTCGGGCTTTCGGGTGGTGATGTTGATGACGCCGCCGAGAGCGCCGCGACCGTAGAGCGTCGCCTGCGGGCCGTAGAGCAGCTCGACGCTTTCAACGCCGCCGGGCAGGCTGCGCGACAGGTTGAAACTGTCCTGCGGCAGGCCGTCGACATAGACCTGCGTGCTCGGATTGTAGAAATCGAGCGAGGCCTGGCCACGAATGGTGAAATTCGCATAGGCGCGGCTGGAGCGGGTGCGGATGTTCACATCGGGGAAGATGCGGTCGAGATCCGCGACCTTGTCGATGTTGCGGATGCGCAGCGCGTCGGCATTGGCGACGTCGACCGTCGAAGGCACCGCGAAATTGTCCTGGCTGCGCTTGGTCGAAGTGATGACGATGCGCTCGAGCAGCGTGCCCTGGGCAGCCTGTTGGGCGGCCGCCGGCTGCGGCAGCGCGGCGGCGAGGATGGCGGAGATGCCGCAGAGGCGATGACGCATCATGGTTCCAGTACTCTTTCATGGGAGGGCGCCCGGCCGGGGACGGCCAGGAAGCGGGAGACAAGCAGCAGGGCGGCAAGCAGGAAGGCCGCCGATGCGCCGAACAGCGCGCCATATCCGAACAGCTTGCCGAGATGGCCGGCGACGGCCGATGCTGCGATCGCGATGATGGCGTCGAGGCTCTGCAGGGCGGCGAAGTCGGTGGCGGTCTGGTCGGGATTGCACCAGTTCATCATCGCGGCGTAGAGCGCGACGAAGGACAGGGCGACGGCTGCTCCCTGGGCGATGAGAAGGCCGGCGGCGAGCGTCTGCGATATCGATCCGACGATTTCCAGCGAGGCCAGCGCCGCAAGAAGGGCGGCATTCAGAAGTGCCGCAATCACGACCGCCCGTCTTATGCCGGTGGCCTGGACCACCAATGCGCCAAGCGTCGCGGCAATGAAGCCGGCGACCGCTCCACCTGCGCCACGCACCATGCCGATCGTGTCGAGCGACATGCCCTTGTCGACCAGATAGGGGCCGGTCATCGCCGATCCCATGCGGATGCCGATCTGGTAGACGAGCAGGAAGACGACCCCCTTCATCAGCAGCCGGTTGGAGAGCACGCTCCTCAGCGCAACGCGGCGAACGGACGATGTCTCCCTGTCACGCCGCGCTGCCAGACCGGACGAGAACAGCACCGGCAGGCTGAGAAGCGCGATGAAGCCGGCCATGACCACCATGGAGACGGCCCAGCCCGCGGCGCTGTAGACCATCAGCCAGAGCCCGCCGCCGATCAGGAAGCCGACATAGGCGCCTGCCGTCGATGCGCCGCTGGCCGCGCCGCGCGTTTCCGCGCTCGTTGCCCTGACCGCAAGCGAATCCGTCGCGATATCCTGCGTCGCCGCCAGCGTCGCCATCACCAGCAGCACCACCGAAAGCGGCAGCAGATGGGTCTGGGGCGGGAAGGCCGCGGCTGCGAGGAAGCAGGCGGCGACGCCCGCCTGGCAGGCCAGGATCCAGGAGCGTTCCGTGAAGAAACGGTCGACCAGCGGTGCCCACAGGAATTTCAGTGCCCAGGGCAGGAACAGCACTGCCAGGTAGCCGATCTGGTCGAGCGGCATGCCGGCATCGCGCAGGGCGACCGGCAAAGCGGATTGCACCATGCTGCCGGTGACGGACTGGGCGGCATAAAGACCCGCCAGCAGGCCGAGAACGGCCCATGTTCCGGCCCGGGCCGAGAGGTTCATGGATGTCGCGGACATTGCCCCTCGCAATGAAAAACACGCGCCCCCATAGGCCTTTTGCTAAAACTTGACTATTGTAATCAGGTTCAAGGATATTGTGATCCGGTCCGTTTTTTCGCGGACACGGTTGGCGGGGTCGGTCATGAATCTACGGGTGGAACAGCGGACCCTGGCGCAGTCGGACCAGGATCATGTCGTCGTGCTCGGCCCGAACCCGGCCGACGCCACGCCGACCATATCGGTGTCGCCACGCGATCGCCGGCCGCTGCAGCGGGCGCGCGACCTGATGATCGCCGACCTGGCGCGGCCCTGGACGCTGGATGAACTCGCCCGCGATGCCGGCCTGACCCAGAAGCGCCTGAAAACAGGGTTCAAGGCCATGTATGGCTACGCCGTCTATGCCTTCCTGCAGGAGCAACGGCTTCTGGAAGGCCGCCGGTTGATCGAGAGCGGCGAGATGAACGTGACGCAGGCGGCGCTCGCCGTCGGATACGGCAATCCCAGCCATTTCTCGCAGCTGTTCCTGCGCCGCTTTGGCACGCAGCCGTCCCGGCTGCGCGCGGTCGCAGTTGCTTAAGCGCACCTCCAGGGGACGCATGACGATACGTTGACCCTGGCGCGTTTCCAAGGCGGTTTCCGGTACGTTCCGGGACATGACGTCGTCCCCGGAACAGGCGCCGCTCAGCCGGCAAAGTAACCCGGCTGGTCGAGATCGGCGATGAGGTCGGGACCCTTCGGCTTCCAGCCGAGCAGCTTGCGTGTCTGCTCCGCCGACGCCGACATGTTGGTGCCGGCGAAATGCGCGAACCAGCCAAAATGCTCCGCCGGGCGCGCTTCGACCGGCAGACCGAGCCGGCGGCCGATCACCGTGGCGATCTCCTTGAACGGCACACTCTCGTCGGCGACTGCATGGTATGCCTGTTCGGTCACGCCCTGTTCCAGCGCCAGCCGGTAGACGCGTGCCGCATCCAGCCGGTGCACGCCTGACCAGGCATTCGAACCGTCATCGATATAGGCCGAGACACCCTTTTCGCGTGCCATGCGGATGAGCAGCGGCACGAAGCCGTAGTCGCCGAGGCCATGCACCGACGGCGCCAGCCGCACCGTCGCGACACGCACGCCGCGCTCGGCCAGCGCCCGCGCCGCGACTTCCGATTTCCGCAGCGATGGATTGGGAATGTCCGCCTCTGTCGCCCCGCGCGGCAGTCCGAGCAGGCCCGACGTCACCAGAAGCGGACGTCGCGATCCGGCCAGCCCGCTGCCGAGGGTCGCGATCACATGCTGGTCGAGCGCGGCACTTTCGACGAACTTCGAGAAGTCGTGGTTGAAGGCGGTGTGGATCACCGCATCGGCGGCCGCGGCCGCGCTGCGCAGGGCCTCGTCGTCCTCCAGCGTGGCGCGAACCACATGCGCGCCTTTCCAGGCCAGCGCGGACGCCTTTTCCGGGTCGCGGGCAAGCCCGGTCACCGTGTGGCCGGCCTCGATCAGGTCGTCGACGACAGCCGAGCCCACCCAGCCGGTGGCGCCTGTTACGAATACATGCATGGCAAGTGGTCTCCGTTGCGCGCACCCGTTGCGGGTGGCGTGTGTTGTGTTGATCCATGGGGAGGGCATGCATCGCATACCCTGGTTCTGATCCGGCTCTGGTCGCATCACCGTTCCGGAATGGATCCCCGACACTCTCCGGTCGCTTTGCTCCCTCCGAGGTCGAGGATGACGGACTTCATGAGCTGTCGGCGCTCATTGTCATCGCCGGCGTCAACATCAAGGTCGGGGGCTAATCAACGCCGCCAGCAACCTCTCTGTCATCATCGACATTGGTGATTGGCCGAAGCACTCAATACCCTCGTCATCCTCGACCTCGTAGCGAAGCGAAGAGTGTCGGGGATCCATTCCGGAACGGCGGTGAAGCAGCGCCGGCTCGTGTCTTCGATCAGCCTCTGCCGACCCAGACCGACAGCTCGACATCCTCGTCGAAGGGCAGCGACAGATAGCCTTGCGCCGGATCGCGCACCCGCTGCAGATATTCGGGGCACATGTCGGCATTGTCCGCCACCACGATGGCGCCGGGTTTCAGCCACGGCTCCAGCAGGCTCAGAACCTCCGGATAGATCGCCTTGGCGCCGTCGAGCAGCACGAGGTCGATCGCCTGCGGAAGATCGGTGGCAAGAGTCTTCAGCGCGTCGCCTTCGCGGATCTCGACGAGGTCGGCCAGGCCGCCGGCTTCGATGTGCTGTCTGGCGCGCGCCACCTTGGACGGCTCGAATTCGGTGGTGATCAGCCGGCCGCCGCCATTGTCGCGCAGCGCAGCCGCAAGATGCAGCGTCGATATGCCGAACGAGGTGCCGAACTCGACGACCGAGCGGGCGCCGCTGCCGCGTGCCAGCATGTAGAGCAGGGTTCCGGTCTTCTCGGAGACGGGAAGCCAGAGATCCTTCATGCGCCCGTAGAGGTCGAGATATTCGGTCTTGCTGTCGAACAGCCGGGCCCGATCAGCGGCGCCGATGGTGGCCGCGCTCGAGCCGGATGTCGCCGCCTCGTGGAACAGGCGCTCCAGCAAAGGCGCCAGCGGGGTTGTCGTCAATGTGTTCACGTCTCTCTCCGATCGATGTTTTCGCGTGGCCTTTAGGTACGCCGCGCCAGCTACGCCTGCTAATCGCATTGGTTGGAGAAAGCCTTGACCTCCGTTCATGTTATTGTTTTTGCTTGAGAATGTGGGCCGGCCAGCTTGGCTGGAACTGCCCTGGACGATGAATAGCACGCCAATTGTTCAGATTTGCCGGGGGCCGAGGAACTATCGGATGCCGATCCATTCTGGAACGCCGACAAAGGCGCGGCGGTGCAGACCCAGCTTCATCCTTGCGCGCTGCCGGCTATGGGCTTAGCTGTTCGCGTTCCACAATCAGGACCGGCATGCCACCACGACGCCCGACAATCTCGCAGACCAGAAAACCGCAGCAGGCCCGCTCGGCCGAACTGGTGGCCGCGATCCTCGAGGCCGCTGTCCAGGTGCTGGCGCGCGAAGGCATCAAGCGTTTCACCATGGCGCGCGTGGCGGAGCGCACCGGAGCCAGCATCGGTTCGCTCTACCAGTATTTTCCCAACAAGGCCGCGATCCTGTTTCGCCTGCAAAGCGACGAATGGCGTCAGACCACGGAGATGCTGCGCAGCGTCCTGCAGGATCAGGGCAAGCCGCCGCTGCAGCGCCTGCGAACACTGGTGCGGGCTTTCATCCAGTCGGAATGCGCGGAAGCCGAGGTGCGCGCCGCGCTAGACAGCGTTGCCCCGCTCTACCGCGATGCGCCGGAAGCCCGCGAAGCCCGTGCCGAGGGCGACGGCATCATCGAAACCTTCATGGTGGAAGTGCTGCCCGGCGTGCCGCACGCCATGCGCGATACCGCCACCGACCTCATCATGTCGGCCATGGCGGCGCTGGGCAAGGAGTTCTCCGAGAGCCCGCGCACCGCTGCCGAGATCGACGCTTATGCCGATGCCATGGCGGACATGTTCTGTGCCTATCTCGAAACGCTTGGGCGCCGGGGCGGTTTGCCGGAAGGCGGAGGCGAATCTTCGGGCCTCAGCGCGCCCGCACGGGGCTGGTCGCGGTGATGCCGTCGATGCTCCAGGGGCCGGGCCCGGCCACGGCGAGATACAGGAAAGCGAAACCGTAGACGACCGCGAGCTTGCCGTCGTCGAGGAAGAAGCCCGGCTGCGTCTGCGTCGTGAAGTAGGCGATTGCCGTGACACCGGCCAGCAGCAGCGCGACGGAGCGCGAGGCCAGCCCGAACAGCAGCATCGAGCCCAGCATGATTTCCACGATGCCGCTCAGCCAGACCGGCGTGAAGGGCTGCGGCATGCAGCCGATGCTGGTGCAGCCAAGTAACTTGATCACCGCATGCTGGGAAAATGTCAGCGCGATTGCCACGCGCAGGATGCTGAGCAGTCGCGGTTGCATGTCGAGGGACATCGTTATCCTCGGTTGAAGATCATGCTTGGATGCTTAGGCGAGCGCGCGATCACGCAACAATGAACTTGTCGAGAGACCGGCGTCAGCGGATGGCCGCGCCGCATGCCAGTCGAGCATCGATCCGGTTCATTCCTGTCCCAAACGTCAGGAACCGCGCTCCAATTCGTGCATGAAATGCCCTATGAGTTCGTTTGAAATTCGACGTGGCAGGTTTGCGGTGCGTCCTTCGAGGCTCGCCCGGCAAGGGCTTGGGCTGTACTTTCAGTCGACGTGCGGGCGAGCACCTCAGGATGAGGGAGGTCGTGCCGGGCCTCCTATTCTGAGACGCTCCAAAGCTGAATTCTGAAATGCTCCAAAGCTGGGAAGCTGCGCCAGCCGTCCTCATCCTGAGGTGCTCGCAACGCGAGTCTCGAAGGACGCACCAAAGCATCGCCGGTTGTCCAGAGTTCCGAAACTGGCTCTAACATGGCCGCCAAAAGAAAGGACGCGCCTCGATGTCGACTGAGTTTGCCGGACGCGAACAATTGCGGGCGAGTTCCGCCGAATTCCGCAGGGAAGTCATCGAGGTCGCCGAGGGCGTCTTCGCTGCGGTCGGCTATTCGGCAAGCAACGTCACGCTGATCCGGGGCGAGGGCGGATCGGTCATCGTCGACACCGCTGCCAATCCCGTGGATGCGCAGGCCATTGTCGAAGCCTTCGGAAGCCGACTGCTGCGACCCGTCAGGGCGATCATCTACACGCACAACCACCCGGACCACTCCGGCGGTGCGACGGTCTTTGCCGGGGCCGACACGCCGGACATCTGGGCTCATCGCACGCTGCTGGAGTCCGGTCCGGAATTCGCAAGGGGACCGCGCGATGGCGGCGACGCCTTCGGAACGGCGCTGCCGGACGCGCTTTTCATCAATGCCGGAACCCAGCGCGAATATGGCCGCGTCACGCCGCACACCCGCGAGGGGTTCATTGCGCCGACCCATACCTTTGCCGGAGACAGCGAGATAATCGAGGTGGCGGGTGTGGTGATGCAACTCATGCACACGCCGGGAGAGTCGCCGGAGAACACCGCCGTCTGGATCGCCGCCAGGGACGTGCTGATCCCCGGTGACGACGTCCTGAAATCATACCCGAACCTGTCGCCGATCCGTGGCCTCAAATTGCGGCCTCCGGAGCGATGGATCGCCAGCCTCGACAGAATGCTGGCGCTCGATGCCGGCGCCATGGTGCAGGGTCACATGCGCCCTGTCGTCGGCAAGGCGGAAGTGCGCAAGGCGCTGACCGACTATCGCGACGGCATCAGCACCGTGCTCGAGCAGACGCTCGCCGGCATCCGGCAGGGCAGGACGCCGGACGAACTGGTCCGTGAGGTCAGGCTTGCGCCCGATCTCGCCGCCAGCCCCTATCTGCAGGAATATTACGGCAGCGTGGCCTGGGCGGTGCGCGGCATCTATGCCGACTATGTCGGCTGGTTCGACGGCAACGCCACCCATCTCAACCCGCTGCCGCCGGCCGAGCGCGCCGCGAGGATGATCGATATGGCAGGCGGGCCGGAGGCCATGCTGGCGCGCGCCGGCGCGGCTGTCGAACAAGGCGACTTCCAGTGGGCCGCCGAGCTCAGCGATTGCCTGCTGGCCGTGAACCCGGCGGACCCGGCAGCCAGGCAGGTCAAGGCGCGCGCGTTGACCGAACTCGGCGAGCGCCAGCTCAACGCCACAGCCCGCAATTATTACCTGACCACGGCGCAGTTCCTGTCGCGGGTCTAGACTGGAGTGCGGCTCGCCTGACCTCGCCATGTCCCAATTGGGACATTGACCGTGCACCCCTCGGTGCGGCCTCATCCGGCTTCGATTGTCGAAGGGGCCCGCATGTCACGCACGCTTTCCACCACGCCGAAACAGGACGGGTTCCGGGCGCCGGGCGAATTCGAGCCCAAGGCCGGCTGCTGGCTGATCTGGCCGGAACGGCCCGACACCTGGCGGCTGGGCGCCAAGCCGGCGCAGAAAGAATTCGTCAAGGTGGCGGCAGCCATCGCCGAGAGCGAACCGGTCACCATCGCGGTGTCGCGCCGGCAATGGCTCAATGCCCGCGCCATGCTGCCGGGGCATATCCGTCTCGTCGAGATGGCCACCAATGACAGCTGGCTGCGCGACAGCGGTCCGAATTTCGTCATCGACGACAAGGGTGCGGTGCGCGGCGTCGACTGGACCTTCAACGCCTATGGCGGCTTCGACGGCGGCCTCTATGCACCCTGGGACCTCGATGATCTCGTCGCCCGCAAGGTGCTGGAGACGGAACGGATGGACCGCTACCGTTCGCCCTTGATCGCCGAAGGCGGTGGCCTGCAATGCGACGGGCAGGGCACGCTGGTCACCACCGAACAGTGCCTTTTGAACCGCAACCGCAACGGCCATCTCGGCAAGGAGGCGGTGGAACGGCAGCTTTGCGATTATCTCGGTCTCGACACCGTGATCTGGCTGCCGCGCGGCTTCGCCTTCGACGAGACCGACGGCCATATCGACGATCTCTGCTGTTTCGTGCGGCCGGGCGTGGTGGCGCTGAGCTGGACCGACGAGCGCGACGACCCGCAATATGAGATCGTGCGCGAGGCCGAGGACATATTGCGCTCAGTCACCGATGCGCGCGGCCGCCGGCTGGAAGTCCATCGCATCCGCCATCCGCTGCCCATCGAGATGACGGCCGAGGAGGCCGCAGGCGTCGATCGCGTCGACGCCACCTGGGCGCGGCCCGAAGGCAACCGGGTCGCCGCCACCTACATCAACTATTATCCCGGCAACAGCGTGGTGGTGGTGCCACAGTTTGCCGACGAAAAGCTCGACATCGCGGCCAAGGCGAAGCTCGCCGAACTATTTCCGGCTCATCGTATTGTCGGCATCGAAAACTCGCGCGAAATTCTGCTGGGCGGCGGCAACGTCGCCTGCATCACGCTGCCCGTCTATGCGGGCGGCAAACCGGCCTGAAGAGGGCGAATGCCCCGCAGGCCAACACAATGGGAGATATTATGCGCTTATCCATGATCTCGGCACTTGCAATCGCATGTTGCGTTTTCGCGAGCACCGCCAGGGCCGAGGAAGAAAAAGTCGTCAATGTCTACAACTGGTCCGACTACATCGCCCCCGACACGGCGGCGAAGTTCGAGAAGGAGACCGGCATCAAGGTCGTCTACGACGTCTATGACGGCAATGAGGTGCTGGAGACCAAGCTTTTGACCGGCGGATCGGGTTATGACGTCGTCTATCCGTCCGCCTTTCCGTTCCTGAAAAACCAGGTCACGGCCAACGCTTTCATGCCGCTGGACAGGGCGAAGCTCGGCAATTTCGCCAAACTCGATCCGCAGGCGCAGAAGCTGGTCGGCAACGCTGACCCGGGCAATGTCCATGCCGTGCCTTACATGGAGGTGACCGACGGCGTCGGCTACAATGTCGAGGCGGTGAAGAAGCGCATGCCCGACGCGCCGGTCGATTCCCTCGACATGGTCTTCAACCCGGACGTGGTGAAGAACTTCGCCGATTGCGGCGTCACCATCCTCGACGCGCCGGCCGAGATCATCCCCATCGCGATGAACTATCTGAAGATCGATCCGAAATCGACCAACCCCGAAGATCTCGACAAGGTCGAGGCGCTTCTGGCCAAGGTGCGGCCCTACATCCGCTATTTCCATTCCTCGAAATACATCAACGATCTCGCCAATGGCGACATCTGCGTCGTGCTCGGCTGGTCCGGCGACATTCTGCAGGCGCGGGCGCGTGGCGCGGCCGCAACCAAGAAGATCGACATCGCCTATGCCATCCCGAAGGAAGGAACGCTGATCAATTTCGACACCATGGCCGTGCCGAAGGATGCGCCGCATCCGCAGAACGCGCTGGCCTGGATCGACTTCAACATGCGCCCCGACATCGCGGCGGCGAATTCCAGCCACATCTCCTTCGCCAATCCGATCCCGGAATCGCTGCCCCTGGTCGATCCGGCCGTGGCCAAGGACCCCGGCGTGTTTCCGCCGGCCGAGGTGAAGGCCAAGCTGTTCGTGCTCAATCCGGCTGACGCCAAGCAACTGCGCCTGCAGAATCGGCTGTGGACGCGGGTTGTGACGGGGCAGTGAATGGGGCGGGCGCCTTTGGCCTGCCCGTGCCGGGATCCATTCCCTTCAATGTTCAGGAATGGATCCCCGACACTCGCCGCTCCCTGCGGTCGCTCACGAGGGCGAGGATGACGGAGTTCGGTTGCCTGCGCCAATCTCCGACGTTGATGTCACCGTTGGAGATTGGCTGAAGCGCAGCCTCAAACGCCGTCATCCTCGACCTCGAAAGGAGCGAAGCGACTGGAGAGTGTCGGGGATCCATGCCGGAACGAGGGGGAAGATGCAGCGGTCCAGACCCAGGCTATGCCGGGTGGCAAGCGCACTTGAACACGAAGGGCGAAGCCTACGCCAAAGGCGCCATACCAGTCGCCCTCGCAGCGGCCATCAGCTCCACCTGCGAATGAATGCCGAGCTTGGCATAGACCTTCTTGATGTGGTTGCGCACGGTTCCGGGCGAGATGGCGAGGTTGCGTGAAATGGATTTGGCCGAGCCGCCGTCGATGAGCAGGTCCGCGATCTGGCGTTCGCGCCCGCTGAGCCGCGACAGCCGCAGAGCGGGCTGCGCATGCTCGGCTTCCATCTGTTGTTCGGCGCGCCATTGATGCCAGAGCTGCGTCAGCACCAGCCGCGTCGCACCGCTGATCGCTTCGGCCAGCGCAAGGTCGTCCGCGCCGAAGGCCGACGCGCCACGAAAGCGCAGGAAGGTGATGTAGCCGGCCGCCCTGGCGTCGAGGTTGAAGACGCCGGTGATCTCGTCGAAGCTCTGCGACGGTTCGTAGAAGTCGCGGTAATAGGCGGTTCGCCGGAAGTCGCCCGTATCGAGCGCGGCGAGGGGCAGCAGGAAATCCTGTCGCGTGCTGGTAAACATGCGGAAGAACGGGTCCTGCCGGTAGAGGCGCGCGTCGTAGTTGCGGTTCCAGGGATCCGGCCCGCGGTCGTCGATGGTGACGGAACTGTTGTCGCGCAGGTAAAGCCCGACATAGGCGCGGTCGCAGGCCAGAAGTCCGCTGGCTGCCGTGGTGAAGGTCGCCGAGATCTCTTTGCTCGAGCTGGCCTGCGCCGCCGCAGCCAGGCCCTGGCTCCAGCGTCCGAACCGTTCCAGAGCAATTCCAGCAAAAGTGCGCAGCGGTTTTGCGTCTGGAGTTGCGTCAGAACAGGGAGTGTTTCCGCGTTTCCGCGAAGAACGGAAACGCTCTGGGGAAAAAGCCGGCTGCATGTCGTTGACGATAGACCGTGCGGGCAGGAATTCAAGTTAAAGCAATCATGTGACCGTTATCGCCGGTCAACCGTGACAAGGGAGTTCGCCGCATCATGCGCAAGGTAACCGTCGCCGCCACACAGATGGCCTGCGTCTGGGACGAGAAGGACAATGTCGCGCGCGCCGAGCGGCTGGTGCGGGAGGCCAAGAAGAAGGGCGCCGATCTCGTCCTGATCCAGGAACTGTTCGCCGCTCCCTATTTCTGCCAGGACCAGTTTCATGGCTTCTTCGACCTCGCCCGGCCGTTTGCCGACAACCCTCTGATCGGACATTTCGCCGCTCTGGCGCGCGAGCTCGGCGTCGTGTTGCCGGTCAGCTATTTCGAGCGCGCCGGCCAGAGCTATTTCAACAGCCTTGCCGTCATCGACGCCGACGGCAGCGTGCTCGGCAACTACCGCAAGAGCCACCTGCCGGACGGTCCTGGCTACACGGAGAAGTTCTATTTTTCTCCGGGCGACACCGGCTTCAAGGTGTGGAAGACCAAGGCCGGCACCATCGGCGTCGGCATCTGCTGGGACCAGTGGTTTCCCGAAGCCGCGCGCTCGATGGCGCTGCAGGGCGCCGAGATCCTGCTCTATCCGACCGCCATCGGCTCCGAGCCGCATGATGCCGGCCTGGATTCCAGCGCGCACTGGCAGCGCGTCATGCAGGGCCATGCCGGCGCCAACATCATGCCGCTGCTGGCCTCAAACCGCATCGGCACCGAACAGGGCCGCGCCGGCACCAGCATCACCTTCTACGGCTCGTCCTTCATCGCCGATCCGACCGGCGCCAAGGTGGCCGAGGCGGATCGCGAAACCGAAACCGTGCTGACCGCCTCCTTCGACCTCGACGCCATCGCCCACCAGCGCCGCTCCTGGGGTGTGTTCCGTGACCGGCGGCCCGAGCTGTATGGGCGGCTGGCGACGCTGGATGGTGGGCTGTCGGACTGAGGCGGCAGCGCGTGGTGTTGCCGGGTGGCTGCTCCATATCTTCAGACGTTCCGGAATGGATCCCCGACACTCTTCGGTCGCTTCGCTCCCTGCGAGGTCGAGGATGACGAGGGGAAGGGCGGTTCGGCCAATCTCCGACGTTGGCGATGACGCCGCCGCTCCTGGTTAGCGCTCCCGGTGACGTTGATCGTGGCACCTGCGTTCGCGGTTTGCGCACGGCAAAAGAATTCCGTCATCCTCGACCTCGTAGGGAGCGAAGCGACCGAAGAGTGTCGGGGATCCATTCCGGAACGCTGAGGATCGTGGGACGGTCCAGACCTGCATCGCTGCCGGAACGCCGGATCGCAAACTCAAGAGAATGTCGACGCCACAGGCACTTACCCTGCCTCCGCCTCCTGCCAGTGCGGATAGGTGACATAGGCGGTGATCGCGCCGTCGTCGTGGGCGCGGATCGTGACGCGGTCGCCCTTCGGCATATGCACGATTTCGCCCGGCCCGGCGGTGATCTCGCCGCTCTCGCTCGTCACCGACAGCCGCCCCTTCAGCACCACCATGACGTCGTCGACGGCAAGCGTGATGTCGATGCTGACGTCAGGCCCGTAGCGGCCGTAGCCGATGGTGATCGGCGCGCCATGGCGCTGGTCGACCAGATTGCCGGTGAAGACCTCGCCGTCCAGTCCGGGTACATGTTCGAAATTGGCATCGGACACGGAAAACTTGCTAACGGTCATGCGGGGCTCCTTTGCGCGGGTTGGCATCGGACAACGCAGCAGGTCGATGTCTGGTTCAAATGACCGGCTCTTCGAAGCTTCGGGATGCATCGAGGGGTGAGACCGCGTCTTGCTTTTCGAACAGCAAGATCGGTCGAGCGCGTTATGGCACCAGGCGGCTATCTGGGCCGGCCACGGAGAAAACGATGAAGCCGGCACTTCAGACCTACCATGCCCGCATGCAGCGTGTGCTCGACCATATCGACCGTCATCTCGACGGCGATCTGGATCTTGACGCGCTGAGCCGGGTTGCCGCCTTCTCGAAGTTCCATTTTCACCGGCAGTTCATGGCGACCTTCGGCCTGTCCGTGCATCGCTACGTCCAACTGGCCCGCATGAAGCGTGCTTCACAGCGGCTGGCCGTTGCGGACGCCGAAAGCGTCACGGCGATCGCGATGGATGCCGGCTACGATGCACCCGATGCCTTCGCCCGCGCCTTCCGGCAACGGCTCGGGCAATCGCCGTCGTCGTTCCGGAAGTCGCCCGACTGGGAACCGTGGCTTGTGGCCTTCGGGCCTCTCGACAATGCGAGGAGCAAGCTGATGCAGATCATTTTTAGCCAAGACGACGTGACGATCCGCGATGTGGAGCCGACACCGGTGGCGATGCTGGAACATCGTGGCGACCGCGCCACGCTCGGCACGACAGCCGAGCGCTTCAGGGCCTGGGGCAAGGCCGCCGGCTTGTCGGCCGAGATGCGCTCGACCTTCATGGTGTTTCGCTCCGAGCGCTGTCCAGCCAATCCGGCCGACTATGCCATGGACCTGTGCGTCGAGACGGACCAGCCGGTCGATCCGGACGATGCGCTGATGAAGGCCGGCATCATCCCCGGCGGACGCTGCGCGGTGCTGCGCTATCCCGGCAACACCAACAACCTCGAACCCGCGGCAACCTATCTCTACCGCGAATGGCTGCCGGCCAGCGGCGAGGAGGTGCGCGACTTCCCGGTCTATTGCCGGCGCCGTCTCGCCCTCATCCCGGAAGTGCCGGCGCATGAGGTGGTGGTGGAACTGTTCCTGCCGCTGAAGTAGCAGCGGGCAGGGACGGCATGCGCTGGCAGCTGTCCTTACGCCACCAGCTTTTCGTCGCTGCGCAGCGTCAGCACTTCGACGCCGGTGGCGGTGACGGCGACGGTGTGCTCGAACTGGGCGGAAAGCTTGCCGTCATTGGTCACAACGGTCCAGCCGTCGTCGGCCGTCGTCACCCTGCGGGTGCCCTGGTTCACCATCGGTTCGATGGTGAACACCATGCCTTCCTGCAGCTTGACGCCGGTGCCCGGCCGTCCGTGGTTCAGCACCTGCGGCTCTTCATGCATCTCGCGGCCGATGCCGTGGCCGCAATAATCGCGCACCACCGAATAGCCGTTCTTCTTGGCGTGCTTCTCGATGGCGTAGCCGATGTCGCCGACAAACGCGCCGGGCCGCACTTCGCGGATGCCTTTCCACATCGCCTCCTGGGCAACGCGCACCAGCCGTTTCGCGACGGGCGAGGCATCGCCGACCAGATAGGTCTTGGAGGAATCGGCGATGAAACCGTTCTTCTCAAGCGTGATGTCGAAATTGACGATGTCGCCGTCCTTGATGATCGCGGCCGCATCCGGCACGCCGTGGCAGACGACATGGTTGATCGAGCAGTTCAGCACATGCTTGTAGCCATACTGCCCCTTGCTCGCCGGGCGCGCGGCAAGGTCCTCGCTGATGAAGCGGTCGACCAGCGTATCCACCTCAAGCGTCGACATGCCAGCCAGCTCCAGCCCGTCGAGCATCTCGAACACGGAGGCCAGCAGCCTGCCCGACTGGCGCATCAGCGCCAGCTCGTCCGGTGTCTTGACCATGTCAGGCGACAGCCAGGCTGGGGGCAGGGCGGTCCTGCGCCGTGGCCAGTTCCCGCTTGACGATCTCGGTGAAGGACAGCGTCGGATTGGCCTCGGCCAGCATGCCGATCTTCATCCAGAATTCGGCCTGCGCGTTGATGGACCGGCACATCACGGTCGAGGCGCGCCGCACCTCCTCATGCAGGTCCTCGTCGATCTTCACGATGCCCATTTCTGTCTCCGTTGGATATACGGAGCATATATGGTTCGTATGTCGATGGGTCAAGCGGAGGCGAGACGCTGTTTGAACCGGATGGATGGGTAACTGTCTTCCCGCGGGCACAGTTTCGCAGCAGCGCTACACATAACGCCAATGCGTCGCGCCGCTTCCATCGGGAGAAACTCATCCGGTTTGGGTGGCGCGAAGGCGAGGCGCTGGTATCTCCCCCGCAACGGGGGGAGATACCAGCGTCTCGCAATCCCGGCTGGGCGCCAGCTCAATAATACTCCAGCTTGGGGTACCATTTTTCGCCGCGTCCCTCCGGCGTGAGGTCGAGCGCCGACCACAAGGGCGCGAAATCCGGGCCGCCGCGCGGATCCTTGCCGGCATCGGCCATCTCGCCGGTCATTTCGCCCTTCCAGAACAGCCGGACCTTGCCGTCATCGGATTTCTGGAACACGGCGAGCACCGGATACTCCCAGCCCTTTGCGGGATCGAGGCCACGGAAGTCGAGAGCGTAGTCGTCGCCGACGGTCTGGTGGAACTGCAGGTGCTGCCAGCCGCGCTCCCTGGCGAACGCCACCTGGCGCTCGACGGGACTGCGGCCGAGGATGGCCAGCGCCACGCGTTGCTTCAGGTCATTGGCGTTGGCGTTCAAGGGGCCGAGCAGGTTGGTGCACATCGGGCAGGGCCGCTCGCGTTCCGGGCCATACATCCAAAAATAGCTGACAAGCGTCTGCTTGTCGCCGAACAGCTCGGCCAGGGAAACTTCCGCGCCGTTCACGTCCTTGAAGCGGTAGTCTTTTTCGATGGCCGGCCCGCGCGGCAGCTTTCGCCGCTGCTCGGCCACGCTGTCGATATGCCGCTGCAGTTCGATTTCCTCGGCCAGCAGTTTCTGCCGGGCCTGCGCATAGGCTTCGGTTTCTCCGGGCCAGGATCTGCGCTTGGTTGCCAGCTCGATGGGTGAGGTGGACATGCTGCTCCTCCAGGGTCGTGCGTTTCGTTCGGAAGTCGCTGACCTGGCTGCGGGGTGGCCAGCTTCCGTATCCTACGCTTAAAAACGATCCCGGCGTGTGTGCCGTTCCAACACTCCTGCCCGTTCTTGCCAGCGAACGCTTCGAAGGCGGGATTGGGTGCGTCCTTCGAGGCTCGCCCGCAAAGGGCCGGGCTGTGCTTTCGGGCGATGTGCGGGCGAGCACCTCAGGATGAGGGGCGTTGGGCGAAACGGCGCTCAATCTCCAGGACGTTCCAGATTTTCGCCCGAAAGGCACAGCGGTCCTCATCCTGAGGTGCTCAGGATGAGGATCGCTGGGTGAAACGGCGCTCAATCTCCAGGACGTTCCAGATTCTCGCCCGAAAGGCACATCGATCCTCATCCTGAGGTGCTCAGGATGAGGGGCGCTGGGTGAAACGGCGCTCAATCTCCAGGATGTTCCAGATTCTCGCCCGAAAGGCACAGCGATCCTCATCCTGAGGTGCTCAGGATGAGGGGCGCTGGGTGAAACGGTGCTCAATTTCCAGGACGTTCCAGATTTTCGCCCGAAAGGCATAGCGGTCCTCATCCTGAGGTGCTCGCGAAGCGAGCCTCGAAGGACGCACCTTGTATGAGGACGTGCCGGCAACGGCCGCCACGCTGCAAAGGCGGGGCCTCTACCCCCCAGCGAGCCGCGGCAGCAGGAAGATCTCCGATCCCTCCGGCAGCGTCTTCGACCAGGTGTCGCGGTAGATGGTGCCGTCGATGGAGACCGCGATGCCGCGGTCAATGAACGGTTCGAAGGCGGGATACTGTTCAGCGAGTTTCCTGAACAGTTCCCTTATGTCCTTGGCCTCGATGTCGAGCTTGTCCTTGCCTCCGGCGACAGCGGCGAGCGATCCCCAGAGCGTGACAGCGACCATCAGGCTCCCCGTTCAGCCTCGAGCGCGGCCAGAATGCGCGGCGGCGACATCGGGATGTGCGTCATGCGCACGCCGACCGCGTTCGACACCGCATTCGCGATCGCCGCCAGCGGCGGCACGATCGAGGTCTCTCCGACGCCGCGCACGCCATAGGGGTGGTTGGGGTTGGGGATTTCGAGGATCTGCGTGTCGATCATCGGCAGGTCCGAGCAGACCGGGATGCGGTAGTCGAGGAAGCCGGCATTCTGCAGCCGCCCGTCCTTGCCGTAGATATACTCCTCGTTGAGCGCCCAGCCGATGCCTTGCGCCGCACCGCCCTGGTACTGGCCCTCGACATAAGTCGGGTGCACCGCCTTGCCGGCATCCTGCACCACCGTGTAGCGCAGCACCTTGGTCGCGCCGGTCTCCGGGTCGACCTCGATGTCGCAGATATGCGTGGCGAAGGAGACGCCGGCGCCGTCGGCGACGAGCTCGCTGTGGCCGGCGATCGGCCCGCCGGTGTTGCCGGACTGGGTGGCGATCTCCTTCAGCGAAAGCGCCGGCAGGTTGCCGTATTTCTCGCCTTTGGCGATGGCATGGCCCTTTTCCCAGACGACGTCGTCGACCGGGATGTCCCACATCTGCGCGGCGCGCTCGCGCATGATCCGGATGGCGTTGCGAGCCGCCGAGATCGTCGCCATCGATGACGAGAAGGTGCCGCGGCTGCCGTCGGTCATGTCGTTGTAGCCGAGGCTGGACGTGTCGGCGATGATGGTCTTGACCTGGCCATAGTCGATGCCGAGCTCCTCGGCCACGATCAGCGACAGCGAGGCGCGCGAACCGCCGACGTCGACGGTGCCGACGGCGAGCGAAACCGAGCCGTCCATGCCGATGTTGAGGTCGGTGCAGGTCTGGCCGCCGAAGTTGAACCAGAAGCCGCAGGCCATGCCACGCCCCTGGTTCTTGCCGAGCGGCGCCTTCATGTGTGCATGGCTCTTCACCGCTTCCAGCGTCGGGCCGATGCCGATCGGGCCATAGACCGGACCATAGGACGCGCGCGTGCCTTCCTGCGCGGCGTTGAGGATGCGGAAGTCGACCGCATCCATGCCGACCTTCCTGGCCAGCTCATCGACGGCGCTTTCCACCGCGAACGCTGCCATCGGCGCCGATGGCGCGCGATAGGAGGCGGTCTTCGGCCGGTTGACCAGAACTTCGAAACCGACGGTCTTGACGTTCTCCAGCCTGTAGCAGGCAAACGACGTCATCGCGCCGATCTCCGCCCACATGCCGGGATAGGGACCGTTGCTGTAGCGCAGCGTCGCTTCAGCAGCGGTGATGGTGCCGTCCTTGCGGGCGCCGATCTTGATGTCGATGGAGGTGGCGCTGGTCGGGCCGGACGCGCGGAACACCTCGTCGCGCGTCATCACCAGCTTCACCGGGCGGCCGGCCTTGCGCGACAGCGCCAGCGCCACCGGTTCGGCCCAGACATGGGTCTTGCCGCCGAAGCCGCCGCCGATCTCCGAAGAGGTGACGCGCAGCTTCGAGGCTTCCATGCCGAGCAGCTGGGCGCAGTGCTGGCGATAGACGAAATGGCCCTGCGTGCAGACCCACAGTTCCGCGGTGCCGTCGGTGCTGACGCTCGCCACGCAGGCATGCGGCTCGATATAGCCCTGGTGCGTCTGTTCGGTCCGGTAGGAGCGTTCGACGATGAAGTCCGCCTCGCCGAACCCCTTGTGCACGTCGCCATGGCCATATTGCGCGCGCTTGTGCACATTGGACGGCTTGACCGGCTTCTGCTCCAGCCCTTCGGTGAAGATGGCGTCGTTGATCAGCGGCGCGTCATGCTTGCAGGCCTCGTCGACATCGGTGACATGCGGCAGCACCTCGTAGTCGACCGCGATCAGCTTCAGCGCCTGCTTTGCCGTGCGCGCATCGATGGCCGCAACCGCCGCCACGGCATGGCCGTCATAAAGCGCCTTCCTGCGCGCCATGCAATTGTCGAGGATGTCGCGCAGCGCGCTGTCGTCGCCGGTGAGGTCGGGCAGGTCGGCCGCCGTGATCACCGCCTTGACGCCGGGCAGCGCTTCCGCCTTCGAGGTGTCGATGCCGCGGATGACGGCATGGGCATGCGGGCTGCGCAGGATGCGCCCGACCAGCTGGCCTGCCATGTTGAAATCGGCGCCGTAGCGGGCGCGGCCGGTGACCTTGTCGACGCCGTCGGGCCGGATCGGCCGCGTGCCGACTGAAGCGAAGTTGCGGTTGGAGAACCGTGGATCGAAATTCATCGCCTTCAACCCCTCATCACGCCGGCGGCGTCCTGGACGGCGCGCACGATCTTGTCATAGCCGGTGCAGCGGCACAGGTTCCCGGCCAGGCCGAAGCGGATCTCTTCCTCGGTCGGCTCCGGGTTCTTGGCCAACAGGTCCTTGGCGGCGATCAGGATGCCCGGCGTGCAGATGCCGCACTGCAGGGCGGCATGCTCGAGGAACTTCTGTTGCAGCGGATGCAGCCTGTCGCCATGCGCCATGCCTTCGATGGTCTCGACATGGCGGCCTTCCGCCTCGGCACCCAGCACCAGGCAGGAGCAGACCAGCCGGTCGTCGAGGATGACGCTGCAGGCGCCGCAGTCGCCGGTGCCGCAGCCTTCCTTGGCGCCGGTCAGGCCGAGCCTGTCGCGCAGCACGTCGAGCAGCGTCTCGTCAGGCTGGCACAGATATTCGATCGGGTCGCCGTTGATCGTCGTTGAAACCGCTATGCCGGCCATCACTTGCCTCCTGCACGTTCGTAAGCGGCGGTGGCGACACGTCTTGCCAGCACGCCGGCGACTTTCCGCCTGAATTCGATGGTGCCGCGCTTGTCGTCGATCGGGCGGCAGGCGCCCGAGCAAACCTTGGCCAGCCGCTCCAGCGTCGCCTCGTCCAGCCTGGAACCGACCAGCACTTCGGCCGCTTCCTCGACCAGCAGCACGGTGGGGGCCGCAGCGCCCAGCGCCACGCGCGCCGTCTTGACCACGCCGGCCTCGTCGAGCGTCAGGTTGACGCCGGCGCTGACCACCGCGATGTCCATTTCGGTGCGCGGAATGAAGCGCAGATAGGCATCGCCCGAACGCGGCGCGCGGCTATCGAGCAGGATCGCCTCGATGATCTCGCCCTTGGCGAGCGAGGTCCGGCCCGGCGCGGTCGGCACGCTTTCGACGGCGATGGTGCGCTTGCCGGACGGCCCGGCCACCACGGCCCTGGCGCCAGCCGCCACCAGCGCCGGCACCGAATCGGCGGCCGGCGAAGCGTTGCAGAGATTGCCGACGATGGTGCAGCGGCCCTGCACCTGTTTCGAGCCGATCAGGTTCGCCGCTTCGACGACGCCCGGCCATGCCTTTTTCAAGGTCTTGTTCTCGCCCAGCACCGCGCAGGGCACGGCGGCGCCGATGCTGAAACCGCCGGCAGTCTGCCGGATTTCGCTTAAGTGCTCGATCGCCTTGATGTCGATGATCAGGTCGGGCTCGATGAAGCCGCCTTTCATCCGCACCAAGAGGTCGCTGCCTCCGGCGAGAATGGCGGCTGTTCCGGATGAGCCGACCAACTGGCCGACGGCATCCTCGATCGTAAGCGGACGTATGTAGCGCATCGTCTCCCCTTCGCAAGTTGGGGACAGTTATAGAGGCTCCTGCGCCAATGGTCATCCGGGGATGGATGGTGAATTTGTGTGCCAGGGCGAGAGGGGTGCGTGGCATGAAGGGCGCGGCGCCTTCTATCTCCCCCCTTGCGGGACCGTTGCAAAATTAGGTGGTTGTGATTCCCTGCGTTGAGCAGGGGGATGTTTGCGATGGTTGTGAAGACGAGC
>NZ_JBYTDF010000014.1:0-139860 GCF_058790995.1 Mesorhizobium sp. EU05-FHT14A09
GAAATGGACGCGGAACTGTGCGTTCCCGCCTTGAAGGCCGGCATCAACTTCATCCGGCTGGCGACGCCGACCACCGATGACAGGCGCCTGCCCAAGGTGCTCGAGAACACCTCGGGCTTCGTCTACTACGTGTCGATGACCGGCATCACCGGTTCGGCGTTGGCCGACACCACCAAGGTGGCGACGGCTGTCCAGCGCATCAAGGAGCACACCAGCCTGCCGGTCTGCGTCGGCTTCGGTGTCAAGACCGCCGAGCAGGCGCGCACCATCGGTGCTTCCGCCGACGGTGTCGTGGTGGGCACGGCGATCGTCAACGCGGTTGCCAATGTGCTCGGCCCGAAAGGTGAGAAGACCGCCGATCCGGCCGAGGCAGTGGCCACGCTGGTGAGCGGCCTGGCCCAAGGCGTGCGTTCGGCCCGCCTTGCTGCTGCCGAATAGTTTTCCTACCTCTTTCCAGACAAGCCCTATCAAACAAGGGCAGGAGCCGAAGCGATGAACTGGATCACCAACTTCGTTCGCCCGAAGATCAATTCGATGTTGGGCCGCAGGGAAGTGCCGGAAAACCTCTGGGTGAAAGACCCTGAGACCGGCGAGATGATTTTCCACAAGGACCTGGAAGGGAACCAGTTCGTCATCCCTTCCTCCGGCCATCACATGAAGATCTCAGCCAAGGAGCGGCTGAGATTCTTCTTCGATGACGGCAAATACGAGGTGATCGAGAACCCCAAGGTCGTCCTCGATCCATTGAAGTTCCGCGACGAGAAGCGCTACACGGACCGCCTCAAGGAGGCGAAGGCCAAGACGGGTATGGAAGACGCCATCCTCAATGCCACCGGCACGATCGAGGGGCTCCCCGTCGTGGTCACGGTGCAGGATTTCGCCTTCATGGGGGGATCGCTCGGCATGGCCGCGGGCGAAGCCATCATCCGCGCCTTCGAGGTCGCCCTGCAGCGCAAGCGCCCGCTGATCCTGTTTGCTGCATCGGGCGGCGCGCGCATGCAGGAGGGTATCCTCTCGCTGATGCAATTGCCCCGCACCACCGTTGCTGTCGATCGCCTGAAAGAAGCCGGCCTGCCCTATTTTGTCGTGCTCACCAACCCGACGACCGGCGGCGTAACCGCGTCCTACGCGATGCTGGGCGACGTGCACATCGCTGAACCCGGCGCACTCATCGGCTTCGCCGGCCCGCGCGTCATCGAGCAGACCATCCGCGAGAAGCTTCCCGAGGGCTTCCAGCGTTCGGAATATCTGATGGATCACGGCATGGTCGACATGGTCGTCTCCCGGCTGGACATGAAGAAGACCGTGGCTGACCTGCTCAAGCTGCTGCTCAAGCAGCCGGTGGAAAAGAAGGCCGTGGAGCCGGAAATCCTGCCGCCGGTCGTGGCCAAGCCGGAAGCGCGCCCGCAAGCGTAACCCTGTTCAAGTGCAGCGGGGAGCCTCCGCATGACCACACTCTCCGCCGAGCGTCAGATCGAACATCTGATGACGCTGCATCCGAAAGGCTTCGACCTTTCGCTGGACCGCGTCAGCCGCCTGCTGGAGCGGCTGGGCAATCCACAGGACAAGCTGCCACCGGTGATCCATGTCGCCGGCACCAACGGCAAGGGCTCCTGCGCGGCCTTCTCGCGCGCACTGCTGGAGGCGGCAGGCTATCGTGTGCATGTGCATACCTCGCCGCATCTGGTGAACTGGCATGAACGCTACCGGCTGGGTGCCGAAGGGGGCGGCAGGCTGGTCGAGGACAAGGTCTTTGCCGACGCGATTGCCCGCGTGGCGGAAGCCAATGCCGGCGAGGCGATCACGGTCTTCGAGATCCTGACCGCCGTCGGCTTCCTGCTGTTTGCAGAACATCCGGCGGATGCCGTCATCATGGAAGTCGGCCTTGGCGGCCGTTTCGATGCCACCAATGTCATCAAGCGGCCGGCCGTCTCGGTGATCATGCCGGTCTCGCTCGACCATGAAGCCTATCTCGGCGACCGCGTCGAACTGATCGCGGCGGAAAAGGCCGGCATCATCAAGCGCGGTTGCCCGGTCGTGGTCGGCGCGCAGGAATTCGAGGCCGCGCAGCTGGTGCTGATCGAAACAGCAGAACGGTTGCGGGCGCCACTCTCGGTCTATGGCCAGGATTTCCTGGCCTTTGGCGAGAATGGCCGCATGGTCTATCAGGACGGTGACAGGCTGATGGATCTGTCGCCGCCGCGCCTGCCCGGCCGCCACCAGTTCGCCAATGCCGCAGCCGCCATTGCCGCCGTCAAGGCCGCCGGGTTCGAGATCAGCGAACGTGATGCGGACGAGGCGATGACCAACGTGTCCTGGCCGGGCCGCATGCAGAGGCTGACGCAGGGACGGCTGGTGGAGCTGGCGCCGCGCGGCGCCGAGATCTGGCTGGATGGCGGCCATAACCCGGGCGCCGGCACCGTGGTTGCCGAGGCGCTCGCCGAACAGGAAGAAAAGACGCCGCGGCCGCTGTTCCTGATTTCAGGCATGATCAACACCAAGGACCAGAGCGGTTATTTCCGTGCCTTCAAGGGGCTGGCCAGGCATGTCTACACGGTGCCGGTCTCGATGAGCGACGCCGGCGTGCCCAATGACGAGCTGGCGGCGCGCGCGGCCGAAGCGGAACTGTCGGCGGAACCGGTCAGCTCGGTGGCCAGCGCGTTGATGCTGCTGCGCGATACCTGGGACGAAAAGGAAGTCCCGCCGCGCATCCTGATTGGCGGTTCGCTCTATCTCGCCGGTGCCGTGCTGGCCGAAAACGGCACCCCGCCGACCTAGAGCGTTTTTCAGTCATTCGCGGAAGCGCTCCAGCTCTTTGTCTCGACGCAATTTCGGACGGCAAACCGTTACGCGCTTTCCCTGAAATTGCTCTCGCTCTTTGTTTGACGCAATTTCGGACGGCAAACCGTTACGCGCTTTCCCTGAAATTGCTCGAGGGGCGGATCAGGCCGCGAGATGCAACGCAGCAGGCAGCGCCAGCGAAAGACCCGACAGGAAAAGCAGGACAAAGACGATCTTTCGCATCGTCTGTTGCGACAGTGACGGCGGCCAGCGCCGCGCCGCATAGGTCATCAACATCACCGCCGGAATGGCCAGAGCAAGCGCGACCGGCGACATGGACGGCAGGTTGCCGCTGGCCACCACCACGACAAGCCGGACGGCCTGGGCGGCTCCAAACGCGGTGACCAAAGTCTCGCGGATACGCTCATGCGGCAAGGGCTGGCGAAAGAGATGATAGACGAGCGGTGGGCCGCCGGTGGCAAACAATCCGCTCATCAGCCCCGAGATCAACCCGAAGCCGACAAAACTCGCGTCCGAAGAGCGTTTCTCCAGTCCAATCGGCCGCATGGCAAGCTGCAGACTGGACAACATGATGACCATGCCGAGACCAACCTTGAGCAGGTCCGCGCGCGTATCGGCCAGCCATTCCAGCAGCGCGTAGCCAACCAGCAGCGACGGCAGGCTCGCAAGCAGGATCAGCTGCAGCTCGCGCCGCGCA
This sequence comes from Mesorhizobium sp. EU05-FHT14A09, assembly GCF_058790995.1. NCBI lineage: Bacteria > Pseudomonadati > Pseudomonadota > Alphaproteobacteria > Hyphomicrobiales > Phyllobacteriaceae > Mesorhizobium > Mesorhizobium sp. EU05-FHT14A09. The sequence goes on from NZ_JBYTDF010000014.1 coordinate 3,500, forward strand.
ACCTCGCGCCAGCCGCCCTGGAGCAGCATCTGTGCGGCATTGACCAGGGTCAGCATGCCAACCATCGCAGCAGCGTCCGGCAGCGGCAGCAAGCCGACAAGCGCGATCGCGCCCATCATGACCAGACCGAAGGCAAACCCGGTCAGCGTCTGGACATAGGCTGCGACCGCCGCGCAGCCGACAAAAGTCACGAGCGGTCCTAAGCCCATGACGTCTCGTCGGCACTTTGAAGCCGGGCCGGTGCGGCGGGCGCCGCGGTGGCGCGGCGCAAGCTGTCCGAAGAAGCCACGATGCGTCTATTTCAGCTCGATTTCGATGAAGGCGTATTCGCCGTCATTGGCGTTGATGACGTCGTGCTCGACGCCTTCCTTGCGGAAATAGGGCACGCCCTTCTTCATCTCGCCGAAGCTCTCGCCATCCTTGGTCAGCAGCTTCACCTTTCCGTCCATCAGCGGCACGACGACATAGTCATGACCGTGGCGATGCCACCCGGTATTGGCGCCCGGCGCGAAGCGGTATTCGGTGACGATGACGCGTTCATTGTCGACGAAGACAGTGGCTTTGGCGGTTCCTGTCATGTGCTTTCCTCCCCAGAGCATTTTGTAGCGCTACAAAATGCGACGAAAACAAAACCCGGAGCGTTTCCGCGTTTCCGTGGAAAACGGGAACGCTTCAGGTGCAATTCCAGGAAAGGTTTTCCGTCCGGAATTGCGCAAACGCAAAAAATTGGAGCGTTTTCGCGTTTCCGTAAAAAGGAAACGCTCCAGGAACGAGGGAAAGCCAAAACATCATCGCATGCGAGAGCCAGCAAAAGGCTTTGGTGGGGGCAAACAAAAAGCCCGGCACAAGGCCGGGCTTTTTGTTCACTATCGTGACGAGATCAGGCGACGGCGCCGTTGATCCAGTGCGACAGCGCGGTCTTGGGCGCGGCGCCAACCTTGATGTCGGCCACTTCGCCGCCCTTGAAGATCATCAGGGTCGGGATCGAGCGCACGCCGAACTGCGCGGCGAGTTCCGGGTTCTCGTCGATGTTCAGCTTGGCGACCTTGACCTTGGCACCGAGTTCGCTCGCAATGTCTTCCAGCGCCGGGGCGATCATCTTGCAGGGGCCGCACCATTCAGCCCAGAAATCGACGACGACCGGCACATTGGCCTCAAGTACGTCAGCGCGGAAATTGTTGTTGTCGACCTTGACGGTGGCCATAGCCAAGTCCTTTCGGATGTTTCGTTGTGCTAGATGTGGTGCTGCAGGCAGCTCCATTCAAGCACAGTTTGTGTCACGCCTCGGTGAGTCGGGCAAGGGCATCGTCCATGGCCGCCGCCGGCAGTTCGATCAGGCGCGGCGCTTCGGTGAAGAGCAGTCCCGCGGCGATCTCCTTGCCGGGATAAAGCGGCTTGAGCAGCGCGCGATAGAGCGAGAGCTGCAGCACATAGGCCACCGGCACCTCGGCCAAAGTCGCGGGCGCCGGCCGATTGGTCTTGTAGTCGACGATGAAGACCCTGTCGGCGGCGACCGCCAGCCTGTCGATCTTGCCTGATATGATGCGCGGCTTGCCTTTCACCATAAGGCTGCCCATCACCGAGACCTCGGAGCGCGAACCTGGCGCAAACAGCGGAGCGAAAAGCGGATCGGCAAGGATGCTGGCGACGGAGATCAACGCCTGCTCGCGGTCGGCCTCCGTCCAGTCGCTGCCGGCGCGCGCCAGATAGCGACGGGCCGCGGCGGCATGCTGTTCTTGCGCAAGGTCGGGCAGCATCTGCAGCAATTTGTGCATGGCCAGGCCGCGCCGCACCGCCATTCCGGGCGCGCTGTCGGCATCCAGCACCGGCGAACGGCGGTCGGTGATCGGTTCCGTCGCATCGTCGATCAGCGCCGACGCGCCGGAGGGCGAGAGCGGCCGCGGCAGATCTTCGATCACCGGCAGCGGCTCGAACAGGGCCGCGGGGACCGAAGCGAGGATTTCGGCTTCGACCTGCTCGCCGGTTTCCACGGCGGCGAGTGGCGGAAACTTCGTCCACAGGAAGCGGAACACCTCACCTTCGTCGACCGGATGCGGGCGGCTCTCCGTCTCCTCGGCGCCGGAAAGTGCGCGCATCACCAGGGAATGCCAGGTGCCGGGACTGGGTGTGCGCTTGCCATGGTAGCCGCAGACGATCAGCCTGTCTTCGGCGCGGGTCATGCCGACATAAAGCAGCCGCCGGTACTCGTCGTCTGCAAGATCCCGGGCACGGGCCGCGACAGATTGGGAGAAACCGTTGGCGACTTCGGCATTGGATCGCCACAGGAAACCCTTGCCAAGCCAATGCTTGGCCGATCCGTCGAACGGCATCAGCCGCGGCAGATGCTGGTCGCTGAAGGGCGCGGCACCGCCATCGACCAGGAAGACCACCGGCGCCTCCAGGCCCTTGGCGGCGTGCACCGTCATGACCCGCACCTCGTCGCGGGTCTGGTCCATCTCGCGCTTGATCTCGGGGCCGGTGTTTTCCAGCGTCGACAGGAAGGCTTCCAGCCCGGGCAGTCCGGCGCGCTCCTCGGCCAGAGAGAAATTGAGGAACTCGTCGAGGATGTCGCCGGCCTCCGGTCCCAGCCGGGCGATCATCCTGCGCCTGACGCCATCGCGCGCGAGCAGCCCGGCATAGAACTCGAACACCGGCTTGAAAGCGACCTCGTTGGCCCAGGCGTCGAGCTGCGCCACAACCCTTGCCAGCGTCTCCTCGCTATCGGCACCGGCGCGCAGCGCCCTGTAGAGCGAGGTGCCCGCACTGCGATGCGCGGCAAGCTCGAACAGGGCGTCTTCGGGCAGGTCGAAGATCGGGCTGCGCAGCAACGCCGCCAGCGAAAGGTCGTCCTGCGACTGGATCAGGAAGCGGCCGAGCGCGACCAGGTCCTTGACCGCGATATGGCCCGGCAAGCTCAGCCTGTCGGCACCGGCGACCGGGATGCCTTTTTCCTTCAGGCTTCGCGACAGCGCGTGCACGAAGCGGTCGCGCTTGCGCACCAGCACGACGACATCGCCGGCCTTCAGCTTGCGGCCCTTGCCTTCAATGACGTCGCCGCTGTCGATCCAGCGCTTGACCGTCCTGGCGATCTGTTCGGCCAGGCGCACCGCCGGCGCGCTGACATGATTGACCGGCAAGGTCCAGTCGTCCGGCTCCTCGACCACATCCGCGCCGATCGACGGCCAGACCTCGACATAACCCGGCGCGTCGTTGCGGATCGCCTTGTGGTCGAGAGGATCGGGATCGTTGCTGATGCCGCGGCGCGTCTCGGGTGCGGCGAAGACGCGATCGACGGCCGCAAGCACATCGCCGGTCGATCGGAACGACCAGGTCAGCTTCAGATCGGCGAAACTCGCCTCGGCCTCGCGCACGCGGCGCGCGAACAATTGGCGGCTCTCGTGGAAAGAATCCGGCGCCGCTCCCTGGAAGGAATAGATCGACTGTTTTTCGTCGCCGACGGCAAAGACCGTTCGCCGCACCACACGGGCGCTTTCGCCGGCAAAGAATTCTTCGGCCAGCCGTGTGACGACACCCCATTGATCCGGGCTGGTGTCCTGTGCCTCGTCGAGCAGGATGTGATCGATGCCCTGGTCGAGCTTGTATTGCACCCATGGCCCGGCATCGGTGCGCGACAGCAGGCTGACGGTGCGCGTGATGAGGTCGTTGAAGTCGAGAAAGCCGCGCCCGCGCTTCAGCTTCTCGTAGCGACCGATCAGCCAGTCGGCGACCGTCAGGGCAGCGACGGTGCCCTCCAGCATGCGAAACAGCGCCAGCCGGTCAGCGGTCCGGACAATCGCTGCGGCAGCCGCTTCATACCGCTCGGCCAGGTCAGGCAGCCGATCGAGCAGCGCCTTCTTGAACGCCTTCAGAGGATCATAGGGGTCGCCGTCGGAACGCAGGAAACCTTTCGCCAGCAGCGGCAAGCGCCGCAGCGGATCCATCTCGCTGAATCCGAGCGCCGCATAAGGCACGATGTTGTTGAGCGCGGATCGGGCATCGGTCGCCTCGGCTGCCTGCACGAAGGACGTGAAATAGCCGGGCTCGAATCCCGGCAGCGGCCACAACGATGCGGCAATGCCAGCAGCCGTGTCGCCGGCCTTGAAACCGAACTCGTCGAAGAGCGGGCGGAAACCCTGGCCATCGATGGCATCGATGAACCCTCGCAGGCCGTCGCGCTTGCGCATGATTTCGGAGAGAAGATCGTCCAGCCCCTTCTCACCGCCGCGCTCCAGCACGGTGGCAAAAGCCTCGGCCAGTTGCACGCCGCCCGGCGCGCCGGCGCCGGTGATCATGTCGCGCCGGGCCTGAGCCAGCAGCGCCTGCTCCATCTGCGGATCGAGCATTTCAAAATGCGCGGCGATGTTGGCTTCCAGCGGGAACTGGTGCAGCACCGACTCGCAGAAGGCGTGAATGGTCTGGATCTTCAGGCCGCCCGGCGTCTCCAGCGCCTCCGCGAACAACCGCCGCGCCCGGCGCATGGTTTCACCGTCAGGGCGATGGCCGTCGAGCGCGGTGATCTTCTTCTCCAGCTCCGCATCGGGCAGCACCGTCCATTCCGACAGGGTCGAGAAGACGCGGTTCGACATGTTTGCCGCGGCGGCGCGCGTATAGGTCAGGCAGAGGATCTTGGACGGATCGGTGCCGCGCAACAGCAGGCGGATGACGCGCTGTGCCAGCACATGCGTCTTGCCGGAACCGGCATTGGCCGAGACCCAGGCGGAGGTGCGAGGATCCGAAGCACGTGCCTGGCTTTCGGCCGTCCCGGACGGAATGGGGTAGAGCTTCTTCACGCTTCCCCTCCCTCATCCGGACCATCGCCGCCAGCGGACCATTCGAGGACGCGGGCAAGATGATCGTAATCACCATCGGTCTCGCCTTCGCGGAAAGGCAGGGCCCGCGACAGATAGCCGGTCTGCGGATCGGCAAAATGAAGAAGCAGTTTCTCAAGCCGGACCCAGGCCTCCTCGCCGAGGTCGGACGCCGTGCGCGGCTTGCGGTTGTATTCGAGGATCGATTCCTGCTCGACCTCGCCATTGGCCTTGAGCCGGACGAAAGCGAGTTCGGCCGGCTCGCGCGCGCCGACATCGCGGAACGCGCCGCGCTTCAGCAGCGCCGCCTCCAGAGGCAGCTGCGGCGCCAGCAAGGTGTGCGCCTGCGCCTTCGACGGCGATGAGCCCGTCTTGAAATCGAGGATGTCGGCAAGACCGGCCGCGAGCAGATCGACACGGTCGGCGTAACCCGACAAGGTCACGCCGGACTGCCCGACGACCGTCTTCTCGGCGCGTTCTTCCGACTGCCGGCGCACGACGCTGTCCGCACGCGAGCGCTCCCAGTCGATAATGCCGGACGCCAGCTTTTCGAAGCGTGGCCACCAGACCGCCTCGACATCGTCCGGCAACGCTGCCTCGGCAAAGCAGGCGCGGCCGGCGTCGATGAGAACGGCAAGCGCTTCCGGCGCCCGCGGATCAGCCACCGCCTGCGAGAAGCGATGCAGGATAGCGTGGAAGAGCGTGCCGCGCTCGGCGGCGCCGGGGTCGCGGATCACCGGCTCCAGCGGCATCAGCTTGAGGATGCGCCGCGCATAGACGGCATAGGGATCGCGCCGCAGCGTCTCGATCTCTGTCACCGAGAAATGCTGCGGCCGGTTCTCCAGCGGCGGCTTGGGTTGCGGCCGGGACGCAAAATCCACCTTCGGGCCTGCATCGAGGGCTCTTGCCCAAGCCAACAGCTCGTTGCCACGCCGGCGCATCGGCTCCGCCTGTTCCTTGCCGACGAAGGTCAGCAACCTCTGCAGCCAGCGCGACGCGACAGCTGGCGCATCACCGGACCGCGCCGAGCGGGTGAGCACGACGCCTGGCGCCCCCATCGCCATCTGGAAATCATGCGCCGCCAGGCCGATGCGCCGCTCCGGCGGCTCCAGGTCGATGCCGGTCTTCATCAGCCGCGACATGAAGCGGTCGCCCTCTGGCTTGCGCGGCCAGACACCTTCATTGAGCCCGCCGACAACAAGTGTGTCGACATGCAGCAGACGGGCCTCCAGCGTGCCCCAGATGGCGATCGCCGCGTCGGCGCCGCGCGCCGGCTTGACCATCTCCGGCGCGATCAGTGCCATCGCCACGTCGGGCCATTCCTGCGGCGCCAGCGTAAAGACGGCATCCGCGCCGACGAGGCCGCGCAGCAATTCAGCCAGCTTTTCGCCGGCATCGCCATCATACAGAGCCGAAAGCGATCCGTTCTCGGAGCGGCCGAGCGCCTCCAGCGCCAGAACGCTTGCATGCACCAGCGAGGCGACGTCGCTTTCAGGCTCGGTGCGGCAGGCCGCGAGCGGCGCAATGGCGTCGGCCAGATGCGCAAGCAAGACCTGCGCCTCCTCGATGCGCTTCGCCGGCAGCCGCGACAACCAGAATGGCCGGCGTTCTGCTTCCTGCGCCTGCTTCCACCGGGCTTCGAACAGCTCGGCCAGAGAAATGAGGTCGGGCCGGCCAGTCCCACCCCGCAACGCGACCAGTTCGACGGCCTCGGCCGCCCGCCGCACGTCGGCGCGCGGCAGGCCGAGACCGAGCAGCGGATGCTTGAGCAGCGCCAGGATCGCTACCGGATCGCCCGGCCGCAGCACAGTGTCGAGTAGCAGCCTGAGCAGGCTGGCCGGCGGCGTGTCGGCCAGCGGCCTGCCGCCGGAATCGTCGGCAACGATGCCGAGCCGCAGCAGTTCGGCGGAGACGCGACGCGCCAGCGCACGATCGCCGGTGACAAGCGCGGCGCGCCGACCCGGGTCGACAACCGCGCGGCGCAGGGCAAGCGCGATGCAGGCGGCCTCGTCGCGTTCGTTAGCGGCTTCCACCAACGTCACATCCTGCAAGGCAGCTGCAATATCAGCCGTCTCGAAAACAGCTCGTGTCTCGGTCCACAACTCGGTGGTTTCGGCCGGCCGCAACGCCTCGGAGACCAGTGCGGCGCGCCGGTCCAGTGCCGCAACGGCCTTGCCGATTTCCTCGATGTCACCCCGCACCACGCCGATCCGGCCGATCAGCTTGGCGAGACCGTACTGCGGATGTCCAAGCAGCGCCGGCCGGGGGTTCGGTGCAGTAAGGATGTCGAAAGACGGCTGGTCCATTGCCGTGTCGAGACCGGGCAGCACCACGGCGCCATTGGGCAGGCCTGCGATCACTGCCAGAAGATCGGCCGTGGCGGGGATCGAACCGGTGGAACCCGCCGCGATCACCGGGCCAGCCGGCGGATTGCGCTTCAGGCGCTCCGCTTCCAGCCGGATCAGCGCGCTGCGGTGTGCGGCCGGATTCGAACGATCGCGTTCGAGCAGCACGCCCGGCCAGGCCTCGGTGACGATCTTCAGGAAATCCAGCGTCACCTGCCACCAGCCGGCGAGATTGCCTTCAACCAATCCGGCAAGCCTTGCCCAGTCGGAGCCCTCCGTTTCGATCTCATCCATCAATCCGGCCAGATCGCGCGCAAGCCAGACGGCGTCCGCCGCTGAAGCTGGAACAACGATCTCTTCGTCGAACAAAGCAGCGACATGGGCTGGGAGCTGGCGTTTCCAGGCACGCACCAGCGGCGCCAGCAGCAGAAGCCGCTCCAGCGCGGCGACCGGCGGCGCGAGGTCGATGGCGCCGGCGTCCTCGGCTTCCTGGTCGAAGGCAGCTTCGTCCTCGTCGAATTCGCCGAGCGGCTTGATGACCGGGAGGATGGCCGAGGCTCCGCCCAGACGCTCGGCAAAGACGCCACGCAGCGCGCGCGCAGCGCGACGCGTCGGCACATAGATGGTGGCACCGGCGAGAGCCAGGGGATCGCCGCGATGCCGAAAGCCGGGGATCAGGCGACCCTCGATCAGCGCATCGGCGAGCGTCGGCAGGAACGGCGAGCCGGACGCTATCGTAAAGACACGGGGCGGGACGCTCATTACTCGCTTGCGCGGGGTATGCCCGCGCGGGACTCGTTTGCGCGGGGCGCGTCCGCGAAAGCCCTTCTGACCGCCGCTTCCGCCGGCGCTATGGCATCGGGCGTGCCGACCGTGATCCAGTGGCCTTCCATCACCAAGCCGAACAGCCGCCCGGCCGCTATGGCGCGGTCGAAATAGGCGTTGAGCGAATGCGGCTCGGCCGAAGCGCCGGCAAACAGATCTGGACTGGCGATCGCAGCGCCGGCATAGATCACCCCGTCAGGGTCGCCGTTAGCGCGAGACAGCCGCCCGTCCGGCGCGATCAGGAAATCAGTGCCGCCCGAATGACCGGTGGTGGAAGGAAGTTCTGCCAGCATCAGCAGAATATCCATCGCCGAACTGTCCCAGGCAAGGGCGAGTCGTTCGAGATTGGGCTTGCCGGCATCGAGCCAGAACGTATCGGCGTTGAGAATGTAAAAGGGCCTGCCACCCAGTTCGGGCAGTGCCTTGACGATGCCGCCAGCCGAATCCAGCAGGCGCTCGCTTTCATCAGAGATGACGATCCCGGGTTCACGGCGCGCCGCGACATGGCGAACGATCTGATCCGGCAGGTAGTGGACGTTGATGACCGCCTTTTCGACACCGATCCGCTGCAGGCTGTCGAGCCCCCAGTCGAGCAAGGTCTTGCCGGCAATCGGCACCAGCGGTTTCGGAATCGTATCGGTGATCGGCCGCATGCGCTTGCCGAGCCCCGCGGCCAGCACCATCGCGGTGGTGGGATGTTCAGCAGCCATCAAACCGGCTCCTCGAGGACGCCGAGACGCTCGTAGAGCACCCGCACGTCAGCCAACGCCGGATGGACCAGGAGCCGGCGCAGATAGGCGCGGATTCGCGGCAGATGCTTGAGGTAAAACGGCTTGCCGTCACGCCGGTCGAGGCGCACGAAGATCCCCAGTATCTTCGAATGCCGCTGCGCGCCCATGATGGCATAGGCCTGTTCGAAAGCCGACGTGTCGAAATCACCGCCCACGGTACGGGCGGCGACATAGGCCTCGACGACAGCGCGCTCGAACGCTGGCTCTATGGTGACGCGCGGGTCCAGCGCCAGCGATGCGACGTCATAGGCCGAAGGCCCGATCAGCGCATCCTGGAAATCGATGACACCGAGCCGATCCAGACCGGTGCGGTCGCCGCGCCAGATGAAATTGGGAGATTGCACGTCACGCAACATCAGGGTCGGTTCGGCAGAGCCGAGGCGATCCAGCACGGCATCCCATGCGGTCCGAAACGCATTCCGTTCTTCGTCGCTTGCCGCATGCCCACGAATGGCGGGCAGATACCAGTCGATCAAAAGGTCCGCCTCGATCAGCATCGCGTCACGATCGAAGGGTGGCACGACATGGAATGTGTCGGGTGCAACAGCGATCCGGTCGGGCCAGCGTTTGCCGTGCATGAAGGCAAGCAGTTCGGAGACCACCGTGTATCGCTCGAGGATCGGCGCCCCATCCGAAGCAAGCAGCCCCTCGCTTCCGAGATGGTCGATGAGCAGGAAGCCGTTGTCGAGATCCTGTGCATGGATCCCGGGTGCCGCGATATCGGCGTCGCGCAACAGCCTGTCGACACCGACGAAGGCGGCAACGGTCTGCGCTGTGTGGGCGATCTCGGCATATGGCTTGCCGTCACGCACCGGCGGGCCGAGCACCAGTCGCGGCGAATTCATCAAAACGCGGGGGCCCTGGTCCGCCAGCGTGACGATTTCATAGGAGCGTGCCGAGGCATCGCCGACGAAATGGCGGCGCTGTGCCGCCCCCCAGCCGGAGCTCTGCAGGAAATCGCGCATGGCCAGGGATCGCGTTATGCGCTGGTGGCTGGGTCCGTCTCCCAGGATGCGCACGAGGCGGCCTTCATCCTGATGCGTGAGTTCGACGGTGATCGTCGTCGCCGGCAAGCGGTCGTCCGCCCGCTCGGGCCATTCGATCAGAGCCGCGCCATCCTTCAGCACATCCGGAAAGCCGAGTTCTTCCAGTTCCTCGGCCGAGGAGAGCCGATAGAGATCGAAATGATGCACCGGTATGCGCGTGTCGTAGCTCTGCACCAGGGTGAAGGTGGGGCTCGGCACTTCGAGCGCGGCGTCGTCGGCCAGCGCGCGGATCAAGGCTCGCGCCAACGTCGACTTGCCGGCGCCGAGGTCGCCATGGAGCGCCAGCACATCGCCGGGGCGCAAGGCCATGGCGAGATCCTCGCCGAGACGCATCGTCGCCGCTTCGTCGCCGAGAAACCGTTCCAGCATCAATGCTATTCGGCCGCTGCGCGGATGCCGGTGGGAGCCGCCGGAAACAGGCAGATCACCGTCGTGCCGCGGTTTTCACCGGTTTCGATACGCACGGTGCCGCCGTGCAGTTCCACGAAACTCTTGACGATGGAGAGCCCGAGCCCGGCGCCACGCCGGCGACCGCCGTTCACGCGCGGTTCAAAACGACGGAACACCGAATCGAGCACGTCCGGCGGCATGCCGGGCCCGTCATCATGCACCGAGAATTCGACGCCGTTGGTGGTTTCGCGGCAGGTCAGCGCGATGGTGCTCTTCTCGGGCGCATAGTTGGCGGCATTGCTGAGCAGGTTGTAGAGGATCTGCCGAACGCGGGTCTCGTCGCCGTGGAAGCTCTTGGGTGCTGCGGAGATGTCCACACCGAGCCGGATCGAATGCTCGGCCAGGCGGTCGGCCACCAGTTCCGCAGCAGCTGCGACGGTGCTTTCCACCCTGACCTCGGAAATCTCGAGCTGCATGATGCCGGCATCGACGGTGGCGAGGTCAAGAATGTCGTTGACGATGGTCAGCAGCACCGAAGACGACGAACCGATATGGTCGAGATATTCCTGCTGCCGGGTGTTCAGCGGACCGATTGCCGGCAAGGACAGCAGTTCGGTGAAACCGATGATGTTGGTCAGCGGCGAACGCAGTTCGTAGGAGACGTGCTGGACGAATTCGTTCTTCAGTTGATCCGACTTCAGCAGCGCGTCGTTCTTCTCCTTCAGGGCCCGTTCGACATTGACGCTGTCGGTGACGTCGACAAACGTCAGCATCACCTGTCCGTTCGGCAGGTGGATGACCGCGTAGCGCAGCGCGCTGCCATCCTCCAGCGTGACCTGGCCGTGACGGTCGCGGCGCTCGTCGTCGAAACCGGTGACGGCCGCGACAAAGCCCGTCCAGGGACCGTCCGCCGCGCGGCTGGCGCAGAGGTCGCGGATCAGCGAAACGTGGATGCCTGGTTGCGTGGCATCGCTCGGCAACGCCCACATCGTGGCGAAAGCCGGATTGGACAGCCGCAGCCGGCCGTCCGGCCCGAACACAGCGACACCCTCGGCCAGATTGTCGAGGGTTTCGCCCTGCACGCGCACAGCCGTCTGGTAACGGCTTTCGAGATCGATCTTTTCGGTCAGGTTCTCGAAGACCCAGGTGACGCCGCCCTTCGGCTGTGGATTGCCGACCACACGGATGGTCTTGCCGTCCGGCAGATGCCACCAGTGCTCGACCGGTTCGACCGAGCGGTATGCCGACAGCAGGCCTTCCTTCCAGCGGCGCCATTCCGGCTGTTCGGCAATCTTGCCTCCGCTGCGCAATCGATCGAGCAGCAGAGCATTGTCGGGCGTGCTGACGAGAAAGGCAGTATCCAGCCCCCAGAGCTTCTGGAAGGCCTGGTTGTAGAAGCGCAGCTTCTCATCGGCGTCGAATATCGCCACCGCGGTGTTGAGCTGATCGAGCGTGTCGGCATGGCTGCGCACGGTGCGCTCATACTCCTCACGCACGGTGTCGGCGGCACTGACGTCATAGGCAAGGCCAGCCGACCCTTCCGCGCTGGCGACATCGGTGACCGAAAAGACATGGCGGTCGCCTGCAATGACCGTCGACAGCGTCTGTTCGAACACCGGCCGCTGCTGGTGCTGGCTGACGATGGCGTCGCGCGCCTGCCCGCCGAGGAATTCGCGGCCATCCCGCAAAGCCGCTTCGCGATCATTGGCTTCGACCGCGCTCCAATAGGCGCGGTTCACCCATTTCAGGCGGCCGTCGACGCCGCGCAGCCAGAACGGCATTTTCAGCGCGTCGAACAGGCCGAGCATGGTGTCGTGTTCGGCGACGATCTGCTGGTGCTCCAGCCTGAGCCGGGCGAGATTGCGCTGCGTCTCGGACAGGGAGGTGAAACGCACGATGCCGTGCGCGGCATTCTTGCGCCCCTGCACGTCGAGCGGTGCGCCGGCCTGGGTTTCCGCGACGAGATCGAAAGAGGTGCCCTTTTCGCGCAAGGCGGCGATCGCATTTTCCAGTGCAGCCGCAGACCGTGGCATCAGCCAGCGCCCGAAAGCGAGGAAAGCGGCGCGATCGTCCGGCGCGCCGGTCTCGATCGGCAGGCCGCCCACGATATCCGGCTTCCTGTTGTCCGCCGACCAGACCACGACGCGCTGGTCGCGCAGATTGACCAGCGCTTCGGAGCGCTGGAGCGAAGCGTTGGCATCAGCCAGGCGAGCACGCAGGTCGGCATTTTCGGTCGCTGTGCGCTGGCGTTCGCGGATCAGAGCAATGGCGGAGATAAGGGCTGCGCCCAGGACGCCGACCGTGACGGCCAGCTGGATGACTTCAATAGTGCCTATCGGCACGCCGGAGGCCCTGATCGCGGTTTCCTGGGCCTGGACGGCAAGATTGCCGAAGGGAAAGAACAACGCCGTACAGCCAAGCAGGCGCGAGAAGCGCCGGCGCGGCGAAAGCCGACGGCCGGCTGCCGCGAGGCGATCGATGATCGCCGAATCCTGTTTGCCGCCGGTTACGGCCTGTCCCGCCTCGTGCGGGTCTTCCCCCGGCATATGCTGGTCCTCTCCGCCTGAATGCAAGCCGTCCCCGACCCGCCGTAGTCCCGAATCCGGAGCGCTGCGTGGCCCGTCCCGGACACGCAAAGAACGCCCCTTTACCGGAAACCCGCGCTTCATGCCGTGAGCCGGACCGGATCGCGGCCGCGCGCGAGCAGGAAGCTTCGCGAATCACCTGACAATACCCGCTCGTCGAATCGACGGGAAGGCGGCGATTCCGCAAAAATAAAGCCGGGCGAAATGTCAATCGCCCGGCCTCCATATGTTGTAGTAAGATCAGATAAGGTTAATAGCGGTAGTGTTCCGGCTTATAAGGACCCTGCGGCGTCACGCCGATATAGGAGGCCTGCTCGCCGGACAGCTCGGTGAGCTTTGCGCCAAGCTTGCCGAGATGCAGGCGAGCCACCTTCTCGTCGAGATGCTTCGGCAGCGTGTAGACCTTGTTTTCGTACTTGCCCGGCTGCGTCCACAGCTCGATCTGCGCCAGCACCTGATTGGTGAAAGAAGCCGACATCACAAAGCTCGGATGGCCGGTGGCGTTGCCGAGATTGAGCAGGCGACCTTCCGACAGCAGGATCATGCGCTTGCCATCCGGGAAGGAGATCATGTCGACCTGCGGCTTGACGTTGGTCCATTTGAGATTGCGCAGCGAGGCAACCTGGATCTCGTTGTCGAAGTGGCCGATGTTGCCGACAATCACCATGTCCTTCATGGCGCGCATGTGGTCGATCGTCACGACATCCTTGTTGCCGGTCGTGGTGATGACGATGTCCGCCGTCGGAGCAGCGTCTTCCAGCGTGACCACTTCGAAGCCGTCCATGGCCGCCTGCAGCGCGCAGATCGGATCGACTTCGGTCACCTTCACGCGGGCGCCGGCACCGGACAGCGAGGCGGCCGAGCCTTTGCCGACGTCGCCATAGCCGCAGACCACGGCAACCTTGCCGGCCATCATCACGTCGGTACCGCGGCGGATGCCGTCGACCAGCGATTCCTTGCAGCCATACTTGTTGTCGAACTTCGACTTGGTGACCGAGTCATTGACGTTGATCGCAGGGAAAGGCAGCAGGCCCTTCTTCTGCAACTGATAGAGACGGTTGACGCCGGTGGTGGTTTCCTCGGTGACGCCGCGGATCGCTTCGCGCTGCTTGGTGAAGAAGCCGGGGGATGCCTGCAGGCGCTTCTTGATCTGGGCGAAGAGGATTTCCTCTTCCTCGCTGCCCGGCTTGGACAGGACGTCCTCGCCAGCTTCCGCGCGGGCGCCGATCAGGATGTACATGGTGGCGTCGCCACCATCGTCGAGGATCATGTTGGAGACGCCGCCGTCAGCCCACTGGAAGATCTTGTCGGTGTATTCCCAGTACTCTTCGAGCGACTCGCCCTTGACGGCGAAAACCGGAATGCCGGTCTCGGCGATGGCGGCCGCGGCGTGGTCCTGCGTCGAGAAGATGTTGCAGGAGGCCCAGCGGATTTCCGCGCCGAGCGCCTTCAGCGTCTCGATCAGCACCGCGGTCTGGATGGTCATGTGCAGCGAGCCGGTGATACGGGCGCCCTTGAGCGGCTTCTTCTCGCCGAACTCTTCGCGGCAGGCCATCAGGCCCGGCATTTCCGTCTCGGCGATCTCGATTTCCTTGCGGCCCCAGCCGGCAAGCGAAATATCGGCGATCACATAATCCTTGCTACCCGTCATGGCAGTGCTCCGATTGATTTGGTGTGCTGACGCGTCCTGGCCGGATGGCACAAAAGGCGGACGCGACGTTGGCGACTGCCTAGCAGATCACGCCCAAACAGACAACGGGATATAAAGAAATCTTTATCTGCGCATATGGCGCAAGCTATGCGATGTTGGGCTCGACGACGGTCAGGGCCAGGTCGACATCGAGTTTTTCCAGCATCCGGCGAAAGCCCTCGACGGTATAGCTCGCGCTTTCGGAGACCAGCGCGACGGTACGCCCCGTACCGGTTCCTGGCATGGGCAAGGCCGCGACGACACTCTCTGCCGGATCAAGGAACGACCAATCCGGTCGAGCCCTTTCGAAGAACGGGCGCAGCCAAGGCAGATGCGTGCTCGAGAGAGTGAGCACGTCGATCGCCGGATGGCTTGCCGCAACCTCCGCCAGAAACCTGGAGACCGTCCATTGCGTTCGCTCGGGTTCGGTCAGGAAGGCGCCACTCTCCACCAGTTCGACCATGGCGGAGCCGTTGATCAGGGCGACACGATCGGGATTGGCTACCCGGTCGGCGACGAAGCGGGCCAGTTCCGGGCTTTCGACCAGCGAACGCACGCCCATAACGCCCACCCTGCCAGTGCGGCTGCCGGCAATGGCCTCGGCCAGCGGTGGCGCGACACCGAAGACGGGGACAGGGCAGGCCTGTTTCACGACGTCGAGCACCATGATCGAGGGAGCGTTGGAGGCCATCACGATCGCCTGCGGCCCATAGCCCAGCAGGAAACGGAGAGTTCCCCGCATGATTGACAGGAGTTGCTCGCGGCTTTTGTCGCCATAGGGAAAACGGGCCCGATCGGCGAAATAGACGATATCCCGCATGGGCTGATGACGACGGATGAGGTCAACGATCGCATAGCTGCCGATGCCGGCATCGAAAACCGCGATCGGTTCCGACAGGGACGAGCCCGGCAGGCCCGCCAAGGTCAGATCTCTTCGCCGAACTTCGAAGCGACGAGCTCGTCGAGCGCGGCGATCACCTGCGCTGCGTCGCGGCCCTTGGCCGAGACCCGGATCGAACAGCCGGGGCTGGCGGCCAGCATCATCAATCCCATGATCGAGGTGCCGCCGACCTTGGTGCCATCCTTCTCGACGTGGACATCGGCCTCGTAGCTGCCGGCCACCTGGACGAATTTGGCAGAAGCCCTGGCATGCAGTCCGCGCTGGTTGATGATCCGCATATCGCGGACAACATAGCCGGCATCGGAGGACATGGTGTTCATTTGCTGGTCAGGAGCTGGCTGGCGACGTTGATGTACTTGCGACCGGCTGCCTGCGCCTCGTCGAGCGCGGTGACCATATTGTCGCTCTTGCGGACACTGGAGAGCTTGATCAGCATCGGCAGGTTCATGCCGGCAATGACTTCGATGCGGCCTGCTTCCATGACCGAAATGGCCAGGTTGGAAGGCGTGCCGCCGAACATGTCGGTCAGCAGGATGACGCCGGCGCCGGTGTCGACGCGCCGTACCGCCTCGACGATGTCGCTGCGGCGCTGCTCCATATCGTCATCGGCACCGATCGCGACGGTTTCGAAATTGTCCTGCGGTCCCACGACATGTTCCACGGCAAGGCGGAACTCGTCGGCCAGTCGACCGTGCGTCACGAGCACGAGTCCGATCATTCTTTGGCGGCTCCCGTCATGGCCCCTTCACAGGCACATCTTATTCTCGCCATCTGTCCAGACGGCGGGAGCGCTATCTTGTCGACGCAAGTCGCGTTGACAAGCCCCAATTTGCGCCAGCGCGAGCCATTTTGACGCATTGCAGCATAAAAGTTCCGTAACGTCATCGAAAAGACGCGATCGCCAGCCGTGCCGAAATCGCGGCCAGCGCGGGGGTTACGTTGCGGGCAGCGACGTCGAGTCCGGGAATCTCGCACCCAGCGATGACGATCGCCGCATCGGCCTGAAAGCGCTGCATTTCCGCCTCCGGAACCAGCCGCACGCACAGGTCGATGACCGCTTCCCGCTCATATGAAATCGGCTGCGGCCCGATGCCCGCGACCTCGGCAAGCCCGGCAATGGTGGCCGGCGCGGCACAAAGCAGCCGGCCGTCATGGCTGGAAATGAACAGCTGGTCGTCGGCGACCAGCCTGGAAAACAGGCCCTGCCCACGAAAATGGTCGACCAGCGCCAGTGCCAGCGTCGATTTTCCCGAGCCCGATGCCCCGGTGATGAGAATACCGCGGTCTCCGGCCAGCAGAGCGGTGCCGTGAATGTTCGACGCAGGCCCTGCCTTGCCTCTTGCCAAAGCGCTCAGCCTTCGGCCGGCAGGGCGACGACGAAGCGGGCACCCCTGAGCTCACCCGGCTTGGTGCCCGGGATGTTCTCGGCGGTCAGGGTGCCGCCATGTGCCTCGACAATCTGCCGGCTGATCGACAGGCCGAGGCCGGAATTCTGCCCGAACGCCTCGCCGGCGGGCCGATCGGTATAGAACCGCTCGAAGATGCGTTCGATGTTCTCGGCGCGGATGCCTGGACCATTGTCGTCCACCGTCAGGATGTTGAACTTGCCCGAGCGGGCGAGCGACAGCGTGATCTGGCCATGGCCGTCGGGAACGAACGAACGAGCATTCTCGATCAGATTGGTGATGACCTGACCGAGGCGCAGGTCGTGACCCTGGACGTGGTAGCCCTTGGCGCCCTGCGGCAGCTTGGCGACCTTGAGCTCGATCTCGACCGACTTCTTGTGATGGGAGGCCTCGCGCGAAACGCTGACAAGGTCAGAGACGAACTGCTTGAAGTCGACCCTGGCCGCATCGTCGCGCGCCAGTTCGGCGTCGAGGCGCGAAGCATCGGAAATGTCGGTGATGAGGCGGTCGAGCCGCCTCACATCATGCTGGATCACTTCCATCAGCCGGCCGCGCGAGGTCTCGTTCTTGGCCAGCGGCAGCGTTTCGACGGCGCTGCGCAGCGAGGTCAGGGGATTCTTGAGCTCGTGCGACACATCGGCGGCGAAGCTTTCGATCGCCTCGATGCGGGCGTAAAGCGCGTTGGTCATGTCGCGCACCGCGATCGACAGATTGCCGATCTCGTCCTGGCGGTCGGAAAAGTCCGGGATCTCCTCGCGGTTCTTGATCGAACGGCGCACGCGCACCGCTGCCGCCGACAGCCGGCGCAGCGGATTGGCGATGGTGGAGGCAAGCAGCATCGAGAGGATCGCCGTCACCAGCGCCGCCACACCGAACACGCGCAGGATCGCCTTGCGTTCGGTCGCGACGATCTTGTCGATGTCGCCGCCTTCGGTGGAGAGCATCAGCACGCCGAGAACCGCCCGAGGGCGCTGGATGGGAACGGCGACCGAGACGATCTGCTCGCCCCGCTCGCTGACCCTGACAAAGGTGGATGGTCCGCCTGTCAGTGCTTTCATCACCTCCGGGAAGACGGTGCCGTTGCCGCCCGGCTGCTCCTTGTAGACCGGCAGCGAACGGTTGGAGAAAATATCGAAGACGAATTTCTGGGCGCGTTCGACGAGGCTCGGCTCATCATCCTCGATCGGCGGCAAATCGTAGCGCAGGACCTGCCCCTTTGAATAAAGGTGCCGGGAATCGAGCAGCAGGTTGGCGTCGCGGTCATAGATGCGGGCGCGGGTGCGGGTCGGCGAAATCAGCCGCCGCAACAGCGGCGCCACCCGCTCGGGGTTGATCGGAAAGTCGAGATTGTCGAGCTGGTCGGCGGAAGGACCAAGGCTTTGGCCGGCCTGCAGCTCGAGCAGCTTTTCCGGGTCGATGCGGATGGCATCCGTCTCGACCGTCGCCGAGGAGGCGACCGCGCCGGCGATGATCTCGCCCTGGGTCATCAGGCTTTCGACGCGCGCGTCGATCAGGCCGTCGCGGAAGGTGTTGAGATAAAGGATGCCGACGACCAGAACGGCCAGGCCGGCGAGGTTGAGGAACAGGATGCGCCGGGTGAGGCTGGAGAAGATGTGATGGCCGAGGAAACGGCGCATCGGCACCGTCACCCTCGACAAGGCCGCGGGCAGGACACGCGACGACCGCCGCGTGGCCGAAGGCCTGTTCCGCTCCACCTCTGCTGCCATCGGATCCCGGTTAATCTCAGGCTTCGCGGAACCGGTAGCCGACCCCGTAAAGCGTTTCGATCATCTCGAAGTCGTCGTCGACGACCTTGAACTTCTTGCGCAGCCGCTTGATGTGGCTGTCGATGGTGCGGTCGTCGACATAGACCTGCTCATCATAGGCCGAATCCATCAGCGCATCACGGCTTTTCACGACGCCCGGGCGCTGCGCCAGCGAATGCAGGATGAGGAATTCGGTGACGGTGAGCACGACGGGCTCGCCCTTCCAGGTGCAGGTGTGGCGCTCCTGGTCCATGACCAGCTGGCCACGCTCCAGCGAGCGCGACGCCTGCGTCGGCGCCTTGGCCGCCGCCTCACGGGCGCTGGTACGACGCAGCACCGCACGCACGCGCTCCACGAGAAGGCGCTGCGAGAACGGCTTCTTGATGAAGTCGTCGGCGCCCATCTTCAGACCGAACAGCTCGTCGATCTCGTCGTCCTTGGACGTCAGGAAGATGACCGGAAGGTCGGTCTTCTGGCGCAGGCGGCGCAGCAGTTCCATGCCGTCCATGCGCGGCATCTTGATGTCGAGGATGGCAAGGTTCGGCGGACGCGCCGCGAGCCCTTCGAGCGCGGATGCGCCATCCGTATAGGTTTCAACCCGGTATCCTTCCGATTCCAAGGCAATCGAAACCGACGTCAGGATGTTGCGGTCGTCATCGACCAGCGCGATTGTCGCCATTTCCAGCGGCTCCCTCATAAGCGGGTGTCCCTTCATACCGTAGGAAGGGGCTTTTGCAGGACAAATTGGGTACAAAATGTGGCACGCCGCCAGCCGTCCTACATCGGCTAAGCGCTCATGTCCACAACGAGCCGTTCGCCGTCACTTCGCCAAGATTGGACGAAGCACCCGGCCTGATCCTTTGCCTGCCCCCTGGGGACAACCAGCAAATTTTCCGCTTTTAAACGATTTAAACATCTTTCAAATTTTTTAAATCGATTAATGATTTGATATCGTTTGCTTTTTCTGATTTTGGCCATTTTCCGAAGCTTGGATCACCCGATCCTGGGGCAACCACCGAAGCTACAATCAACAGGGAGAATATCGATGGCGGAACGCGGCAAGCGTAACCCCGCATACGGACTCGACGCGATTGGCCTGAAGACCTCGGGCACGGTGCGCTACAATTTCGGGGCTGCCGAGCTCTATGAGGAGGCGCTGCGCCGCAACGAGGCGAAGTTGACCGCTCACGGTGCCCTGGTTGCCGAGACCGGTCAGCACACCGGCCGTTCGCCCAAGGACAAGTTCGTGGTGCGCGACGCCAAGACGGAAAACACCGTCTGGTGGAGCAACAACAAGGCCATTACGCCTGCCCAATTCGACACGCTGCTCGCCGATTTCCTGGCGCATGCGGCCGACAAGGATCTTTATGTACAGGATCTCGTCGGCGGCGCCGACACCGAACTCAGCCTGCCGACCCGCGTCATCACGGAATTCGCATGGCACTCGCTGTTCATCCGCAACCTGCTGATCCGTCCGGAGACGGAAGCGCTGGCCAGCTTCCTGCCGAAGATGACGATCATCGACCTGCCATCCTTCCGCGCCGATGCGGAGCGGCATGGCTCGCGCACCGAGACGATGATCGCGCTCGACCTGACGCGCATGATCGTGCTGATCGGCGGTACTTCCTATGCCGGCGAGATGAAGAAATCGGTGTTCACCGCCCTCAACTACCTGCTGCCGGAACAGGGTGTCATGCCGATGCACTGCTCGGCCAATGAAGGCCCCGATGGTGATGCCGCCGTGTTCTTCGGCCTGTCCGGCACCGGCAAGACCACGCTGTCGGCCGACCCGTCGCGCACGCTGATCGGCGACGACGAGCATGGCTGGGGGCCGCACGGCATCTTCAACTTCGAAGGTGGCTGCTATGCCAAGACCATCAAGCTGTCGGCCGAGGCCGAGCCGGAGATCTTCGCCACCACCCGGCGCTTCGGCACCGTGCTGGAGAACGTCATTCTCGACGAGCAGCGCGTGCCGGATTTCGACGACGGCCGCCTGACCGAGAACACGCGTTGCGCCTATCCGCTGGACTTCATCCCGAACGCCAGCGCCAGCGGCCAGGCCAATCATCCCAAGAACATCATCATGCTGACGGCCGACGCCTTCGGCGTGATGCCGCCGATCGCCAAGCTGACGCCGGCGCAAGCGATGTACCACTTCCTGTCCGGCTACACCGCCAAGGTGGCCGGCACGGAAAAGGGCGTGACCGAACCAGAGGCGACCTTCTCGACCTGCTTCGGCGCACCGTTCATGCCGCGGCATCCTTCGGAATACGGCAACCTGCTGCGCGAACTGATCGCCCGTCACGGCGTCGACTGCTGGCTGGTCAACACCGGCTGGACGGGCGGCGCCTACGGCACCGGCCGGCGCATGCCGATCAAGGCGACCCGGGCACTGCTCACCGCCGCGCTGAACGGCTCGCTCAACCAGGCTGCGTTCCGCACCGATCCGAATTTCGGCTTCGAAGTGCCCGTGGCCGTGGACGGCGTCGACAGTGCCATCCTCGACCCGCGCTCGACCTGGGCCGACAAGGCCGCTTATGACCGCCAGGCGGCCAAGTTGGTCGGCATGTTCATCGACAATTTCGGCAAGTTCGAGGACCACGTCGATGCCGCCGTACGTGGCGCGGCGCCGCGCGTTCAGGAAGCAGCAGAGTAAGCTCCGCAAGGCTTCCTTTAAAGTTTCTGCCTCCAACGGGCCCGACCTCGGTCGGGCCTTTTCTTTTTGCTGCCGCCGCGCCATCACTGTGTCATGGCAAATGACGAGATTATCAGGGTCAGCGCAGAGGCGATCATCCACCCGGACGACCTGGAAGAGAGTTTCATCCGCTCTTCCGGTCCTGGCGGGCAGAACGTCAACAAGGTTGCCACCGCCGTGCAACTGCGCTTCAACGCAGCACTCGCTGGCGGCCTTTCCGAGCGCGTGCGCGACCGCGTCATCCGCTTCGCCGGCCAGCGCGCCACCAAGGACGGTGTCATCGTCATCGAGGCAGGCCGCTTCCGCACGCAGGAACAGAACCGCGCCGATGCACGCTCCCGGCTGACGGCTTTGGTGGCCAAGGCCGCTGAACCACCGCCACCGCCACGCAAGAAGACCAAGCCCAGCAAGGGCGCGGTCGAACGGCGGCTGAAAAGCAAGGCCGGGCGTTCCACGGTCAAAAGGCTGCGTGGCAGGGTAGGCGAAGAATAACTGTCTCGTTCCCCAACGTGACTTCCCATCGACGCTTTCAGATGCAAAGTTGGCGCTCCCGCTCAACAGGCATGGAGGCCTCCCAATGGGAATTTTCGATTTCGTCAAGGGCGTCGGCAAGAAGCTCGGCATTGGCGACGATGAGGAAACAGCACCAGACGCCGGCACGCTGAAGAAGGAGCTGGATTCGCACAAGCTCGGCACCGATGGCGTGCAGGTCGAGATCAAGGGCGACACGGCAGTGCTGAAAGGCGAGGTCAAGGACCAGTCGATCTTCGAGAAGGCGGTGATCGCCGTCGGCAACACGCTGGGCGTTTCGAAAGTGCAGGCCGACGAGCTCAAGGTCGGTGCCGATACCGCCACCGCCGCACCCGCCAAGGCGCCTGTCTTCTATACCGTGAAGAAGGGCGACAATCTGTGGAAGATCGCCGAGGCACAGTACGGCAAGGGCCAGGGCGCCAAGAACCCGCTGATCTTCGAGGCCAACAAACCGATGCTCACCCATCCCGACAAGATCTACCCGGGCCAGGTTCTGCGCATTCCTGAGCTTTCCTGATCCGGCCATACGGATCAAAACGACAAGACGGCGGCTTTCGGGTCGCCGTTTTTCATTGGCGGGTGCATTGTCAGCCTCGTTTGTCACGCGAATCCGGAACCAGCCCATGCTCGTCCTGCCGAAAGGCGTCCGCCACATGCCCGGCTATCTCGATCGGTCGGCTCAAGAAGCCCTCCTCGGGGCGGTGCGCGCCGTGGTTCAGGACGCGCCGCTCTACGTGCCGGCCATGCCGCGCACCGGCAAGGAGATGAGCGTGCGCATGACCAATTGCGGTTCGCTCGGCTGGGTCACGGACAAGGAGCGCGGCTATCGCTACCAGGCGATGCATCCGGCGACCGAAAAGCCGTGGCCTGCCATCCCGGAAAGCCTGCTTGCCTTGTGGCGCGAGGTTTCGGGCTATCCACATCCACCAGAAGCCTGCCTGGTCAACTTCTACACCGCGGAGGCCAAGATGGGCTTGCACCAGGACCGCGACGAGCAGGAGTTTGCCGCGCCGGTGGTGTCGATCTCGCTCGGCGACGAATGCCTTTTCCGCGTCGGCCAGACGGTGCGCGACGGCAAGACGGTTTCGTTCAGGCTGAAATCAGGCGATGTCGTCGTGCTGGGGGGTGACGGTCGCCTCGCCTTCCACGGCGTCGACCGCATCTACCCGATGACCTCGGCTCTGCTGAAGAACGGCGGTCGGATCAACCTGACGCTGAGGCGGGTGACGAAGCCGGTGCCCGCGCAATGAAGTCTGCCGGTCGGGGCGTTCGTTGCCAGGGAAGTGGTCCTCGAAAAGCGAAACCACCTTGTCCGAGCGCTATGATCCAGGCGCCAAGCAAGACCATCGGGGCGATCGTGATCCCAACCAGATTCGAAACCACCATGAGCACCGGCAACACCATGGCCAGGGCCAGGAAAACAGGGGTGATCCTGCGGCGATGCGGGTTGAGGCAATCTCTCAAGGCCAAAACCGCGATTGCCGCTGCAAAGCCAGCAAGGTCATAGTTCAGCGCGTATGGCGTGACGATGAAAGTTGCGATCAGCAAAATGTTGGAACGGCCGTGCATATCCGTGCTGCGGAAGAACGCGAATATCGAGATCAGCGCCACCGGTATCGCCACCAGCCAATGGACGGCAAGGGCAAGCTCCCAGGTGGCACCGAGGTTACGCAGAGCACCAAAAGTCGAAGGCAGCATGCTGAGAAACAATCCGCCAAGCTTTGTCATGACGCTGGTCTGATATGGCAGGACATGCTCGAAGAATCCTTGCCACGCCCCACTGCCAAAGACAGCCACCGAGATCGCGACCAACAGGCCTGTTGTTGCACTGGCGCTGATGATCATCAGCCATCTCTTTTCGGCGATCAGCAGGAACGGAAACAACACTCCAAGCTGCGGCTTGATGGTAAGCGCACCAAGCAGAATGCCGGCTAAGATCGGACGCCTGTCCCGCAAGGCAAGGGCGCCGAGAGCGAGTGCTCCGCTCAGATACCCGTTCTGCATGCACCAGAGATTGAGCAGCAACAGCGGAGCAATGGCTATCCAAGCCAACGCGCTTCCTCCTTTCACGAGGACGCTGCCTTCGTTGACATAGGCACGAAAGGCCAGAACAAACGCCGTTCCGGAGCCGATCAGAAAGACGAGCGCCGCGCCCTTGTAGCTGAACAAGCCAAGCGGCCAGACAAAGAACAAATAGTGAGGCGGATAGCTCCAGGCGTGCCATGGGAAATCGGCGCCGAAGGCAGCCTGCAAATGGGCGAAGTAGACGGGTTGCGGCCCAAAGAGGTCGAGCGCCTTCCCTTCCTGGATCAGGCGTCCAGCCATCCAGTAATTCGCGAAATCCTTGTCCGCGACCGACGGATCGATGCCGGGCTTCAGAAATGCGATCGTCATCGAAGTGGCGACACCGGCCGCCAATGCCAAGGACGCGTAGAGGACCAGCCGATAGACGAGGGGTAAATCTTGAAGCCGCTGCATGTCGCCAGAGACCAATGTCGCTGGCTTATAGACGCAGACTTCTTAAAGAACCGGCCACTGCGCCTACAGCTTCCGCAGCGCCACCTCCTCGACCAGGTGGTTGGCGCCCTTGCGCAGGATGAGGTCGGCGCGGGGGCGCGTCGGCAGGATGTTCTCGCGCAGGTTCTTCAGGTTGATGTTGGCCCAGAGGCCTTCGGCGATGGCGCGGGCCGCTGTCTCCGACAGCTGCGAATAACGATGGAAGAACGATTCCGGGTTGCGGAAGGCCGTCTCGCGCAGCCGCATGAAACGCGCGATGTACCATTCATGGATCAGTTCTTCGTCGGCATCGATGTAGATCGAGAAATCGAAAAAATCCGACAGGAATGGCACGAACTTGCCGTCCATCGGCAGCCTGCCGGGCTGCAGCACGTTGATGCCTTCGAAGATCAGGATGTCCGGCCGGTCGATGGTCACATAGGCGCCGGGCAGCACGTCGTAGGTCAGGTGCGAATAGAGCGGCGCGCGCACATCTCGTTGGCCTGACTTGATAGACGATAGAAAACGCAGCAGCGCACCGACGTCGTAGCTGTCAGGGAAACCCTTGCGTTCCATCAGGCGGTCGCGGCGCAGCACCTCGTTGGGCAGAAGAAAGCCGTCGGTCGTTACCAGGTCGACCTTGGGGCTCGACGGCCAGCGCGCCAGCAGTTCCTTCAGAACGCGCGCGGTAGTCGACTTGCCGACCGCCACCGAGCCGGCAATGCCGATGATGTAGGGCGTCTTGACCACGCTCTCCTTGTTGAAGAAAGCCCGGCGCTGGCGAAACAGCATCTGGCTGGATTCGACATGCGCCGAAAGCAGCCGCGACATCGACAGATAGATGCGGGTGACCTCCTCGAGATCGACCGGGTCGTTCAGCGATCGCAGCCTGTCGATCTCGTCCCTGCCGAGCGTCAGCGGCGTGTCAGCGCGGAATTTGGCCCAGTCCTCGGCGGAAAAGAAAAGATAGGGAGAATATTTCTCGGTCGGCGTGAGCTGGTCCATCGAGATCCCCGCCCTTTCCAGCATCAGTCCCGCTCGCCCCGCGAAGCCTTTTCGACAACGCCTGAACGCCCGGTCCGGCGTTCGAGTTCCGCCAGAACATCGTCCAGCGGCACGCCGGCGATACCGAGCACCACCAGCCAATGATAAAGAAGATCTGCGCTTTCCGAAACGAGCCCTTGCCGGTCACCCTTGATGGCGGCAATGACGGTTTCTACGGCTTCTTCGCCGAGCTTTTGCGCGGCTTTGTCCATGCCTCGCGCATAAAGCTTGGCCGTCCACGATTCCGGGTCGCCGGAATGCGCGCGCTCGCGGATGGTCGCTTCGAGATCGGGCAGCGAAAAGCCAGTCATAATAGCCGTTTAGGATCGTTTGGGGAGCGAGTCGAGTCGCATCGGCAAGCCAGCCGCCGCCATATGCTGCTTGGCCTCGGCAATCGTGTAGGTGCCGAAGTGGAAGATGGAAGCGGCAAGCACGGCAGTGGCATGGCCGTCGCGGATGCCGGCAACCATGTGGTCGAGATTGCCAACGCCGCCGGACGCGATCACCGGAGCGCGAACGGCATCTGCAACCGCGCGCGTCAGGGCGATGTCGTATCCCGCCTTGGTGCCGTCGCGATCCATCGATGTCAGCAGGATTTCGCCGGCACCGAGATCGACGATCTTACGGGCAAACTCGACGGCATCGATACCGGTCTTTTCGCGACCGCCATGCGTGAAGATCTCCCAGCGGTCGGCTTCACCGGCTGCCGATACTTTCTTGGCGTCGATGGCAACGACGATGCACTGGTTGCCGAACTTGTCGGCGGCTTCGGCCACGAAAGACGGGTTCTTCACCGCGGTGGTGTTGATCGACACCTTGTCGGCGCCGGCCAGCAGGAGCTTGCGGATATCGGCGACCTGGCGCACGCCACCGCCGACCGTCAGCGGCATGAAACACTGTTCGGCGGTACGGGCGATGACATCGAAGATGGTCTCGCGGTTGTCGCACGAGGCGGTGATGTCGAGGAAACAGAGTTCGTCAGCACCGGCCGCGTCATAGGCCTTGGCGGCTTCCACCGGGTCGCCAGCGTCGACCAGGTCGACGAAGTTGACGCCTTTCACAACACGGCCATCTTTAACATCCAGGCACGGGATGACTCTTGCCTTCAGGGTCACAGGGCAGCTCCCGGTTCCTCTACCGTGGCAAGCAGTTCGGTGAGCAACTGTCCGACCAGCGGCGGCACTTCGGCCTGGGCGTCGAAGGCGGGATCGTAGGCCGAGATGGTGATGCCGACGACCGGCACATCCTTGGCCATGATGCAGGCCGCGCGGCGCAATTGAACCGGATTTGGGCCGCCTTGCGTCGTGTAGCGGTTGGCCTGCAGTTCTTTCGGATCATGCACGTCGAGGTCGATATGCATGTGGGTGCGGGTCGCGCCGGTCGCCTTCAGCTTGGCGACAGCTCCGACGGCGCCGCCGCATTCGGTGCGGATGACCGGCAAGGTTTCCAGCAGCTTCTTTTCATCGGGGTCGAGATCGCGGGCATTGACCAGGACACAGCGCGACGGATCAACCGGCTTGAACCCGGGTATCTCCAGCCCCATCGGTTTCCAGCACAGGCCCAGCACCGTCGACAGCGCCATGCCATCGAGGAAACCGTAGATCGAGGTTTCGGGCGTGTTGAGGTCGCCGTGCTGGTCGGCCCAGATGATGGAATCGGCATCCTCGCCGGAAACAGCACCCGCCGCCGTCAGACAGTTGCCTGCCAGAATGACCGGGAACCGGCCCTCTTCGCGTACGGCGCGCACCTTTTCGGCAACCGCGTTGCACACCGCGAACCCTGTCGCGATTTCGCGCCCCTGTTCGTCACCGACCTTGCCGATGTCTTCCACGTCGACCTCGTGGCCGGCAAGTGTCAGCGCTTCGACCAGCCCGCCGGCGATCAGCGCATCGGGCCCTTGGCCGCAGCCGCCGTGGAAATGGCCGCTGTCGTATGAGGCCAGGATGATCGACAGTTTCACCAGGCAGCCTCCTTGGTCTTGCCCTTCAGGATCGCCAGCGCTTCCGCCGGGTCGATACGCCCGTCGTAAAGCGCGCGACCGGAAATGGCGCCTTCGAGCTTGGCGGCGTCGGGCATGGTCATACGCACGATGTCGGCAATCGAAGCCAGGCCGCCCGAGGCGATGACGGGGATGGACACCGCCTCGGCAAGGTCGATTGTCGAATCCCAGTTGATACCGGTCAGCACGCCGTCGCGATCGATGTCGGTGTAGATGATGGCCGCGACACCCGCACCCTCGAACTTCTTCGCCAGCTCGACGACACCAAGGCTGGAGGCCTCGGCCCAACCTTCGACGGCCACCTTGCCGCCCTTGGCATCGATGCCGACGGCGACCTTGCCGGGAAATGCCCGGCAGGCTTCCTTGACCAATTCAGGATCACGCACGGCGACGGTGCCCAGGATGACTCGGGCAAGTCCGCGATCCAGCCAATCCTCGATCTGAGGCAAGGTACGGATGCCGCCGCCGAGCTGCACTGGATTTCTGGTCGCCTTCAGGATGGCGCCGACCGCTGCGCTGTTGACGCTCTTACCCTTGAAGGCGCCATTGAGGTCGACGACGTGCAGCCATTCGAAGCCTTGCGCTTCAAAGGCGCGCGCCTGATCGGCAGGGTCCTCGTTGTAGACGGTAGCCGTATCCATGTCGCCGAGTTTCAGGCGAACGCACTTGCCGTCCTTCAGGTCGATTGCCGGAAAAAGGATCATCTATGCCCCCTCGACGATGGCAACCTTGCCAACCGATCCGGCCAGCCGATGCTTCAGCGCTTCCTGATATTCCGGCGAATTGTAGCAGGCGAGCGCCGTCTCGTAGGTCTCGAATTCGATGATGACATGTCGGTTGCCGGTCGGGCCTTCCGGCTCGGTGTGACGGCCGGCACGCACCAGGAATCTGGCACCGTATTTGGCAAAGGCCGCACCGTTGGTTTCGATGTACGTCTTGTAGACGTCGAGGTCGCGGACATCGATCATGGCCATCCAGTAGCCCTTCTTGCTCACAATATCCTCCTCACGGCTTCCAGCGCAGGAAATTGGCGATCAAGGCAAGGCCGAGTGCCTGGCTCTTCTCGGGATGGAACTGCGTGCCGGCAAGATTGTCGCGCGCAACGGCGGCCGTCACCCGTCCGCCGTAATCAGCCTCGGCGAGCACCTCGCCCGGCTTCTGCGCATCAAGATGGTAGGAGTGGACGAAGTAGGCATGAAGCCCGTCCTGCCCGGTCGGTATGCCGGCAAACAACGGGTGCTCCTGCTTTACCTCGATGGTATTCCAGCCGATCTGGGGGATCTTGAGCGCAGCGTCGGCAGGCTTGATCTCCTTCACGTCGCCGGCAATCCAGCCGAAACCCTTGGTGACCGTCTTTTCGAGCCCGCGTTCCGACATCAGCTGCATGCCGACACAGATGCCCAGGAAAGGACGGCCTTTGGCGACGGCGACCTCCTGGACGGCTTCCCACATGCCGTCGACGGCATGCAGCCCGGCCGCGCAATCCGCATAGGCGCCGACGCCCGGCAGCACGATGCGATCGGCGCGGCGCACCCGTTCAGCGTCCGCGGTCAGGTCGATGTCGGCGGCAATGCCGGCCTCGCGCGCGGCGCGTTCGAAGGCCTTGGTGGCCGAGCGCAGATTGCCCGAGCCGTAGTCGATAATGGCAACCAGCATGTCAGTGTCTTCCGGGATGGGAAAGTCCAAGCGCCATGCCAGTCTGCACCGAGCGCGCAGGATTGGCGGCAGGCACGATGGTCGGAAGCGGCTCGGTTGGCTCAAACGCGGGTTCCGACGCCTCGTGGCCGAATGCGTAGCGGGTTTCGGCGTCGGCCATATTCTCGGCCTCGACCACTCCCCAATCCGTCCAGCCGGCGCGACGCAGCGCCGCGGCCCGTAGCGCGGCCCCCTCGAAGCCGACGATGAGCGAGACGAGCAGGGTCAGCAGCGAACCGGCAATGGCCAGACCCTGGCTTTCCCCAACGA
Source organism: Mesorhizobium sp. EU05-FHT14A09 (assembly GCF_058790995.1). NCBI lineage: Bacteria > Pseudomonadati > Pseudomonadota > Alphaproteobacteria > Hyphomicrobiales > Phyllobacteriaceae > Mesorhizobium > Mesorhizobium sp. EU05-FHT14A09. Next base: position 32,783 of record NZ_JBYTDF010000014.1, read on the forward strand.
GAGACAAGGCGCCCAGAACGATGAAAGCCAGTACGGCGGCAAACCAGAGGCGGTGCCACAGCAGCCAGAGCGGCGGCACGATGAAGGCGATCCAGGAAAACCCGTCACGGATCAACCGCGTCCCTTCAGGCCTCGTGCCGAGGCCATCGGAAGGCGGCTCCATGACGATAAAGCTGGCCATGACTAAGATCCGGTTTCGAAATTGATGAGGCCGGGCTGCAAATGAAGAGAAGCTGCGCTCCGATGCTCTCGTAGCGCCGTGTACGCTCCACTTCGGTGCTCGTTTCTCATCATTTTCGCCTCGGCCTGATCAATTTCGAAACGGTGTCTACCCCTGCAGCGAGCCCTTGGTGGAAGGAACCGCGTCCGGCTGGCGCGGATCGCTTTCAAGCGCGGCACGCAACGCCCGCGCGACTGCCTTGAAGCAGGTTTCCGCGATGTGATGGTTGTTGGCGCCGTAATGGTTGGTCACGTGCAGCGTGATGCCGGCATGTTGCGACAGCGCCTGGAAGAACTCACGCACGAGCTCGGTATCGAAGGTGCCGATCTTGGGCGCCGAGAAAGCGACGTTCCAGACCAGGAATGGCCGACCCGATACGTCGATGGCGGCGCGCGTCAGTGTCTCGTCCATGGCGAGATCGATCGAGGCATAGCGCATGATGCCGCGCCGATCGCCGAGCGCCTTGGCCAGCGCCTGGCCGATGACGATGCCGGTGTCTTCGACAGTGTGGTGGTCATCGATGTGCAGGTCACCTGCCGCCCGCACCGTCATGTCGATCAGGGAGTGGCGCGACAGCTGGTCGAGCATATGGTCGAAGAAGCCGATCCCGGTCGAGATGTCGGACCTTCCGGTGCCGTCGACATGAACCGACACGGCGATGTCGGTTTCCTTGGTCTTGCGGCTGATTTCGGCCGAACGGGGCGCCATGACCTCATCCTCGTTACAGGAAAACGAGTGCGTTCTAACAGCATGATCCAGCGATTGCCAGTTGCCAAAACTGTCAGTCGAAACATATGCCTTTCAGAGTCTATTGTGGATGCGGAGTCGGGTTAGGGCGCGTCCCTTTCCGGGTTTGCAAACGGGATGGCGCTGCATACATATGCCGCAACTCAACTCGTAACGCGCCAATCGCCTTGCAAGGGATGGCGCGGAATCGGAGCAACTTATGTCAGACGAACGTTCCATGCATTCCACGACCATCGTCACCGTGCGCAAGGGCGGCAAGGTGGTGATTGCCGGCGACGGCCAGGTCAGCCTCGGCCAGACCATCATGAAGGGCAATGCGCGCAAGGTGCGCCGCATCGGCAAGGGCGGCAGCGTGATCGCCGGCTTCGCCGGTGCGACGGCCGATGCCTTCACGCTCCTGGAGCGGCTGGAAGCCAAGCTCGAGCAATATCCCGACCAGCTGATGCGCGCGAGCGTCGAACTCGCCAAGGACTGGCGCACCGATCGTTACCTGCGCCGGCTCGAAGCCATGATGCTGGTTGCCGACAAGAATGTCTCGCTGGCGCTGACCGGCAATGGCGATGTGCTGGAGCCGGAACAGGGCGTCATGGCGATCGGCTCGGGCGGCAACTATGCGCTGGCTGCTGCACGCGCCTTGATCGACACCGACAAGGACGCTGAAGAGATCGCCCGCAAGGCCATGCAGATCGCGGCCGACATCTGCGTCTACACCAACCACAATTTCGTCGTCGAAACGCTGGACGCCGCCTGATCGTGAGTTCCCCTGATACGCCCAGCTACGGCTTTCGTCCACTGACGCATGACGACATGCCGCTGCTGGCGCGCTGGCTCGTCATGCCTCATGTCGCTGCCTGGTGGGGCGAAAAGGAAGCCGAGATGAAAGGCATCGCCGAGACGATCGACAGCGTCGACACCGAGCCTTTCATCATCGAGCTGGACGGCAAGCCGATCGGCTTCATCCAGAGCTATGATCCCCATCTCGACGAGGGCGACAACCCGTTCCAGGATCAACCGACCGGCACGCTGGGCATAGACCAGTTCATCGGCGAACCCGACCTGATCGGCAAAGGGCACGGCACCCGGCTGATCGCGGAGTTCGTCGAAATGCTGTTCGAGGAAGGCGCACCGCGCGTGATCCTCGATCCAGATCCGGCCAACAAGATCGCCATCAGAACCTATGAAAAAGTCGGCTTCCAGACGGTCCGTCGTTTCAGGACAGAGGGCGGCGGCGAAGCCTTGCTGATGGCCATCGACAATCCAGACGACACGGACGCCGAATGACCACTGCCGGCGCGGACGATCTTCCGTTGCATCAGCGGCTGGCCTGGCCGGCCGGCATTGCCATTGCGGCCGCACTGGTCGCCATCCAGGCACTGACGCTCCATTTTCAAGGTCATCCCGCGATCTGCACCTGCGGCACCGTCAAGCTGTGGCATGGCGTGGTGATGAGTTCGGAAAATTCCCAGCACATCACCGACTGGTATACGCCTTCGCATATCATCCATGGCTTCCTGTTCTACGCACTGGCGAAATTCCTGTTTCCACGCTCGTCGGTCTGGGTCAGGCTTGCCCTTGCGCTGGTGATCGAAGGCGGCTGGGAGATCCTGGAAAACAGTCCGATCATCATCGACCGCTATCGTGCCGGCACGATAGCGCTCGACTATTTCGGCGATTCCATCGTCAACTCGCTGTCGGACACGCTGGCCATGATCGTGGGTTTCGCGGCCGCCCGCTATTTTCCTGTCTGGCTGGTCGTGGCCATCGCCATTCTGTTCGAACTCGGTACCGGCTATATGATCCGCGACAATCTCACGCTCAACGTGCTGATGCTGGTCTATCCGCTGGAAGCGGTCAAAGCCTGGCAAGGCGCCGCATGATGACAGGAAGCCTGTTGTGATCAGCCACGAAACGCTCGACAGCGCCGTCAGCCAGGGCGTGATCACTATACAGCAGCGCGATCGGCTCTACGCGCTGGAACGCAGCGGCCCTTTCAACACCGAAGACGCGTCGGAATCGGCCGAGGAAAACCTGCGGCTGATCGGCGGCGGCAACGACCTTTTCGTGACCCTCGGCACGATCCTGCTGACGGTCGGCTTCTACTTCGTGCTCAACACGCTGCTGCCGGGCCAGCGGTTGTGGATCGCGGCGCTGGTTGCGGTGTTTTCCTGGGTGATCGCCGAGGTCGTGACGCGCCAGCACCGCATGAAACTGTCATCGACGGTGCTCAGCCTGTTTTTCGTCATCTCCTTCACCGTCGCGCTCGGACTGGAGGTCTCCGCGCGTTATCCGATCCAGAAGCCGGAATCGATCTGGCAGCTGCTGGCGCTGCGCCAGCAGATCTCGGGTGCCGGCTACCTCTTCCTTGGCGGCGTCATGGCTGCGGTGGCACTTTATTTCTGGCGCTTCAAGGTTCCCATTCTTGCCGGTGTCTTTGCAATTGCCGCGACGCTGCTCGCCTTCCTGCAGACCGCACTGCTGCTTTACGACGGCGTGACCACGGGTGCCGTTGCGCCGCCGCGCCTAGAGGACATGCCGGAACTGATGCGCGCCGCCCTCTACATGCCGCTGATCTGCGGCCTGATTGTCTTCGGAACGGCCGTCGCGCTGGACGTGTATGACCGCGAGCGCCGCAAGATCTGGTCCGATTGTGCGTTCTGGCTGCATGTCGTGTCGGCGCCGATGCTGGTGCATCCGCTTTTCATCATGGCGACGGGCCAGGATGTCGTGATGGGCCGTATCGAGCCGGATGCGAATGCCACGATCATGCTGGCCATCCTCATCATCGCCTTCGTCTATGTGGCGCTTGCCATTGATCGGCGGTCGCTGCTGGTGCCGACACTTGCCTATTTCGGGTCGCTGGGCATCTATTATCTGGTCAATTCGACAGCCAACAGCACCGGCATTCCGCCCTTCGCCTTGATCCTGCTGGTGGTCGGCGCCTTGATCATAACCTTCGGTGCAGGCTGGCAGCACATCAGGCGCTTGATCGTACGGCCCACGCTCCCCACATCCGTGCTCAACAAACTCCCTCCCATCAAACAAGCGTAGACGTGTAATTTCATGAGCAATTTCTCTCCCCGCGAAATCGTTTCCGAACTCGACCGTTTCATCATCGGCCAGAAGGATGCCAAGCGCGCCGTTGCGATCGCGCTGCGCAACCGCTGGCGGCGCCAGCAGCTGGAAGGCCAGATGCGCGAAGAGGTGATGCCGAAGAACATCCTGATGATCGGGCCGACCGGCGTCGGCAAGACCGAGATCTCGCGCCGCCTCGCCAAGCTGGCGGGCGCGCCCTTCGTCAAGGTCGAGGCCACCAAGTTCACCGAAGTCGGCTATGTCGGCCGCGACGTCGAACAGATCGTGCGCGACCTGGTCGAGGTCGGCATCGGCCTGGTGCGCGAAAAGATGCGCGAAGACGTCAAGGCACGCGCGCATGTCAACGCCGAGGAGCGCGTGCTCGAGGCTCTGGTCGGCAAGACGGCTTCGCCGGCGACCCGCGAAAGCTTCAAGAAGAAGCTGCGCGACGGCGAACTGGACGACAAGGAGATCGAGATCGAGGTCGCCGACACCGGCAATGGCGGCATGCCCGGCTTCGAAATCCCCGGCATGCCTGCCGGCGTCGGCGTGCTGAACATCAACGACATGCTCTCGAAGGCCATGGGCGGCAAGCGCACCAAGATGCGCAAGACCACCGTGAAGGAAAGCTACGACCTTTTGATCCAGGACGAGTCCGACAAGCTGCTCGACCAGGACGAGGTGGTGCGTCGCGCCCTGGAGGCAGCCGAGAATGACGGCATCGTCTTCCTCGACGAGATCGACAAGATCGCGGCGCGTTCCGATGTTTCGGGCGGCCCTTCGCGCGAAGGCGTGCAGCGCGACCTGCTGCCGCTGGTCGAAGGCACCACGGTGGCGACCAAATACGGACCGGTGAAGACCGACCATATCCTGTTCATCGCCTCCGGCGCCTTCCACGTCTCCAAGCCGTCCGACCTGCTGCCGGAACTGCAGGGCCGCCTGCCGATCCGCGTCGAACTGAGGGCGCTGGAGAAGGAAGACTTCGTGCGCATCCTGACGGAGACCGAGGCGAGCCTGATCAAGCAGTACATCGCGCTGATGAAGACGGAAGGCGTCGAGCTGGACTTCACCGACGATGCCATCGATTCGCTGGCCGGCATCGCCGTCGATCTCAACGCAACGGTCGAGAACATCGGCGCGCGCCGGCTGCAGACAGTGATGGAGCGCGTGCTGGACGAAATCTCCTACGACGCGCCGGACCGCAACGGCAGCAAGGTGACGATCGACGCCGACTATGTGAAGAAGCATGTCGGGGACCTGTCGAAGAACACCGACCTGTCGCGCTTCATCCTGTAATCGGGGTTTGCGGAACGAGGAAACCGATGAAATCGCTCATCGCCGAAGCGAAGCGGGTCTATGAGGACGCCGGGCTTGACTGCGGCCATGGCCTGCTACCCCCTGCGGAGCCTGCGGCGATCGAGCAAATTTCATCGGATTTGTCATTGCGCGTCCCCGACGAGCTTCGCGCGGTGTTCGCGGTCCATGGCGGTCAAGACTATATCCCGCCCGGCATCACGGGATTGTTCGGGGAGCATCGCCTGCACAATCCCGCCGAAGTCGTCGAGCATCACAGGATGTATGCCGACAACTACCTCGCAGCGTTCGATTCGATCCCGGCTTTCCCGCCTTCAGTCGATGATCCGGGCCACTGGGTGCCCGATTTGATCCCGTTCGCATCCTGGGACGCCTATTCCTTGTGTATCCATGCGACGCACGGAGACGTGTGGGAGTTTCTGCCGAGTTCGGGGCTCATTCGCCACCGTCCAAGCATCGCGGCCGTCCTGGAAGAAGTCATGGAATCCGTTCGCGCCGGCAACGAGGCGCAACTGGGGGCGATGCGTTGAAGCGGTGGTTCTGTCACAAGACAGCGGCCGGCATTCGGACCTCGAGATGACGGACGCTGCCTTTCCCTCAGCTATCGTCGTTGATTGTGCGGCCGCGTCGGATGGTGGTTCGCTGTGGCTCCAGCTCTCTGTCGATGGACAGATCAAGGATTACGGCCTCAACCGGTCGCTAGCGTCGCGCGGGACCGACCAGTACGGAAGCGTGAGTGGCGAGCACGGCCCGCTTTCAAGAGAGGAGCGGTGGGACCTGCTGCTGATGCTGGATGTGCCTCAACAGGGCATGTGCGCCGGACTTGTTGAAGAGTTCGTGCAATTCCTGAAGACGCCATCTGTCGACTAGAGCGTTTGCGGTGTGGCCAAATGGAAGCAGGGCTAGGCCTTTCGCCGCAATCCCCCACTAAGGGCTCGACTCGCCTGCCCGCTTTTCCTACAGCAAATCCAGCGTGAGGCCTTTTTCGGCGTCGCGGGTTCCCGGATTGCACGATTTCGAGCGGTCGCTGATGAAGAAACTGGTCTCCTTCCTTGTCGCTTCGGCACTGAGTGTGACGATGCTGGCTGCAGCTCATGCAGCGACGCTGGTTCCGCCGGGCAACCGCAATGCCGAGCAACCGCCCATCCCCGGCTCCTCGACCAAGCGCACCAAGGCGACCAACAGTTCGTTCGATGCCAAGTACCGCAAAGTCTATGCGCTGCTGCAGAACGACGCCGAACTGCGCGGCAAGATCAAGAAGGCGGCTGCGGCCTATGGCGTCGATCCCATGCATATCGTCGGCGCGCTTGTTGGCGAGCACACCTACAATGTCGGCGCCTATGACCGCCTGCAGACCTATTACGTCAAGGCGATGTCCTATCTCTCCTCAAAGCTGACCTTCGCCTACAAGGGTGAGGACATCTCCGAATTCATCCGTCGGCCAGAATTCGCAAAATGCGCCAATGAGACCGGCAGCAACGACATCTGGGAATGCCGCGAGCAGGTGTGGAACCGCTCCTTCCGGGGCAAGACCGTGGGCGGCACGAGCTTCCCCAACGACCGCTTCGGCGCCACCTTTTTCCAGCCGTATTATGCCGGCCAGACCTTTGGCCTCGGCCAGCTCAACCCGCTGACCGCCCTGCAGATGAGCGATCTCGTCAACAAGGTGTCCGGGCTGCCCAAGCTCGACGTTAACGATCCCAATGAGATTTACAAGACAATCATGGATCCGGACATGACGCTGCCTTACGTCGCGGCGATCGTAAAGACCTCGATCCAGGCCTACCGCAACATCGCCGGCTTCGACATCTCGCAGAATCCCGGCCTTACCGCCACGCTCTACAATGTCGGCAATCCGGAAGCGCGTGCTTCCGCCCTCAAGGCCGAAAACGACCGCCGCCGCGCTGCCGGCGAGCCGGAAAAGCTGCCGGAAGAGAACTATTACGGCTGGTTGGTCAACGACAAGCTGTCCGAACTGAAGGCGCTGTTCTAGCGGTTGGCCGCTGGAGTGTTTTCGTTTTTAACGGAAACGCTCTAGGCTCGAACTGCTTCAATCACACTGACGGCGGACACCGTCGGTACCACTTGGTTGAGACGAAAGCCGGCCTTGGCGAGAAGGGTTCGATACTCGTCCTCCGTTCGCTCCTGCCCTCCGGTGATGGTAAGCATGATCATGTCGAGCATAAAGCCGGGGTGGGGACTACCATCTGCCGGCAGCACCATTTCCACGATCAGCAGACGTGCGTCCGGCGTCATCGCCTTTCGGATGTTTTCGAGCAATGTGAGGCACTGCCCTTCACTCCAGTCGTGGATGATGTGCGACAGGATGTAGGCGTCACCACCGGCGGGCACGGCGGTGAAGAAATCGCCTGCCTCTATGGTGATCCGATTTCCGAGGCCAGCCTTCTCCAAAAGGCGCGGCGCGTCTCCGACGACATGCGGCCTATCGAACAGCACGCCACGTAAATGATCGTACCGTCCGAGGATGGCAGCCAGCATATTGCCAGTCGCACCGCCGATATCGATGACCTTCTCGAAACCCGAGAAATCATAGGCCGTGGCAACGGCGGGTGGCTCCTCGAAATTCAGGCCGACCATCGTCTCGCTGAACAAGGATGCATCTTCCGGACGTTGCGCAAGATAGTCGAAAAGCCCCATACCCTGCTCGCGTTCGAAACCCGTTCTGCCGGTCTGAACCGAGTAGGCGAGCTGATCGAAGGAGCCCTGGCTCCAGGGACTGCCGAAGGTCAGGAGCGACGCCCTTGCCGATCCCGGGGCGCCGGTCCTCAGGGCTTCGCCCAGAACGGTTAGACCGAATTCCCGCCCCGATCGTTCCAGTATCCCGAGGCTCGCAAGGGCCTGCAGCAAGCGATGCAAGGCGCCGGCATCCATGCGCGTGGCGCCTGCAAGCAGGACGGCACTCTTCGGGCCAGCTGCGAGCAAGTCGGCGATTCCAAGTCTGGCGGCGGCATAGACAATCTTGGAGACCCAGAAGGCGGTCCCCATCTGGATGAGCTGGATATGCGGCGGCAAAGATGTTGAATGTTGGCTGTCCGACAGGGCACCCTCCCCCAAAGAGGCGAATTTCACGATCAGCTAAAGTATCGTCGCATGGGTGTGGCGTTTCCACAATGACGCGTCTTTGATGTGCCAACGTCCAGCCATATGCGATAGGTGACACCGCTTGACTGGCTGACGAGATATGGAATAAATATTTCATACAAGGCCCTTATGGCTGTTTCATTCCGAATTTGGTGCGACCTCATCCGGCGCGCCCCAGCAAAGAGGTTGTCATGACAGTGCGTTTTGGTCTCCTCGGTGCCGGTCGTATCGGCAAGGTGCACGCCCGGGCGGTAGGCTCCAATCCGCAGGCCAAGCTGGTCGCCGTTGCCGACGCGTTCGAGAAAGCAGCTAAGGAACTGGCTGCCGGATATGGTGCGGAAGTGCGCTCTATCGAGGCGATCGAGAAGGCTTCGGACATTGATGCCGTCATCATCTGCACACCGACCGATACCCATGCCGACCTGATCGAACGCTTCGCCAAAGCCGGCAAGGCGATCTTCTGCGAGAAGCCGATCGACCTCGACGTCAAGCGCGTCGAGAAATGCCTGGCCGTGGTCGACAAGACCAAGGCGGCGCTGATGGTCGGCTTCAACCGTCGTTTCGATCCGCATTTCGCTGCCGTGCGCAAGGCGATCGACGACGGCGTCATCGGCAAGGTCGAACAGGTGGTGATCACCTCACGCGACCCGGGTGCGCCGCCGGTCGACTACATCAAGCGTTCGGGCGGCATCTTCCGCGACATGACCATCCATGATTTCGACATGGCGCGCTTCCTGCTCGGCGAGGAGCCGGTGGCGGTCTCGGCGCATGCTTCCGTGCTGGTCGACAAGAAGATCGGCGAGGCCGGTGACTTTGATTCCGTCAGCGTCATCCTGGAAACTGCGTCGGGCAAACAGGCCGTCATCTCCAATTCGCGCCGCGCCACCTATGGCTATGACCAGCGCATCGAAGTGCACGGCTCCAAGGGCATGGTGGCCGCAGAGAACCAGCGCCCCGTCTCCATCGAGGTCGCGAGCGAGAAGGGCTATACCCGCCCGCCGCTGCACGACTTCTTCATGACCCGCTACATCGACGCCTATGCCAACGAGATCGCCACATTCATCGAGGCGACGACCACCGGCAAGAAGGCCTCGCCCAGTGGTATCGACGGGCTGATCGCGCTGAAGATCGCCGATGCGGCGCTCAAATCCGCCGTCACCGGCAAGACGGTCGCGATCAAGGCGAGCTGAACGATGTCGGCGCAATTGGACTTCGCGCTGAACCACATGGCGACGCCCGGGCTGAGCAGTCGGGAGTTCATCGAACTCGCCGCCTCGCTGGATTGCATCGGTGTCGAGCTGCGCAATGACCTGGCCGACAAACGGCTTACCGACGCCGCATTCTTCGATGGTGAGACGCCGGAAACGATCGGCGCCTATGCCCGCTCGAACGGCATACGCCTGCTCGGATTGTCCGAAGTCTATGGTTTCAATGCCTGGTCGGATGCAATGCGCGCCAAGGTGCAGTTGTTGATCGATCAGGCGGGACAGGCAGGCGCTGAATCGATCAGCCTGATCCCGCGCAACGATGCGCCTCACTATGGAGAAGGCGAACGTGACGAGGCACTGCGTCGCTCGCTCGGCGAAATCATGCCCATGCTGGACAAAGCGGGGCTCATCGCGCTGATCGAGCCATTGGGCTTCCCCTCGTCATCATTGCGCCTAAAGGCAGACGCCGTCGCGGCAATCGAAGCAGTCGGCGGCGCGTCGCGCTACAGATTGGTACACGACACGTTCCACCACCATCTGGCGGGCGAGAAGGAATCCTTTCCGGAGTATACCGGCATTGTCCACATCTCGGGCGTCGTCGACCCGATGCTGGCCGCGGAGGAGATGCAGGACAGGCATCGTATCCTTGTCGACCGCGATGACCGGCTTGGCAATATCGAACAAATCCGCGACCTGCTCTTCAACGGCTATAGCGGACCACTCTCCTTCGAACCGTTTTCGCCCGATGTCCATGCGCTGGACAAACCCGTTGAGGCTTTGCGCCTCAGCATGGACTTCATCCGTGACAGTCTCGCCCGAAAGGCTGCCTGATCGCGGGTACTGTGGGCGGAAACCGGGAGGACTGGATGATCACGCCCGATACACGCAACAGCACAACACGCGCCCTGATCACCGGTGGTGCACAAGGCGTCGGACTGGCCGTGGCGCGGCAGCTCATCGATGAGGGCTGCAAGGCGCTGGTGTTGCTCGGCCGCTCGGAAGCCAAAGGCCAGGTCGCCGTTGCAGAGCTGGAGAAGAAGGGCGCGGAAGCGATTTTCATCAGCGCGGATCTTGCTGATCCGGCTGCCTGCCTCGCGGCCGTCGAAGCCGGCGTCAAACGGTTCGGCAGCCTGAACGCCCTGGTCAACGCGGCTGCCTCGGCAGCGCGCGGGTCGCTGGTCGAAACCACGCCCGCCATGTTCGACGAGATGTTCGCCATCAACGTGCGTGGCCCATTCTTCCTGATGCAGGGGTTGGTGAAGCACCTGCTTGCAACCGGTCAGGCAGGCTCGATCGTCAACGTGCTTTCGGTGAATGTGCATGGCGGGCAGTCCTTCCTGTCCTCCTATTCGGCAAGCAAGGGCGCGTTGGCGACGCTGACGAAAAATGTCGCCAACGCCTATCGCCGCAACCGCATCCGCTGCAACGCAGTGCTGCCGGGCTGGATGGACACGCCCGGCGAGGCGGACACACAGGCAAGGTTCCATGGCGCCGGCGCCGATTGGCTCGCCAGGGCCGAGGCCGCCGCGCCGATGGGGCAACTGGTGAAGACGCATGAGATGGCGGGCCTCATTACCTACATGCTGTCGCCCCAGTCCGGCGTGATGACCGGGGCGCTGGTGGATTACGACCAGAACGTGCCGGGCATCATCGGCGAATAGACGCTTCCGCGCGTCAACCGGGCGTGTTGAGCACTCCTCGCGGTCTTACGCTGTCGTTAATCGGGGCAGACGATAAAACTGCCCTGTCCCCGGAAGTCGTTCCAGACCTCCGGATCTTTGCAAATAGTGCGCTCCCCGCTTTGAACCGTATAGCCCTTGAGGATACCATTGGTATCAACCGTCGCGTAAACCTCTGCGACTGCAGTGCCGCCCACGGCAAGGGTAAATCCACAAATCAGTCCCGCTAAAAACCGCCTCATATACCCCTCCCATATTTCGTTCGAGCTAATATTAGCTCGATTGTTGCTTAAGCACTATGCTTAGATCTATGGCCGGCATGCGCGAGGTGTGGAGCCGATTGCGCCTAAGTTGGATCCGCGCAGTCACTACAAAAGCGGACAGACGAAAAAGCCCAACTGAGACGCTACCCGCCTAACAGCGGGCGTGACAAACGCGGCAACTTCGGCTAAAAGCCACGCCATGATCCACCTGACCGCCTCGTTTTGGTACTTTAGCTACGGTAGCTCGCTGGCGGCGGGAGGATTGCGCTCGATCTGAAGATTGCAGCATAAAAATCCGAACAGCCGCCAGACCTGGCGGCTTTTTTGTTTCAGCCGGCAGGTCTCCCAACCAGGAGCAGAAGCCGTGTTGACCACCACAGACGACCTTCGGGTCAAGGAACTCAAGGAACTGAGCACACCCGACCAGGTGATGCAGGAGATACCGCGCACGCTGACCGCAACCCGCGCGGTCACCGCGTCGCGCAATGCGATCCATGCCATATTGACTGGCACCGACGACCGGCTGCTGGTCGTGGTGGGTCCCTGTTCGATCCACGACCCGGCCGCGGCGATAGACTATGCCAACCGTCTGGCGGCGTTGCGCGAAAGTCTGTCCGACCGGCTCGAGATCGTCATGCGGGTCTATTTCGAAAAGCCACGCACCACGGTCGGCTGGAAAGGCCTGATCAACGATCCCGATCTCGACGGCAGCTTCAACATCGACAAGGGGCTGCGGCTGGCGCGCAACGTGCTGGCGGCGGTCAACAATCTCGGCCTGCCGGCGGCGACCGAATTTCTCGACATGACGACGCCGCAATACATTGCCGACCTCGTTGCCTGGGGCGCGATCGGCGCACGCACGACCGAGAGCCAGATCCATCGCGAACTGGCATCCGGCCTGTCCTGCCCGGTCGGTTTCAAGAACGGCACCGATGGCAATCTTCGCATCGCCGCCGACGCCGTGAAATCGGCCGCGCACCCGCATCATTTCATGGCGGTGACCAAGGGCGGACGCAGCGCCATCGCCGCCACCACCGGCAATGAGGACTGCCACGTCATCCTGCGCGGCGGGCTCGCGCCCAACTATGACGCGGCCAGCGTCGAGGCGGCAAGCGCCGAACTCACCAAGGGCGGCATCGCGCCACGCCTGATGATCGATGTCAGCCATGCCAATAGCAACAAGAAGCCGGAAAACCAGCCGATGGTTGCCACCGATGTGGCAGGGCAGGTCGCGGCCGGCGACGAGCGCATCATCGGCCTGATGATCGAGAGCAATCTCGTTGCGGGCCGCCAGGATGTCGTACCCGGAAAGCCGCTTGTCTACGGCCAGAGCATCACCGATGGCTGCATCGACTGGGCAACGACCGAAACGGTCCTCAAGGACCTCGCCGAGGCCGTCGTGCAGCGCCGCGCGGCGCGCCATGCGATGATCGCCAAGCGGCCGGGCGCAGCATAAGCGCAGGCCGGGCGGCGGAATTTTCGCCGCCCAGCCTCTTAGAGCGTTTCAGTTCCGCGGAAACGCTCTAGCTCTTTGTTTTTACGCAATTCCAGACGGAAAACCGTGACGCACTTTTCCTGGAATTGCTCTATCGCACGTCGACCCAGCGCCTTTCCGCGAAAGAGCGGGCCATGGCGTGCACGGTTCGCTCGATCTCCAGCCCCTCGTCGAACTCGATGAGGTTCGCCTCCTCGCCGCGGATACGACGCATCAGTTCTCGGCATTCCACCGTCTTGAGGTCGTTGAAACCCAGGCCGTGGCCCGGTGCCGGAATGAAGCGGTCATAAGGCTTGTGGACGGGTGCGGCCAGGATGGTGCGGTAGCCCTGCTCGGTGGCGCGATCCGAGGTGACGTAGAGCTGGAATTCGTTGAACCGCTCCTGATCGAACAGGATCGAGCCTTTCGAACCGAAGATCTGCACCGCGATGCGGCCCTTGCGGCCCCAGGCGGAGCGATTGACCAGCAAGGTGCCCGAGACACCATTGTCGAGATGGATCAGGCTGCTGGCGATGTCATAGGTCTCGACGGCACGACGTCCACCGCCCGCCACGGCACGATCGGCATAAGGCTTGGCCATGTCGCACATGACACTGGCGACACGACCAAACAGTGCCCTCACCAGTGACAGCGGATGCACGGCGAAGTCGTCGAGCGCGCCGTAGCCGGAAGCAGCGTCGTGCTTCCAGTTGAACAGCGCTTCGGGGGCAGCCATGAAATCCTCATCCATCTCGATGCGCAGATGGTTGATGTCACCGATGGCGCCTTCGTCGAGCAGCGTGCGAATGTGCCGGATCGTCGGGCTCTGAATGTAATTGTAGCCGAGTGCGGCGACCCTGCCGGAACGGTGCGCCGCCGCCAGCATAGCCTCCGCATCGCTGAAGGAAGGCGCCATCGGCTTTTCGCACCAGACATGTTTGCCAGCCTCGAGCGCGGCGATAGCCATCTGCGGATGAAACTGGTTCGGCGTGGTGATCGACACGACATCGACCGCCGGATCCTCGATTAGCGCATGCCAATCGTCGGAGGCCTTTTCAAAACCGAATTCGGCGGCACGCTGCCTGGCCAGATCGGCATTGGCTTCCGCCAGATGGACAAGCCGGACCGGTTCGACATCGCCGAAGACGGTGCGGACGGACGTCCAGGCAAGAGCATGGCATTTGCCCATGAAACCGGTCCCGATCAATCCGACGCCGATCATGCGCGCTCTCCCGTCCATTCGTGCAACGATGCTTTGTGAATTCTTTAGTCCATTTTTATACAGAATGGAATATATGATCCATTTTGAATGGCGTATGACCTGCAAATAGCTATGCTCTTGCGATCGGAGACAGAACAAGGGATTCTTCCCCTATGAACCCTCGACTGCCGCAAGACTACGAATCGCTCCGCAACCTGGTCCTGGAAAAGCGCTCCGCGCTGCCCAAGCGCATCGCGCAGATCGCAGCCTATGCGCTCGACAATCCCGATGAGATAGCCTTCGGCACGGCAGCAAGCATCGCCGCTTCCGCCGGCGTGCAGCCGTCTACGCTTATCCGCTTTGCACAGTTTCTCGGTTTCGACGGCTTCACCAGCCTGCAATCGGTGTTCCGCGAACGGCTGCGCGAGCGGACCGTGTCCTATGAAGACCGGCTCAAGGCGCTGCGCGGCGGCGGCACGACACAGAACCGCGTTATTCTGGACGGCTTCGTCGAGACGGCGACGCGATCGCTGGAATCCGTGTCACGCTCGCTCGACGACGGCCTGCTCGATCGCGCAGTCGATATCCTGGCCAGGGCCGAGACCATTTATCTGGTTGCCCGCCGCCGTTCCTATCCGATCACCTCCTACATGGCCTATGCGCTGGGCAAGCTGAAGGTTCGTTACACACTGGTTGAATCCGCCGCCGGCCTCGATCCGGAGGTCATGTCCTTCGCGACGCCAAAAGACGCCGTGGTTGCGATCAGCTTCTCGCCCTACGCCTCCCAGACCGTGGACTATGCGCGCGAACTCTCGGAGCAGGGCGTGCCGGTGGTGGCCATCACCGACAGCGCTTTTTCGCCACTCGCCCAGTCGGCCAAGGTCTGGTTTGAAGTGGCCGAGGCCGATTGCGCCGGCTTCCGTTCGCTGTCGGCCACCATGGCACTGGCGATGACGTTGGCCGTAGCGACGGCGGAGCGCCGCAGCACTACCTGACCCGTCAAAATAACTCGGGAACAATCATTCCATATTGACTATGTAATGGAATTAACATTTCATAGCCTGAAGTGACGACGGCGCCTGTTGGCGTCGGAAGCTTTTCGTTTCAGGGAGGAAAGCATGGCGAGCCTTCGCAGCGCCGACAAGGCGCTCGACGTCATCACCATCGGCCGCGCCTCGGTGGACCTTTACGGCCAGCAGATCGGTTCGCGGCTGGAAGACATAAGCTCCTTCGCCAAATCGGTCGGCGGCTGCCCAGCCAACATCGCTGTCGGAACCGCGCGGCTCGGTTTGAAATCGGCGCTGCTGACACGCGTCGGCGACGAACAGATGGGCCGCTTCATCCGCGAACAGCTGGTGCGTGAAAAGGTCAATGTCGACGGTCTTCGCACCGACCCTGAACGCTTGACGGCCCTGGTGCTGCTTTCGGTGGAGGATGAGGGCGTCTCGCCGATGATCTTCTATCGTTCCGACTGCGCCGACATGGCGTTGTCGGAGGACGATGTCGATGAGGCTTTCGTGGCATCGGCCAGGGCAATCGTGGTGACCGGCACGCATTTCTCGCGACCCGACAGCGACGCCGCCCAACGCAAGGCGATCCGCATCGCCAAGGCGAATGGCGCAAAGGTGGTGTTCGACATCGACTATCGACCGAACCTGTGGGGACTTGCCGGTCACGCCGAAGGGTTTGGACGCTACGTCAAATCCGACCGCGTCTCGGCACAGCTGAAAACCGTGCTGCCGGATTGCGACCTGATCGTTGGCACGGAAGAGGAAGTGCTGATCGCATCGGGTGAGAGCGAGCTGCTGGCCGCGCTGAAGACCATTCGTTCGCTGTCTGCCGCCACCATCGTGCTCAAGCGCGGCGCCAAGGGCTGCATCGTTTATGACGGGCCGATCAGCGATGACCTCGAAGACGGTATCGTCGGCGACGGCTTCCCCATCGAAATCTACAATGTGCTGGGCGCCGGCGACGCCTTCATGTCCGGCTTCCTGCGCGGCTGGTTGGGCGGCGAGGATTTTGCCGTCTCCGCCACCTGGGCCAATGCCTGCGGCGCGTTCGCGGTGTCGCGCCTGCTCTGCGCGCCGGAATATCCGACGTTCACGGAACTGCAGTTCTTCCTGAAGAACGGCTCCAGGCAGCTGGCGCTGCGCAAGGATGAAGCGATCAACCATGTGCATTGGGCGACCACCCGCCGGCGTGACATCCCACTTTTGATGGCGCTCGCCTGCGACCACCGCGTCCAGCTGGAAGACATCGCCAGCAAGGCCGGCGCGGATGCCTCACGCATCAACGCCTTCAAGGTCCTGGCCGTGCAGGCGGCGGCCAAGGTGGCTGCCGGGCGCGACGGCTACGGCATGCTGATCGACGAGAAACATGGCCGCGAGGCGATGTTCGAGTTCGCCCGCCATCCGTTCGCCTGGCTCGGCCGCCCGGTCGAGCTGCCGGGGTCGCGGCCGCTGCGCTTCGAATTCAGCCAGGACATCGGTTCACAACTGGTCGACTGGCCCGTCGACCACTGCATCAAGTGCCTGTGCTTCTATCACCCGGACGATCCGGAAGCCCTGAAGAAGGAGCAGCAGGAGAAGCTGCGCACGCTGTTCGAGGCGGCACGCAAGGTCGGTCGCGAACTGCTGGTCGAGATCATCGCCGGCAAGCACGGCAAGGTCGATGACGACACCATCCCCCGCGCCCTGGAGGAGCTTTACGCACTCGGCATCAAGCCGGACTGGTGGAAGCTGGAACCCCAGGCATCTCCAGCGGCCTGGGCAAAGGTGGAAGAAACCATCGTCCGCAACGATCCTTTCTGTCGCGGTGTCGTCCTGCTTGGCCTGGAGGCGCCGCTCAACGAATTGGAGGCGGCCTTCGCCGCAACCGCAAACGCGCCGATCGTCAAGGGCTTCGCGGTTGGCCGCACGATCTTTGTCCACGCCGCCGAGCAATGGCTCTCCGGGAAGATGACCGACGAGCAGGCCGTCGAGGATATGGCGCAGCGCTTCGAAGAATTGACCAGGGCCTGGCTTGCCGCACGCGACCGTAAGGCGGCATAAGATCGGCCGGAGGAGACGACGATGACCAAGACCGTTCGCCTGACCATGGCGCAGGCGCTGACCCGCTTCCTCGCCACACAGATGACCGTGATCGACGGCGAGAAGCTGCCAATCTTCGGCGGCGTCTGGGCGATCTTCGGCCACGGCAATGTCGCCGGCATCGGCGAGGCGCTCTATCAGCATCGCGACGATCTGCCGACCTTCCGCGCCCACAACGAGCAGGCGATGACGCATGCGGCGATCGGCTATGCCAAGGCGCATTTCCGCCGTCGCTTCATGGCCGCCACCACGTCGATCGGCCCGGGCGCAGTCAACATGGTCACCGCTGCGGCGCTCGCCCACGTCAACCGGCTGCCGGTTCTGCTGCTGCCTGGCGATGTCTTCGCCAATCGCCTGCCCGATCCGGTCCTGCAGCAGGCAGAGGACTTTTCGGACGGCACGGTTTCGGTCAACGACTGTTTCCGGCCGGTCTCGCGCTATTTCGATCGTATCACCCGGCCTGAACAGATCATTCCCGCACTGAGCCGCGCCATGCAGGTCTTGACCGACCCGGCCGAATGCGGCCCGGTGACGCTTTCGCTCTGCCAGGACGTCCAGGCTGAAGCCTATGACTATCCGGAGCGCTTCTTCGAGGAGCGCGTCTGGCAGGTGCGCCGGCCGCGACCGGACCGCGCCGAGCTCGATGCGGCGGTCGCCGCGTTGAAGGCCGCCAAGAAGCCGCTGCTGATCGCCGGCGGCGGCGTGCTCTATTCCGGAGCATCCGCCGAGCTCGCCAGCTTTGTCGAGGCGGCCGGCATTCCGGTCTGCGAGACACAGGGCGGCAAATCCGCCTTGCCGGACGACCACCCGCTCAACATGGCGGCCGTCGGCGTTACCGGCACGACGGCGGCCAACCGGCTGGCCGAGGAGGCCGACGTCGTCGTGGCGGTCGGCACCCGGTTGCAGGATTTCACCACCGGTTCCTGGGCGTTGTTCCAGAATGCCGCCAAGACCATCATCGGCCTCAACGTGCAGCCCTTCGACGCCGGCAAACATCGTGCATTGCCATTGGTTGCCGACGCCGCCGAGGGGCTGGCGGAGCTAGCTGCCGGCCTGCGAGGCTGGAAAGCACCAGCAAGCTGGACGGAAAATGCCGCCAGCGGCAAGAAGGCGTGGCAGGCCGCTGCCGCCAAGGTCACCAGTGCCACCAACGCAGCCTATCCCTCCGATGCCCAGGTGATCGGCGCGGTGCAGCGCGTCATGGGTTCGGGCGTCACGGTGCTGCATGCCGCCGGCGGACTGCCCGGCGAATTGCACAAGCTGTGGCAGGCCGGCGCGCCGGGCTCCTACCACGCCGAATACGGCTTCTCGACCATGGGCTACGAGATCGCCGGCGCCCTCGGCGCCAAGATGGCGAAGCCGGAGCAGGAGGTTGTGGTCATGCTTGGCGACGGCTCCTACCTCATGCTCAATTCCGAGATCGCGACCTCGGTGATGCTCGGCCTGAAGCTCACCATCGTGCTGCTCGACAATCGCGGCTATGGCTGCATCAACCGGCTGCAGATGGCGACCGGTGGCGCCAACTTCAACAATCTGCTCAAGGACGCGCGGCACGAGACGCTGCCCGATATCGACTTCGCCGCCCATGCCGCGAGCCTCGGCGCTATCTCGCAGAAGGTCTCCTCGATCGCCGACCTGGAAGGCGCGCTGGCGAAAGCCAGGACGAACGCCCGCACGACAGTCGTCGTCATCGACACCGATCCGCTGATCTCGACCGAGGCTGGCGGCCACTGGTGGGATGTGGTGGTGCCGGAAGTCAGCGCCCGCAAGGAGGTTACCGCCGCGCGCGAAGGATATGAGCAGAAGCGCAAGCTGCAGCGCATCGGCGACTGAGTTTACCACCCAATCCATCGAGACCGGAGTTACGAATTGAAAGCCAAACTGGGCATGTCCCCCATCGCGTGGTGGAACGACGACCTCGTGGAACTGAGCGACGACGTATCGCTCGAGGAATGCCTAAGGCAGTCGCGCTCGGCCGGGTTCACCGGCATGGAGCAGGGCCGCCGTTTTCCGTCGACGCCGGAAGAGATGCTGCCTATCCTCAAACAGGCAGATGTCACGCTGTGCGGCGGCTGGTTCTCCGGTACGCTGGTCAGCGAAGAACTCGCTGCCAACAAGGACCGCATCCAGCCGATGATCGAGTTGTTCAAGGCGGTCAACGCGCCTTGCATCGTCTATGGTGAGGTCGGCCGTTCGATCCAGGGCGACCGTTCAAAGCCGCTGGCCACCAAGACCGTGCTGAGCGACGACGAGATGAAAGCCTATGCCCGCAAGGTGACGGAATTCGGCGAGTGGTGCGCCGCACAGGGCATGCCGCTCTCCTACCATCATCATATGGCGGCCGTGGTGCAGTTCGAGCACGAGCTGGACGCCTTCATGCGCCATTCGGGCGAAGGCATCCCGCTGCTGCTCGATGCCGGTCATCTCGCCTTTGCCGGCGGCGACGTGCTGCGCGCCATCGACAATCACCACAAGCGTATCAACCATGTGCATGTGAAGGACGTGCGCATGGAGGTGATCAAAAGCCTGGACTGGTCGAAGCAATCCTTCCTCGATGCGGTTGCGCTCGGCGCCTTCACCGTGCCTGGCGATGGCTCGCTCGATTTCGCCGCGATCGTGCAGAAATTCGCCGGCTATGGATATGAGGGCTGGTTCGTGGTCGAGGCGGAGCAAGACCCGAAGAGGAACTCACCGCTGAAAATGGCGCAGGTCGGACACAAGGAGCTGATGCGCGTGATGACGGCAGCAGGCTATACTGTGGAGACGCAGGGCTTTCCTGGAACATGATCCCGAAAAAGGCTTTCGGACGAGATCATGTTCCATCAACAGGACTGACCTGAAATCTGAAAACCGCAGGGATAAGAATGATCAAGGACAACCAGCACCCCTTCTTCAGGCCGTTGTGGCGTCGTCTCGTGGTCGTTGCGATATGCGTGGCCTGGTCGGCGATAGAGTTCGCCATGGGCACGCCGTTCTGGGGCACGCTGGCTGGCGGCATGGCCATCTATGGCGTGTGGGTGTTCCTGATCAACTACAAGCCGGTCGACGAAACCGCGCAGCCACCCACCGGTGGCGAGAAGGACTGAAAACGAGGAACCGAGCATGTCCAGATTGCAGGTGAAGGCAAGGAAAGGCCACGGCCAGGTCGCCAATGTCACGCCACAGAATGCCGGCTGGACCTATGTCGGTTTCGACCTGCATCGGCTGGCACCGGGGCAAAGTGTTTCGGGCAAGACGGAAGATCGCGAAGCCTGCCTGGTCTTCGTCACGGGCAAGGGCAAGGCCGCAGCCGGCGGACGGGAACTCGGCCTGCTCGGCGAACGCATGTCGCCTTTCGACGGCAAGCCGTGGTCCGTCTATGTGCCGCAAGGTTCCGACTGGTCAGTCACCGCAGAGACCGAGCTGGAACTCGCCGTCTGCACGGCGCCGGGACTGAACGGCGGCCTGCCTGTGCGGGTGATCGGTCCCAACGACCTCGGCCAGGAAACACGCGGCAAGGGCACCAACACCCGCTATGTCACCAACATCCTGCCAGAGGGCCAGCCGGCGGATTCGCTGCTGGTGGTCGAGGTGATCACGCCGGGCGGACATACATCCAGCTACCCGCCGCACAAGCACGATCAGGACAATCTGCCAGCCGAATCCTATCTCGAGGAGACGTACTACCACCGGCTCAACCCGCCACAGGGTTTCGCCTTCCAGCGCGTCTATACGGATGACCGTTCACTTGACGAGGCGATGGCGGTTGAAGACGGCGACGTGGTGCTGGTGCCCAAGGGCTATCACCCCTGCGCCGCCTGCCACGGCTATGATCTCTACTATCTCAATGTCATGGCCGGACCGAAGCGGACCTGGAAGTTCCACAATGCGACGGAGCATGAGTGGCTGATGAAGTGAGGCAGTGGGCAGTAGGGAAATAGGGAATATGAAGCTGCCCTCTTCCACTACTGCCTACTGCCTACTGCCTACTGCCTACTGCCTAGCCAACAATCCTCAGCATATGATTGTCCCACACATAGTCCGGCTCGTTCACCGTGGTGCCGTCCGGTTGCAGGATGGTGCCGGCGCCGGTGGTGGCCAGGAAGCCGGAATGGTCGGGCGCGAGGCCGCAGACCTCGGTCAGACTGCTGGTCCTGAGGACCTTGCCGCTCGCCGTCTCGATCACCGCGAAGGCATTGCCCTGCGGTGACGACACCGCGACCGTACCGGCATCGGGATTGACCGCCACCGAACCGATATAGTTGCGGAAGCCGGTCAGCACATCCTTCGGCATGTCGAGCAATGCCAGGTCCTTGCCACGCTCGGCGCGCCCGACCAGCAGCGGCTGTTCCGTCGCTGGTCCACGATGCTGGCAGCCGAACCACACCGTGCCTCTGGCATCGAGATCCATGTGACGAATGGAGAGCTGATGCAGCGCCGGCGGGAGCTCGTGCTTTTCGATCAGCTCGCCGGTGATGCGGTCGACCAGCACATAGGACGGCTTCATGGTGGCGATGTTGAGTTCGGCGCGACCGAAATCGGGATGGGTCTCGATGCCGCCATTGGCGACCGCGATGGTGCGGCCATCGCCCAGCAACAGCAGTTCGTGCGGACCGACGCCGTAGGTCGGAAACTCGCCGACGCGCCGGAAGCCGGCCTTGGCGTCATAGATGCCTACCATGCCGGCGGCGTTGTCGAAGTCGTTTTCGGTGGCGTAGAGCAGCGCTCCATCGGGCGAGAATGCGCCATGGCCGAAAAAGTGCCGGTCGGGCTGGCTGGCGATGGTCAGCGGCTCGCTAAGGCCCTTGTGGTCGAAGACGACGAAGAAGGTGCCGGGCTGGCGGGCGAAAACCGCCGAGCGGCCCGAGACCGGATCGAAGGTGACGTCGTGGCCGCGGTCCGGCAGGTCGACGGCATGCAGCATCTTGCCGGCTTCGGAAAGCACGGCGGCACCATAGCTGCCGTCGCGTTTCATATAGGCCGTGGCGAAGACGGCATCGGCTTCCAGTGTGGCCGCCCAGGCATTCGGCGCCAGCGTCGCCAGGAAAGTTGCACCTGCGGCCCTCAGGAAATCGCGGCGGTCGATGAGTGGTGTGCGCATGTCGGCCTCAAAGCAATTCCAGGAAAGTGTCCGTGAAAAACGGAAACGCTCTAGTCGCCGTCCAGTGAAGAGAAGCCGGCGGTCAGGCCGAAAGCACCCGACAGCCGGGTGCCGAACAGGTTGCTGAGGCTGCTGGTGATGAGCTGGAAGTGCTCCAGGGCAGCGCGGCGCTTCGGGTCGGCCAGCACTTCGGCAGCAGGACCGGATGCTTCCCTGGCCGCGGCAACGCCATTGACCAGCTGGATCTCGATCGAGTCGGCGATCCAGCGCTCGTCCTTGGGCAGGGCATCGCCAAGGTTCGAGGCCTGGAACAGGCGGTTCATGCCATCGAGATTGGCGGCGAGCGCAGCACCAGTCAGGCCGGAGCGCCAATAGATCGCCTGTTTCGGCTTGTCCTCGCCCGGATCGCCCCCAAAGAAACTCTTGAGGCGCTGGTCGCGCACCAGCTCGAGCCCATTGATGAATGCGCCCATCAATTCGGTCACCGCCTCGCTGCCGTCACGGTAAAGCGCATTGTCGGGACCGGGGCTCGCCCATTGGGCAGCGAAGCCGTCCGGCCTGGCCCAGGCGGCCGACACATCGGTGGCGATCGTCTCGATGTTGCCGGCGATGGCCTGGCCATAAGCGCAACGATAGGTGCCATCCTTGCCGGCAAGCGTCTCCGCGTCGGCGCCATGGAGCACGAACTCCAGCGCGCCCAGCCCCTGCATGGCGATGCTCTTGCCGGCAACGCCGTTGGCTTCGGTGATCGAAGCATCCTTTTCGGTCAGCGCCGCTTGTACCTGCTTGAGGCCGAGACCCTTGCGGTCCGGCCAGTAGAGCATGCGCTCCAACCGGTTGTTCTCGGTGATCGGTCCGAAACGAACGATCTCGATTGACGACCACGCGGTCACCACGCCTCCGAACTCGGTCCGCGCGGCATCGAGAGCCTGTTGCGACGGCGCCGCGCACAGGGCCTTCACGGCCTGGGCTGCCGAAGCCGCGTGTTGCTGCAGCGACGCGTAGGCCGGGCGGATGAAGCCATCGATCGCACCCTTGACGACATCCGACGCCTGCGCGGCTGCACCGGCCGGCTGAGCGGCGGCAAGGGCCATCGGGAAAACAAGCAGGGCGGAAAATTTGCTTAGGCGTTTCATCATAGCGACTCCAGGAACTTGATCAGCGCGTCGCGCTCATCGGCAGTTGCAGCAGCGAAACGGTCGCGGGCCTTCTGACCCTCGCCACCATGCCACAGGATGGCTTCGGTCAGATTGCGGGCGCGGCCATCATGCAGGAAGAAGGTGTGACCGCTGACACGCTGGGTCAGGCCGATGCCCCACAGCGGCGGCGTGCGCCATTCATTGCCGGTGGCGTCACCCACGGCCTGACCGTCGGCCAGCCCCTCACCCATGTCATGCAGCAGAAAGTCGGAATACGGCCAGATCAGTTGGAACGATTGCGCCTTGTTCGGCGCGTCGCGACGGGTGACGAATTTCGGCGTATGGCAGGACGCGCAACCCATCTCGTAGAAGGCCTTCTTGCCTGCCAGCACCTGCTGCTTGTTGACGTCGCGCCGTGCCGGCACGGCGAGATTCTGCGAATAGAACGTGACCAGATCCATCACCGGCGACGGCGCTTCTGCGGGTCCGAGTCGTTCCTGCACGCCGTTCGGCATATCCAGGCAAGCCTTCTGCGCCTTGGTGCAATCGCCCCAGTGCAAAGGCTTTTCGGGTGTCGAAATACCGATGTCGCCGGCAAAGGCATCCGCCGACTGCTGACGGATCGATGGCGTCTGCGCCTTCCAGCCGAAGCGGCCGAGGGTGAGCTCACCGCTGAGTTCATCGCGCACGATGTTGGGGCGGCCGGAAATGCCGTCGCCGTCGCGATCATCCGGATCGGCCTTGGCCAGGATATCGGCGGGATGGATCTGCTCGATCAGCCCAAGCCCGATCATGGCAGGCGTCACGCGCGGCGAAAGCGTCGTGCTAGGATCCATCGGGCCATAGCCGAGACCGTCGACCGCGTAGCTTGGCTTGCGCAGCGACACTTTGGTGCCGTCGGCCAGTGTCACCGACTGCTCGACATAAGTGATGCGCATACGTCCTTCGCCCGCCAGGCCGGGCACGGCGAGATCCTGCAGCTGTGTGCCGTAGACCGGATCGGGAAAATTCAGCACCTTGCGTTCGGCGCGCTGCGCTTTCTCCTCTTCGGTCGACGCCTCACGCGCCAGCCTCAGGAACATCGAGGTGGCGTCGGCTTTGCCTTCCGGCGGATGCCCGCGACCGTCCTTGAGATGACAGGTCTGGCAGGCACGGGCATTGAACAGCGGCCCGAGCCCGTCCGATGCCTGCGTCGAAGAAGGCGAGGAAACCCAGTTCTTGCGGAAAAGGGCGTTGCCGAGCTTGAAGGTGCCTTCTTCCTCGAAGGTGATGTTGGCCGAGGATTGTGAAAATGCATCGGCTGTGACGCGCTTTCTGGAGGTGCCGGCACCTCCCTGCATCAACTCATACTCTTCCGGCCTGGAGAAGTCGGTCGTCGGCCTGGTGATGGCCTCGACGCGCGCGCGATCCGGCTCGGAAAGGTCGGTTCGACTGGCGGGTAGCTCGGGTGCGTCGCCCGCAAAGGCAAGCGGCGATGGCGACAAGATTGCCAGCGATGCCGCAAAGACGAGAGGCACAGCAGATGGTCGATAAAAACCGACCATCCCATTGAAGGGTTGGTCGGTTTGTTCTGCTTTCCATCCGCGAGCGCGGCGCAACACGTCTACGATGCGCCGCATGCGCGCATGTCCTATTCCGCTTCGTTGGCCGCATCCGCGTTGAGCAGGCCGTATTTTTCTTCGCCGAGCGAACCGAGCAGATCGAGCTGGGTCTCGAGGAAGTCGATATGGCCTTCCTCATCGGCCAGCAGTTCTTCGAAGAGCTTCATGGTCACATAGTCACCGTGCTGGTAGCAGATATCACGCGACTGCTTGTAGGACGCACGGGCGTCATATTCGCCGGCAAGGTCCGATTCCAGCACTTCCTTGACGTTCTGGCCGATCCTCAGCGGCGCGACCGACTGCAGGTTCGGGTGGCCTTCGAGGAAGATGATGCGGGCCACCAGCTTGTCGGCGTGCTGCATTTCTTCGATCGATTCCGCCCGCTCCTTCTTGGCGAGCTTGGTGTAACCCCAGTCCTCCAGCAGGCGATAGTGAAGCCAGTACTGGTTGACGGCACCGAGCTCTAGGAACAGAGCTTCGTTAAGCCGCTCGATGACCTGTTTTTCGCCCTTCATGGGTTTTGCTCCCGTATTGGACGCGCAATTCTCTCACGCGATCCAGATGTGAAACGATATCCACGCCGCCCGCCTCCGAGCGGACGTGGTAGTTCTCGGTGACCCGAATGATCGTTTCCACCACATTTGGGAAGCAGCCGCAACAGCGACCACGCTTGCGCATCGAATGATAGACCTTTGCCGGCACGATGAGTTGCCAGGGATCTTCATCCAGCAAGGCGATGATCGCCTGCTCGATCTCCTTTTCGGTGATGATGTTGCAATGACAGATCAGCATTGGCGGTTCTGGATGGCTGGCGGCGCTTCATCGGCGCCGCATGGCTTTCTGGGTTTCTGTTTGCACCCGCCTTTCGGCGAGTGCCGTGCTGCTACTTGAACACCTTATCGGGTGCATCGAGGCTGTTGGAACCTTCGAAGGCGATGGCGTCCAGCTTCAGCGCCGCAACCACACGCTCGATCGACTTGGTCTGGTCGACCAGCGCGTCGACCGCAGCCTGTACGGTGGCGTTGCCTTCCTTGTTGCCTTCGCCGATCTGCTGGTCGTAGGCCTCGCCTTTTTCGGCGCGCGCCTTGATCGCTTCCATCTTGGCGACGCTGGTCTCCAGCTTGCCGGTGAGTTCCTTGTCGAGCGCCGGATCGGTCGCCTTGACGAGATCGGCCACGGACGGACCCGAAACGGTGCTGCCGTCCACGCGCTTGTAGCTGGCGAGATAAGCGTCGCGGATGCCGACGGCATCATAGAGGTGCGAATTGTAGGTGTTGTCGGAGAAGCAGTCGTGCTCCTCTTCCGGATCATGCAGCAGCAGGCCGAGTTTCATGCGCTCGCCGGCGAGTTCGCCGTAGGAGAGCGAGCCCATGCCGGTGAGGATGACGGCGATGCCGGCCTTCGGATCGCCTTCCTCCAGCGCCTTGCGCGCCGCGCCGCCTTCCTTCCAGTTGCCGACCATCTCCTGGAGATCGTCAACCAGAAGATCGCTGGCCGCCTTCAGATAATCGGCACGGCGATCGCAATTGCCGCCGGTGCAATTCTTGGTGTCGTAGTCGGTGAAGGGACGGTTGCCGGCGCCGGGACCGGTGCCGTTCAGATCCTGGCCCCACAGCAGGAATTCGATGGCGTGATAGCCGGTGGCGACGTTGGCCTCGATGCCGCCGGCTTCCTGCAGCGAGCCTGACAGGAATTCCTTGGTCAGCTTCGACGCATCGACCTTCTTGCCGTCGATCTCGATTTCCTTGTTGGCGATGACATTGGCCGTATAAAGCGCGTTCTGGTCGGATTCCGTGCCGTAGCTCTTGTCGACATAGTCGATAAGGCCCTCGTCGAGGGGCCATGCGTTGACGCGGCCTTCCCAGGCGTCGACCACCGGATTGCCGAAACGGTACACCTCGGACTGCTGGTAAGGCACACGCGCCGCCTTCCAGGCGGTGCGGGCGGCGTCCAGCGTCTCCTGCGACGGCTTGGCGATCAGCGCGTCGACCGCGGCATCCAGCGCCTTGGCGGTGGTCAGCGAGTCCTCATATTTGGCCAGCGCGATATCGGAGTACGTCTTGATCACTGCCTTCGGGTCGGTGTCGGCCCTGGCCGGCAGCGCGAAGATGGCCGTGGTCAGCGCCAGCGTGGCGGCGATCGCGGCAATCTTGCCGCCGAAGCGTGCCGTCACCTTGTTGTTCTGCATTTCAAACGTCTCCCTCGGGACAAGCTAAAGACCAGCCACCTGAACCGGGAAGCAGAGCCCGACCGGCAGATGGCGCAAATGGTGAGAAAAGGGCGTGCGGATGCAGCGACGGCTGTCGCCAGGGGCCGAGCGGATAACCGCCGAAAGGCGCGGCGCACGCGGAAAAAGCAAAGACTGCCTCCAATCGAAAGGGTTCAAGGCCCAGACATCAAAGGAATGCGCGGGGTTGCGCGACTTTCCATAAAGCGGCGAGAACGGCGAAAGTCAACGCAAATCGGCAAGAAAGCCTTTCAAAACAATAGTTTAGAATTATTCTAAACTAGAAGGATCAAGTTTAAACCAGGCATGGGTGCGTGGCTTCGGCCATTCTTCGCCAGCTTAGCTTTTTGTTTTGTCAGGGATTCTCGCCGCAAAACCGCGTCCCGTTTTGACAAGACGACTTGGCTCGCACCAATCGATGGGTCGGCAATGGCATTGACAGCCAGCTGTCCAGGGTGCGACCCGGATGTGGCCTCTTGTGACGGCGGCGGACAATCGCCACTTGCGGCTTCGACCTAAATTCCATCCTGAGGCGGGTTGAGATGAAGAATGGTGTCGTCATTGTCGGGACCGGGCATGCGGGGGTTCAGGCCGCTGCCAGCCTGCGCGAAGAGGGCTATGACGGCCCGGTCGTGCTGCTCGGCGACGAGAAGGACCTGCCCTATCACAAGCCACCGCTGTCCAAGACCTTCATCAAGGACAGCGAGGCAAAGCCGCAGCCACTGCGCGGCGAAACCTTCTATTCCGGCCACAATATCGAGCTGCGCCCGGGCGTGCGCATCGAGCGCATCGACGCTGGCGGGCGAGCGCTCGACATTGCCGGTGGCGGCACGATCCCGTTCGATCGGCTGATCCTGGCCACCGGGTCGCGGCCAAGGACGCTGCCCTTGCCGGGCAGCGATCTGGCAGGCGTCATTTCGCTGCGTTCATTGGACGATGCCCGCATCATCCGCGAGCTCAGCGCGGCCGCGTCGGATGCCGTCATCCTCGGCGGTGGCTTCATCGGACTGGAGATCGCGGCGACGCTGAGTGCCGGCGGACGCAAAGTGACGGTGATCGAGGCGGCCGACCGGGTGCTCGGCCGCGCCGTGGCGCCGGTGATCGCGAGCCATGTCCATGAGCGGCTGCTTGCCGGCGGCGTGCGCATCCTGACCGGCACCACGGTGGCCAGGCTCGAGGGTGAGAACGGCCATGTCGCGGCGGCCGTCACTTCGACCGGAGAACGGCTGCCGGCGCAACTGGTCATCGTCGGCATCGGCGTGGTGCCGAATGTCGAACTGGCCGAAACGGCGGGCATCGCCACCGGCAACGGCATCCGCATCGATACAAGCATGCGCACATCGCTACCCGAGGTGCTGGCGGTGGGCGACGTTGCCAACTACCGGCATTGGGCGACGGACACCGACGTGCGGCTGGAATCCGTGCAGAACGCCACCGACCAGGCCAAGCTTGCCGCTCGCACGATTATTGGCCGCGAGGAAAGCTATGCGGCGGTGCCATGGTTCTGGTCCGACATCGGCGACATGAAGCTGCAGATGGTCGGCCTGACGACCGCGGGCGACCGCCACATCGTCTCCGGCGACGCAGCCGAGAACAAGCTTTCCGTCTATCATTTCTGCGGTGACCGGCTGATTGCCATCGAATCCATCAACCGGCCGGCCGATCACATGCTGGGTCGCAAGATGCTGGGCGCCGGCTTCTCGCCGACACCATCCCAGGTCGAGGCCGGCACCGATGCGCTCAAGGCAGCCCTGGCAGCGCACCAGACCGAGCCTGCCTCTTAGCAGCCCCTCACGAGAGCCGTCTGGATCGGGTTGTTGTGCAGCGTGGAGCTGCGCGAATGCCAGACAGCACGTTATGGAGTTTTCTGATTGCGCCATGCGGCTACGATCTGAAGCCTCCACGAGGGACGAATTTGCAAAACGCACCCGACAAGGCGGCAGCGGATCAGTCATCCTCGCGACTGGGGCTGGCCGTGCTGATGGCCGTCACGGCGATGATCTCGGTGCAACTGGGAGCGGCGCTGGCGCGACCGGCCATGGACAGCTTCGGGCCGTTCGCGGTGACCTGGGGGCGCCTCACCTGGGCCGCGATCCTTCTCTGGCTCGTCGTGCGGCCGGATATCCGCAGCCACCGGTCACGAGATCTGGCTGCCGCCCTCGCTTTGGGCGCCACGATCGCGGTCATGACCCTGACGTTCTACCTGGCGATCATGCGCGTGCCGCTTGGTCTTGTCGTTGCCATCGAGTTCCTCGGTCCGCTTGGCGTGGCAGCATTCGGCTTTGCCCGCAGCTGGCGCCTGATCTGGCTCGCCCTGGCTTTCGTCGGCGTGCTGCTGCTGGT
This sequence comes from Mesorhizobium sp. EU05-FHT14A09, assembly GCF_058790995.1. NCBI lineage: Bacteria > Pseudomonadati > Pseudomonadota > Alphaproteobacteria > Hyphomicrobiales > Phyllobacteriaceae > Mesorhizobium > Mesorhizobium sp. EU05-FHT14A09. The sequence continues at coordinate 62,542 of NZ_JBYTDF010000014.1, forward strand.
ACGCAACCTCGAACGATGGACGATCGATCTGATTGGCCTCGCCTTCGCCCTGGCGGCAGGCCTCGGCTGGGGTACCTACATCGTGCTGAACAAGCGCGTCGGCAGTGCCTTCAAGGGCCTTGATGGCCTGGCAATATCCTTCGTCGCGGCGGCGGTCATCGCCACGCCGTTTGGCCTTTATGAAACAGGTCTCGGCCTCCCCACCGGTCTCATCGTGCAAACGGTGGGCCTTGCGGTGCTGACCCCGCTTTTGCCGTATGTGCTGGAAATGCAGGCCCTGCGCAGGCTGCCTTCAGCCACATTCGGCATCTTGATGAGCGCCGAGCCCGGCATCGGCGCGCTTGCCGGCTATCTCATCCTCCACGAACCGCTGAGCCCGCAACAGATCGTCGGCATCGCCTGCGTCATCTGCGCAAGCGTCGGGGCAACGCTCAGCGCGCGAGCCTGACGCAAAAAGGCCGACGCCAAGGCGTCGGCCTTTAGATTCAGATGCGGAAAGAGTTTACGCCCTTGCCGCGCGGATCGAATCCTCGAGGATATCGAGCGCCTCGGTCATGACATCGTCCTGGATGGTGATCGGCGCCAGGAAGCGGATGACGTTGCCGTAGACGCCGCAGGTGAGGAGGATCAGGCCCTTGTCCAGCGCCTTCAGCCGCACATTGTTGGCGATTTCCGCCGACGGCAGCCTGGTCTTGGCATCGTTGAATTCGACCGCGTTCATGAAGCCGGGGCCACGGATGTCGACGATCTCGGGCACGTCGTCGCGCAGGGCTTCCAGCCGCTGCTTGAGGCGCGAGCCGAGCGCGTTGGCGCGGTCGTTGAGCTTCTCTTCCTCGATCACGTCGAGCACCGCATTGGCGGCGGCGACGCCGAGCGGGTTGCCGGCATAGGTGCCGCCGAGGCCGCCGGGGTTCGGCGAATCCATCAGTTCGGCGCGGCCGGTGACGGCTGAAAGCGGGAAGCCGCCGGCGAGGCTCTTGGCCATCGTGGTGAGGTCCGGCGCAACATCGTGATGTTCCATGGCAAACATCTTGCCAGTGCGGGCAAAGCCGGTCTGCACTTCGTCGGCAATCAGCAGGATGCCGTGCTGGTCGCAGATCTTGCGCAGCGCAGCGACAAAATCACGCGGTGCTTCATAGAAGCCGCCCTCGCCCTGCACGGGTTCGACGATGATGGCCGCGACGCGGGCCGGATCGACATCGGCCTTGAACAGCTTGTCGAGCGCTGCCAGCGAATCCGCCGTGGTCACGCCGTGCAGCGCAATCGGGAACGGCACGTGGAAGACATCACCCGGCATCGCACCGAAGCCGGCTTTATAGGGCTGGACCTTGCCGGTCAACGCCATGCCCATGAAGGTACGGCCGTGGAAGGCGCCGGTGAAGGCAACGACCGCCTGGCGGCCGGTGGCATGGCGTGCGATCTTGACGGCGTTCTCGACCGCCTCGGCACCCGTGGTGGCGAAGATGGTCTTCTTGTCGAACTTGCCCGGCAGCAACCCATTCAGGCGCTCTGCCAGACGCACATAATTCTCGTATGGTACGACCTGGTGGCAGGTGTGGGTAAAACGGTCGAGCTGCGCCTTGACCGCCTCGATCACCTTGGGATGACGATGGCCGGTGTTGACCACGGCGATGCCAGCGGCGAAGTCGATGTAGCGGCGGCCTTCGACGTCCCAGATTTCGGAATTTTCAGCGCGTTCGGCATAGATTTGCGTGGTCATGCCCACGCCGCGCGAGATGGCGGCATTCTTGCGGGCGGAAATGGTCGCGTTGCTCATCGTGCTTCTCTCCTCGGGGCTTCGTTGCCCTGTATCTTTTCAGCCTTCGCCTAGAGCGCCGCGCGTCCTCTGGACGCGCAAAGGTCGCTCTAGCACTTTGAATTTGCGCATGGGCCTTTCCGAAAATCGATCCCGATTTTCGGGTCATGCGCTAGCCTTCTGGCTTTATTTTCGGCCCAACTCAAGCCGGCAGCCTGGATCAAGCCGTTGTGCCTGCGCAAGCCGCTGTTTTTCCTGGTTCCGCCGCGTCAGCGGTACGCTTTCGATGACCTATTTCAAATTCTGGACCGCAAGGTATCCTGCCTTGTGAGTAGCGCTCCTCGCCGTTGAGGCGCGCCGGTGCAGGGGTGTCCCATGGCGAGACGACGACCGGTCCCGTTGAGAACGGCAGCGCGGTTGCGGCCATCAGTGCCACGTATGGCCTGCCTGCTGCTCGCTGTCGCTGCGACCGCCGCGCTGTCTGGCTGCCAGCGGCAGGAGGCCAAGAAGGCGGAAAAGCTGCCCGTGCTGGTCGCCACGCAGAAAGCCGAGGTCACGGACTATGCCGACACCGTGTCGCTGACCGGGGTGATTGCCGCACGCACGGTGAACAACCTGTCCTTCCGCGTCGGCGGCCGGGTGGCCGAGCGACTGGTCGAGGTCGGCGACCATGTCGACAAGGGCCAGGTGATTGCCCGCATCGACCCGCAGGAGCAGGAATCCGACCTGAGGACGGCACAGGCCAACCTCGATGCCGCCCAGGCCCAGCTGACGCAGGCATCCGCCACCTTCGACCGCCAGAAGACGCTGCTTGCGCAAGGCTATACGACGCGGCGTGACTACGATCAGGCCGACCAGGCGCTGAAAGTGGCGCAAGGCAGCGTCGAGGCGGCGAGAAGCGCGCTTGCCAACGCCAAGGAAAACCTCTCCTTCACCGAACTGCGGGCCGGCGCGCCGGGCATCGTCACCGCCCGCACCGTCGAAGCCGGACAGGTGGTGCAGGCAGCACAGACGGTGTTCGTCGTCGCCGAGGACGGTGACCGCGATGCTGTCTTCAACGTGCAGGAAACGCTGGTGGCCGGCGTGCATGGCAGCGGGCCGCCGCCGGTCACCGTCGTGCTCGTGGCCAATCCCAAGATCATCGCGCAGGGCGCGGTGCGCGAGATTTCGCCGGTGGTCGATCCGGCGTCCAGCTCGGTGCGGGTCAAGGTCGCGATCCCTGAGACACCTGCGACGATGCCGCTTGGCGCGGCTGTCGTCGGTACCGTCAGCGGCATGCATGGCCAGGCCGTCGTTCTGCCCTGGCAGGCGCTGACCTCCAGCGATGGCAAGCCGGCGGTCTGGGTGGTCGACCCGGCCAGCAAGGCCGTCACCGTGGCGCCAGTCACCGTGCTTGCCTATGGCACTGCCACCATTGCCATCGGCGACGGCTTGAAAGCAGGGCAGACGGTGGTGACCGCAGGCGGCCAGCTGCTCAGCCCGGGTCTGGTTGTCGAGACCACGGAGGCGGCGCAATGAGACGTTTTCTCTTCCTCGCGACTTTACCAGCCGCGGCAGTTCTCTCAGCCTGCTCGCAAGAATCCGGCGACAAGGCAGCGGAGGCGCCGCGACCGGTGCTGTCGGTTGTCGTTGAGCCGCGCGCCGCCGAGAGCTTCGGTTTCGCCGGAACCATCGAACCCCGCTACAGCGCCGGGCTTTCGTTCCGGCTGCTTGGCCGCGTCGTCGCCCGCGACGTCAATGTCGGCGATACGGTGGCCAAGGGCGCGACTTTGGCGGCGCTCGATCCGACCGCGCTCGATCTCGCCGTGCAAGCCGCCAAGGCGGAACTGTCCAACGCGGAGGCGCAGGCCGCCAACGCCAATGCCAGTGAAGAGCGCATGCGCCAGCTGCTCGCCTCCAAAAACGCCTCGCAGGCGGTCTATGATGCAGCCAAACAGGCGCAGCAGGCCGCGAACGCCAATGTCGAACGCGCCCGCGCTTCGCTTGCCAAATCGGAGGAACAGCTTGGTTATGCCCGCCTGTTCTCGGATTTCGACGGCGTCGTCACGGCGGTCGGCGCCGAGGTTGGCCAGACTGTGCCGCCGGGACAAATGGTTGTCACCGTTGCGCGCGCTGACACGCGCGAAGCGGTCGTCGACATTCCCGACTGGCTGACCGGCGACCTGGCAGCCGACGCGCCGTTCGAGGTTGCGCTGCAATCGCTGCCGTCGATCAAAACGCAAGGCAAGTTGCGCGAACTGGCGCCGCAGTCCGACGATTCCACGCGCAGCCGCCGCGTCAGGCTTTCGCTTGTCGATCCGCCGGATGCGTTCCGGCTGGGGTCGACCGTCACGGTGACGCGCGCATCCGCCATCAAGCCGGCGATCGAGCTGCCCTTGTCCGCACTGCTGGAAAAGGACGGCAAGACGCAGGTCTGGATCGTCGACGAGAAAACGGCGAGCGTGGCACCACAGGATATCCAGGTGACCGCCCGTACCGGTGCGACTTTCACAGTGGCGCAAGGCCTGTCGGCAGGCACGCGCGTGGTTACCGCCGGCGTGCACAGCCTGACGCCCGGCCAGAAGATCAAGCTGCAGTAGGAGCGGACACGTGAAGCGTTTCAACCTGTCCGACTGGGCGCTCGAGCACCGCTCGCTGGTCTGGTATTTCATGCTGGTCTTCATCGTGGCGGGCGTCTTCGCCTACATCAAGCTCGGCCGCGAGGAAGATCCTTCCTTCACCATCAAGACGATGCTGATCCAGGCCAACTGGCCGGGCGCCTCGGTGGACGAACAGGCCAAGCAGGTCACCGACCGCATCGAGAAGAAGCTTGAGGAGCTCGACAAGCTGGACTTCACCCGTTCGGTCACCACGGCCGGGCGCACCATCATCTTCGTCAATCTGAAGGACAACACCAAGGCGCGCGACGTGGTGCCAACCTGGCTGCAGGTCCGCAACATGATCGAGGACATCAAGCAGCAGTTCCCGCAGGGCGTGCTCGGGCCGTTCTACAACGACCGCTTCGGCGACGTGTTCGGCAACGTCTATGCCTTCACCTCCGACGGGCTGTCGCCGCGGCAGTTGCGCGACTATGTGGAGACCGTCCGTGCCGAGGTACTGACCGTGCCGAATGCCGGAAAGGTCGAGCTCATCGGCGCGCGCGACGAGGTCATCTATCTCGAATTCTCCACCCGCCAGATTGCTGCGCTCGGCCTTAACCAGCAGCAGATCATCGCCTCGCTGCAGGCGCAGAATGCGATCGCGCCGTCCGGCGTCATCCAGTCCGGGCCCGAACAGGTCAGTGTTCGCGTCACCGGCCAGTTCAGTTCCGAAGAAAGCCTGCGCGCCATCAATCTCAGGGTGAACAACCGCTTCTTCCGGCTGAGCGACGTCGCCACCATCACGCGCGGCTACACCGACCCGCCAGCCTCGCTGTTCCGCTTCAACGGCGAAGAAGCGATCGGACTTGCCGTCGGCATGAAGCCGAATGCCAACCTGCTCGATTTCGGCAAGGCGCTCGAACACAAGATGGATGAGGTGAAGGGCGAGCTGCCGATCGGCGTTGGCGTGCATCTGGTCGCCGACCAGCCATTGATCGTCGAGGAAGCGGTTTCTGGCTTCACGCGCGCGCTGTTCGAGGCGGTCGCCATCGTGCTCGCCGTCTCCTTCGTCAGCCTCGGCGTGCGTGCCGGCTTCGTGGTGTCGCTGTCGATCCCGTTGGTGCTGGCCATTACCTTCCTGTTCATGACCTATCTCGACATCTCGCTGCAGCGCGTTTCGCTGGGGGCGTTGATCATCGCGCTTGGCCTTCTCGTCGACGACGCCATGATCGCCGTCGAGATGATGGTGGCTCGGCTGGAAGCAGGCGACCCGCTCAACAAGGCGGCGACCTATGTCTACACCTCAACGGCATTCCCGATGCTCACCGGCACGCTGGTGACGGTGGCCGGCTTCATCCCCATCGGCCTCAATTCGAGCGCCGCCGGCGAATACACCTTCACGCTGTTCGTCGTCATCGCGGTCTCACTGCTGGTCTCGTGGATCGTGGCGGTGCTGTTCGCACCACTGCTCGGCGTCACCTTCCTGCCCGCAACGATGAAGAAGCATGATGACAAGCCAGGCCGCTTCACCACGCTTTTCCAGCGTGTCCTGCTTTGGTCGGTGCGCCGCCGCTGGCTGACCATCGTCGCCACCGTCCTGCTTTTCCTGGCCTCGCTTGCCGGCATGACCCTGGTGCAGCAGCAGTTCTTCCCGGCCTCCGACAGGCCGGAACTGATCGTCGACTGGAACCTGCCGCAGAACAGTTCGATCGCCGAAACGCGCGCGCAGATGGAGCGCTTCGAGAAGATGGCGCTGGTCGGCAACAAGGACGTCGACCACTGGAGTTCCTATGTCGGCCAGAGCGCCGTGCGCTTCGTGCTGGCCTATGACGTACAGCCCTCCAATCCGTATTACGGGCAGACCGTCATCGTCACCAAGGGGGTCGAGGAGCGCAACCGCGTGCATGCGGCGATCGACAAAATCTTGCGCGAAGACTTCGTCGGCACCGACACCTTCGTGAAGACGCTGGAGCTCGGACCGCCGGTCGGGCGGCCGGTGCAATACCGCGTCAGCGGGCCCGACGTGCAGGTGGTGCGCAGCCTGGCGCAGGATCTGGCAGGGCGCATCTCGACCAATCCCAAGCTCGCTGCGCCCAATTTCGACTGGAACGAACCCGAGCGTGTGCTGAAGGTCGACGTGCTGCAGGACAAGGCACGCCAGCTCGGCATCACCTCACAGGACATCGCCTCGGCACTCAACAGCGTGGTCGGCGGCGTCACCATCACTCAGGTGCGCGACTCGACCTATCTGGTCAATGTCGTGGTGCGTTCGCGCGAAGCCGAGCGCAGTTCGCTGGAAACGCTGAAGAACATGCAGTTGCCGACCGGCACGGGCGAGTCCATCCCGCTCGCCGCGGTGGCCAATTTCGACTACGCGCTGGAGCAGCCGACGATCTGGCGACGCAGCCGCATCCCGACACTGACGGTGCGGGCCGGGCTGGTCGGCGATGCCTTGCCGGATACCGTCGTCAACGAGCTGAAGCCGACGATCAATGCCTTCATTGCCGACCTGCCTGCGGGCTACAACGTCGTCACCGGCGGCTCGGTCGAAGAAAGCGCCAAGAGCCAGGGACCGATCGCTGCCGTGGTGCCCCTGATGCTGTTCGTCATGGCGACCATCCTGATGATCCAGCTGCAGAGTTTCCAGCGCCTGTTCCTGGTGGTGGCGGTGGCGCCGCTCGGCCTGATCGGCGTGGTGGTGGCGCTGGTGTCCTCGGGATCTCCGATGGGCTTTGTCGCCCTGCTCGGCGTGCTGGCGCTGATCGGCATCCTGATCCGCAATTCGGTGATCCTGATCGTGCAGATCGAGGACCTTGTCAGGGAAGGCAAGGACCGCTGGCTGGCGGTGATCGAGGCAAGCGAACACCGCATGCGCCCGATCGCGCTCACCGCCGCCGCTGCGTCGCTGGCACTCATCCCGATCGCGCGCGAGGTGTTCTGGGGCCCGATGGCCTATGCGATGATGGGTGGCATCATCGCCGGCACGGCAATCACCCTGTTGTTCCTGCCGGCGCTCTACATCGCATGGTTCCGGCTGAAGGAGCCGACGGAAGAACAGCAGGCTGCTGGATGAAATCGATGATCGGAGCACACGCTTTCGCATGACTGGACGGCGTGGCGGCCGCGGTGGGTTGCAGGCAGGCGATTTTGCACCGTGGGAAATCGCATCCGATCTTTCCTGGGTGCCGGACACCGTCTCGCTGGGATTGTTGCCGGTGAACGCGAAAACCTACGTCTGGCAATATCTGTGCGACCCGGAAGAGTGGTGGTGGACGACGAACGATTATTCGCCGGCCGAAAGCGCCATTGTGTTGAAACGAGCTCTCGCCATCATCAAACAGGCTCGGATACCCGATCACGAGAAGGCACTCGGTCAATTGGGCGTTGGCCCGCTTGAAAACATGATGAGCAACGAACTGCTCGACAGCCTCCAGAACTGGATGCCTTTTACACCTGCCATGTGCCACGCGCTGGAGCAGACGAGAATGGAGTTCGAGCCGCCAGACGTTCAAAGGCGTGCGGCGGCAATGATCACGACTTCAAAGAGCCTGTTCTCGCCGGAACCTGGATGAGCAGCCAAGGCTACTCCCGTGCGAGCGACCTCAGGCAAGTTTGCCGAGCAGGCGCAGGAACTGGGCGGCTTCTTTCGCCGTCAGCGGTTCCAGCGTCTCCTCGGTGATCGTCCTGGCCAGGGGAATGAGCTCTTCCACGGCGTCGCGTCCCGCCGCCGAGAGCGACACCAGAAGAAGCCGCTTGTCGGTGTCGTGTTTCTGGAGCGAGACATAGCCTCGTGATTTCAGCCGGTCGATGACGCCCTTCACGGTGGCGGCGTCCATGGCGATCATCTGGCCGAGCTGATTTTGCGAGGCCTCCCCGACTTCATAGAGCCTGGCCAGAGCCGCGAATTGCGGCGGCGTCAGATCAGCGATGCGGCTGGCAAAGATTGCCACATGGCGCTGGTGCGCCTTGCGCAACACAAACCCGACCTGATCCTGCAGGCGGTAGCTGCCGACCTGCTCATCGTCGACGATCGCCAGAACGGAAGGCACCGCCTTCCGTTCTGTTTCCTTATTCTGGAGCATGGTCCTTGTCCGAAAAGTCTGCAACTTTTCGGGATCATGCTCCGGCGGTATCTCTGCTGTCGTCATCGCTGGCCGTCCCAGATCTTGATGTCCTTGGCCTCCAGCCCGCCCATGCGGTTGTGGATGCGCGGACCACAGGTCATCACCAGGCAGAACAGAATCTCGTCGGGCCTTGGTCCATCGGCGACCCCGACTTCCATGGCATCGAAATGCGAGCGCACGTAAGACGCGTTGATGTGGCCGATCGGTACGTCGAGGCGAGCGCCGAAACCGCCTACCTTCTTGGCGGAAGGCACGATCGCCTTGGCCTCGCCAAGCCGCTCCCGCATCGCATAGCCACCGGGCACGTGCCACAGCGCACCATGCTCGAGTTCGCCAGCGCTGCCGACGATGGCGCCCTTGCCATAGCCGTCGATGACATGAGCGTCGCCGCCGAGCGCCGCGATCAGCCGGTCGGTCAGGATCAGGCCGAGCGGCTTCAAATCCTCCATCGCGCCCTGCAATTCTTCCACATAGCGCCCGGCGAACGGGTTCCTGACCAACGCCATCGCCGCAGCGCGCCGGCGCGGCACATTCACCGCTGGTCCGCCATCGTGGACGATTTCCTCGGTCAGCACCGCGATCTTGCGAATGGGAAATTCAGGCATGGACGAGATCCTTGGTTTTGTCGGAGGACAGCATGCGATCGCTGTCAGGATTGGGAAAATTCCCGGCGAGAGCGGTCGCGCCGTTGAGGAACAGAGCCGCCGCCGCGATCAGGCCTCGCCGGCGATAGCCCTCGGCGACGGCCAGTCCGGCTTGCAGAGCTTGCGCCGTTTCCGGCGGCGATAGCATCGCGACCTCAACCGTCACAAGCCGCGCACCGAGATCGCTGTCGGGAGCGAGTTCAACAGCCGGCTGTCGTTTAACTGAAGCATGGCCGGGCAGGTCGACGGCGTTGGCGATCAGCGTGGCGGCCGCATCGGCCGCCGCTCCCGAAGTCGCCAGCACGGTGACCGCATCGGCGATGCCGAGCGAAAATGATCGCCCGCGCCAGCCGCTGGTGGCAACACCATGCACGCCGTCTTCGGCACGCAGGAGAATACGGTCTGCCATGCCGTGCCCGGTCCCCGCGATCGCCAGCGTCATCGACCGGCCGGGGGCCAGATGCAACGCGCTGTCGCCGCCATTGTTGACATAGGCACGATCGAGCTTTCGTCCCGAAACCATCGCGGCCAGCATTTCGTCGGCGACCGAGCCGGCAACGGCCGCCATCGGTGTGATGAAGTGTTCCGCCAAAGGCGAGACAGCGGCTTCCATGCGCCGCGCGGTCGGTCCCGTGAAGGAGCGTTGGCCGACCGAGGCGGGACGGCGCAGGGCCGGCAGCTCCCCAACCAGCTCCGACAGGACGGTCTGGAAGCGCCCGATCGCCTGCTCATAGGCTGTCCGCACCTCGATCGCATCGCCGAATGCTTCGATGATCAGGTCGATGGGGCCGTGATTGAGATGCAGCCTCCTGCCGTCGGAGAGCCAATGCGCCTGCGGCCCGTTCACAAGCCACCTCCGTTGCGCTTGAGCTGCGCCAGGGGCGGCCAGGGATTTTCCTCGGACGCTCCCCTGTTGCTGCGCGCATTGAGATATTCGCCACCGCGCGCGACAATATCGGCAAGGCTGCGGATCTCGGCCTCATAACCGCCCAGCCGGAGATAATCGTCGCGGCGCAGGGTGAATTCGATCGGCGCCACCAGTGCCGGCGTCGGCACATAGCCGAACGCGCCTTGCGGCACGCGACTGACATCGACCATCAAGGTGATGCCGCCGCCCGGCCAGACATAGACCGGCGCACCGCCAACGGTGACATAGGTCTCCAGCCGCTGCACGGACCGCGTGAGGTTGACCGGGTTTTCCGTCACGCCGGCCCTGAGACTGCCGCCAGCGCCGCCGATGAACAGCACCGTGCACAGTGCCGGCTCGCAATTCTCCTCGATGAGCGTCACCGATTTGCGCAACCGTTCGGGGAACGGCTTTTCAACCGGTTTCAGCTCGTCATCCAGTTCGTAATAGGCAAACTGCTCGCCGGTGGTGGAAACCATCAGCAGCGACAGGCCTGGGCGGGCGCCCTTGCCGGCATTCCAGGCACCGAGGATCGACAACGGATCATCGATGGCGGTGCCACCCCAGCCGAGCCCCGGTTCCGAGACCTTGAAATAGCGGCCCGGCGTGGAGCGGCGGCCGACGATGCGAATGCCGGTGTCCGGCCAGCCGAGCACCTTGCCGGCCTGATGTTCGGAAACCACACCGGTGATGTGATCGTCCACCACGACAACCTCATCGACCAGCCCGCGCCATTGCGCGGCGAACATGCCGATGGTGGCCGAACCGCAGCCAACCCGCATGCGATGTTCCAGCTTGCCGTCGATTACCGGAGCCTTGCCCGCCTGCACGACGACGGTGGCGCCGCCATCAATGGCAAGCTCGACCGGCTGCTGATTGCACAGCGCCAGCAAGGCATCGCAGGTGGCGCGGCCTTCCGACTTGGAGCCGCCGGTGAGGTGATGCACGCCGCCCAGTGACAACATCTGCGAACCATATTCGCCGGTGGTGATGTGGCCGATCGCCTCGCCGCCCGCGCGCACGGTTGCCGTCTCGTCGCCGACATGACGGTCGGTGTCGATCTTCACCTTGACGCCGCAATAGGAGAAGATGCCCTCGGTCACCACGGTGACGAGGTCGACCCCTTCCACCTCCTGACTGACGATAAAGGGCGCCGGCTTATAGTCCGGATAGGTGGTGCCGGCACCGATCGCCGTCACGAAACGCCGGCCGGTGTTGACGAGTTCGCCTGACCACGCCTCGCCGTCCGCGACGAAGGGGACGACGGCCTGGCCGGTCTCGGCGGCATGCTCAAGAATGGTCAGTGGATCGAGCCGCACCACCCGCCCGGCCCGGTTGCCATATCGGTCGCAGGCGCCCGTGCGGCCTTCGGCGATGTAGCACATGACCGGGCAGGCATCGCAGCGGATCTTCTCAGCAAGCTGCTTTTCGCCCGGGTCGTGCGTGTCGAAACGTTCGGCGAGTTCGCTCACTGGCCCGCCTCCCGGATGGCGGCGAGGATGCGCGACGGTGTAGCCGGCACCTTCGCCATCATCGCGCCGGTGGCATGGCGGATGGCGTTGAGGATTGCCGGCGCGGTCGGGATCAGCGAGTGCTCGCCGAGCCCCTTGGCGCCGAAAGGCCCCTCCGGATCCGGCACCTCAACCAGGATCGTCTCGACCGGCGGCACGTCGCCGATGGTCGGGATGAGATAGTCGTGCAGGTTCTCGGTGCGACCGGGGATGTATTCTTCCATCAGTGCCATGCCAATGCCCTGGGCGATACCGCCTTCGATCTGACCCTCGGCAAGCACCGGATTGATCGCCTTGCCGACGTCGTGTGCGGCCGTGATCTTGATCAGCCGCACCGTGCCGAGGCGCATGTCCACCTCGAGTTCGGCGATCTGCGCGCCATAGCCGTAGACGGCATAGGGCTTGCCCTGTCCCTTGGCATCGAGTGCCGAGGTCGGCGGATCGTAGGTCTCCTCGGCGCGGAAGACGTAGCCGTCATCATCCAGGGCCAGTGCGGCGAGATCGATGCGGCGCGTGGCATCCCCTTCGCGGATGAGGAGCAGGCCTTCTTCGAACGCTAGCGTGGCGGCGCCGGAGACATTGGCATAGCGCAAGACCTGCTCGCGCAAGGCACGCCCTGCTTTTTCCGCGGCCTTGCCGGTGACGAAGGTCTGGCGAGAGGCCGACGTCTTGCCGGCGTCAGGGGAGATTGCGGTGTCGGCACCTTTCAGTTTCATATCGTGCAGCGGGATGCCGAGCGCGTCGGCACAGATCTGCGCAATGACGGTGTTGGAGCCCTGCCCGATATCGACCGCGCCCTGGTGCAGAATGACTGCACCCGTCCGCGCGATGCCCAGCCTGATGGTCGAAGGATTGGGCAGCGAGGTGTTGCCGCAGCCATACCAGCAGGACGCGATGCCGACACCGCGCCGCAGCAAATCTCTTGCCGTTTCATCGCCGACATTGAAGCGATCCGCCTCGGCCAGCGCGCGCGTCCAATGCGGTTCGAGCGCCTCGAGACAGGCGCCGATGCCGACGCCGGCTTCGAGCTTCTGGCCGGTGACCGTCTCCGAGCCGTCGCGCAGGCAGTTCTTCAGCCGGAACTGCAGCCGATCGATCCCGAGCCTTTCGGCCAGCTGGTCGTACAGCGCCTCCTGCATGATCGTAGCCTGCGGCACGCCGAAGCCGCGGAAGGCGCCGGAAATCGGACCGTTGGTGTGAATGGCGCGACCCTCGGCACGGTAGTGCGGCGTGACATAGGGGCCGGACGCATGCACCGGCACACGGTTGGCCACCGTCGGTCCCCAGCTGGCATAGGCGCCGGTATTGAAATCGCCCTCGAAGCGCATGGCGCAGATCGCGCCGTCAGCCCCCGCACCGACCATGGCGCGCATCGCTGCCGGATGACGCTTGGTCGTCGCCATCATCGATTCCGACCGGGAGAAAGCCAGGGCAGCCGGCCGGCCTGTCTTCAGGGCGACCAAGCCGATCAATGGCTGCACCGAGATATCGAGCTTGGACCCGAAACCGCCGCCGGTCGCCGTCGGCACGATACGCACCTTGTCCGGGGTGAGCCCCAGAACGCGCGCGGTATCGTCACGATCCATGTAGGGAGCCTGCGTGCAGGCGACGACAACCAGGGTGTCGCCATCCAGATAGGCATAGCCCGCTTCCGGCTCGATATAGGCATGCTCGACATAAGACGTTTCGATCGTCGCCGACGCCGTGATGAAGGCAGCCGCCAGAGCGCTGTCGGGGTCGCCGCGTTCGACGAAACCCTTCGTCAGAAGATTGCCGGCGCGGGCCGTATGGATCGCAACGGCGTTCTGCGCCTGCGCCTCGTCCACGGTCAGGAGATGCGGATCCTGCGACCATGAAATCGGGAAATCGGCGAGGTCGAGATCGGCCGCAGCCGACCGTTCCGCGGCGACTAGAGCCACCGCCTCGCCGCGGAAACGAACGACACGCTCCGCCAGCGCAGGCTGGTCGGCGAAAGCCGGGATGACGCCGACCAGGTTCCGGCCCGGAACATCGACAGCGGTGAATATGGCGACAACGCCGGGATGCACGGCCTGCCAGGCTGTGAGGTCGCCGAATGAGAAACGGGCATGATGATGGGGAGAGCGCACGACCAGGACGGCCAGCGCATCTTCGGGGAAAGCGTCGGCTCCGAACGTCTCGGCGCCCGTCACCTTCGGCACGCCATCCAGCCGTACGGGCGAGGATCCGACTGCCCTGCCGGCAAGTGGCAAGCGGAAGTCCATGTCCGCGTGTTGCCCGTCCGGATTGCTCCCCGCGACATCCAGAACCGCCGCGATGATTTTACGATAGCCGGTGCAGCGACAGAGAATTCCACCCAGCGCATCGCGCACTTCGGCTTCATCGGGATGCGGGTTCTTCTCCAGAAGCGCGGTCGCGGTCACCAGAAGTCCCGGCGTGCAGATGCCACACTGCGCGGCGCCGTGTTTGAGAAACGATGCCTGCAGCGCAGACAGCCGGCCATTGGCCAGCCCCTCGACGGTCGTGATGCTGGCGCCTTCGACGGACGCGACGGGTGTCAGGCAGGCACAGACCGGCTCGCCATCGACAAGCACGGTGCAGGCCCCGCAGTCTCCTGCATCACACCCGACCTTGGTTCCAGTCAGCCGCAATTCATCGCGCAGGATCGACGACAGCCGGCTGACGGGCGAAGCCGATACGGACGCCTGAACGGTGTTGACCTGAAAGCTGATCTCCCCGCGCTGCATGCTCATGCCGCAGCCCTCTCCGAGCATTCACCGGCGACAGCCTGGACGGCGCGGGCAACGATTTCGCGGGCCGCCTCGAGTCGATAGGCGGCGGAGCCACGCACGTCATCGATCGGCGCCAGCTGTGGCATCGGAGCGGCATTGACGATATCGACCAGGGGATCGGCGAGCATCTTGCCGACAAGCGCCTGCTCGAGATGCGGCAGCCGCGTCGCGACGGCCGAGCAGGCGCCGACGGCAACTGCGGCGCGCCGGATGACCTCGTCCTCGACGGACAGCCGGACAGCCGCCATGGCAATCGAGATCACCAGATATCGCCGCGCGCCGAGCTTGACGAAACCAGACGTCCCGACCGCACCGGTCTTGGGGACACGGATTGCAGTGAGCAGTTCGTCGGGTCGGCGGGCGATGCGGCGATTGCCAAGGATGAAGTCTGCCAGCGGCAGATGCCGGACACCTTCGAGCGAGCGCAATTCCACCTCGGCGTCCAGTACCAGCAATGCGGGCACACCATCTGCCGCGGGCGATGCGTTGCAGAGATTGCCGGCGACCGACGCGACATTCTGGATCTGTGGCGAGCCGACTTCGCGCCCGGCCTGCTTCAGCGCGTCGAAAGCGGCAGGAAGCGGCTGGCGGATGATGTCGGTCCAGGTCGTGCGGGCGCCGATCGACCACCACGTCTCGTCTTCGACAACGCCGCGCAGCGTGCCGATGCCGTTGATGTCGAGGATGTTTTCGCGAATGGGTTTATTGCCCAAGGCCGGGTAGAAGTCGGTGCCGCCGGCAAGCACACGCCACGATGTTTCGCCGAGCAGCGCGAGCGCTTCGTCGAGTGTGGCGGGTTTCGCGTAACGGATCACGCCTGCCTTCCCGGTTCCTCCCGAAGGAGGTTTCTTCCCCTGATTGGCGCATGATCTTTTCAGGCTCATACACCACGATCGACCGGTGCATCGCCGGCAAATTCATTCGTATGCAAATGATATCAGTCGCACCGGCTTTGTCAAAGCGGACGGCATTGGTGGCCGTCTTCGGCGGTCTCTCGCTTTAGAAGGTTGACGCGGGCGGCCATCTGATAAAGTTTCTCCACCCCGGTCGTCGGGGTATGTCCTCAACGGGCGGCCTTCTCCTGCATGTCGAAAGGAAACCCCATGGCTGACGAAGCATTGATCGTTGTCGATCTGCAGAACGATTTCTGTCCGGGCGGTGCCCTTGCCGTGACTGATGGCGATGAGATCGTACCGCTGGTCAACGACCTGATCCGCAACGCCGGGCACGTGGTGATGACACAAGACTGGCATCCGGCCGGTCATTCCAGTTTCGCATCCAGCCATGCGGGCAAGCAGCCGTTCGAGATGATCGAGATGCCTTATGGCCCGCAGACCCTGTGGCCCGACCATTGCATCCAGGGCAGCCTCGGTTCCGACTTCCACTCAGGCCTCGCCTGGAGCAAGGCGGAACTGATCATCCGCAAGGGGTTCCGCCCCGGCATCGACAGCTATTCGGCCTTCTTCGAAAATGATCATTCGACGCCGACCGGCCTCGCCGGTTACCTGCGTGAGCGCGGCATCGGCGCCGTCACGCTGGTTGGCCTGGCAACGGATTTCTGCGTGGCCTTCTCGGCGCTCGATGCGATCAGCCAGGGTTTCGCGACGACGGTACGCCTCGATGCCTGCCGCGGCATCGACCTGAACGGCTCGCTCGATGCCATGCTTGGCCGCATGCGCGACGCCGGCGTGGTGCTGGTTTAAGTTCTTGTTGGAAGCGTGATCCGAAACCGGTTCCCACTTTTCGGGATCACGCTTTAGGCGTTTGAGGGGCAGAGTGCATTTCAGGAAAATTCTCGCGGCTGCTGCGCTGCTGTGTGGGAGCATCGTTCCCGCTTTCGCATCCGAGGGATTGCCAGGCGCGGCGATGTCACTCTGGTGGGCGTTGCCTTTCGCCGGCCTGCTGTTGTCGATCGCCAGCGGACCGCTGCTGTTTCCGCATCTGTGGGAACACCACTACGGCAAGATCGCAGCGGGCTGGGCTGCCTTGGCCGTCGCGCCGATGGCGATGGCGTTCGGGGCGGAGCTTTCCCTCGGCGCCGTGCTGCATGCACTACTCACCGAGTACATGTCGTTCATCATCCTGCTGTTTGCCCTGTTCACCATCGCGGGCGGCATCCTCGTTGCCGGCAACATCCATGGCACGCCGTGGACAAATACCGGCCTGCTCCTGATCGGCGCGATCCTTGCCTCGGTGGTCGGCACCACCGGCGCCTCGATGATCATGATCCGGCCCGTCATCCGCGCAAACGACAACCGGCCGTTCAACGCCCATGTCGTCGTCTTCTTCATCTTCCTGGTCTCCAACATCGGCGGCTCGCTGACCCCGCTCGGCGATCCGCCGCTCTTCGTCGGTTTCCTGCGTGGCGTCGATTTCTTCTGGACGACGGCGAACCTGTGGCGGGAAACGCTGTTCGTCAGCGTGCTGGTGCTGGCCGCCTTCCTGGTGCTGGACTTCATCCTGCATCGGCGCGAAGGGGGCCGGCCAAAGATCAAGGACCCGACGCCGGATTCCAAAGTGCGCCTGCGCGGCCTGCCCAACCTGCCGTTGCTTGCCGGCGTGATCGCCGCCATCCTGCTGTCGGCATCCTGGAAACCCGGTGTCGAGATCCCGGTGTTCGGCGTGGTGCTGGAACTGCAGAACCTGGTGCGCGACGCGATCATCCTGGCGCTTGCCTTCGTTTCGCTGGCGGTGTCGCGCGCCGAATACCGCAATGCCAATGGCTTTGCCTGGGGACCGATCGCGGAGGTGGCGAAACTCTTCGCCGCGATCTTCATCTGCATCGTGCCGGTGATCGCCATCCTGAAAGCCGGCAAGGACGGCGCCCTGGCGCCCCTGGTTGCCCTGGTGACGGCCGCTGACGGAACACCCAATGATCTCGCCTATTTCTGGCTGACCGGAGCGCTGTCTTCCTTCCTCGACAATGCGCCGACCTATCTCGTCTTCTTCGAACTGGCCGGTGGCGATGCGCGTCATCTGATGACGGAACTGGCGACGACGCTGGCCGCGATCTCGGCCGGCGCCGTCTTCATGGGCGCCAACACCTATATCGGCAATGCACCCAACTTCATGGTCTACGCCATTGCTCGCCATCAGGGCGTCAGGATGCCTGGTTTCTTCGGCTATATGCTATGGTCGGGCGCGGTGCTGATCCCAACTTTCATCCTCGCCGGGTTTGTCTTCTTCCGGTGAGGCTGTAAAGACCAGCGCATGACTCCGAAAATCGGAATTGATTTTCGGAAAGGCAGGGGTGGCATGCGTCACCCGGGGTGACATGCGTCACCCGTCATGCGCCAAATCAACGTGTTATAGCGCCGCGCATTCGAAAGAACGCGCGGCGCTATAACGGCGAAAGGATAACCAATGCTGCCAAAAGCCGTTTTCTGGGACATGGATGGAACGCTCGTCGACAGCGAGCCGCTGCACGATGCGGCGCTGGTTTCGGCGATGCGCAGTGTGGGCCTTGAGGCACCCGCCGACCTGCACGAGCGCGTGCTCGGCAAGACCGCCGCCTTCGTCTACGACATGATGCGCGACGAATTCGGCCTGACGCTGCCGTTCGATGAATGGATCACGCTCAAATATGATTACTACATGGCCAATGTCGCCGGCTTGCAGCCGCGGCCGGGGGCGATCGAAATCTATCAGGAACTGCGGGCGCTTGGCGTGCCGCAGGCGGTGGTGTCGAACTCGGACCGGCTGATCGTCGATGCCAATCTGGGTGCGGTCGGCCTTTCCCATGCCGGCATGAAGACTGTGAGCCGCAACGACGTGCGCGAGGGCAAGCCACACCCCGAACCGTTCCTGCGCGCGGCCTGGCTGTTCGATGTCGACCCCAGTGAAGCGGTCGCGATCGACGACAGCGTGACGGGCGCGATGTCGGGCCTGGCCGCCGGCATGAAGACGATCTTCTGGCCGGAACGGCCGATGCCAGGCCCCGACGGCGCTGTCAACATCGATACGGCGAACGAACTGCGCGCCGAACTCGGGCTCTGAATACGGTCCTGGATGTTGATACATCCAGGACGCCTCAATCGCCGGCGCGGCCCATCCGGGCTGCCAGAGTAATTCCAGCAAGAATTGGAGCGTCCCCGCGTTTCCGAAAAAGGGAAACGCTCCAGCCTACGCGCCAACAGGCGCGGCGCCCAAGCACACGGTCAATTGGCGCGCGCTCCAACGGTCATACGACCATTGGTATCAACCGCCGGGTCAATTGCGGTAGGCAGGCTCCTGCTCGTCGAGGATCGCCTTCAACTCGGCCAGATGTCGTTCGGCCTGGCCGGGATAATCGTCCATTTCCGATGCCGTCTTTTCGGCGACCTCGTCGGAAAGCACCCGCAACGGCCGGCCGGTCCATAGAGCCTTGATATAGGTCTCGGCCGCACGCTCGAAATAGAACATGCGGTTGAAGGCATCGGCCACGCTGTCGCCGATGACCAGCACGCCGTGGTTGCCCATGATCATCACCCTGTGCTTCGGATTGGCCAGCAGGTTCGAACAGCGCTCGCCCTCCTCCTCGAAGGCAAGCCCGCCATAGTGCTCGTCGACGATGGTGCGGTTGAAGAAGGCAGCCGAGTTCTGGTCGATCGGCGGCAAGGTGGAGTCGGCCAGCGACGCCAGCACGGTGGCATGGATCGAATGCACATGCATGACGCAACGCGCGTGCGGGACATTGCGATGGATGGCGCCATGCAGGCCCCAGGCGGTAGGGTCCGGTGCGTTGGGGCCGCTCAGGGTCTCGGGGTCGTTGGCGTCGATCAGGATGAGGTCGCTCGCCTTGACGCGCGAGAAGTGCACCTGGTTGGGATTCATCAGGAAGCGCGTGCCATCGTCGTTGACCGCCAAGGAAAAATGATTGGCAACGGCTTCATGCATGTTGAGGCGCGCGGTCCAGCGGAAGGCGCAGGCAAGGTCGACCCGCTCGTCATAGAAGGGCAGATTGGACTGCTTTTGCAGGCGCGCAAGGCTCATCGTCATTCTCCTCCGTGGAGATGCGAGCATGACGCGCGCCTGAGGTGACGGCAACCGGAAACGGATGATCCAGTTTTCCGAAATCAGGTCGGGAACTGTGAGACGCCGAGAACCACGAAGCCCAGACCGATCAACAGGCAGAGCGGCGAGTAGAAACTCCGGTCGAGCCGCGCGAAAGGCTGCTCCGGGGCCTGGTGGCGCCACCAGGACGTGAAGCCGAGCAGACCACGGCCGAGGAACACAAAGGCGATCATTACCGACGTGGCGGCAAGGCCCTGCTGTGGAAACGGCGTTGCGAAAACACCCATCAACGCCAACGGCCAAAGCGTTGCCAGGACCAGGCAGGCGGCAACCGCGAAGCAGGCAAAGGTCGAGGGCATCTCGCTGATGCCGCGCGTTCCGACGACCGCACGGGCGCAGGAGGCGGCATCATGGCCGGGCCAGATGCCGCCGATGCCCCAATAGACATGCAGCGTGGTGATCACCAGCAGGATTGCGGAAAGCGCGAAGGCAAGAACGATCATGAACGATATGCTCGAAATGGGCGATGGCTGAGCTGGCTATCAGCGCATGACCCCGAAAATCGGAATCGATTTTCGGAAAGGATCATGCGCAAAATCAAAGTGCTAGAGCGACCTTTGCGCGTCCAAAAGGACGCGCGGCGCCCTAGTAGCCGCAAACGGCTTGCGAGCGGGTGCGGGCGGACCGTTCCAGCACACGATCCATGTAAGCGTTGACGCTGTCCGACGCGATCGGGAACTTGCCGGCGCGTGCCCAGGCGCCCATGTCGCCCAACAACACATCGACTGCTGAAAAGCGATCGCCCAGCGCAAATTGTTTTTCGCCCAGGCGGCGCTCCAACGCCTTCACTTCGGAGGCGAAATCATACGCCGCCGCCGGCCCGACATCGACGCGTACGTCGCTTGGCAGGATGAAACGATGACGCAGCTTGTTCCACAGCGGGGCCTCGAACTCCGACTGCGCGAAATGCATCCAGGAATCCATTTCCGCACGCCCGGCAAGCCCGGCATTGGCGCCCATGCCTTTGTCGGCGTGCTTGTCGGCCAGGTAGATGCAGATCGCGGCAGAGTCCGTGATGGTCAAATCGTCGTCGATCAGGATCGGCACCTTGCCCGAGGGGTTCAGCGCATAAGCCTCCGCCGAACGCAGCTTCACCGGAACGAACTCATAGGGTTCGCCGAGTTCTTCCAGCATCCACGTGACGCGGGAAACCCGCGACCCACGCGATCCGACAGCCTTGTACATGCCGCTACCTCCGAAGATCGCGTTCTAGACCATCGCGCTCTCGCACCCAAGCACGGTCAGACGATGGTGTCGAAGAGCCGCAGGATCCACCATGCCTGGTAGATCATCGTGAAGACGATGAAAGCCAGGTGAAAGCGCCGGTTCGCAGTGAAGATCGCGATGCCACACAGGACGACAAACAGTGGCGTGCGGATCAGATACTCGTGACCGAAACGCGCGAAATGCGCCTCGCCCTTCAACAGTGTATCGACGACATCGAGCAGATAGGTCGCTGCCAGCAGGCCGAAGAACCAGTTCCGGCGCGCAAAGAAGTAGTCTTCGTAGCTTTGGTAATCCTGCATCGAATCGGGAAACAGGAACGCGCACAACAGATAGAGCGTCACCGAATAGCCGATGATGAAGAGATACTTGCCGAAGGTCCACTCGGCGACCTCAAAGAGTCCGAACTGCCACCACCAGAAATGCACCAGCGTCAGCAGCAGCGACGCCACCCAGGCCAGATGCACCGGATAGAGCCTGTAGGCCGCGGGGTGCTGGATGATGCGGGCGACACCGGACAGCAGGCGCGTGACACCGAGACCGATCACCATGCCCATGACGATGCGCAGATGCGGGAAAACGTCATGCGCCTGGGATAGAGGCTGCTCCATCGGGCTCACCGTCGCTTTGTCAGAAGTCCGCCACCACCTAGCGATCCCGCCCGTTGAATTTCTGCGGCGTCAGCGCATCGGGTTCGACCCCTTCGAGGCAGCGCGCGTTGATGGCAACCGATGCCGTGCCGTCGGGCTTGGTTCCGCGGGCAAAGGATTCGATGCCGCAGACCCGGCAGAACAGGTGATGGATGACATGTTTGTTGAACAGGTAATCCGTCAAGACATCCTCACCGGACAGCAAGGTGAAGTTCTCCGCCGGTGCGAAAGTGAGGATGCTGCCCAACCTGCCGCAGCGTGAGCAGTTGCAGGATATGGTGTGGTCGAGATCGACGGTTGCCTCATACTTCACCGCACCGCAGTGGCAACTGCCGTTGTATGTCTTAATCGCCATGTGAAATCCCTCTACCGCCGCTTGTTCGTGTTTCGTAGCCAAACCTTAAGCCGTGGGACGCCTGCTCAGGCCGCGTCCGCGCGCGACTGGCAGCCTTCGGCCTTGAACACCCGTTTGGTCGACGCCGGGTATTTCTGCAGGAGAGTTGCCGGACGGATCGGCCGTTGCGAGAAATTGCCGCCGCAGTTCGGGCAGACACCCTTCAACACCATCTCGACGCATTCCGTGCAAAAGGTGCACTCGAAGGTGCAGATCATGGCGTTGGTGGCATCTGGCGGCAGATTCTTGTCGCAGCATTCGCATCCGGGGCGCAGTTCGAGCATTACGTTCTCCCAATCGTCGGATTCCGGCGGCTGGAGCCGGCGTTTGCCCTTTGTCGTGGAAAGTTAGCGATCCTGCAAGTTAAGTATGGAACGGCTATGTCCATATCGGTTGTTGCCTCGCCGGGTTTCGGTTTCTATAGAGAGTGCGGCCTTGATGCCGCCACAACCGGCGGCTCTACGCGTCATGCTTCCGTCAGGGGCAACGAGAACAGGGGCGTCGAGACGCCTCCCAGGCACGAAATGCGGATTTGGGGGAAGGACTTCGAATGGCTGACGAATTGGCAAACGAGATCATCGCTAAGATCAAGGCTCATGCCGAGCCCGGCGGCGAAGAGATCACGACCAATACCGAGTTGACGGCGCTCGGCATCCATTCGCTCGAGCTCACTGAAATCATCTTCGATCTCGAAGAGGCCTATAATATCGAAATCGAGATGAACACGGTCGATGCCTGGAGCAACCTCAAGAATGTCGGTGACATGGTCGAGGCTGTTCGCGCGCTGATCGCGAAGAAAGCCTGACCGAGGCTCCATGCGCACACGCGTCGTTATCACCGGTATTGGCGGCATCTGCGGACTTGGCAATGATGCCACCTCCATCTGGAACGAGATGAAGGCAGGCCGCTCGGCGATCGGGCAGGTGGTCGGCGCGGATCTGCATCAGTTGAAGGTGCAAGTTGGCAGCGAGATCAAAACGCTGCCGGAGCATGGCCTGGAACGCAAGCGGCTGGTCACGCTCGACCGTTTCAGTCTTCTCGCCATCATCGCCGCCACCGAGGCCATGCAGCAGTCTGGCCTCACCGTCGGCGCCGAGAACACTTATCGCATCGGCGCAACCGTCGGCGTCGGCGTCTGCGGCTGGGAGACCGTCGAGGAGAATTACCGCGCTCTGCTTCTGAATGGCAGAAGCCGAGCCGATATCTTTTCCGTGCCCAAGGTGATGCCGGGCGCTGCGGCTGGCCAAATCAGCATGCAATTCGGCCTGCGCGGCCCGGTATTCGGTGTCACCTCGGCCTGCGCTTCCGCCAACCACGCCATCGCCTCGGCCGTCGACCAGATTCGGCTCGGCCGGGCGGATGTCATGCTGGCCGGGGGCTCGGACGCCCCGCTGGTATGGGGCATCATGAAGGCCTGGGAAGCTCTGCGCGTGCTCTCTCCCGACACGTGCCGGCCGTTCTCGGCCGATCGCCAGGGCCTGGTGATGGGCGAAGGCGCCGGCATGGCCGTTCTGGAAAGCTACGAACACGCTATGGCACGTGGTGCTACCATCCTGGGCGAGATCGCCGGCGTCGGCATTTCGGCGGATGCCTCGGATATCGTGGCGCCGACCGTCGAAGGGCCTGAGGCCGCCATGCGCTTCTGTCTTGCCGATGCCGGCTTCAGCCCGGAAGACGTCGACTATCTCAATGCGCACGGTACCGGCACCAAGGCGAACGACCAGATCGAGACAGCCGCGATCAAGCGCGCCTTCGGCGATCATGCCTACAAGCTCTCGGTGTCATCGACCAAGTCGATGCACGGCCATGCACTGGGCGCGTCCGGCGCGCTGGAGATGATTGCCTGCGTCATGGCCATCCGCGACGGTATCGTGCCGCCGACAGCCAACTACCGCGAGCCGGACCCGGACTGCGATCTCGACATCACCCCGAACGTCGCGAAGGAACGCCCTGTTCGTGCCGCGCTGAGCAACGCGTTCGCTTTTGGCGGCACCAACGCCGTGCTGGCGTTCAAGGCGGTTTGACGCTGGGGCGTTTCCGTTTTCCACGGAAACGCCGAGACGCTGTGGCGCTTCTTGAATATGGCGCAGGCAGGTCTAATTCTTCCAAACCCACCCTGGCGAGGCGTTCGCACCGCCCCTTTTCCGAGGCAACAATGACCGATCTTTCCGCCTTCCCGATCAATGCGCGTTGGCCGGCACAACACCCGGACCGCCTGCAGCTCTATTCGACGGCAACGCCCAATGGCGTGAAGGTGTCGATCATGCTTGAGGAGATCGGGCTGCCTTACGAACCCCATTTCGTCAACATCGGCCAGGACGAAAGCTGGACGCCGGAGTTCCTGTCCCTCAATCCGAACGGCAAGATCCCTTCAATCATCGACCCCAACGGACCGGACGGCAAGCCGCTGCCTCTGTTTGAATCCGGCGCCATCCTGCTCTATCTGGCCGAGAAGACCGGCAAACTGCTGCCCGAAGATGCGGCGCTGCGCTACGAAACCATCCAGTGGGTGTTCTTCCAGATGGCGTCCGTGGGCCCGATGTTCGGCCAGCTCGGCTTCTTCCACAAATTCGCCGGCCGCGAAATTTCCGACAAGCGCCCACTCGAGCGCTACCGCAACGAATCGCGCCGCCTGCTTGGCGTGCTCGAGAAGCGCCTCGAAGGCCGCCAGTGGATCATGGGCGACGACTACACCATCGCCGACATCTCGCTGGTCGGCTGGGTACGCAACCTGATCGGCTTCTATGAAGCCGGCGAACTGGTCGGCTTCGCCGATTTCAAGAACGTCGCAGCCTGGCTGGAACGCTGCCTGGCGCGGCCAGCCGTGCAGCGCGGCCTCGCCATTCCGGCCAAGCCCTGACGCATTTCCGTTTTCTCTGAATCGCGGAAATGCTCCAACTTTTGTCTTCACACAATTCCGGACGCAAAACCGCTCACACTTTTGCTGGACTTGCTCTATCGGCGCGGCCGCTCGTCAGTCCTGCTGGATGACAAGGTCCGCCGATCGGCGGCGGGTCAGGACGCGTTCGATGTTGGGCATGTCGTTGGACGCAATCCAGGCGATCGCATCCTCGTCGCTGCGTCCATGCTCGTGCCAGCGCTGGCGCAATCGACGCTCGAGCTCGCCACGCGTCACGTCGACGAAAATGGTGAAGTCGAACATCGGCGCCAGCCGCGACCATGGCTCTTCATCCAGAAGCAGGTAGTTTCCTTCCACAAGGATGAAACGGGTATCGCTGCTCACGATACTTGCAGCTGCCCGCGACAACTCGATGCTGCGATCGAAGACCGGGATGGCGATGTCCGGTTCGCCGGCGCGGATGCGCCTGAGCAG
This sequence comes from Mesorhizobium sp. EU05-FHT14A09, assembly GCF_058790995.1. Classification (NCBI taxonomy): domain Bacteria; kingdom Pseudomonadati; phylum Pseudomonadota; class Alphaproteobacteria; order Hyphomicrobiales; family Phyllobacteriaceae; genus Mesorhizobium; species Mesorhizobium sp. EU05-FHT14A09. The sequence goes on from NZ_JBYTDF010000014.1 coordinate 87,488, forward strand.
GACTTCGAAGCCGGCGAAGTCGAAGGTTTCCGGCGCGCCCTTGCGGGCGCGCAGGCCGCGCTTGTCGAGGATGATGTCGTCATAGTGGAACCCGTCCATCGGCACCACTTCCGCGGTGCCATCCGGCAGCACGTCATGCAGCGCCGCCGAGAGCGTCGATTTGCCAGAGCCGGGCGGGCCGGCGATGGCAACGACGAAACGTTTCGCCTTGGCCGCACGCTTGAAGATCGTTGCGGCAATGGTGGCAATTTCAGACATGAGCCGTTCCCTCCGCGCTACAGTGATGGCATCTTGCCGGTCATCCATGAAACTTTCAAATCTCCCGTGACGGAAGACTATCCGGCTCAGCCGAGACCGCCGCCGCGCAGGAATTCGGCATCATAGGTGGCGTCGAGCACGGCGCCGGCGGCGGTCGCGACCTGCAGCCGGCCCGCAGCGGCGGAAACGTCACGCACCGCCTTGTCCGTTGCCACAGGCAGAACTCCGATGACATGACGGAAGGCGACGCGACGGTCGGGGGCGAGCTCGAAAGCGGTTGCCACCCCTTCCCGTTTCAACCAGTTGTCGCCGAGCGACGCAGCATGGCCAACCGCCGTGCGCCCGTCCTCGATGCCGATCACGCCGCGATGGCGGCCGTTCCAAGGCGCGTAGTCGCGCCCGCCATTCGAGATCCAGAGCATGGTAACCGGCAGATCGGCCGGGTTCTTCAGGATCAGCACGACATCCTTTTCCGCGGTGCGCGAAACCGCGGTCCAGCCCGGACCGCCATGGCTGGCCTCGATAAGCGTGACGAAGTCCTCATGGCGCCGGTCGAGCCGGTATTCGGCGAGATCGACGACGGCACCATCCTTGCCGGGAAAATGATGCAGGTCTTCGCTGCGAGCCGGGTAGGAAAGCAGGGAACGACCCCGCGCCGGATCCGGTTCCGGCGGATTGCCGTCGGTCACCACTGCTCGCTTTGGCGAAAAGGCAAGGTGTCCGCCTTCGCGCATCACCGTCATGGGATGGTGTGCAACAGAGATCGCGCCGTTTCCGCCGATGAAAGCATGTTCCTGATATAGGAACGGGTGGCCGTCACGCAGCGTGATGATCTTCTCGACGACGGCTCCCATCACAGGACGCTGGAGCTTGAAGGCTGCGCGCCAGCCATCGGCTGTCGCAGAACTGTCGACAAGATCCCAGCGGCTGTTGGCGGGCCAGCCATGCAACGGCGCTTCCTCGACATCGCTGCGCGAAAATGGCGCACACAGAAAATCGCCGGAAAGCCGCGTTACGCCATCGGGCAAGCCCTGAGGCAGCGCCTCCTGCGGTTCATCAATCCAAGGCGCCCGGTGCAGTGGTTTGAGGCTGCGGCCGCCCGTCTCGATGGTCAGGTCCGCGATGTGGCCGACGGCTGTATCAACTGAAACCGAAATGCCCTTGGCCGTGAATGTGACCGTGTCCATCGCCTGCTCCGATTCGCGTGTAGCCAGCAAAGCGTGACGGCAGGGTGACGCGCAAGATGCGGCCAGGCATGGCAACCGCTTTTCAGACACTCCGGGGAATCAGGCAGCAGTCAAATCGGAACAAGGCCGCGACCGCGGCCCGGGCCTTGCCCGCCCCATCGGAGGCGTGAGCGAAGCGAACTGCCGTGAGATATTAGAAAATTGGTGGAGCCAATCGGAATCGAACCGACGACCTCTTGAATGCCATTCAAGCGCTCTCCCAACTGAGCTATGGCCCCACTCCGGCTTCCGCCGACCGCCGTTTCGGGCGGGATATTCTGGCGAGGTTGGGACCCCGCCGGGTCAGTGCAGGGCGGCTTCTAGCGCCGCCTTGCCGCAATAGCAAGTCTTTCGAAACAGCTTTTTTCGCAAAGCCGGCTCGAAAGCTGGCAGGCGCTTTCCGCCTGCCACAATATCAGACGTCGTCGTCGTCGTCGCCGACGCCGATCATGTCGGAAACGTCGTCATCTTCTTCTTCCTCGTCTTCGAGGAAGGTGTCGTCGTCGTCGTCGCCCAGGTCGACGTCGTCATCGTCGTCGCCCAGATCCGGCAGGTCGTCACCCTTCGCCTCTTCGTCGGCATCCTCCAGGGACACGACTTCAGCGCCTTCCTCCTCGTTGTCGAGTTCCTTGTCCTCGACTTCGTCCTCTTCTTCGATCACGACAGCCTTGCCGTCCTCGAAGTAGGTGCGGGGATAGCTCTTGCCCGTATAGGGAGAGACGATCGGATCTTTGTTCAGATCATAGAATTTGCGGCCCGTTTCAGGGTCCACGCGTTTTGTGCCAAGTTCTGCTTTTGCCACGGCAAGCCTCGTACAGAAAGATTGGTCCCCTTAATGGCAGTTTGCGGCGCTGTCAAAGCCTAATGCCACCGCCTTGCCATCAGCCGTTTTGCCGCCTTTTTCGGGATGACGACATGGAACGGGCGTGTTAGGAACTTCCTTGCAACAATGACCACCCAAGGCCTCGAGCAAAGCTCGGCCCGACAAATCCAGGACATCCGACATGGCGCACGACGCCACACACCAACCTGCGACCGCGCGGCGCTCGCCGCCGCTTTCCGGCACGGCGCGCGTGCCGGGCGACAAATCGATCTCGCACCGCTCCTTCATGTTCGGCGGGCTGGCTTCCGGCGAGACCCGCATCACCGGCCTGCTCGAGGGCGAGGACGTGATGCGCACCGGACAGGCCATGAAGGCGATGGGCGCCCATATCGAGAAACATGGCAACGAGTGGGTGATCCGCGGCACCGGCAACGGCGCGCTGCTGCAACCCGAAAGCCCGCTCGACTTCGGCAATGCCGGTACCGGCTCGCGCCTCACCATGGGCCTGGTCGGCACCTACGACATGGAAACCATCTTCATCGGCGACGCCTCGCTGTCCAGCCGCCCAATGGGCCGGGTGCTGGAGCCATTGCGCCAGATGGGCGTGCAGGTGTTGCAGGCAGCAGCCGGCGACCGCATGCCGATCACCCTGCGCGGACCGAAACATGCCGCGCCGATCACCTACCGCGTGCCGATGGCTTCCGCGCAGGTGAAATCCGCGGTGCTGCTGGCGGGTCTCAACACGCCGGGCATCACCACGGTGATCGAACCGGTGATGACGCGTGACCATACCGAAAAGATGCTGAAGGGCTTCGGCGCCAATCTCACGGTCGAAACCGACGAGCGCGGCGTGCGCCACATCTTCATCGAAGGCCAGGGCAAACTCACCGGCCAGGTCATCGCCGTGCCAGGCGACCCGTCGTCGGCCGGTTTCCCGCTGGTGGCCGCGCTCATCGTGCCCGGCTCCGACATCACAATCGAAAACGTGCTGATGAACCCGACCCGCACCGGCCTGCTTTTGACGCTGCAGGAGATGGGCGGCCAGATCGACATCCTCAACCCGCGCAACGCCGGCGGCGAGGATGTCGCGGACCTGCGCGTGCGCTATTCAGAGCTCAAGGGCGTCACCGTGCCGGCTGAACGCGCGCCGTCGATGATCGACGAATATCCGGTGCTGGCGGTCGCGGCCGCTTTCGCCGAGGGCGAAACGGTGATGCAGGGCCTGGAAGAGCTGCGGGTGAAGGAAAGCGACCGGCTCGCCGCCGTCGCCAACGGCCTCAAGCTCAATGGCGTCGACTGCACGGAAGGCGAAGCTTCGCTCAGCGTGCGCGGTGTTCCGGACGGCAAGGGCCTGGGCGGCGAAGCAAAGGGCGAGGCGGTGAAAACCCATCTCGACCACCGCATCGCCATGAGCTTCCTCGTCATGGGCCTTGCCAGCGAAAAGCCGGTCACGGTAGACGACCGCGCCATGATCGCCACCAGCTTCCCGGAATTCATGGGGTTGATGACGCGCCTGGGCGCCAAGATCGACTAGTCATAAACGCCTCCATCCTGTCATGGGCCGGGTGATACAAGCCCGGCTCACACCTCATATTCACTGCCGGTCCTGTTTCAGCAGACCGGCATCCTAAAGAACGCTTTGAGCTCGAACCAATGATCCGCCTTGAAAATATCGGCAAGCAGAACGGCAAGCAGATCGTCTTCATCGAGGCCTCGGCCACGATCCAGCGCGGCGAGAAGGTCGGGCTTGTCGGTCCGAACGGCGCCGGCAAGACCACGTTGTTTCGCATGATCACCGGCGAGGAATTGCCTGACGAAGGCCAGGTTGCGATCGATCGCGGCGTACGGATCGGCTATTTCAGCCAGGACGTCGGCGACATGGCCGGCCGCAGCGCCGTGGCCGAGGTGATGGACGGCGTCGGCCCCGTCAGCGCGCTTGCCGCCGAAATGGCCGAGCTGGAAGCCGCCATGGGCGACCCGGATCGTGCCGACGACATGGACGAGATCATCACTCGCTATGGCGAGGTGCAGGCTCATTTCGACGAACTGGATGGCTATGCACTCGATGGCCGTGCGCGTGAGGTGCTCGACGGGCTCGGCTTCAGCCAGGAGATGATGAGCGGCGACGTCGGCAAGCTGTCGGGCGGCTGGAAGATGCGCGTCGCGCTCGCCAAGATCCTTTTGATGCGGCCCGATGCCATGCTGCTCGATGAACCGAGCAACCATCTCGACCTTGAAAGCCTGATCTGGCTGGAGAACTTCCTGAAAGGGTACGACGGCGCCATCCTGATGACGTCGCACGATCGCGAATTCATGAACCGCATCGTCGGCAAGATCGTCGAGATCGACGGCGGCGCGCTGACCAGCTATTCCGGCGACTACGAATTCTACCGCCAGCAGCGCGCCATCGCCGAGGTGCAGCAGCAGGCGCAGTTCGAGCGCCAACAGGCGATGCTGGCCAAGGAAATCGCCTTCATCGAGCGGTTCAAGGCGCGCGCCTCGCACGCCGCGCAGGTGCAGAGCCGCGTCAAGAAGCTGGAGAAGATCGACAAGGTCGAACCGCCCAAGCGCCAGCAGACCGTGCGCTTCGAATTCCAGCCGGCGCCGCGCTCGGGCGAAGACGTGGCGACGCTGAAGAATGTCTCCAAGAGCTATGGCAGCCGCACCATCTATGACGGGTTCGACTTCCAGGTGCGCCGGCGCGAGCGCTGGTGCGTGATGGGCGTCAACGGCGCCGGCAAGTCGACGCTGCTGAAACTGGTGGCTGGTGCCTCCGAGCCTGACGATGGCACGGTGTCGCGTGGCCCCAGCGTCAAGATGGGCTATTTCGCGCAGCACGCGATGGAATTGCTCGAGGGCGAGCGCACCGTGCTGGAATCGCTGGAGGATTCCTTCCCGCAGGCCGGCCAGGCGCCGCTGCGCGCACTCGCCGGCTGCTTCGGCTTCACCGGCGATGAGGTGGAGAAGAAGTGCCGCGTGCTTTCCGGTGGCGAAAAAGCCCGGCTGGTGATGGCCAAGATGCTGTTCGATCCGCCGAACTTCCTGGTACTCGACGAGCCGACCAACCACCTCGACATCGCCACCAAGCAGATGCTGATCGAGGCGCTGTCACGCTATGAAGGTGCGATGCTGTTCGTCAGCCACGACCGCCATTTCCTGGCGGCGCTGTCCAACCGCGTGCTGGAGCTGACGGAAGACGGCATGCACGCCTATGGCGGCGGCTACACCGAATATGTCGAGCGCACGGGACATGAAGCGCCGGGCCTGCGCGGGTAGGAAAGCGCGCCAGCCGGCTGTCTCTAGGCTGGCGTTGAGCAATTCCAGCAAAAGTGCGCAGCGGTTTTGCGTCCGGAATTGCGTCGAAACAGAGAGTTAGAGTGTTTCTGCGTTTCCGCGAAAAACGGAAACGCTCTACGTCGGCGCATATTCCAGAGCCACGACACCGTTGCTGAACGGCGCTGCTGAAACCAGCTCGAATGTCTGTTGTTCTCCGGGTGCGAAAAACGCTTTTCCCTGGCCGACAGCGAGCGGATAGCTGAGCAGCCTGATGCGGTCGACGAGACCGTGGTGCAGCAGTTGCTGGGCCAGGCTGATGCTGCCGTGGACATAGATATTGCCGCCGGCGCCCTGCTTCAGCTTCCTGACAGCCTCGGGCAAGGGCCCTTCCAGCTTTTGAACGGGCTGCCAGTCGAGCTGCCTCAACGTGGTCGATGCGACATATTTCGGCAATGCGTTGAACTTGTCGGCGAAATCCCCAGTCTCGTGCGGCCAGGACCTTGCAAATATCTGGTAGGTCACACGCCCCAGCAGCATGGCGCCGCTGTCGGAAAGCTCATCCTCCTTGAACCTGTCCATCTCGGCATTCCAGGCGACGCCCGTCAGTTTCTCGACCTCGGCGATACCGTCGGCGCTGATGAATTCGGTGACGATGACTTTCCTCATTCGGCTCTCCATCGCAGGAAACGCACACCAGGAAGAATGCAACAAGGACGATAACGGTACGCAGCCCGTCCAAATTCCGTCGATCAGACATTCTGTCGACCGGAAGCGGGTTTGGCCAGGAACACACTTGCTTTCCCCTGGCGTCTCGGCTTGAAGCATGGCTATGCCTCAGTCTCTCACCATAGCGATCGACGGTCCGGCTGGCGCCGGCAAGGGAACGCTGGCCCGGCGGCTGGCGGATTACTACCACCTGCCACACCTCGACACCGGCCTGACCTATCGCGCTGTGGCGCAGATGCTGCTTGCCAAGGGCTGGCCGCTTGGCGATGAGCCGCATGCGGTCGAAGCCGCACGGCTGATCGACCTCGGCAATCTCGACCGCTCGGTGCTGTCGGCGCATGCCGTCGGCGAGGCCGCGTCGAAAGTAGCCGTCATTCCGGAGGTGCGCCGCATCCTGGTCGAGAAGCAGCGCGCCTTCGCGGCGCAACCGGGTGGTGCGGTTCTCGACGGCCGCGATATCGGCACCGTGGTGTGCCCGGACGCGGCGGTGAAGCTTTACGTGAGCGCAAGCGCGGAAGTGCGGGCTCGGCGCCGGCTCGCGGAGATCGAGGCCAATGACGGCACCGGCGATTTCGCCACCATCCTTGCCGACATCACCCGCCGCGACGAACGCGACATGGGCCGCGCCGACTCACCGCTGAGGCCTGCCAGCGACGCGCACTTGCTTGATACGTCGCAAATGTCTATAGAAGCCGCGTTTCTGGCGGCCAAAACGATCGTTGACGACGTTCTGGCCGATGGAGACAAGGCCTGATCAGGTGTTTTACCGCCCGCATTTGCGAGCTGCGTGAAAATACCTATTTAGGGCAATAACCGGCCTGCCAGCATTCTTTGCGCCGAACCGCCGCTTCACAGCGGCACAGGGTCTTGACCCGGAATACCGGCAGGTCATCGCAACGCTAACCCACGGCGCCAGCCTCCACGAGAGGCTTTCAGGAGAAAGTATGTCTCAATCCATTCCGACTCGCGACGATTTCGCGAGCATGCTCGAAGAATCGTTCTCGGACGGTCACTCGGGCGAAGGCCAGGTTGTTCGCGGTATCGTCACTGCCATTGAAAAGGACATGGCCATCATCGACGTCGGCCTCAAGGTCGAAGGCCGCGTGGCACTGAAGGAATTCGGCACCAAGGGCAAGGACGGCACCCTCAAGCCAGGCGATACCGTTGAAGTTTATGTCGAGCGCATCGAAAACGCGCTGGGCGAAGCCATGCTCTCGCGCGACAAGGCTCGCCGCGAAGAAAGCTGGGTCAAGCTGGAAGAGAAGTTCGCCAAGGGCGAGCGCGTCGAAGGCGTCATCTTCAACCAGGTCAAGGGCGGCTTCACCGTCGATCTGGACGGCGCCGTGGCCTTCCTGCCGCGTTCGCAGGTCGATATCCGTCCGATCCGCGACGTCACCCCGCTCATGCACAACCCGCAGCCGTTCGAGATCCTCAAGATGGATCGCCGTCGCGGCAACATCGTCGTTTCGCGCCGCACCGTGCTTGAAGAGAGCCGTGCCGAGCAGCGCTCCGAGATCGTCCAGAACCTCGAAGAGGGTCAGGTGGTCGAAGGCGTGGTCAAGAACATCACCGACTACGGTGCGTTCGTCGACCTCGGCGGCATCGACGGCCTGCTGCACGTCACCGACATGGCCTGGCGCCGCGTCAACCATCCGACCGAGATCCTCAACATCGGTCAGACGGTCAAGGTGCAGATCATCCGCATCAACCAGGAAACCCATCGTATCTCGCTCGGCATGAAGCAGCTCGAGAGCGATCCGTGGTCGGATATCGGTACCAAGTTCCCGATCGGCAAGAAGATCACCGGCACTGTCACCAACATCACCGACTACGGCGCGTTCGTCGAGCTGGAGCCGGGCATCGAGGGCCTCATCCACGTTTCGGAAATGTCGTGGACGAAGAAGAACGTGCATCCGGGCAAGATCCTGTCGACCACGCAGCAGGTCGACGTGGTCGTGCTGGAAGTCGATCCGGCCAAGCGCCGCATCTCGCTGGGTCTCAAGCAGACGCTGGAGAACCCGTGGCATGCCTTCGCTGCCAACCATCCGGTCGGCTCGACCGTGGAAGGCGAAGTCAAGAACAAGACCGAGTTCGGTCTGTTCATCGGCCTCGACGGCGACGTGGACGGCATGGTGCACCTGTCGGATCTCGACTGGAACCGTCCGGGCGAGCAGGTCATCGAAGAGTACCAGCGCGGCCAGATCGTGCGCGCCCAGGTTCTCGACGTCGACATCGACAAGGAGCGCATCTCGCTCGGCGTCAAGCAGCTTGAGCGCGATGCGGCGGGCGACGCCGCCGCTTCGGGCGAACTGCGCAAGAACGCCGTCGTCACCTGCGAAGTCACCGGTGTGAAGGATGGTGGTCTGGACGTGCGGCTGGTCGAAAGCGGCATCGACACCTTCATCAAGCGCTCCGACCTGTCGCGTGATCGTGACGAGCAGCGTCCGGAACGCTTCACCGTTGGCCAGAAGGTCGACGCCCGCATCATCGCCTTCGACAAGAAGACCCGCAAGCTGCAGGTCTCGATCAAGGCGCTGGAGATCGCCGAGGAGAAGGAAGCCGTTGCTCAGTACGGTTCGACCGACTCCGGCGCTTCGCTGGGCGATATCCTTGGCGCCGCGCTGAAGAAGCAAGGCGGCAACTAAGTCAGCCCCTTTGCGCCGCCTTCGCGGCGCAAAGCCAAAGTCAAAAGAAACCCGCCGGAGCGATCCGGCGGGTTTTTTGTTGTCCCTGCGTCGAATGGCCAGCCTTGCAAGTCGACGGGCGGCCGGGAACATTCGCCGCGCCGGCAGAATGCTGGTGTTGGGCGGGAGCAATTCAGGATGATCGATCACGTCACCGTCGCGGTCAGCGACATTGCTGCAAGCAAGCTGTTCTACGAGAAGGCCTTCGAGCCGCTCGGCTACAAGCTTTCATTCGGGGAAGATGGCGTCTTCTGGGCCTTCGACATCGGCGACGGCCTGTTCGAGATCATGCAGTCGGCAAGCGCCGGCCCGCTGACCCGCCTGCATGTCGCGTTCCGCGCCAAAAGCCACGCCGAGGTGGATGCCTTCTATCACGCGGCGCTGGCCGCCGGCGCAACCGACAATGGCGCGCCGGGACCGCGACCGGCCTACACGCCGGACTACTACGCAGCCTTCGTGATCGATCCGAATGGCTACAACATCGAGGCCATGATCGACGCGCCGTTTTCCTGATCTCACGCCAGTTCGCTTCGCTCACGGCTCCGATGGGGCGGCCTGGCAGCCGACGGGCCGTCGCCCTTGCGAAACCAAGCGTTCGACCTGATCTCACGCCAGTTCGCTTCGCTCACGGCTCCGATGGGGCGGCCTGGCGGCCGACGGGCGGTCGCCCCTGCGAATCTATGGGTTCGGGTTGCGCCGCTCAGGCGCGCCCGTAGAGCGGAACCAGGGTTCCGCTCATTGCCTCGTTGCGCGGCGAGGCAAGATAGACGATCGTCTCGGCCGCGGCGTCGGGACTTACCCATTTCGAGAAATCGGCGTCGGGCATGTCTGCCCGGTTGGCCGGCGTATCGAGTGTCGAGGGGGCGATGGCATTGACCAGGATGCCCTTGCCCTTCAGCTCTTCGGCCAGTGCCACCGTCATTGCCGCCACCGCGGCCTTGCTGGCGGCATAGGCGACCATGCCGGCGCCGCGACGCGGATCGAGCCCGGCGCGCGCCGAAACATTGACGATACGGCCGCGCGTGCCGGAGGCAAGCATGGCACGAACGGCCGCGCGGCAGCACAGGAAGGCGGTGCGGGCGTTGGTGTCCATCATCTCGTTATAGGCAGCCGATTCGGTCTTCTCGACCGACGCCATGGCAAAGCCGCCGGCCAGATGGATCGAGGCCCACAGGTCCGGCACGCCAGCGTAGAAAGCGGTGACGGCTTCGGTGTCTTCGAGATAGACGTTGTTCACCAGATGCACGCGGTCGTGTTTGGTGAAGGGGAAATGCGCTGGCGCCGCGGCATGGCTGTTCGGCACGTGGCAGATAGCGCCTTCCTGCAAGAGCTGCGCCACCACGGCACTGCCCAGCGCACCCGTCCCGCCGGTGACGACAACATGTTTTTGGTCCAGCGTAGCCGCCATCCGCGACAACTCCTGCTCAGTCATTTGAAGGATATTCGAAAGTCGCGCCTTTCGCGCTCTCACTCAACCGAAATCTCTATGAGGAAAGGCTTTTTTGTCGCCCGCGCCCTGCCGAGAGCCTGCCCGAACCCAGCCGGCCCCTCCAGTCTCTGCGAAAGAATGCCATAAGCATCGGCCAATTTGCAGAAATCCGGCGGTGCAGGCGAGACGCCGACCGGCTCAACACCGACATCGCGCATCGAGGTTTCGATCTCCCGGTAGCCGCGATTGTTCCAGACGACGAAGATGACCGGCGCCTGCGCATCGAGCGCGGCTGCCATCTCCGGCAAGGTGAACTGGAAGCCGCCATCGCCGGTGAGGCACACAACCGGCGCATCGGGGACGGCCAGGGCTGCTCCGATCGCCGCCGGCGGGCCATAGCCGAGGGCGCCAAAACCCGTCGCCGCGTTGAACCAACCGGCGGGGCGATCGTGATCGTAGTAGAGGTTGGCGGCATAGATCGGCTGCGTCGAATCGCCGACGATGATGGCCCCCGGCAGGCTTGTGCGGATGCTTTCGACGGCTGCCACCTGCGCCTGCATGGCGGCACCAATCTCGGCAAAGGCTGCCAGTCGTGCGGTCTTGGCGCGCTCGGCGCCGTTGGCCGAGGCCTTCGGCCGATCGATTGCCGTGACCAGCGCCTCGAGCGCTGCCTTGCAATCGGCCTCGATGGCAACCATGGCCGGATGTCGCCGGAGCTGGCTTGCGTCGATGTCGATGCGCACAAGCTGGCCCGGCACCACGAAACCGCCGTCGCCATACATGTCATAGTCGGTCGGCCCGAATTCTGTGCCCGCTGCCAGCACGACATCGCTGTCGGCCATCATCGCCCGCACTGCCTTGAGGCTCGGACTGGCTGGAACGGTCAGCGCATGGCCATGCATGAGGCCGCGCGCATTGGCGGTCTGCACAACGGGAGCATCGAGGCGTTCGGCCAGCAGGCGCAGCGCCGCTTCGGCATGGCGCGCACCGCCGCCGGCGAGGATGAGAGGTCGTCGAGCGCCGCCAAGAAGCGCGGCGGCCTGCTCGATCGCAGCGGCGTCCGGCGCCGCCGGCCGAGCTTCGGAGCATACCGCCTGCAATGCTCCGGCAGGCAAGGCCATGACGTCGAGCGGGATTTCGATGTGCACCGGACCGGGGCGGGCGGAGCGGAAAAGATCGAAGGCGCGGCCGAGAACGGCGGGCAGCCGGGCCGGATCGGTGATGCGTTCCGAAAACGCCGCCACCTTGGCCATCATGCCCTGCTGGTCGGGCAGTTCGTGCAGATAACCCAGGCCGCGCCCTAGCGTCGCCGTCGCGTTGACGCCGGAGATGACCAGCATGGGTACCGAATCGGCCCGTGCCTGCCCCATGGCCGTAATGGTGTTGGTCAGGCCCGGCCCGGTGATGACAAAGGCGACGCCCGGTCTGCCGCTGGCACGCGCATAGCCGTCGGCCATGAAGCCGGCGCCCTGCTCATGGCGCGGCGTGATGTGACGGATGCGCGAACCGGCAAGACCGCGATAGAGCTCGACCGTATGCACGCCGGGAATGCCGAACACGGTATCCACACCATGCGCCTCGAGCAGCGCAATCAACGCCTCGCCGACGGTGGTCATTGGCTCTCTCCCTTTTGCGCGAGACGCATGGTGCGAAAAGACTGCAGCGTTTCGGACCTTGCCGGCGCAAGGCCGAGCTCGGCTTCGACAGCCCGAATACCGATGGTCGCCAGTTCGCCGGGCGAGAACATCTCACCCGCGAGACAGCCTTCGATCCACAGTCCGTCGATGATTGCGTTGATCGCGATGGCATGGTGGCGCAGCTGGCTTGCGTCCGCCTTGCGCCGTTCGGCGGCGAGCACGTCGGCGACAAGCGCTTCCACCTCGTTGCGAAAACCCAGATAACCTTCGCGATGGGCATGGGCGAGAGCCGGATCCGCGCTGGCGCGGCCGATGAAGGTCGCCCACAGCGAAAACACCCGCGCATCGATGATCGGCGCATTGAGGTTGGCAGTAACGAAAGCCGCGAGACGCCGGCGCGGCGACGCGCCTTCCGTGACCAATGCCGCCTTGGCCTGTTCCGTCATGCGGCCGACCAGCGTCGTGTAGGCCGCCTGCAACAGGTCTTCCTTGCCCGGAAAATAGTGCCGGATCAGCCCTGCGGTGACACCGGCGCGCAATGCGATGGTGCGCAAGGTCGCGCCCTGCAGGCCACGCTCGGCCACGCTGTCCAGGGTCGCCTCGATCAGATCCTGCCGCCGCCGCTCCTCGCCCTCGCGGCGGAACTTGCGGCGCGACGGCGCATTCATTGCCGCAGGATTGGCCGCGTCAGGCATGTCGGCCCGCCTTCACAGGCGATGCAGAGCGCATCCGCTTCGAAGGTTTCGACAACACAGCCGGCTGCTTCCATCGCAGCCTTGGTCCTGGGGAAGCCGGCGACCGCGATGACCTTGTGCGGGCTGGTCGGCAGCACGTTGAGGCTAAGCCCGTTGGAGGCGGCGAATTCTTCGGCATCGCCCTCGACCAGCCGGATGCCGCGCGCCTTCAGCATCTGGTAGAAGGCCGCCGGCAACAGCGGCGAATAGACCAGTGCAAGATCGTCTGCCAGCGGACTGATCACCGACATCAGATGCAGGCAGGCTTCTTCGCCCTGCCACAGCGGCAGGTCGAAGCCGTAGACGGAAATGCCGAGCGGCGTCAGCAGGTTGGACACCTGCTGGATACCCTCCTGGTTGGAGCGGACGCCGCGTCCGATCGCCAGCGTATGGGCATCCACCCATACGCAATCGCCACCTTCGACCTGGCCGGGCGCCTCGACACGACCGAGGATCGGAATGCCCAGTCTTTTGTAGGTTTCCTCGTGCAGGGAGGGTTCCTTGGCGCGCAGGGGCTTGCCCATGGACAGGATCAGCGCGCCGCGGTCGGTCATGAGGGATGGATCGTGGGTGAACACCGAATCCGACAAGCCGTCGGCCCTGTCTTCGATCCACTCGATCTCGGCGCCGGAAGCCGCCACAAGATCGGCCAGCGCCTTGTGCTGTGCTGCCGCTTTCGTCGGATTGAATCCCGGTCCATAGTGCCAGGCGGCCCGGTCAGCGTCGCGCATGGCATTGGCCGCTGACCGCATCAGCACGCGACGCAGCGGGGCCGCCATGGACTGTGATCCGAAAGCGCTCATCGATGCCCTTCTAAGCTGAAAAAAATCGAGAAATTTTCATCGAAGGCTATTTATACACTTGCACAACAAGGTCGCAAGTGCCGTAATGAGCGGGATTGACGGGCTCGCGCCGCCGGGTCCATGCTGAAGTCTGGAGCGGGACAACACAGCGTATGTTGATTAGCCGGATAGTCGTTCGACGAACTGCCGTCGACCGTACGGAGACCGCCCGGTGAGCGCGGCACAAGTTGCCACAATCCCAGCCGGCGAGGCGCTGAACAGCGCCGCCGAAGCCATTCATGTCGAGAACCTACACAAGAAATTCGGCGAACTTCACGTCCTGAAAGGCGTGTCGCTGTCGGCGCGCGACGGCGAGGTCGTGGCGATTATCGGCGGCAGCGGCTCGGGCAAGTCGACGCTGCTGCGCTGCATCAACTGTCTGGAGAACCCGACCAGCGGCATCATTCGGGTCAACGGCGAAGAGATCAAGCTCAAGGCGGACAGCCACGGCCACACCGTGCCGGCCGACCGCCGCCAGATCGAACGCATCCGCTCACGGCTGGGCATGGTGTTCCAGAGTTTCAATCTTTGGAGCCACATGACGCTTCTGCAGAACGTCATCGAGGTGCCGGTGCATGTGCTGGGCGTGAAGCGCGACGAAGCGATCGCCACCGCCGAAAAGCTGCTGGCGCGTGTCGGGCTGGCGGAGAAGCGTGATGTCTATCCGCACTTCCTGTCGGGCGGACAGCAGCAGCGTGCGGCGATCGCGAGGGCGCTGGCCATCCAGCCAAGGGTGATGCTGTTCGACGAACCGACTTCGGCACTCGATCCGGAACTGGTCGGCGAGGTGCTGAGGGTGATCGGCGATCTGGCGCGCGAGGGACGCACCATGGTGCTGGTCACGCATGAAATGAAGTTTGCCCGCGAAGTGGCGACACATGTCATCTACCTTCACAACGGACTGGTCGAGGAGGAAGGGTCGCCGGAACAGGTGTTCGGTGCGCCGAAATCCGAACGGCTGAAGCAGTTTCTGCGCAATGTCGGCTGACCTTCAGGGACGGGCGGCTGCAAGAAAAAGACTACGGGAACAATCAAAAACAACGGGAGAACAAGGCATGAAAACATTTCTGAAGACGGCAGTCGCCGCTGCCGCGATCGCGTTGGCGGGAACCTTCGCGGCCAGCGCCGAACAGGTGAAGGTCGGCTTCTCGCCGGAGGCCTATCCGCCTTTCTATTCACAGGACTCCTCCGGCAAATGGGGCGGCTGGGAAGTCGATATCGCCATGGCCATCTGCGCCGAAGCCAAGCTCGATTGCGTGCTGACGCCGATTCCTTGGGACGGCCTGATCCCGGGTCTCAAGACCAAGAAGATCGACACGATCATGAACTCGATGTCGATCACAGCGGAGCGCCAGAAGGAGATCGACTTCTCCGACAAATACTACAACACACCAACCTCGATCGCCGGCGCCAAGGACCAGAAGTTCGACGCCTCGCCGGAAGGCCTCAAAGGCAAGGTGATCGGCGTGCAGGTCTCTACCATCCATGCCGCCTATGCCAAGAAGCACTTCGCCTCGACCGCGGCCGAGATCAAGGAATACCAGACCCAGGATGAGGCCAACCAGGATCTCGCCGCCGGCCGCATCGATGCCACGCAAGCCGACCAGATCGCGCTCGACGCCTTCCTGAAGTCCGATCAGGGCAAGGCCTGCTGCGACATGAAAGGAAACGTGGCCCCTGACCTCGAAGTGCTCGGGCCGGGCGTCGGCGCCGGCGTGCGCAAGGGCGATACCGAACTGAAGGACAAGATCAACGCCGCCATCAAGGGCATCCGCGCCAATGGCAAATATGCCGAGATCACCAAGAAGTATTTCGACTTCGATGTCTATGGCGACGCGGTGCAGTCGAACTAGCACCGCAGCGTAGCAGGTTCCGCGCGTCGTTCCCGAGAAACGACGCGCCATCCGGCCGGCGCTTCGCGTCAGGCTGGGTCGTGAGCCGGCACGTCGGGGGGCGCGCCGGCTCATTCGAGATCCTCCAACGGCGGCATGCGGCGCCGTTCAAGGCGATTTCGAAGAATTATTGCATCGATTTTGGACCAAAAGTCGCGCTCATCGGAAGGCAATAATTCTTCGAAATCGCCTCAGTCGGAGTGACGACGCTGACAGACTTCTTCCTTTCAGCCTCGGCGGCCAGCCTTGGCGAACTTCTGGCATTCGATCCACCCGGATGGGGCGGCAACCTGCTGCGCGGCCTGCTGGCTTCGGTCGGCATTGCCTGCGGGTCGTTCGGCCTCGGCCTGCTGATCGGCATCTGCGGCGCTTATGGCAAGCTTTACGGCAGCCCGATGGTGCGCGACCTGTTCGGCCTCTACACCACCATCGTGCGCGCGGTTCCGGAACTTGTCCTGATCCTGCTGCTCTATTTCGCCGGCACCGACCTGGTGAACCGGCTGCTCACGCTGCTCGGCTATGCCCCTGTCGACATCAACGGCCTGGTTGCCGGCATCTGCGTGCTCGGCGTCGTCCAGGGCGCCTATTCGACGGAAGTGCTGCGCGGCGCCATTCTCGCCATCCCGCAGGGCCAGATCGAGGCAGCGCGCGCCTATGGCATGTCGCCGTCGCTGCAGCTCAGGCGGATCACCTTGCCGGCAATGGCCCCCTATGCAATCCCCGGCCTCGCCAACCTCTGGCTCATCGCAACCAAGGATACGGCGCTTCTGGCTGTCGTCGGCTTCAATGAGCTGACGCAGACGACACGCCTCGCTGCCGGCGCCACCAAGGCCTACTTCACCTTCTTCATCGCCGCCGGTGTGCTTTATCTTGCGCTGACGCTGGTCTCGAACGTGATCATTTCACGCTTCGAACGCCATTCGCGGCGCGGCATGCCTTCCGTGGTGGAGACACGCTGATGGCCATGACGACAACGGTTGCCCGTAAATCGGAATGGCTGCAGCCGCACCGCATCATCCTCGTCATCCTGGCAGCGGCGATCGTGCTGACCTGCGCGTTCTTCATGCGCTGGGACTGGCTGCCGGCCTATCTGCCGCTCGCCCTGCAAGGCATATGGCGCACCATCTGGCTGCTGGTGGTCACGGCCACGCTCGGCATCCTGCTGGCGGTCCCGATCGGCTTCGCGCAAGCGGCCGGACCGGCCTTCCTGGCGGTGCCGGCGCGCCTGTTCTGCACCGTCATCCGCGGCACGCCGCTGCTGCTGCAGCTGTGGCTGCTCTATTACGGGCTCGGCTCGCTGTTCCCGCAATTTCCCTGGATCCGCGAGTCATTCCTGTGGCCATATCTGAGGCAGGCTTGGCCGTATGGCGTTTTGGCGCTCACCCTGTCTTATGCCGGTTATGAAGGCGAGGTGATGCGCGGCGCCTTTGCCGGCGTGCCGAAAGGACAGCTGGAAGCAGCCCGCGCCTTCGGCATGCGGCGCTGGACCGCTTTCCGCCGGATCTGGCTGCCGCAGGCGCTGAGGCGGGCGCTGCCGACGCTGGCCGGCGAGACCGTCCTGCAATTGAAAGCGACCCCGCTGGTGGCGACCATTACCATGGTCGACATCTATTCCGTCGCCTCGCGGGTTCGCCAGGAGACCTTCGTCACCTATGAACCCTTGCTGCTGCTCGCGCTGGTCTATATGGCGATTACCGGGGTTATCGTCTTTGCGTTCCGCAAGATCGAAGCGCGCATTCCGGCAAGGCTAGGCTAATTGCGGCCCGGATCGCGGCATAGGTAGAATTGCGGACGCAGCTTGAGCATGATCCCGAAAAGTTGCAGACTTTTCGGACAGAGATCATGTGTAAAAACAAATAGATAGAGTGTTTCCGTGGAAAACGGAAACGCTCTAGGGGTGGAAGACATGCAGCTCAGTCTCGAACAGGCTAGTGCGCTGTGCCGCATGGCGGCATTGGGAGCCGGCGCCAGCGACGAAACCGCGCGCTCCATCGCCGCCGCCGCGATCGCTGCCGAGGCCGAGGGCAACAAGGCCGTCGGCCTGTCCCACTACATCGACTATCTTGAAGCACTGGAAGCCGGCCGCATCCGCGGCAAGGCGGAGCCGGTGATCACCCGGCCAGCACTCGCCGTCTATCTCTCGGACGCGCAGGGTGGAGCCGCTCATACCGGCTTCGACCGCGTCTTCGACGATCTTGCCAAGGCGGCGCGACTGTTCGGTGTCACCATCTTCTCGCAGAGAAATGCCTATACCGCCGGGGCACTCGGCTATTTCACCGGCCGGCTTGCCGAACAGGGACTGATCTCCTTTGCCGCAACCAACGGCCCCGCCGTGCTAGCCGGCTCCGGCTCGACAAAACCGGTCTACTGCACCAACCCGATGTCCTTTGCCTGCCCGCAGGCCGATGGCGCGCCGCTGATCATCGATCAGTCCTCAAGCGCCACCGCTTTCGTCAACATTCGCAAGGCCGCCGCCGACGGCAAGGCGATCCCGGAAGGCTGGGCGCTCGATGCCGACGGCAATCCGACGACCGACGCGACCTCCGCCATGAAGGGCGCGCTGCTGGCCTTTGGCGGCGCGCGCGGTGCCAACATCGCCCTGATGGTCGAGGTGTTGGCAGCCGGCCTTTCCGGTGCCAACTGGTCGCTCGACGCACCCTGGTTCAGCGGCGGGCCGGATAGCCCCGGCACCGGGCTGTTCGTATTGGCGATCGAACCCAAGCTGCTCGATCCCGACTTCGAGAAGCGCATGAGAGACCAGGTCAACCGGCTGGACCGCCGCTACGGTGTTCACATTCCAGGTCTTTCGAAAGCGGCGGCAACCGAAAAGGCGGCAGCGCGTGGCATCACCGTTTCCAAGGACATCATCGAGCGCATCGCCGATTTCGCCGAGCGGCACAAGCGCTGACGTCGAGCGCAATAGCGCATAAGAGCGTTTCCGTCTTTTCGTGAAAACCGGAAACGCTCCGAGGTTTTCGACGATCGATGGAGAACCCGATCAGGCCCCGACAAAACCCGTTACGGCGACCTCCCGTCGCCCTTTGCCTTTGGCGAGAAACCGACTATGAAACGGCTTCAGCCAAGCTTTCGAGCGCCGGAGCCAGCCATGACCGAAATCCTGCAAACCCCCAAGCTCGTCGTCGTTTTCGGCGGCTCAGGCTTCGTCGGGCGGCATGTGGTGCGCGCGCTGGCCATGCGCGGTTATCGCATCCGGGTCGCCTGCCGCCGTCCTGACCTTGCCGGCCACCTGCAGCCGCTGGGCAATGTCGGCCAGATTCAGCCGATCCAAGCCAATGTGCGCGTGCGCTGGTCGGTCGACCACGCCGTCCAAGGTGCCGACCACGTCGTCAATCTCGTCGGCATTCTCTACGAGAGTGGCCGCCAGCGCTTCGGCGCCGTGCAGGATTTCGGGGCTCGCGCGATCGCCGAGGCTGCCCGTTCGGTCGGTGCCGGGTTGACCCATGTCTCGGCACTCGGCGCCAGTGTCGATTCCGAATCCGACTACGCCCGCACCAAGGCGCTCGGTGAAAAAGCCGTTCTCGACACGGTACCGGACGCAGTCATCTATCGCCCGTCGATCAATTTCGGTCCGGAGGATGGTTTCTTCAACCGTTTCGCCGCCATGGCGCGCCTCTCGCCCGTTCTGCCGCTGCTCGGCGGCGGCGAGACCCGATTGCAGCCGGTCTATGTCGGCGATGTCGCCGAGGCGATCGCACGTTCGGTCGACGGTGCCGTCGAAGGCGGCAAGATTTACGAACTCGGCGGACCGAAGGTGCTGACCTTCAAGGAGTGCATGCAGGACATGCTGGCGGTGATCGAACGCAAGCGCCTGCTGGTGTCGGTGCCATGGTGGGCTGCCCGGCTGCAGGCATCGATCCTGGGCCTGCTGCCGAAGCCGCTGCTCACCAACGACCAGGTCACGCAGCTGCAGTCTGACAATGTCGTTTCGGAACAAGCGATCAAGGAAGGCCGTACCTTCGCCGCAGTCGGCATCACACCGCGCACGATCGGGGCGATCCTGCCGAGCTACCTCTGGCGCTTCCGCGCCACCGGACAGTTCGACCAGCGCAAGCCTGCCGCCTGATCTTTCCCGATCTCGCAAGCATCAAAAAAGGCCGGTTCAATCCGGCCTTTTCTTTTAGATTGCTCGCTAGGACGTTTCCGTTTTTCACGGAAACGCGGACACGCTCTAAGTTCCAGTTTTCGCTGCATTTTGTTAACGCCAAGTGATTCCACTTGGCTACAAAATGCTCCGGGCTATCAGCCCCAGATGAACAGCGCAGCCAGTCCGACGCTGCCGACGATCAATCGCCACCAGCCGAACAGTGAATAGCCATGCCGCGAGACGTAGCCGAGCAGGCTGCGCACGACGATGACCGCCGTGATGAAGGCCGCGATGAAGCCGACTGCGATGATCGGGAAATCGCCGCTCGTAAGCAGGTGGCGATTCTTGATCAGGTCGAGCGTGAAGGCGCCCAGCATGGTCGGAATGGCGAGGAAGAACGAGAATTCGGCCGCAGCTCGCTTGTCGACGCCCATCAGAAGCGAACCGACGATGGTCGCGCCGGAACGCGACGTCCCGGGGATCATCGCCAGGCACTGGAACAGGCCGATCTTCAGGCACATCGACAGCGGCAGTTCGGAGGCGTTGTGATATTTCGGCTTCAGGTCCAGCCGGTCGATCCACAGCAGCACGATGCCGCCCAGGATCAGCATGAGGCAGATCAGCTTCGGCGTTTCGAATAGAACCGTCTTGATGAAGTCATGTGCCAGGACACCGATGACGACCGCCGGCAGAAAGGCCAGAAAAACACCGACAAGCAGGCGTACGCTGTGGTCGCTGGAGATTTCCGGCGGCACGAACATGTTGACGCGCCGGCGCTTGACGGTCGCTGCAACCAGTTCGAAGGCGCAGCCTCCCAGCCATATGATCGAAGCAATGGAGCCGATCGCAGCCTCGACCAGCCGGCCGAACGCACCTGGTCGGCGCAGGAACGCCCAGATCTTGCCGGCGTAGAGGCTGAGGATGGCGAGAATGGCACCGAGCTGGATCAGCACCTCGAAAACCTTGCCGGTGGACTCGAAGCCGAGGAAATGGCCCGCCAGCAGGATGTGGCCTGTCGAGGACACAGGAAGGAATTCGGTCAGCCCTTCAAGCAGGCCAAGCAGCAGCGCTTCCACCAAAGTCTGGAAATTCATAAAGTACCTCGCGGGCGGCGCGACCGGCAAAGCGGGACCCGGTCTTTGTGTCCGCTCGCGCTCGAATCTGTAGAACAGGCGCTTAGAACACTGCCAAAGTTGCAAAACTGTGACGAATGCAGCGTCGGGGCTTGCTTGTCAGCGTGCCCAACTGCTCCTATAGCTCGCAGCACCCTGACAACCCGTGTACTCGGGCAATAAAGACTTATCGGCGCGGCCAGCGATTCGCCAGCGCATATAATCATTCGGACGATGCTGACGCTTTTCCACCACCCCATGTTCGCCAGTTGCCGCTTCGTACGCCTCGCTTTCGGCGAGTATGGCGAGGAGCTTGCGCTGATCGAAGAGAAACCTTGGACGCGGCGCAAGGAGTTCCTGGCGCTCAACCCAGCCGGCACGCTGCCGATCCTGCTTGCCGAAGGCGACGTGCCGATCATCGGCGCCGGCGTGATTGCCGAATATCTCGACGAGACACGCGGCGTGCTGAAGCGCGAGAAGCGCCTGTTCGTGGAAGGGCCGATGGAGCGCGCGGAAATCCGCCGGCTGACAGACTGGTACCTCATCAAGGCGGAAAGCGAAGTGACGCGCCATCTCGTGCGCGAGCGGGTGCTGAAACCGCATATGCCGGCAGACGCGGGCGGTGGCTCACCGGATTCGACCGCCATCCGCGCGGCGCGCGCCAACATCCGACAGCATATGAAGTACACCAACTGGCTGGCTGGCACGCGCCATTGGCTGGCCGGCAGCCGCATCACCTATGCGGATCTCGCCGCGGCGGCCACGCTTTCCGTGCTCGACTATCTGGGCGAGATCGACTGGCGTGAACATGGCGCGGCGCGCGAATGGTACACACGCGTGAAATCGCGCCCCTCCTTCCGGCCACTTCTGGCCGACCGCGTTCGCGGCCTTTCGCCGGTATCGCACTATGCGGACCTCGACTTCTGACCGGGCCAAGCTGCGCAAGCTGATCGACCGTGAAGCGCGGCGTGCCGGTTTCGATGCCGTCGCTGTCACCACACCAGTTGCCATCCCACAGGCACCGGCACGGCTGGCGGAGTTCGTGGCCGCGGGCTATCACGGCTCGATGGGCTGGATGGCCGAAACGCTCGAACGTCGCGCCGCCCCGTCCGTTTTATGGCCGAACGTCCGCTCCATCATCGTGCTGGCGATGAACTACGGCCCTGATCACGACCCGCGAACGCTTCAAGGGCAACCAGATCGCGGCGCGATCTCCGTCTATGCACGCAACCGTGACTATCACGACGTCATCAAGGGTCGGCTGAAGGAACTTGCCGGCAAGATCGTCGCTGCTGCGGGCGGCGATGTGAAGGTGTTCGTCGACACCGCCCCGGTGATGGAAAAGCCTTTGGCCGAGGCGGCTGGACTGGGCTGGCAAGGCAAGCACACCAATCTTGTCAGCCGGGCGCATGGATCATGGCTGTTTCTCGGTTCCATCTTCACGACGGCGGAACTCGAGCCGGACAAGACGGAAGACGACCATTGCGGCTCGTGTCGTGCCTGCCTTGATGCCTGCCCGACCGATGCGTTTCCCACGCCTTACAAGCTCGATGCGCGCCGCTGCATCTCCTACCTCACCATCGAGAACAAAGGGCCGATCCCTCCTGAATTCCGGAGCGCCATCGGCAACCGCATTTACGGCTGCGACGACTGCCTGGCTGCGTGCCCCTGGAACAAGTTCGCCCAGGCCGCCTCGGAGGCGAAACTCGTTGCGCGCGCTGATCTGCGCGAACCCGCACTCGCCGACCTGCTTAGGCTCGACGACGTCGGCTTCCGTGCATTCTTCTCCGGTTCGCCAGTCAAGCGCATTGGCCGCGACCGCTTCATCCGCAATGTGCTGATTGCCGCCGGCAATTCCGATGACCAAAACCTGATCGCGCCGACCCTGGAACTGCTCGCCGATCCTTCGCCTCTGGTTCGGGGTGCGGCGGTGTGGGCACTGTCGCGGCTGGCGGCAGACGATACAGTGCGCGAGCTGGCAGCGACGGCATTGCAGGCTGAGGACGAGGCTACCGTCCGGGATGAATGGCGATTGGCTCTCGGTGCAACTGACAACAACGGAAGAGCAGCATGACCGGCAACAGGATCTTCATTTTCGGCGCCGGCTATTCCGCCCAGGCCTTCGCCAGCCAGAACCGCGACTACGGTCGCTTTGTCGGCACGACGCGTTCGCAGGACAAGTTCGAGGCGCTCCGGCAAGCCGGCATCGAGCCCTTTCGCTTCGATGGAACGTCAACGGCAGAGATCGAAGCCGCTCTCGCCGAAACCACGCATCTGCTGATCTCGATCGCGCCCGAGACGGCCGGCGACCCGGTGCTGAATGCCTTCCACGGCACGATTGCGACTCGGATGCCGGCACTGCGCTGGATCGGCTACCTCTCGACGGTCGGCGTCTATGGCGACCACAGCGGCGCATGGGTCGACGAAAACGCCGAATGCCGCCCGGTATCGGATCGTTCGACCCTGCGACTGCGGGCGGAACAGTCCTGGCAGCGCCTTGGTGACGAAACCGGACTGCCGGTCGCCGTGCTGCGCCTGTCCGGCATCTATGGCCCTGGCCGCAACGCTTTCGTCAATCTGAAGGACGGTACCGCCAAGCGGCTGATCAAGCCCGGCCAGGTCTTCAACCGCATCCATCGCGACGACATTTCGGGCGCACTTCGCCACCTGGCCGAGAGCGACAAAGGCGGCGTCTTCAATGTCACCGACGACATGCCCGCACCACCGCAGGACGTCGTGACCTATGCCGCGACGGTAATGGATGTGCCGCCGCCCCCGGAGACCGATTTCGCCACTGCCCAACTTTCGCCCATGGCGCGGTCCTTTTATGGCGAGAACAAACGTGTCTCCAACGCGGCGATCAAGGCCACGGGTTATGCATTCCGTTTCCCGGACTACCACGCCGCCTTCGACCAGATGTGGGCAAGCGGAGACTGGGACAAGGGAACGGCGCGCAGCGCGATGAAGCGCTCGTGATCGCGGGCAACGATCGCTCCGTGGTATGATTCGCAGCGGGACGACGCGCGAGCAGGGAGAGGGTAAGTGAGAAAACGGCTGCGAACCATTGCTCGCAAGACGATCCTGACGCTGGCAGGGGTGGCTGCTTTTGCGGGCGCTCTCGAGCTCGAGGCACGTCCGGTCATGGCCGAGGAGTTGGCCAAGAACCTGTTCGGTGCCGAGAAGCTGCCGGCGGCAACCGAGCCTCAGTCTTTCGGCTTTTATTCCAAGGGCTGTTTCACCGGTGGCGTCGCCATCCCGCTGGAAGGGGATACCTGGACAGTGATGCGTCCTTCGCGCAACCGGCGCTGGGGTCATCCGGCGATGATCGCGCTGCTCGAGAAATTCTCGCGCGACGCCGAGGCTGACGGTTGGCCGGGTCTCTTGCTCGGCGATATCTCGCAGCCGCGCGGCGGGCCGATGCTGACCGGCCACGCTTCGCACCAGATCGGCCTCGATGCCGACATCTGGCTGACGCCAAAACCACGTCGCGACCTGACCATCGCCGAGCGCGAGAACAAGAGCGCCATGCTGATGGTCGATCCCAAGACGCACCGTGTTTACGACAAGCTCTGGACCGCCCAGCACACCCAGTTGCTCAAGCGTGCGGCGAGCTATCCCGAAGTCGAGCGCATCCTGGTCAACCCGGGCATCAAGAAGAAGCTCTGCGACACGGTGACCGGCGACCGCGGCTGGCTGCGCAAGGTCCGGCCGTTCTGGGGTCATGACTATCATTTCCACGTCCGCATCGGCTGCCAGCCCGGGTCGCATGGCTGCAAGGAGCAGGCGGCGACAGCAGTGGGCGACGGCTGCGACAAGTCGCTGGCCTGGTGGTTCACCGAGGAACCATGGCGCCCGAACAAGAATCCGGACGCGCCCAAGGCACGCGATATCATGACCATGGCGAGCCTGCCGAAGGAGTGCCGGCTGGTGCTGCAGGCGCCGGGGCCGGTATCGGCCGAGGCTGCGACCTACTACGGCAGCGGCCGGCCGCCGGTCGCCGTGGCCGCATCGCCGGAGCCGGCTCCCGCACCGGCAGGCACGATCGGCGAGGCGCCGCTCACACCCGTGACCGCCAATGCCTTCGCACCGACGCCGAAGGTCGGCATCCCGCTGCCACGCCCGCGCCCCGGCAACTGACGCTCCGCACCTTTGAACGGACACGAAAAGCGCCCTTTCCCGGGTGCTTTTCAGATCGATTGCGAACCCCATGATCCAGGGCGGCGGCCCGAAAAGCACCTCTTTCAGGGGCGCTTCTGTTTGTTTATAGCGTTCAATCGATTGAGAAGGTTGCAGGCAGCCGAATCGGCGTGAAAACTGCAATCAGGCGGACAGAGCGCGAGGCGTCGCCGCGTCGAACCGGGGATGGGTATGACTGATGCAACCGGAGGGCTGAGATTCCCGATCCTGATCGGCGACATCGGCGGCACCAATGCGCGCTTTTCTGTCGTGGTGGATGCCAATGCGGAAGCCGGCGAGCCGCATATCGTCCAGACAGCCGACTACGAGACTATCGACGCAGCCATTCAGGCAGCCGTGCTCGATCGCTCTTCGGTGCGGCCGAATTCGGCGGTCCTGGCGATTGCCGGACCGGTCGACGGCGATGAAATCCCCCTCACCAACTGCCCATGGGTGATCCGCCCCAAGGTGATGATAAGCGATCTCGGCTTCAGCGATGTCGTCGTGCTGAACGATTTCGAAGCACAGGCGCTTGCCGTGGTGGCGCTCGGCGACGAACATATGGAAAAGATCGGTGGCGGCGAACCCGAACCGAATGCCGGCCGGGTCGTGCTGGGTCCAGGCACAGGACTGGGCGTTGCCGGGTTGATCCATGCGCTGGGGCATTGGATCCCGGTGCCGGGCGAAGGCGGACACATGGATATCGGACCGCGTACGCCGCGCGACTTCCAGGTGTTTCCGCATATCGAGAAGATCGACGGCCGCATCTCCGGCGAGCAGATCCTGTGCGGACGCGGGCTGGTCAACGTCTACCGGGCTGTCGCCGAGGCAGACGGCAAGACCGCGCCTTTCACCAAGCCGGCCGAGATCACGGCCGCGGCGCTGGCGCATTCCGATGCGGTCGCGGAAGAGGCCTTGTCGCTTTTCGTAACCTGCCTTGGCCGCACGGCCGGCGATCTCGCCCTGGTGTTCAAGAGCCGCGGAGGCGTTTTCCTCACCGGCGGCATTGCCCAGAAGATCGTACCGGCGCTGAAAGCCGGCAATTTCCGCGCCGCCTTCGAAGACAAGGCGCCACACAGCGAGATGATGCGCTCACTACCCGTCTATGTCATCACGCACCCGCTGGCCGCACTGGCCGGGCTCGCTGCCTATGCACGGGCGCCGTCCTTGTTTGGCGTGGAGACCGACGGTCGCCGCTGGAGTGCCTGAGCCAGCCGCAGGTTCCGATCGCGAAACTGTGGGATATTTTGCGAAACCTGCCTGGGACGCCAAAGCATTTTGGTGCGCGTTGCCCATTGGCCATAGGCAAAAACGGCCGATGAGGCTAATAGGATGCCCCGACGCCGAAGGGCGACCCGACGAAGACAGTGCGCGGACTGAAATTTGGCTTCCAACGAACCCAAAAGAAGAGCTGAACCCGGCGAAGTCTTCGCTGTGTTGCGCCGCATCTACGACGAGGCGGGCCGAGGGCATCTGAAGTCCTATTGGCTGGCGGCATTCTGCCTGATCGCCCTGGCGGCGACGACCGGCGGCGCGGCCTGGATCATGCAGCCCATGATCGACGAGCTGTTCTACAGGCGCCAATATGACAAGGTGCCGTGGATCTGTGGCGCCATCGTCGGCATTTTCCTGGTGCGCGGCCTTGCCACCTACGGCTCCGCCGTCACGCTCGCCAAGATCGGCAACAGCATCGTTGCCTACTATCAGAAGCGCGTCTTCGGCCATCTGATGAAGCTTGGCATCGATTTCTACACCGAAACACGCTCCGGCCAGTTGGCGGCTCGCATCAACGAAAACGTCGCCGGTATCCGCGACCTGTTCTCGATGACGCTGAAATCGATCGCCGGCGACCTGGTTGCCCTGATTGGGCTGGTGACTGTGATGGTCTATCAGGCGCCTTTCCTGGCTGCCAGCACCTTCCTGATCGGGCCGCCGCTGGTCTGGGCGGTCAGCTACATCATGCGTCGTGTGCGCCGGGTGACGCGTGAATCTGTCGAGATCAATTCGCGCCTGATCGGCGCCATGCAGGAATCGGTGCAAGGCATCGCCGTGGTGAAGGCCTTCACCATGGAAGAGCAGCTGACCCACAAGATCGGCGACCTCGTTGACCGGGCGGAGTCGCGCTACAACAAGATCGCCCGCGTTTCGGAGCGGTTGGCGCCAATTACCGAAATGCTGGCCGGTTTCGCCATTGCCGGCGTCGTCGCCTATTCGGTGTACCGTTCGGCCTACAGCAGCCAGCCGCCCGGCAACATCATGTCGTTCATCACCGCCTTCATGCTGGCCTATGATCCGGTACGCCGCCTTGCCCGCACCCAGGTCAATGTCGAGCGTGCGATGGTCAATGCGCGCATGATCTACGAACTGCTGGATGTCGAGCCGCGGCAAGGCGACGCGGAGGGTGCGAAAGAAGCCAGGATCGAGAAGGGTGAGATCCGCTTCAACAATGTGACTTTCGGCTACACACCCGACCAGCCGGTGATCCGCAACCTCACTTTCACCGCGGCCGCCGGCAAGACCACTGCGATCGTCGGCGCATCCGGTGCCGGCAAGTCGACGCTGGTTGCCTTGCTGCAGCGCTTCTACGACGTGAATGACGGCCTGATCGAAATCGATGGCCAGGATATCTCCAAGGTCACCAAACGATCCCTGCGCGAGTCGATCGCCTTCGTTTCGCAGCAGCCCTACCTGTTCGAAGGCACCATCAGCGACAACATCCGCTACGGTCGCCCGAACGCCAGCGACAGCGAAATCCGCTTTGCGGCGCAACAGGCCGCAGCCGATGATTTCATCCGCCGGCAGCCGGAGGGCTATGACACGCCGGTCGGCGAAAACGGCGTCACGCTGTCGGGCGGACAGCGCCAACGTCTGTCGATCGCGCGCGCCATCGTGCGTCAGGCGCCAATCCTGCTCCTCGACGAGGCGACGTCGGCTCTCGACAATGAGTCGGAAGCACGGGTCCAGCAGGCACTGGCCACCATCATGCAAGGCCGCACCACCATCGTCATCGCGCACCGGCTGTCGACAGTGATCAACGCCGATCATATCGTCGTGCTGGAACAAGGCCGTCTTGTCGAGCAGGGAACGCATGGCGAGCTGCTCGCCAGGCCGAACGGCGCTTATGCCCATTTCTACAATCTGCAAGGTGGGCAAGGGCTTGGCCTGGTCGATGATGGCGAGGTCGAGACGATCGCAAACAGGGCCGATGGAACGACCGGGGGATAGCGCATGAGCGAAATGAAGCTGGTGGTTGTGGGTGCGGCAGGCAGGATGGGCCAGGCACTGGTCCGTGCCATCGCCACCATACCCGGCGCAGCCGTTGCCGCCGCCGTCGAGCGCAAGGGTTCGCCCCATGTCGGCAAGGACATCGGCCAGATCGCCGGCATCGGTCCGATCGGCGTGACGATCGGCGATGATCCGCTACCCGCTTTCGCCAAGGCTGACGGCGTGCTCGACTTCACGTCGCCTGCTGCGACCGTCGAATTCGCCGGCTATGCTGCCCAGGCGCGCATCGCGCACGTCATCGGCACCACCGGCTGCTCAGACGAGGACGACGCGGCGATCGCCGCAGCAGCGCGACATGCCACGATCGTCAAATCCGGCAATATGAGTCTCGGGGTCAATCTGCTCGCCGTTCTGGTCGAGCAGGCGGCCAAGGCGCTCGACCCGGAGGATTTCGACATCGAGATCCTGGAGATGCACCACCGGCAGAAGGTGGATGCACCGTCCGGCACCGCCCTCCTGCTTGGCGAAGCCGCTGCGGCCGGCCGCGAAATCGCGCTCGCCGAAAACAGCGTGCGCACGCGCGACGGCCACACCGGCGCCCGCAAGGCA
The DNA here is from genome assembly GCF_058790995.1 of Mesorhizobium sp. EU05-FHT14A09. Lineage (NCBI taxonomy): Bacteria > Pseudomonadati > Pseudomonadota > Alphaproteobacteria > Hyphomicrobiales > Phyllobacteriaceae > Mesorhizobium > Mesorhizobium sp. EU05-FHT14A09. The sequence goes on from NZ_JBYTDF010000014.1 coordinate 116,242, forward strand.
AAGACCATCGGCTTCGCCACGCTGCGTGGCGGCTCGGTCGTCGGCGAACACTCGGTGTTCCTTGCCGGGCCAGGCGAGAGGATAACGCTCAGCCACCACGCCGAGGATCGTGCCATTTTCGCTCGCGGCGCCGTCAAGGCGGCGTTGTGGGCGCATGGCCGCAAGCCAGGGCTCTATTCCATGCGGGACGTGCTAGGCCTCGGCCGGGTCGCCTGACAAAGAATATCAGAACGCCGCATTCAATGGATCACGGCAGTCTGTTGATTGATTCATCGCATGATCTTTGCCCGAAAGGTCTGCAACTTTTCGGGATCACGCCCCTAAGGAGAACATATGTCGCGAACTCTCGTGCTCGTGCGCCACGGCCAGAGCGAATGGAACCTGAAGAACCTGTTCACCGGCTGGCGCGATCCCGACCTGACCGAACAGGGCCATGCCGAGGCCAAGGCCGCCGGCGCCAAGCTGAAGGCACGCGGGCTGAAGTTCGACATCGCCTTCACGTCCACCTTGCAGCGCGCGCAGAAGACCTGCCAGCACATTCTCGACGCCGTTGGCCAGGGCGACCTGAACACGATACGTGACCAGGCGCTCAACGAGCGTGACTATGGCGAGTTGTCGGGCCTCAACAAGGATGATGCCCGCCAGAAATGGGGCGAGGACCAGGTGCATGTCTGGCGCCGCTCCTATGACGTGCCGCCGCCCGGCGGCGAAAGCCTGAAGGACACTGGCGCCCGTGTCTGGCCCTACTATCTGCACACGCTGCAGCCGCATGTGCTCGCCGGCGGAACCGTCCTGGTCGCCGCCCACGGCAATTCACTGCGCGCGATGATCATGGCGCTGGACGGGCTGACCGGCGACGAGATCGTCAAGCTGGAGCTCGGCACCGGCGTGCCGGTCATCTACCAGCTCAATGCCGATTCGACCGTGGCATCGAAGGAAGTCCTGGCCGACTGAGCTGGCGCAACTCCAGCAAACCGCTACGCACTTTTGCTGGAGTTGCCTTGGCGCCGTGCTTGCCGAAAAACGAGCCTGATTTCCGGCAAATCGACCAGGTTGTGACAATTTGCCGGCGCCAGTCAGCGGCATTTATGACCTGCCTTCGCATTGCTTGAAAAAAGCGCGTTGACAGGGTCCGTCTGCCCGCTTACATGAGCGCCCACCAGCCCAGATGGCGGAATTGGTAGACGCGCACGGTTCAGGTCCGTGTGCCGCGAGGCGTGGAGGTTCGAGTCCTCTTCTGGGCACCAAGTTTCCGCAGCTGCTTCGATGAGGAGCAGTTCGCATTTTGAAAAGCCCGGCAATGCCGGGCTTTTTCATTTTCCAGCCTCGGCAGACCAATGGGGTCCCGACAGATGACTCTGATCTGCGATGGAAGAGTGAAGCCCGTCTCAGGCCATGGGATGGTCCGCATCATGGCTGATGCAGCATGATTGAGCGATGGCTCAGATTACACAGATGAATTCCGAAACTGTACTTGGAGATCAGACTCGCACGCGCTACTGGGATTCTGTCTCTGGGCGCCGCGATTCGCAATCTGCACTGCCCAATTGTCGGACAATATTCTGACAGACTGTTTCCCGGTGTTTCAAAACGTGCGCGCTCGCCACGGAATCGCCCGAAACGTGCCGGATTTGCCGCCGCATTTCCCCCTAACGGCCTCCTATACGATTAACGGAGCCGTTCCCTCGGGATGACCATCAACAAAAAGAAGGCCGCCTTTGCCGCGGCCACCGTCGCAGTCGGCCTTTTCGCTGGCGCGTCCACCTCCTCTGCCGCTGCTCAATGCGGCCGCGCTTCCTGGTATGCCCTGCATTCGAAGACTGCATCGGGCGAGCGCATGAACCCTTCAGCCCTGACTGCCGCACATCGCAGCCTGCCTTTCGGCACCCGGCTCAAGGTTACCAACAAAAATAACGGCAAGAGCGTCGTCGTGCGCATCAACGACCGTGGCCCGTTCATCAAGGGCCGGGTGCTCGATCTGTCGCGTGGCGCGGCGAACCAGCTGGGTTTCGTCAGTTCCGGTCACGCGGCGGTCTGCATGGCCCGGGTCTGATCAAGGCCTCCATTCGCGAAACAACAAAAAGCGCCGCCATGCTGCGGCGCTTTTTGTTTGATTCGCCACGTGTGATGCTTTGCGCCTGCGCGGCGGATCGAAAGGCGCCCTTCGCACCTGCACCCATAGCCGGCTGAGCCCCTGACTCGGCTTTTTCCAAGGCTTTGGCCTAAAGTATGGGGATAACTCACCCTGCGTGATCTATTGCGCCGCAACAATTTCTTGTTAACTTCGTTGCGACAGAGTGAAGCGGCTGGGCCGCTTATCGCCCTTCGATCCGAGGGCAGCGGAGACAGTTTCAGATGTTCTACCAATTCTACGAGATGAACCATGCTGCCCTGCAGCCGGCACGTGCGTATGCCGAGGCCGTACGGGTTCTCTACACCAATCCACTGAACCCGTTTTCGCACACGCCATGGGGCCGCTCGATCGCGGCGACAGCGGAACTGTTCGAGCGGACCACGCGCCGCTACGGTAAACCGGCTTTTGGCCTCGACAAGACAGTGGTCGACTGGAAAACGGTGCCGGTGACCGAGCATGTCGTCTGGTCGAAGCCGTTCTGTAACCTCATCCATTTTCAGCGCCAGGTTCCGGCTGGTCGTCGCAACGACCCGAAGCTGCTGATCGTGGCGCCGATGTCAGGCCACTATGCGACGCTGTTGCGTGGCACGGTTGAGGCGATGCTGCCTCATGCCGAGGTCTACATCACCGATTGGGTCGATGCGCGCATGGTTCCGCTCTCGGCCGGCCATTTCGATCTCGATGACTACATCGACTACGTGATCGAGATGCTGCATGAGCTTGGGCCAGACACCCATGTGATGGCGGTATGCCAGCCTTCGGTGCCGGTGCTGGCCGCAGTGGCGCTGATGGAAGCGCGCGGCGATCGTTTCGCACCGTCCACCATGACCCTGATGGGCGGTCCGATCGACACCCGTCGCAACCCCACCGCGGTCAATCTGCTGGCCGAGGAAAAGGGCATCGACTGGTTCCGCGACAACGTCGTCATGCAGGCGCCATGGCCGGTGCCTGGCTTCGGGCGTGATGTCTATCCCGGCTTCCTGCAGCTTTCCGGCTTCATGAGCATGAATCTCGACCGGCATATCATCGCCCACAAGGACTTCTTCATGCACCTCGTGAAGAACGATGGCGATAGCGCCGAGAAACATCGTGAGTTCTACGACGAATATCTGGCGGTGATGGACCTGACCGCCGAGTTCTACCTGCAGACCGTGGAAACGGTGTTCGTGCGCCATGCCTTGCCGAAGGGCGAGATGAAGCATCGTGGCACCAAAGTCGACACCGGCGCCATTCGCAATGTCGCGCTGTTCACGGTCGAAGGCGAGAACGACGACATTTCCGGTCTCGGCCAGACGGAGGCTGCGCATCGCCTGTGCGCCAACATCCCCGCCGACATGAAAGCGCACTACATGCAGCCTGCCGTTGGCCACTATGGCGTCTTCAACGGCTCGCGCTTCCGTTCCGAGATCGTGCCGCGCATCGTCGACTTCATCACCAGCTACGGCCGCACCAACAAGGTCGTGGTGAAGCGGAGAGCTACCAGGCCGGCTCAGGCCTGATCACACAGTTGTGAACTGCAGCAGCGCGCTGCAGTCGACGCACGGACGGTTCGACAAAACCGGCTGCCGCGCGTCTATTTTTCCAGCCAGATCGGATTTTGGATGAAATCGCCAGCGCCGAGTGTTGCGCAATCAGCGCAATGGTCGGGACGCGGTTAACCCTTTCGACGAATCCGCCGCACGGATGAATTGACACGCCATGTAAATCCTCATTAACGTTTCGTTAATAACAGGGGCGAGCGGGGGACGATGAATTCCTCACCAGCGACGCAAGGTTTGCGTGTGTTTGCTGTGGCAGCGATCGGGCTGGCCGCGGCGATCTGGACGACGCCTTCGGCTTTTGCCGCGAGCGCGATGGCAACCGGCGGCCCGACCACCCAACCCATCGGTCACTACGAATTCTGCAAGACGCGCCCAGCCGAGTGCTCGGTTCGCCCGAAAGATCTGGCGCCGGCCAGGCTGACGTCAGCACTCTGGGGTAAGCTGACCCGTGTTACCGTTGCGGTCAACGCCGCGGTCAAGCCGCTGAGCGACCAGGAAATCTACGGCAAGGACGAGGTCTGGGCCTACCCGGACAAGGGTGTGGGTGACTGCGAGGACTATGTGCTCGAAAAGCGTCGTCGGCTGGCCAGGCAGGGCGTTTCGCTGGCCAACCTGCTGGTGACGGTGGTTCGCAAGCCGGATGGCGAAGGCCACGCCGTGCTGACGGTTCGCACCGACAAGGGCGATTTCGTGCTCGACAACCTGACCGACAAGGTCAAGCCGTGGGATCAGAGCGGCTATCGCTTCCTGAAGCGGCAAGCCATCGACAACACCGGCCGCTGGGTCTCGATCCGCGAAGGTCAGCAGGTGCTGGTCGGCGCTGTTCAGTAAGCTCAGTTTCTCTCGACAGAACAGGCTGTCGCAAGAGTGCCCGCAGGATGCCGCTACCCTTTGCCGTGGCTATTGCAGAGGCATTCTGCTGGATTGAGGGTCGCCACTGACGCAGTGGTTTGCGACAAATTCCAGGATCGAGCGGCTGGACGCGAGATATGTTTCCCCGACCATGGGCTGGAACGGACTGCGAAGCGACACCTTGAAGGCAAGGGCATCGGCGTCGTGGAGAAATTCGGCAAGATGCTGCCGTGGGATTTCGGTGATCATTTCGGAAACGCGCTCGTCTTCCTGCCAGACAACCGGTGCCGGATCCTCCCAGGAGAATTTATCGGTTTCGACCCGGATCTTTACCAGGGCGTCGGACAAGGTCGATACCGGGCCATTGACCTCCATGGACAGGAACAATCGGCCAGGACGCTTGGCAGTGCAGAAGAAACCGATCTGCATTTCTCGTTCGACATCAGACACGGTTCGCGAAAACGCCTGGTAGCCATCCTCGCGAAATTGCAGGCGCCACGCCGCCTGCGCTGGCGGCATTTCGCCAGTCAACGCCCGGGTCACCCGGGGTGCCGACGCGACAAATCCGCTTTGCACTTCCCCCGGATAACGGGTTAGCCCCCAGCCTTCGGCATCCTCCCGGCTGAACCAGAGAATGTCATCCGGCGCGACATCGGTGACAAAAGCCGCGACGCTGCCATGCGGTACGCCATGCGCAACGGCATGTTGGCCGAGCAAGTCATTGCACTTCTGGCTGGGCACCCCTGCAAGAGAACAGGAATGCTGCCCGAGCAGCCCATGCTCTTCGACGGTGCGATAGCCGCCGGCCACGAAAATGATGGATGCGCAGGCGGATGCGCATCTGGCTCCATCGGGCACAATCACATGGAACGGATGGGTATCCATCAATCTTGAGATCACCAGGGCTTCCTCAACCAGACCTCCCGGGCTGTCGAGCAACAGAACCGGAACCCCATGCGGGAGTGGTGGGACAGCGTCGATGAGCTTCGCAAATTCGTCCGCCGTCCCCTCGGCGATGCGGCCGGACAGGCGAAGAACGGTGTGGCCCCGCCATTTCTCGATGCTCACCCCTGCCGCATGGCTGGAACTCGCATTCGCCAGCAACAGAAACATCGTAGTGATGAACAACTTGATCGACAAAACGGATCTCGCTCATTTCTGGAACCGGCTGCAGCGTCAGGCTGCATGCGACAAACGCTCTGGAGCCATGCGATACGAGATCGCCTCGGCGAGATGGATCCGCCCGACGGTTTCGCAATCATCGAGATCGGCAAGCGTGCGGGCAACTTTCAGCACACGGTGATAGGCCCGAGCCGAAAAACCGAGTTTTTCACTGGCTTCGCTCAGCAGAGCAAGGCCCGCCTTGTCCGGCGCCGCGATCACCTCGATCATGGCCGGCGAACAATGGGCATTGAGAGCAACGCCGCTGATGCCCTGAGTCTCGAAACGCCGGCGCTGGATATTTCGCGCCCGTGCCACCCGCTCGGCAACCACCACGCTCGCCTCCGCCCGGTCCGGACGGATCAGATCGCTGGCCGAGACGGCCGGCACATCAACCCTGAGGTCGATGCGATCGAGCAGCGGTCCCGAGATGCGGGCCTGGTAGTCGGTGCGGCAGCGATCGCCGCGCAGACAGCGATAGCCGGGTTCACCGGCCATGCCGCACCGGCACGGATTCATCGCCGCGATCAGCTGGAAGCGCGCCGGATAGGCAACGCGATGATTGGCGCGCGCAATCACGCAATCGCCAGTCTCCAGTGGCTGGCGTAGCGCATCGAGCGCCTGCGGCGAGAACTCGGGAAATTCATCGAGGAAGAGCACGCCGTTGTGGGCGAGCGATACCTCCCCAGGGCGTACTTTCAGGCCACCGCCAACCATCGCCGCCATCGAAGCCGAATGATGAGGCGCTCGAAATGGCCGCCGGTCGGTCAACTTGCCGCCGGCGAGTTCGCCTGCGACCGAGGCGATCATCGAGACTTCCAGCAGCTCCTTCGGCTCCAGCGGCGGCAGGATCGAAGGCAGGCGCTGTGCCAGCATCGACTTGCCGGAACCTGGTGGGCCGACCATCAGCAGGTTGTGCCCGCCCGCGGCCGTGACTTCCAGCGCGCGCTTGGCACTCTCCTGACCTTTGACATCGGCGAGGTCGGGCAGGTTGCGTGCGCTCTGATGCACGCCGGGCTCGGGGCGCGACAGCACCTGCGTGCCGCGAAAATGATTGGCCATGGCGATCAGGCTGCGCGGCGCCACGATATCGATGTCGGGGCCGGCCCAGGCCGCCTCGGGGCCGCAAGCATGCGGGCAGATCAGCCCGCGTCCCTCGGCGTTGGCACCCACTGCCGCCGGCAAGGCTCCGGCAACCGCCGCGATCGTGCCGTCCAGCGACAGCTCGCCCAGCACGACGTAGGAGGCCAGCATGTCGCCGGGGATTGCGCCGAGCGCGGCCATCAGGCCGAGCGCAATCGGCAGGTCGTAGTGACTGCCTTCCTTCGGCAGATCCGCGGGAGCCAGATTGACGGTCACCTTGCGGGCCGGCATCGACAGGCCGGAGGCATGAAGCGCTGCCTGGACGCGTTCGCGGCTCTCAGCCACCGCCTTGTCGGGCAAGCCGACGATCGACATGCCAACCTTGCCGGGCGCGATCATCACCTGCACGTCGACCGGAACGGCCTCGATGCCCTGGAACGCCACCGTGCGAACGCGAGAAACCATCCGAGCCCCCAGGGCGGGTACCCAACCCGCATGGCCGGAACGGCCACTGGATCAAGAAAGCATGGTTTTCCGATCAGATCAAGAACAATACAGGAACAAATAATCGCAGGAATTGCATCGCATGCGGCCGGTTGTACTGCCGCGCCGAGGTGACCTGGAACAAGGCTAACCGCGCTTGGCTTCCACCGCACCCCAGAACAGCGCGGCGATGTCGGCACCGCCGAAACGCTTCACTTCGCGGATGCCAGTCGGCGAGGTGACGTTGATCTCGGTCATGTAGTCGCCGATGACATCGATTCCGACGAGAATGAAGCCACGTTCTTTCAGCGACGGGCCGATGCGGGCGCAGATCTCGCGCTCGCGCGCCGTCAAATCCGTTTTTTCGGCCCGCCCGCCGACATGCATGTTGGAGCGCGACTCGAATTCGGCCGGCACGCGGTTGATGGCGCCGACTGGCTCGCCGTCAATGAGGATGATGCGCTTGTCGCCCTTGCGCACATCCTTCAGATAGCGCTGGACGATATAGGGCTCCCGGAACAGCTGGCCGAACATTTCCAGCAGCGAGGCCAGATTGCGGTCGGCCTCCTGCAGATGGAAGATGCCGGCGCCGCCATTGCCGTAAAGCGGCTTGACGATGATGTCGCCGAATTCCTTGCGGAAAGCCGCCACTTCCTGCGGATCCTTGGTGATCAGCGTTTCCGGCATCAGATCAGCAAATTCGGTGACGAATATCTTCTCCGGACTGTTGCGAACCCAGGCCGGATCGTTGACCACCAGCGTCTTCGGATGGATGCGCTCCAGAATGTGTGTGGTGGTGATGTAGTTCATGTCGAAGGGCGGGTCCTGACGCAGCAGGATGACATCCATCTCGGAGAGATCGGTGCGCACGGCTCCGCCGAGCGTGAAATGGTCGCCCTTGACATCGCGCACCTGCATCTCCTCGATGCGGGCGAAGACCTTGCCGTCACGCAGCGATAGCCGGTCGGGCGTGTAGTGGTACAGCGTGTGCCCGCGCCGCTGCGCCTCGAGCGAGAGCGCGAAGGACGTGTCGCCGGCGATGTTGACGGTCGAGACATGGTCCATCTGGACAGCGACTTTGAGGGACATGCAGGGTCTCCGATCTAGAGCATTTCCAGCAAAAGTGCGTGGCGGTTTTGCGTTCGGAATTGCACAATAACAAAGAGTTAGGGCGCTCCGCGTTTCCGCGAAAAGCCGAAACGCTTCAATGAGCAGGACATGAAGGGACGAGCCTGAACCTGTCAAGCGCCGCATCGGCCCACAACGCAAGGTTCGTCTGCATCAGGCGTTGATGACGATCAGTCCACCGACAATCAGTGCCGTGCCCAGCATGTATCTCAAGGTGAGTGCCTCTCCCAGCAGACCCCAGGCCAGGAGCGGCACGACACAGAAAGTCATCGCCATGAAAGGATAGGCAACCGTGAGCGGCACGGATTTCAGCACATAGACCCAGACGATCGTGCCGATGCCATAGATGGCAAAGGCCGAAAGCAGATAAGGATCCAGGATGGTCGCCATCAGACCTGCCAGATCAGCGGCGCCGGCCCGGGCGCTTGTGAGCTTGAAGAGTACCTGACCTGCCGAAATCATCAGCGGCGTCAGCAACAGCCCGGCCAGAACGGGAAAAGGCAGCGCACCGATCACGATCAGGCCCCGGGCCGGTCTTCGCAATAGAAGATATCGCGTCCGATATCGACGCAGACATGGTTGGTCGGCACAGGATGCATCGCCCGCAGGAACGAGTGCGTGTAGGGGAAGAAATTGAAATGTGGGTTGAAGGAATAGCGGTACTCCCGCTCGCGCGGTACGACGATGATCAGGCGCTTGCGCGCGATACGCCGCAATTCGGCAATGGCCTGCCGGTATTCGAGGACATGCTCGATGACATGCGTGCAGACCACCGTGTCGAAGGTGCCGTCTTCAAACGGCAGGTCTTCGATGCGCGCGGCAACATAGTCGATACCGTCGATTGCCGCTGCGTCGTCCACCACAAAATCGACGCCGACATAGCGTCCGCTTCCATGCGAAGCGCGGATACGATTCAAGAGAACGCCGGTGCCGCAGCCGACGTCGCAGAGCGACTGGCCAACGGCCGCAGCAATGATCTTTTCTATACAGGCTTCGGAGTTGTCTGTGCCCTCATGAACCCTTGGATGGTCGCGATAGAGCGTCTCGTACTCCTCAGCGGTCAGAAAAGGTGCGCGTTCCCGAAATGACGCCAGCCGAGAGATATGATCGCCCCAGGCCAGACTGGCGACCGACCGGAACAGTCGTGAGTCACGGATGACCGGCGGCAGAACATCTTCCAGAACGAAACGGATGCGATTGGTGGTTTCGCGATTCAAGCAGAACTCTCCAACGATGGCTGTCAGGCCGCTCTCTTCGACGCAGCTGGTGTCGAGGCAGTATTACTTTGGCGACCCGGCATGCTGAGATAGAAAATACGCTTCTGCTCTGCCCGGCCACGCGAGACGGAATCAAGAACCAGTCCGGTTGCCAGCATCAACATCGACAGGAGCAGCAATCCGACCGAAAGCACCCAGGTGGGAATGCGCAGCACGAGACCCGTTTCGGCAAATTCGACAAACACCGGCACGCCCAGAATTGCGCTGGCAGTCAGCAGAAAAACGGAAATCCCTCCGAAGAAGCGCAGCGGCTGCGTTTCCTTCATCAGCATGGTGAACATCCACAAAATCTTGGCGCCATCCCGAAAGGTCGAGAGCTTCGACGATGAGCCTTCAACACGGCGGCCATAGTCGAGCGCGATCTCGCTGACCGGCAGCTTGAGCTGTGAAGCGTGCACCGACATCTCCGTCTCGATCTCGAAACCGCCCGAGACCGCCGGGAAACTCTTGACGAAACGCCGGCTGAAGACGCGATAGCCGGAGAAAATGTCCGTGAAATCCCGTCCGAACAGACGCTTGTACAGGCTGTTGAACAGACGATTGCCAAAAGCATGGCCCTGCCGGCCGGCATCGTCTGTCACACCGCGACGTGTGCCAACGACCATGTCGCAACGCTCGGTCAGCAGAGTATTGATGAGCAGCGGCGCATCCTCGGGCGCGTAGGTGCCATCGCCGTCGGCCATCAAATAGATATCGGCATCGATGTCGGCGAACATGCGCCGCACGACATTGCCCTTGCCCTGCCTGGGTTCACGCACCACGACCGCACCGGCCGCGCGCGCCTTCAGTGCGGTGAGGTCCTTGGAATTGTTGTCATAGACATAGATGGTCGCGGCGGGCAGTGCCTCGCGAAATCGACACACAACGTCAGCGATGGTCGGTTCTTCATTGTAGCAGGGCAACAGTACCGCGATCGTTGGTTCGTAGCGGACTTCGTGTACCATGGGTGGCTCTCGCAAACCCCAGGGCGGCCGAGCGCGCGGGGCGGCTTTACTATTTATTGAAGCCGTTAAGGCTAGGTTTAGACACATCCGGGGTTTGGGGACTTTCGATGCGCGCGGCCGAAAATTCAGTCGTCGGGTGGCGGCGCGATCTCGCCTGGGCGGTGGTCGCGGCCTTCGTTGCGCTGGCGATCAATGCCGGCAATGGCTTTCGGGCCATGACTCAAGGCAATGGCGACAACGACAGCCTTTTGAGGCTGGTTCAAGTCCGCGACCTCCTGGCCGGCCAGGGCTGGTTCGATATGCACCAGTACCGCATGGGTCCGAATGGTGGCTTCATCATGCATTGGTCGCGCCTTGTGGATGCGCCACTTGCCGCGCTCATAAAAACTGCCGAAGCGTTCGGTTTTTCCGCGTCTGCCGCTGAGTATTTCGCGAAAATCGCCTGGCCAACGCTGACCTACGCCTTGACGGTCTTCTTTTTTGTCCGTGCCGCGCGCCGTTTTGGCGGCGATTGTGTGGCGCTGCCGGCCATGGTGATCGCCGCCGCCGGTTTGTTTTTTCTTGCTGCTTATGAGCCCGGCAACATCGACCACCACAATGTCCAGCTGATGCTTGTTGCAGCGAGCCTGCATTTCCTGCTCGCGGCTCCGGATTGGCGGCCAGCCGCCGCGCTGTCTGGCGCCTGCGCCGCGCTGACGCTGGCTGTCGGGATGGAAACCGCCCCGCTTGTCGCGGTGATCGGGTTGTGCGTAGCGGGTATTTTCTTCTTCCGAGGCGATCAAGAAGCGAGCACGCCGATCGGTTTCGGACTGGGTTTTGCGATGATCTCGGCGGTGGTCTTCGTCTCGACCATCGGACCATCCGCGTGGGGTGTCGCGGCCTGTGATGCCTTTTCGGTCGTACAGTTCACACTGGCAGCCGTTGGAGGCCTCGGCCTTGCTCTCACCGCATCGGTACCCTCGCTTCGATCGAACCGGCTGCGCAGACTGATGGCGCTAGGTTTACTCGGCACCGTCGGGGCAGCGGTCACACTGCTGTTCTTTCCGCAGTGTCTGCGCACGCCATTCGCCGATCTCGATCCACGCCTGCACACGCTGTGGCTGGACACGGTTTCAGAGGCCCAGTCCCTCTTTCAACTTGCAACCGAGAAGCCCACGGCCGTGATCGGCGCATATGTTACGCCGTTGATCGCTCTCATCCTGCTCATGCGCCAATTGCTGAATGGCGATCGACGCCGCGAAGTCTGGATCGTCGCCGTTCTTCTCTCGGCTGCCTTCGCCATCAGCGTCTGGCAGGTGCGTGGTGCCAATTTCTCGATCGCCATCGCCGTCATCCCGCTCTCCACCTGGGTAGCCAGTTGGCGCAGCTACGCTGCGGCAACGCCGTCAACGAAAGCGGCAATCGCCATGGTTGCGGCCTGGCTCGTTTCCCTGAACGGCGTATGGAGCGTCGGCGCGGCCACGATTTCCATGCTCACCGACGGCAAGGCAAATCCGGTAGCTGGCACCATAAGCTACACCTGCGCAAATCCCGGCGATTACATGCCGCTGGCTGCCCAACCCACCACGACTGTGCTGGCGGTGTCCAATCTCGGCTCGCCAATCCTTGTCCTCACAGGACACCGCGTTTTAGCCGGCCCTTATCATCGCAATGTCGACGGCAATCTTCTCGTCATGGATGCATTTCTGGGGTCGGCCACGGCTGCCGAAAAAATCATACGCGATCAGCATGTCGGGCTCGTTGCCCTTTGCCGCAGCGATGCTGAAACTCAAAATTTCTCCAACGTCGCGCCGGATGGCTTTCTTGCAGCCCTGATCAAAGGACAACTGCCAGCCTGGCTGGAACCGGTACCCGGCACACCGGGCAGGCCAATCGAGCTTTATCGGGTCAGGCCCGGCTAATCTTCAGCGCCGCCGAGGCGATTCAATTCGAAAGCGCCGGCTTATATTCGAGATACCTTTCTTAAACGGTTTGCTGTCACTCTGATAAGAAATACCAGAATAAGAACAGGGACGCCGATGCAAACCTCGTTTGGCACCGGGCAGACAAACAGGGAGAATACGGATCTGGCCTTCACCGATCCGTTGACCGGCCTTGGCAACCACCGTCGCTTCTTCGACAAGGTGGAACGCCTCATTGCGGACCGTTCGGACGACCCTGCCCCTTTTGCCGTCGGCATCCTGGACCTCGATGGCTTCAAGCCGATCAACGATCTGTTCGGCCACAAGGCCGGCGACGACATCCTGATCCAGGTGGCGATGCGCCTGCGCGCCTCGATGGACAGCCATTCCACCGTCTGCCGCATCGGCGCCGATGAATTCGCCTTCCTCTACCCGATGGTGTTCAGCGAAGAGGCAGCCACCGAGCGGGCGCGCATGCTGATCGAGATCCTGTCGGCGCCCTACGATGTCGGCGAACGCACTGCCAGGCTTTCCGCCTCCACCGGCTGCTCGCTGTTCTATTCCGGAGAAGAGACCACCGAGATCCTGCTCAACAAGGCGGAAACGGCGCTCTATCACGCCAAGCGCTCAGGCCGCGGCAAGGTTGTCGTCTACACCCGCGAGATGGAAGAGGCGGCCAAACGCGTCACCCGCATCGAGCAGGCGTTGCGACGTGCCGTTTCTGCCGGCGAGGTCGAGCCGCATTTCCAGCCGATCGTCGATCTCGGCACGCGGCGCACCATCGGCTTTGAGGCGCTGGCGCGCTGGTCGGATCCAGATCTCGGCCCGGTCTCGCCGGCCGTTTTCATTCCGATCGCCGAAGAACGCGGCATCATCGGACCGTTGTCGCAACTGGTGCTGCGCAAGGCGACCGAAGCAGCGCGCGGCTGGCCTGGCGACCTGTTCCTGTCCTTCAACCTGTCGCCGTCGCAGCTCGTCGACCAGAACACCGGGCTGCACATCCTGTCGATCCTCGATCGCACCGGCTTCGATCCACGCCGGCTGGAGATCGAGATCACCGAGACAGGCCTGATGAACGATCCCATCTCGGCAGAGAAGATCGTCGAGGATCTGCGCCGCGTCGGCATCCGTGTTTCGCTCGACGATTTCGGCACGGGCCAGTCGTCACTCGGCCGCTTGCGCGAGTTCAACTTCGACAAGCTCAAGATCGACCGCGCCTTCGTCTCATCGATCCTCGAAGATCGCCCTTCGGAGCACATCATCCGCGCCATCCTCGCCATGTGCGAGGGACTTGGCATGGATGTGGTCGCTGAGGGCATCGAACAGGAGGCACAAGCCGACCGGCTGGTGCAGTTCGGCTGTGCCGGCGGCCAGGGCTATCTGTTCGGCAAGCCGGCCAATGCCGATGCGACGCTCGGCTATCTTCGCGATTCCTTTCGCGGTGCATTGCGCGCCAAGGCGATCTGATATCTGAAACACTGCGATGCTGCGGGTCCACGCGGATCGGCGGCTTTTCTTCCTGTTTCTCATTTGTCCGACAAAATGATCCGGTGAGCACTTTCACGCTTGCTCCGGCCAAGCCGCTGGCTAGGATGCGGCGCCGTCAGACGAGTGGAGGACGCTACATGATGCCATCGGCGCGTTTCGCCGATCTGGAAGGCGCGTCGGTGTTGATCACCGGCGGAGGCACCGGTATCGGCGCCAGGTTGACGGAAGGTTTCGCCCGCCAAGGCGCCAGGGTTGCCTTCATCGATATCGCCGAAACGGCGAGTCGGGCCTTGTGTGACGACATTGCAAGCCTGACCGGCAGCAAGCCGCTGTTCCTTCATGCCGACCTGCGCGACATCGAAGCACTGCGGGCAGCGGTAAAGACCGCCGAGACAGCGCATGGACCGATCAGCGTCCTGGTCAACAACGCCGCCAACGACATTCGCCATGCCGCCGAAACTGTGACCGCCGACGAATGGGATGACAATCTGTCGATCAATCTGAGGCCGCATTTCTTCACTATTCAGGCGGTCGTGCCGGGAATGAAGAAATTGGGACATGGGGCCATCGTCAATTTCACCTCCACATCCTTCATGCTGAACATCGGCGACATGCCGGCCTACACAGCAGCCAAAGCCGGGATCATCGGCCTGACCAAGGGACTTGCCGGCCGCTACGGCAAGGATGGCATTCGGGTCAACGCAATCGCGCCCGGCTGGGTCATCACCGAGCGCCAGCGTGAGCTCTGGGCCGCGCCCGGCAAGCTCGAAGCCCACATCGCTCGTCAGGCCATTCCACGTGAAATGCATCCGGACGACATGGTCGGACCATGCCTGTTCCTGGCGTCGGACGCGTCGGCCATGCTGACGGCGCAGACTTTGATCGTCGACGGAGGGCTCTTGTGAGCACAAAACCCGTGATCGCCGCCGTCGATTGGGGCACGACCCGGTTGCGTGCCTGGCTGCTTGCCGACGACGGCCAGGTGCTGGCCGAACGGCGTGGCGACGACGGCCTGATTACGGCGCGAGAAGTCGGCTTTTCCACCGTGCTCGAAAGGCATATTGCCGCCATGGATGCGCCGGCCAGCTTGCCGGTGGTGATCTGCGGCATGGCCGGCTCGCGCCAGGGCTGGATCGAGGCGCCTTATGTCGATGTGCCTGCCCCTATCAATGCCATCCTGAAGGGTGCCATCCGTGTGCCCGATACGGCGCGCGACGTGCGCATTGTCCCTGGCCTGGCGCAGCGGCTTGCGGACGCACCGGACGTGATGCGCGGCGAGGAAACGCAACTCGCAGGCGCGGGTCTGCCGGCCAAGGGACAGCATCTCGTCTGCATGCCTGGAACCCACTCGAAATGGGTACTTGTGGACGATGGCGCAGTGGCCAGCTTCGGTACTTGGCCGACAGGCGAATTGTTTTCCGTTCTGGCGGCCCATTCGATCCTGCGCCATTCGCTGGGTGAGCAGCCTGCCGCGGTCGCCGCCGGCAACGAGGGGTTTCGATATTGGTGCCGGCAGGCTCTCACCGACGGTGGCGATGTCACGTCGCGGCTGTTTGCCATCCGTGCCGCCGGCTTGCTGCAAGACCTGACGCCGGGCGATGCCGCCGCTCGCCTGTCGGGGTTGCTCATCGGTGGCGAGATCGCTTCAGCCAAGCGGCGCTATGATATCGTCGGCGACTCAGTCGTGCTGGTGGGATCGGGCGCGCTCGGCGCACTTTACGCCGAAGCTTTGAGTTTGGCCGGACTTGAGGTTCGGTCCGTCGACGCCGATGCCGCCGTACGCGCCGGCCTTTTTGCCGCCGCACGGGAAAACGGCATGATTGCCCGCGAGGAAGAAACCAGATGAGCCAGACCGCGCCATTCCCGAAACTGAAGCGCGGCCTCGTCGCCATTCTGCGCGGCTTGCGTCCCGACGAAGCAGTCGCCATCGCCGAGGCGATCTATCACGCCGGCATCGAAGCCATCGAGGTGCCGCTGAACTCGCCCGATCCGTTCATGTCGATTGCTGCCATCGTCAAGGCGTTGCCGGACAACGCGCTCGTCGGCGCCGGCACGGTACTGACCGCCGCGGATGTCGACGCCTTGAAGCACGCCGGGGGACGGCTTCTGGTCAGCCCGAACATCGACGTCGATGTCATGCGCCGCGCCGCACATCATGGCATGGTCACCATGCCGGGTGTCTTCACCCCAACCGAAGCCTTCCAGGCGATCCGGCTTGGTGCCTCGGCGCTCAAGTTCTTTCCGGCGAGCGCGCTCGGCGCCGGCGGCATTGCCGCCATGCGCGCGGTCCTGCCTGCCGACACGCTGGTGGGGGCAGTGGGAGGCGTCTCGGAAAAAGACTTCGCCGGCTACAAGACGGCGGGCGTGACAGTCTTCGGGCTGGGTTCCAGCCTGTTCAAGCCCGGCATGATGGTGGCTGATGTCAGCGCGCGTGCCGAAGCTGCCGTCACCGTCTGGGATCAGGTTTTTGGAGAGCTGAAATGACTGGTATCGTCTCGGTCCTGTCCGACTATGTCTGCGAACTCGGCGAGGGTCCGAGCTACGACCAGACGACGGGAACGCTCTACTGGTTCAACATCGTGCATGGCCAATTGCTCCAGCGCAACCGCAGCGGTGCAACCAAAGCGCACGAACTCGGCCAGATGGCGAGCGCCATCGCCATCGTCGACGACAAGCGGCAACTGGTCTTCACCGAAACCGGCTTGCACGTGCGGGACACGGCTACCGGCAAACTCACACTTCACACGCCGGTCGAGGCCGAGAACAAGAGTACCCGATCCAACGACGCGCGCGTGCATCCCTGCGGCGCTTTCTGGCTCGGAACGATGAGCAAGACCCATGAAAAGAAGGCAGGCGCGATCTATTGGTTCTTCAAGGGCGAACTGCGTAAACTCTATGATGGCATCACCATCCCGAACTCGATTGCCTTCAGCGAGGATGGGACCTTCGCCTACTATGTCGACAGTGACGCAAAGCTGCTGATGCGCGTGGATTGCGATCCGACGACCGGGCTGCCGGTGGGCGAGCCCAGGCTGTTCGGCGACCATCGGCAGAGTGTCGGCGATGTCGACGGCTCGGTCGTCGATCGCGACGGCATTCTCTGGAATGCGTGCTGGGGTGCTTCCGCGGTCAATGCCTATGCGCCGGACGGCAAGCTGGTGCGTTCCATTCCAATGCCCGTCACCCAGCCGTCCTGCCCGGCTTTCATCGGCGCAAACGCCGATCGGCTGGCAGTGACTTCGGCTTGGGCTGACCAGAATGAGGCGCAGCGGGCGGCCGATCCCGATGCCGGCAAGACCTTCGTGATCGATTTCCCGGTCCGGGGTCGGTTTGAGCCACGCGTGCTGATCTGAACCACAGGCTTTTGAGCGCGCTCAACTCTGGTCGCTGGCGTTGCCGCACAGGTCGATTTCGTCGGAACCGAGCGATGGTGCAACAGCGAGACTGGTTCCGATCCAATGGTCCAGTCCGCCATGCCGCAGCCGCGTCTCTTCCTTGTCTATGAACCGGAAAAGCCTGCCTCGACCGGCTGATCCAGCAAGGCTATCCGCGGGACCGCGCTGCGGAGATCTCGTCATATCTTGCCCAATCGACCGACCTCGCGCCGGAGTTTGCCGAGCTCTGGCGTGAGGCAGGCAAACGAGGCCTGACCTTCACGCCCCTGGAACTGGATGAAGCTGCTGCGGTGATCACCAGTGCAGACCCTGGCACTTCGCTTGTCTGGACATTGACGGATGGCATTGCCTACTTCCGTGGCGGTACAGCCCCTGCATTGGCCCGGCTTGCGGGCATGAAGACGCTTGGTGCCGACGATTCCCTCTTCGCTCTCTGCCAGGATAAATTCCGCTCGGGTGCCGTGCTTTCCGCTCTCGGCCTGCCAGTTCCGCAAGCCGGCCTGGCCCGGAACGGCTTGTGGCTGGTCGAGCCGCCGGCCAGCGAAAAGGGCTGGTTCGTGAAACCGAACCGGCTCGGCGCCAAGATCGGCATTTGGCCGGATTCGCACTGCCATGATCTCGACCATGCGCTGGAACTCAGTCGCCGTGTCTTTTCGCATTACCACGACGATGTCGTCGTGCAGCCATATGTCGCCGGCCGCAATGTGCGCGCAAGCTTCCTCGACGTGACAGGACATGCCGACATGTCGTCGCTGGGAGTTTTCCTGGTCGAGTCCGGCGCTGACTTCCAGACCATGGCCGACAGCCTGGCGCTTTATGGCGATACCGGCGCCGTGGCCAAATCGACCGGTGTTTATGTTGAGCCAGAGCTGGTGCCGCTCGCCGCAAGCCAGCCCCGGGCGGATGGCGAAATTCGCCGGGTCGCGGCAAGGCTTATGACGGGTCTTGGCCTGCGCGACGTCTTTTCCATGGACCTGCGGGTGGAAGCGGACGGCACGGTCCATCTGATCGAATTCGAGGTCTGTCCCGGCTTGCCCTGTTTCGATTTCCGCGCCTATTGTCGCGCGCAGTGGTCGATGAGCCTCGCAGAGGCCATGGCCGAAACCGCTGCCCGCCGTCTGGTGGGCTGAAATTACGAAACTCCGATGCGATCGGATGGTTCTGCGCTGGCCGGCGCGGGCGAGGGAAGGAATCACGACATGAGCGAAGCGTATATCTGCGACTATGTTCGCACGCCGATCGGCCGGTTTGGCGGGGTGCTTGCGTCGGTTCGTGCGGATGATCTCGGCGCTGCGCCGATCAGGGCGCTGTTTGCCCGCAATGCCGGCATCGACTGGGAAGCGGTCGACGATGTCTATTATGGCTGCGCCAACCAGGCCGGCGAAGACAACCGCAATGTCGCCCGCATGGCGGCGCTGCTGGCCGGCCTGCCGGTGGCGGTGCCAGGCTCGACCGTCAACCGGCTGTGCGGCTCGGGCATGGACGCGGTGGCCATTGCCGCCCGCGCCATCAAGGCAGGTGAAGCCGAACTGCTGATTGCCGGCGGCGTCGAATCGATGAGCCGCGCGCCCTTCGTCATGCCCAAGGCCGAGACCGCCTTCTCGCGCCATGCCGAGATCCACGACACCACCATCGGCTGGCGTTTCGTCAATCCGCTGATGAAGAAGCAGTATGGCATCGATTCCATGCCGGAGACCGGCGAAAACGTCGCCGAACAGTTCGCCATCAGCCGTGCAGACCAGGACGCCTTTGCGGTGCGCAGCCAGGACAAGGCGGTGGCAGCCCAGGCCAATGGCCGGCTGGCGAAGGAGATCGTCCCTGTCACCATTCCGCAGAAGAAGGGCGATGCCATCGTGGTGGCGCAGGACGAGCATCCGCGTGCCGGCACCACCATGGAAACGCTGGCCAAGCTCGGAACGCCATTCCGCAAGGAGGGCGGCACGGTGACGGCGGGCAATGCATCGGGCGTCAATGACGGCGCGGCCGCGCTGATCGTGGCCTCGGAAGCCGCCGTGCGAAAATACGGCCTCACTCCGATCGCTCGCGTGCTGGGCGCCGCCACGGCCGGTGTCGAGCCGCGCATCATGGGCATCGGTCCGGTGCCGGCGACCAACAAGCTGTGCGCTCGGCTTGGACTGACGCCACAGGACTTCGACGTGGTCGAACTCAACGAGGCATTCGCGGCGCAGGGCCTGGCCGTGCTGCGCGAACTCGGCCTCGCCGAAGACGCTGCTCACATCAACCCGAATGGTGGCGCCATCGCACTCGGCCATCCGCTCGGCATGACGGGTGCGCGCATCACCGGCACGGCTGCGCTGGAACTGAAGGAACGCAACGCCCGCCTCGCACTCGCCACCATGTGCATCGGTGTCGGACAGGGCATCGCCATCGCACTCGAAAGGGTGTGAGCGGAAAGACGTTTTGGGGCGTGTTGCTGCCCTGCGAGAGAGGTGCAAGCCATCATGAACGGGCCAGCGTCGCTCGAAACTCAACACGCCGTGCTCAATCGGCTTTTGTCACACAAATGCTCGTTGCCGGGCCGAAGGGCGCCGGATATGGTTGTTCGAGGCTTCAACAAATAGAGCCTGTCGGCGCAACGACGTCGCGTCCCATCGGGGAACAGGGGCGACGAAACAAGGAAAACCGAAGATGATGATGCACAAGATCGCTCTCCGCTCGCGCACTTTTCTGACGGGTGCCGCGCTTGCAGCCCTGGTTTATGCCGGCGCCCCGGCGCTGGCCGACACCCCGCCCGATACGCTGGTCCAGGCCTGGGCAATCGATGACATCATTTCGCTCGACCCGGCCGAAGCCTTCGAATTGTCGACCGGCGAGATCACCGGCAACACCTACGACATGCTGGTCCGCCTCGACGCGAACGACACCACCAAGGTGGTCAGCGGCATCGCTGAAAGCTGGACCGTCTCGGACGATGCGCTGACCTACACCTTCAAGCTGAAGCCTGGCTTGAAGTTCGCCTCCGGCAACGAAATCACTGCCGCGGACGTGGCCTGGTCGTTCGAGCGCGTTGTCAAACTCAACAAGAGCCCTGCCTTCATCATCCAGCAGTTCGGACTGACCGCCGACAATGTCGCCGAAAAGGCGAAAGCGGCGGATGCGTCCACCTTCGTGTTCACGGTCGACAAGGCCTATGCGCCAAGCTTCGTGCTGAACTGCCTGACCGCCACCGTCGGCGCCATCGTCGACAGCAAGCTGGTCAAGGAACATGTCGCCGCCGCCACGCCGAGCGCCGACTACAAGTTCGACAACGACTTCGGCAATGCCTGGATGAAGACCAACTATGCCGGTTCCGGCCCGTACAAGACCCGTGAATGGCGTGCGAACGAAGTCGTGGTGCTGGAGCGCAACGACAACTACTACGGCACCAAGGGCAACATGACGCGCGTGATCTACCGTCACGTCAAGGAAAGTGCCGCGCAGCGCCTGCTGCTGGAAAAGGGCGACATCGACATCGCGCGCAACCTGCAGCCAGGCGACTACGAGGCTGTCGGCAAGAATGCCGATCTCGCCACTGCTTCAGTGCCGAAGAGCACGGTTTATTACGTCAGCCTCAACCAGAAGAACCCCAACCTGGCCAAGCCGGAAGTGCGGGAAGCCTTCAAATACCTGATCGACTACGACGCGCTCGGCGATACGCTGCTCAACGGCATCGGCGTGGTGCACCAGAACTTCCTGCCCAAGGGCATTCTCGGCTCGGTGGACGAAAAGCCTTACAAGCTCGATATCGCCAAGGCCAAGGAACTGCTGGAGAAGGCTGGTCTGAAGGACGGGTTCACCATCACGCTCGATACCCGTAGCGGCCAGCCGGAATCCGGCGTTGCCGAGTCGATCCAGCAGACCGCGGCGCAAGCCGGCATCAAGATCGAACTGGTCCCGGAGGACTTCAAGCAACTGCTGACCCGCTACCGTGCCCGCCAGCACGATGCAGCGATCCTGATGTGGGGCGTCGACTACTGGGATCCGAATTCGAATTCAGAAACCTTCGCCACCAATCCGAACAATGCCGACGATTCCATGAACAAGACGCTGGCCTGGCGGAACGCCTGGGACGTGCCGGCGGACATCCAGAAAGAATCGGCGGCCGCCTTGCTCGAGCGCGATCCTGCCAAGCGCACCGAGATGTACCAGAACGTTCAGAAGAAGATTCGTGAACAGGGTCCATTCAACTTCATCTGGCAACAGACCGAGGTTGCCGGCCTGCGCAAGAACGTGCAGGGCTTCAAGCTTGGACCCACATTCGACACCAACTTTGTGGCGCCGGTGACCAAGTAACGAACCGGAAAGTCCGGATTCTTGTCCCTCGCCGAACCAACCTTCCATGACCAGGGGCGGAGGCGCAAAAGCGCTTCCGCCCTTGCGCTTGCGCTTTTGCGCTTCGTATTCATTGCCGCGGCCACCTTCCTTGGGCTGATCGCGGTGACCTTCTTCATCGGCCGCGTCATGCCGATCGATCCGGTGCTGGCGATCGTCGGAGATCGTGCGCCGGCCAGCGTCGTCGCGGCGGCGCGCCAGCAATACGGCTTCGACCTGCCGGTCTGGCAGCAGTTTTTCCTCTATCTGAAGAAGGCGTTGGCCGGTGATTTCGGAACTTCGGTGCTGTCGACCTATCCGGTCATGCAGGATATCCGACGCGTCTTCCCGGCGACGCTGGAACTGGCGACCGTTGGTACGCTGATCGGCTTGCTGTTCGGCATCCCGCTCGGCGTGCTGGCAGCAGTCAAACGCGGCTCGTTCATAGACCAGGCCGTGCGCGTCATCGGCCTGATCGGTTATTCGATGCCGATCTTCTGGCTTGGCCTGCTCGGTCTTCTCGTCTTCTACGCAAGGCTCGGCTGGGTCGAAGGACCTGGTCGTATCGGCATCGCCTACGAATATACTTTCACGCCGATAACCGGCCTTTATCTGGTCGACGCCGTCATTCAGCGCGACTGGGGCGCATTCCGCGATGTCTTCTCCCACATCATCCTGCCGGCTTCGCTGCTCGGCTACACATCCATGGCCTATATCAGCCGCATGACGCGTTCCTTCATGCTGAACGAACTCAGCCAGGAGTATGTCGTCGCCGCGCGCGCCAAGGGCCTGTCGGAAGCGCGCATCATCTGGGGCCATGCGCTGCGTAACGCAGCGGTGCCATTGGTGACGGTGATTGTGCTGTCCTACGCCACGCTGCTCGAGGGATCGGTGTTGACCGAGGTGGTGTTCTCCTGGCCGGGCATCGGGCTCTATCTGACCAACTCGCTGCAGAACGCCGACATGAATGCCGTACTCGGAGCCACCATTGTCATCGGTGCGGTGTTCATTGCACTCAACCTGCTTTCGGACCTGCTCTACCAGCTTCTCGATCCGAGGACCCGGTCATGAGCATAGCCGACACCTCGAAGACGAGTTGGCGCGAATGGCTGCTGTCGGAGCGGCCTCAATCGCGCACGCAGGCGCGACTTGGCCGCTCCTACATGACCTGGCGCCGCTTCACCGCCAACAGACTGGCGGTGATCGGGCTCTTCATCATCCTGGCGCTGGTGTTCGTCGCCATTTTCGCCGGCCTGCTGGCGCCCTATTCGCCGGTGGTCGGCGATCTGCGCGGCTCGCGCTTGCTGGCGCCTGACTGGACGCATTGGATGGGAACCGACGACCAAGGCCGCGATATCCTTTCGCGAGTCATCTATGGTTCGCGGCTGACGCTTTATGTCATCGTGCTGGTTGCGCTGATTGCCGCGCCGATCGGCCTTATCGTCGGGACTGTCGCCGGCTACGCCGGTGGCTGGACCGATGCGATCCTGATGCGCATCACCGACATCTTCCTGGCCTTTCCGAAGCTGATCCTGGCGCTCGCCTTCGTGGCGGCACTCGGGCCTGGTATCGAGAACGCCATCATCGCCATCGCCATCACCTCATGGCCGCCTTATGCCCGCATTGCGCGCGCCGAAACGCTGATGGTGCGCAACTCCGATTACATCAAGGCCGTCGAGATCATGGGGGCGTCACCGGGGCGCATTGTCCTGCGTCACATCATGCCGATGTGCATCTCGTCGCTGATCGTGCGTGTCACCCTCGACATGGCAGGCATCATCATCATTGCCGCCGGCCTCGGTTTCCTTGGCCTCGGCGCGCAGCCGCCGTTGCCGGAATGGGGTGCGATGATCGCGTCGGGCCGCCGGTTCATCCTCGACCAGTGGTGGGTGGCAGCCATGCCCGGCATGGCCATCCTCAT
>NZ_JBYTDF010000015.1:0-118218 GCF_058790995.1 Mesorhizobium sp. EU05-FHT14A09
CGCGTCGGATGACGACGCGGTCGTGAAGCGGACGAAAATTCATGAGGTTCTTTCTGGAGCCGGCGCATAGGGCGGCCACATCGTCTATATAACGCATTTGGCGCTCGATTGATAGCACTGTCAAATTAACGCTTTTCTTTTGTGAAATTATTCCCCCAATTTTACGTATCAATCAGCGTAATAATTTACGTTCAACTCAACAACCACTGATAATAGGAGATTATATTTTTATAACTTCAAAACTATTTTGGGAATTTTATTTCTTACGTAAGAATAAAATTTTGTTTCACTTTGCTCACAACTCAAATGAGGCACAGACGGTGTCTGGATCCCCCATTCATGCGGAATTCTCGATAGGGGGATTCAGCTGACCACCGGTATTCTCGCAACCGCGACATCGGACCGGCTCGAATGGGAATGACATGCAGGAGGTACCTCCGCTTACTCCTGCAGAAATCGCCCCATGGTCGACCGTACGATAAAGGCCGTAGTCACCCAGCGAGATACGGGGGGAAACGCCATCTCCACATCCTTGAGGGGCAGCAGATTGTCGCCAGGTGCGCATTGCTCAATTCGGCCTGGGATGGCAACACCTATGATCTGACCGGACCGGCGTCGGTTTCCTTCCATAAATCGCCGAAGACCTGCCTGAGGCGAAAGTGGATACGTGCCGGTCTCGCCCGAAGCTCTCGCCCAGAGCGTTCGGGATATGGGCCTGAATGAATGGTTCGCCCAAGGCTATCACGATTACCTGCTGGCCTATTCGCGTGGCTGGGGCGATTTCACCACAGACGCTGTCCTGGCAATTTCAGGCAAGCAGGCCAGATCGTTCAGGCAGTTCGCCAAAGAGGTGCTGGTTCCCGAACTGTTCAAGAACACTCAGGCCGCCTAATCGCCTTACGCAATTGCGAGCGAAACCGCTGCGCACTTTTCCGGAATTGCTCCAGCCAACTCAAAGCCGGATCGTGCGGCGATGTCGTGCACGTGCTGGGGTCCCGCGATGGGCTCCAGCCTGCATCCGAAGGTCTCCCTGCATTGCCGGCGGCACCGTAACGTCGAGATACAAGCCAGAAGTCTATGCATCCGTCGCAGTTGCGGCCTTTTTTCGTGCCGATGTCGCTGGCCGTAGACGCCGGATACTTCTCTGCTTTTTCGGCTTAACGTCACGCGGCTTGTCGTCCGACAGCGCTCCGACGACGCAGTCCGCGAGACTGAACGCAATGAAATCAGCCTCCAACCGTTCGGCGAGTTGGTTCTGATCAAACGGCCTTTCGCTCCCGGGCGATGTCCACAGAACGAGACCGATGCGTGCATGGGGAGCCAGTCGCCTGAGGCGGCGCACCGCGAACCTGGAATACTTCAGGGAGTCGGGACTCAGGAAGCCGATGACGATGGAATTGCGCCCCTCCAGCGGCAGGCTGCGCATTCTGGCTGCAACGAGGTCGCGGTGGCCGACCGCCTCGCATTCGGCCCCTTCGACGGAAATCACCTGCGCCAGTATCACGGCCGCAACGTCGTCCAGTTCGCTATGCCCGCCGATGCAGAGAACCGATTTGCCGGAACCATCCGGAAGATCGATGTCGAACTCGTCTTCTTTTCCTTCGTCCGCCTTGCTTGCAGCCTTGCTGTCCTTGTCCTCCGCACGATCCTGCTCGTCCTCGTCTTCCTCCTCTGCTGCGATTTCGTTCAAATTGGCCACGACTTCGCGCGCATTTTCGGCGAGATCTGCCAATTGGCTCTTTGTCAGCACCCCTCGCGCCCGATCCTGTTCGCCGAGCAACAGAGCCGGTATGCTGACGGCAGCGTGATACTCAATCAGGTATTTCTCCTCGAGCATCTGTTCAGCGTTGTCGGTGGCCTCATCGAGATCATCCGCTAGCAGGCGCTGATACAGGCGTTCGTGAGGATCGAGAACCGGCTCATCGCCGAGCAGAATCTGAAGGAACTCGAACTGAGGCACGTGCCGGCCCAGCACGACCAGGCAAACCGTCAGTGGCGTTGAAAGCACCAATCCTATCGGGCCCCAAAGCCATGCCCAAAACACCGCTGCAACGATGATCGCGAGCGGCGATAGCCCGGTGCGGGAGCCGTACAACCAGGGCTCGATGACATTGTTGCTCAAGAGCTCAAGCAAGATGAACAACCCGGCCGTCCAGATCAGCAACGACCAATCGGGAGCCACCGCGAACGCCAGGAACAGGGGGATCACCGCTGCAATGACCGGCCCGATATAGGGCACGAAGCGGAAAACGATGGCGAGCATGCCCCATAACAACGCGTTGGGAATGCCGAGAAGCCACAGGCCTGCCGCCAAGGGCACGCCAAAGGTGATGTTCACAACCAGCTGCATCAGCAGGTATTTGCCGACGCGGCTGCCTGCGTCCTGCAAAGCCTGCGTGGTTCGGTGAAGATCGCTGTAGCCGACAAGGCGAATGAAGCGATCGCGCAGCTCTTCGCGCTCGAGCAGCATGAAGATCACGATGACGATCACGAGGCCCATCGTGGCCAAGGGGCCGACCAAGGGTTCAATGATGTTCCGCAACGTCTCGATGGGTCGCTGGGGAGAAAATATCTGAACCAGCAGCGGGCGCTGCTCGCCGTGGAGTTGCGGGCTCGCAGGGGTTGCCGAGGAAGCCGATTCATTGATCTCGGTGTTGACGCGCTCGAACACGCGCCCGAGGCGGCTGATGACACCGTCTTCCGAACCGGTCTCTTTCAAGATCCGGATCTTCTCCACGATGTTCGATTGGTACTTCGGAATATCCTGGGCGACCTGGCTGACCTGCGCGGCAACAATGAGACTGAAGATCGATATGACCGCGAACGCGCAGGCGACGGCCCCGATCACGGCCGCCAGCCGCGGCAGCTTCATTTTCCGGAGGAAGGAGACGATCGGAGCCAGTGCAAATGTCAGCAGGACCGCGATCGCCAGAGGAAGCAGCAACTCCTTTGCCACATAGAGAACCACGATTGCCGCGATCATCATAGCGGAGGTCGCGAGCCTGGCGGTCATGTAAGAGGACGAAATCATGGGGTCGAGCTTCGATCTGATGGCGCGTGAGTCACTCCTAACATGAAACGGGCAGTACCAGCGGCATAAGGTTGCTGGATGAACGCAGACGTAAGGTCTATCGAATGCGCTTCCTTCCTCCGAAGGGATGAATTCGTTTGAACGAACTGCCGGATCGTTCGTTCTCGGCAAGCCCGATAATTTCGGTGTTGCTCACAAGCGAGGAAGTCCCATGAAGCCTTTCGCGAAACCCGTTTCCATTTTTGTCGGCCTTGGATTTCCACGCGATGTGGAAACCGTCGACGAGGCCTTTGAAATCCTCACCGAATGGGTCGGTTCGCGAAGCCCTGCTCATGAGCAGGCGCTTGCCGCAGCCCGCACCGCGCTCACCGACGGCAACGAGTCTGTCGCGCGGCTTGCGTTCGAGGCTTTTGCCAGGAAGACGGGGATCCTCGCCCCCGATGCGCTGGAACTGGCCGCCGCAAAGGCTGCCGACGAGTGGTTGACCGCTTGATACCAACAGGGCGGTCAATGCCCGTATGCAAAGGCGCACATTCTGTGACCATTGCGTTATGTGATCATTGCGCAGTGTGGGAAACAATCGGCGGTATTTGGCGCACCCGACAGGATTCGAACCTGTGACCCCTGCCTTCGGAGGGCAGTACTCTATCCAGCTGAGCTACGGGTGCTTCCGGGATCGCGAGATCCGGAAAACGAACCAGCCCGTTAAAGCCGGTCATCGGCTTCATAGACGAAGCCGTGCCCTGCTTCAATGCAGAAATGGATGGGATGCTGCCTTCGAAGGCAGAGGTCCTTTGGCGGCCTTGAGCGATTTCTACACCCAATTGCCCTGACGCATGATCGCTTGGCGGGTGCCGTCCTTGTGGACACCGTGCACATCCATCGAAGCGGAGCCGATCATCAGATCGAGATGAACGAGGCTGTTGTTCAAGCGCTGCTGCCCCTGGTGCAAGTCAGGACGCACGCAGTTGCTGTACGCTCTTCCCAGCGCAACATGACTCGCTGCGTTCTCATCCAGCAACGTGTTGAAAAACACGCGGCGGCTTCGAGCAACTGGAGCAATTTCGGGCACCAGCGCAACTTCCCCCAGTCTTCTGGCGCCCTCGTCCGTGCCGAGAATTGCTGAAAGCGCCGACGAACCAACGCGCGCCGCGCTGTCAACCACGCGCCCCGCCTCGAAGCGCAGTTTGATCCCTTCGATCAGCGAGCCCTGATAAGCCAGCGGCTTGGAACATTCGAAAAAGCCGGCGACTCGATCTTTGTCGGGCGCTGTGTAGACCTCGTCGGTCGGGATGTTGGAGGTGCATGTAACCCCATTGCCACATTTCATCGCGCCGCCCTGCCACACATGCTGGTCCGCCAGTCCGATGGTAAGATCCGTGCCATGACCGACAAAGTGCAGGGCGTCGTAGCCCTGTGCATTCAACCAGTCGGTTTTCTCCCGCAGGGCAACATTGTGTGCCTGCCAGGCAGCCCTCGGATTGGGCTGATCCAACCGGGCTGCCGTGAAAATCTCTTCCGCCAGCAGTGCGACCGCACGATCAACCTGTTCACCAGGAAACACAAACCTGGCCCATGCTGGGGTCGGATAGGCCGCCAGGCACCAATTGACGGCAAAGGTGCTGATGATTTTCTGCGCCGCTGAATAGGCCTGCAGTCTCGACTGGTTTGCGCGTCCGACTTTCGCTGCATCCTGCTCGGCGAGAAGACCGGGATCTTGCCCCCAGATCAGGAGACGGGCTGCCCCGCCTGCATTAGCCTTGGCAACGCCGTCCCACAGCCAGGCATTGGATATGTCGAGGTTGTCGTCGGACGCAGCCGCAAGCCGCAACAGCGACAACGTCTCATCTTCAAACAGCGGCGTTACCAGGCTGGCACCAGCGCGGTAAGCGTGCCTCGCGACCTGTCGGACGAACGGCGCAGCCTCGACTGGCGCGGTGATAATCAGCTGTTGGCCGGGGCGAAGGTTAAGGCCAACATGGACAATGAGCTCGGCGTATCGATCCATTTGAAAATGCAGATCGATCGCCTCCAGCCCCACTCGATCATCGTCACGTGCGCGCTGTAACATGGCTGCCTCTCGTCCATCTTCGATACTCAGATGGTCGCCATGTTCTCCTGACAGCGGCTGCTAACAAGATGAATTTTTGCGTCCATGTGTTGCTGTTTCGGCAATACATCTAGGATCGCTGATAACGGGCGGCCTGCTGCTTCAGAAGCGCAGCCAGTTCGAGGCCGGCATTTGAGAGCTCGCGGTCCTTGCTCTTGCAGATCTTGACGGCAGGGGCACGGGTCAGAAATTCGCCGATCGGGATCGTGGTCAGCATGCCCCGCTCGACATCCTCTTCAACCGACGCCTGCGTCAGTATCGTGGTGCCGCTGCCTGCACGCGCAAAACCTCTCAGAGCCTCGATCGAATTGCTCACCACAGAAGGGCGGAACTCGACATCGGAAGCTTTCGCGGCCGCGTCTACGACATGCCTGATGCCGAAACTGCTGTCCGGAAGCGCAATCGGCCAACGGGTGAGGTCCGGCAAAGTCAGAAGTTGATGTGTGGCGGCGACGTGGCCCGGGGACATCACAGCGAAAAGTGGCGCGGGAAACTGTGCGGCGACGGCAATCCGACTGTTCCGCGGCGGATCGAAGGTGATTCCGATATCGGCTTCGTCCTCCAGCAGCGCAGCAAGGACCTCATCGGAACTCGCCACCACGACATCTGCCGTCACGGCAGGGTACTTTTGATGAAAAAGAGCCAGCGTCGGGCTTACGAAATCTTTGATCATCCCTTCGATCGACCAGACTTTGACATGTCCACGACGGAGCCCGAGCAAATCGTCTATTCCAGAGCGTGCCTGGTCACGATGGCTGATTATGGCGCGGGCGTGCTCAAAGAGTATCTCTCCGGCGGCGGTCAACTTCATCCCGCGCGTCTGACGCTCGAACAGGCTGACACCGTACTCTTCCTCAAGCTGGGCGATCTGGCGGCTGATGGCTGAGGTGGCAACGTGGAGCCGCTCGGAGGCTTCACGGATGGAGCCATGTCGAGCGACCTTCTCGAAATAGCGAAAGCGAGTGAGCGACATCTTCAATCCCATGCCGTTTCGGCAACGGCTTTGCACAAATATTGATATAGTTAGATCGGTGTGACTATGGGAGTAAAGAGGCTGGCGCCGAAGGGCGCGTGACCGTCAGCGCCAGAGCTGACCGTGCTCTTTTGGATCTGTGCAACAATGTCACCAAACAGGTTGCTCCCAAACGGTGGATACCGCTTTGCCGAGGGAGTCTATCAGTATTCCTCCGCTGTCTCCGCGCTCCCTGGATTCATCATCGAGCGCGCCATCTTCAACGAACCCGTTGACTTTGACGCCGCTGCCGGGGCCGTGGAACGTCATCTTGCCGCGATCGGCCGACCTGCGGCCGCGCTTTGCGCCTGCGAATTGCGCTCGCCGAAAGCATTTACCGAGCAAGGCTTTGCGGCGTTCAACCGGCACTATGTGACGACACTCGAGCGCTGGGGCCTCATCGACAACGGAATGAACCCTGTCGCGAGAACGAACGTCTGTCCGGTTCTCGACCCGCCGACGGACGTGAGCATGTTCGCCTTTTGCTACACCGTGCCGACCAGCAACGCAGCCGCCATGACCGATTTCGTTGTTGCCGGCAGTGCTGAAGTCCCGGAAGGCCGAGATAACTACAAGGACCATATCGTGCGTCCCGGCGATGTCTCGCCTGACGGTTTGCGAGAAAAGGCGCGATGGGTGCTGGACGAAATGGAACGCCGCATGGGCGCCTTCGGTGCCGACTGGAGGCACGCAACCGGCACGAACCTCTACACAGTGCACGACACGCACCCGTTGATCTTTGATGAGATCGCGAAGCGCGGTGCAATGAAGAACGGTCTGAACTGGTGGCTCGCCGTCCCACCCGTCATGGGGCTGGAATATGAAATGGATGTTCGGCGCACATCCCGCGAAACATCCATCTAGAGCATTTCCGGCGAAAAGAGAGACGCCGTCGATGCTCTATCTTTTTGTTTTTACGCAATTCCGCACGCAAACGGCTGCATATTTTTGCTGGAATTGCCCTGGTTCGGCAGGAGAATAGACGATTGAACGCCACCAGTGGAGAACACGCACCACGTCGTCTCCAGGGCAAGACGGCGCTGATAACGGGCGGGTCTCGCGGTATCGGGTTGGCTTGCGCCAGGCTCTTTCTCCGCGAGGGCGCGACGGTGGCTATTTCGGGAGCGAGTGACGCCAGCGTTTCAAGCAGTCTCGCGCAGATCGGCAATTCTGCCGCTCATGGCTATGTCGCAGACCTCCTCGACCCAGCCGCCCCAAGCAGATTGGTGGACGCCGTCTTCGCCGACCTCGGTCCGCTTGATATTCTTGTAAACAATGCCGGAACGATAAGCACGACCGATGAATGGAGCCTTTCGCCGGAAGAGTGGGACCGTGTCCAGGGTGTCAACTTGCGCGCGCCGTTCTTCGTGTCCCGGTCGGCGGCCCGCATCATGGCTGGACGGCACGGAAGCATTCTGAACATTTCGTCCATCGCCGGACAGACTGGCGGGGTGGCCGGGGGCCCGGCCTATGCCGCCTCGAAAGCCGGCCTGCTCGGCCTCACGAAGACACTTGCCCGGCGTTTTGCGCCGTTGAACATCAGAGTCAATGCCTTGGCGCCGGCCGACATCGAGACCGACATGACCGTGCCCTGGACGGACGATTTGCGATCAAGCCTGATAGCGAGCACGCCGCTCAAGCGTTTCGGTGTCCCGGCGGAAGTCGCCCAGGCAGCTCTCTATCTGTGTTCCGACGACGCAAGCTTTATTACTGGACAGACACTCTCGGTTAATGGCGGGAGCTTCATGCAATAGCGCCCTTCCGCGGACACCGACAAACGTCAAAATCAGAGGGTAACGTGACTCAGACACAAGAACAGATACTCCTGGCCCCCGATGCCTTGCCGGCGCCGGCCGGATACAGCCACATCGCCATCGTGCCAGCGACGGCAAATCTAGCCTTCATATCCGGCCAAGTGCCGTTGGACCGCGAGGGAAAGCTCATCGGCGGCCAGAATTTCGAAGAGCAGGCGATCCAAGTCTTTCGCAACATTGGGATCGCCCTCGAAGCCGTTGGCAGTGATTTCCGGAACGTGGTGAAATTCGGCATGTTTGTCACCGACATGGCGAACCTGCCGACCTTGCGATCAGTACGTGATCGCTTTGTCGTCGGCGACGCACCGCCAACAAGCACACTGGTCGAGGTTAGCCGGTTCTTTCGCCCGGATATCCTGGTCGAGGTTGAAGCAATAGCTCTATGTCCCGGCGCGCGGTAAGCGCCTGCGACTGAGATGCGCTGATATCTGGCCCGAAGATGTCGTGCAGGGCGTTTGCCGCGAGACACCAGGCACCGCATTTGAGACTTGAAGGGTGCAATGAAGCGCGCTGGCCTGGAAGCATGGTATAAAAGTCAGCCAAATCACATGGCACCCACAGTGGATGGCGTATGAAGCTTCCGACCCTTGTCGCGCTGCTTGTGCTGACGAGCGTTTCGCAGGCCAACATAGCCCGCGGCGCTGACCGCTTGGAGCTGAACCCCCAAGCGGTTCCGCCAGCTTTTTCTTTGAGCAACAAGCCCGCGCTTTCCTCGACGCCTTCCGACACCGACTGCCAAGCCTTCACGCTCAAGAAAGGCAAACAGCGCGTGGGCATGCTTTGCGCGTCCGGCAACAAGGACTTGCTCGTCGATTTTGGCGTGTCGAGCGAGACGGGCAAGGGCGACATCCTCGCTGACGCGTCTGGGTCGGCCCGGTCCCTTCAGGTCGCAACCGGCAGTTCGATGTACCCAATGGAGTCGAGCATACTCAACGGCATGACCTTGCATTCCGCCGACGTGGACTGCGATGAGCGAACCGAGGCTATCTACAGGCCCACGGCGACCTGCCGGATAACGGTCGCCCTGCCTGGCGATGGAACATTTCTCTACAGCAGTTTCGTACTTGAGGACCATGTCACGCACACACCGCGTGCGAGCAAGTCGGACATCTCCAAGCTCTGGGGTTACTTGACGTCAGCCAAGCGCAGCGGGGTCTTGGACACCACTCGGTGAGAAGATCAAAGAGGCCCAGCAGCCTCTCGCCCGCACGGTGTCGCAATATCCTTCTATTGAACAGCCGCGTCTTGTTTGACGCGTGAAGCCCCTCGCACGGTGCGCGCAGATTCATTTTCCGCTTTCCGCCCCAGATGCACATCGTGGATGTCGGCCACCAGCGAGCGGATCGAGTGCTGCAGGCTTGACGGCAGCGCCGAGAACTGCTGCCACATCTTCCAGTCTGATGGGTCGAGAAGCCGGGCGGCCTGGTTCTGACCGACCGCACCTTTGCGCACACGCGTCGTGATGTTCGACAGCCGCGCATGTTCGGAAAAGAAATAGTCGATCGGAACGCTGAGATATTCGGCACAGCGCTGCAGCATGGCTGGGGAGATGCGATTGCGCCCGCGTTCGTATTTCTGCAGCTGCTGGTAGGAAACCCCGATATGGGTGGCCAGCTCCATCTGGGTGACGTTGCGGAGCTGGCGCAGGCCCAGCAATCGTGCCGCTATCGCGGCCGTTTCCGTGTTGTGCATCGCTGGTGGGTTCCCCTTCGTGTTCGCTTCGCATGTTCCGGCCGCCGTCGGCGGACTGCAATCTCGCCTGCTCTCAGCGGCTCAGTGTCAGATAGAGTTTCGGCAGAAGGTCGGTCAGCCGCTCTACCGCTGCGATGGTGATGGCGTTACGCTGGCCGAAGATGCGGCCGAGATAGGAGTCGGCGTTCGAATCCAGCCCGACACAGAACGTGTCGATGCCGAAACGGTTGAGGTGATGCACGGCCTTGCGGGCATCCTCGACCAGATATTGGCGGTCCTCGACATCGATGTCGGACGGTTCGCCATCGGTGACGACGAGCAGCAGGCGTCGGTAGCTGCGCTCACGGGCAAGGTCGGCGCCGGCATGGCGCATGGCGGCGCCGATGCGGGTGGAAAGCCCGCTTTCAAGACCATCGAGCCGGGCATCGACAAGACCGTCATAGCCGCGGTTGAAGTCCTTGATGCGGAGATAACGCACATCGTCGCGCTTGTCGGAGCAGAAGGCGGCGATGGCGAAGGGATCGCCCAGTCCGGCCATCGCCCTGGCCAGCAGGGCCGCCGACTGGCGCTCGACGTCGAGCACCGTTCGCGTCGAGCCGCGCACCTTCTCGGCGGTCGACTGCGAGATGTCGAGCAGCAGAAGCACCGACAGGTCGCGGCTGCGCCGCTCATAGCGGCCATGAATGCGGTGGTCGGCGGCCTCGCCGATGCGGCGGGCGACCGTCGCCTCGATACAGGCGTCCATGTCGAGGAACTCGCCTTCCGGCTGGCGGCGCAGGCGTTCGGCGCGGCTGACACGGGCGGAGCGGATCAGCGCCGCCACCCGCGCGACGAGATCGGCATGCTCTTCGGCAAGCCGCGCCGCCGGGCCATTGGCGACGGCTTTCGGCGCGTATTCCTTGACCGAGGTCCATTCGGGTTGGTCGCGCGCGGCGACATAGTCATATTCGGGATAGCGGGCGACGAGCACGCCATCCTGCGCCTGCTCGATCACCTCGACGCGCCCGCCAGTGTCGCCCATCTCGGTTTCGGTGCGGTCGGGCGGACGGCTGTCGTCCTGTTCTTGCCGGATGCGTGCCGAAGACAGCACCTGCTCGGCCTCCGACGACTGCTGCTGGTCGTCGTCGCCGAAATCCCAGAGGCCGAGATTGTCGTCACGGTAGGGTGGCTGCACGACATAGTTCTTCGGGTCGAACTGCACGCGCATCTGGCCGAGATCGTTGCCGAGCAGATCGCCGATACGGCGGCTGATCTGCTGGCTGCCCCAGTCTGTCTCCGCCTCGAAGAAGGCGCGACGGCCCTTCTGCACCCAGGGATCGGGATCGTCATGGGCCGGATCGGCAAGTGCCCGCGCCAGCCGCGCGAACAGGCCGGGCGCGGTGGCGGTGCCGGATGCTTCCGCCACGTGGAAAGGCGTGAACAGACGCCGAAGACCTGGAAGCTCGCGCATCGCCAGTTGCTCCACCCTGGCATCCTCGATCAGCGACACCAGCGCAATCTGGGCCGGCTTCAGGGCGCCGACCGGAAAGCGTTCGTGCGAGAATTTGAGGTGGGCGCCGATATGGGCGACAGCGGCACGGTAGAGTTTTTCGCTGTCGCTGCCGGAGAAGCCCGGATAGGCGGCGGGCAACCTGACGACACTGCCGTCGAAACCCGGCCGGCGCCTCGCCTGTTCGGGCGCATTGGCCGGCGTCTCGCGCATCGGCGGCGTCTCGCCCCACAGGGCGGCCAGATAAGGCTTCAGCCTCGCTTCGAGGTCAAGGAAACCGACCTCGCCGCTTTCACGCAGCAGCCAGCGCCGTGCATTGGGGTCTTCCAGCGTGAAGAAGCGCAGGCGCCGCTCCGGCTCGCCATTGTTCGAGCGCAGGCCAATCCTGATCCAGGACGCCAGCGCGCGCACGTCAAGGCGTGCGGTGAGGCTGGCCGTCTGGTCGAGCAGGGCGCCGACCGATTCCGGCGCCTGATCGCCCACCTGTTCGATGAGCCGCAGCCATTCCTGCAGCGAGGCGGCATCGTCGTAGCGTTTTGCCGCGACGATCGCTGCGACCGGCGCCAGCGACGCGGCGCGGCGGCCAGCCCGGATCGCCAGGCCTGACACGATCGCAGCCAGCGCGATCGCCGCCTGCGGCGAAGCGAGGCGGGCGAGTTCGGGCGAATGCCTTAGATAGCTGTCGGTGACGACGTCGCCATACCCGGCACCGACAAGGCGGCGACAGACATCCCCCCAGGATTCGTAAAGATCGCCCGGGAAGGCGGACCGGATGGCTTCGTCCGAATGCATCGCCCTGATCGTCTTCTGCTCAGCGATCATCGCCGTCAGAGACAGGCCGCGATTGCAGCGGTGAGCGCATCGCGCATGTCGGCATCGTCGGTTATTGGCAGCACCAGCGCCACCTCGCAGGCCTGGTCGAGCGCGATACCGCCGGCGACGAGCTGGCCGGCATTGATCAGCATGCGCGTCGAGGCACCCTCTTCCAGCCCATGCCCTTTCAGATTGCGCGAGCGCTGGGCGATGCGCACCAGCGTTTCGGCGACGGGCCGGTTGACGCCGGCTTCCGAGGCCACGATCTCGGCTTCGATGGCGGCGTCGGGATAGGTGAAGGCGATCGCCGCGAAGCGCTGCTTGGTCGATTCCTTCAGGTCCTTGAGCACGCTCTGGTAGCCTGGATTGTAGGAGATGACGAGCTGGAAATCGGGATGCGCCTTTAGCACCTCGTTTTTTTTCTCCAGCGGCAGGATGCGGCGGTCGTCGGTCAGCGAGTGGATGACGACGGTGGTGTCCTGTCTGGCCTCGACGATCTCGTCGAGGTAGCAGATGGCGCCCGAGCGCACCGCGAGCGTCAGCGGCCCGTCGTGCCAGACGGTGCCGTCGGCGTCGAGCAGATAGCGCCCGACAAGGTCGGACGCGGTCATGTCCTCATGGCAGGAAACGGTGACCAGCGGGCGTTTGAGCCGCCAGGCCATATGTTCGACGAAACGCGTCTTGCCGCAACCGGTCGGCCCCTTCAGCATGACCGGCATGCGCGCGCCATAGGCGGCCTGAAACAGCGCGACCTCGTGCCCGACGGAGCGGTAATAGGGTTCCTGGTCGATCCTGAAATCGTCGAGCGCAGGATCGTGAGCCGATTTGGCGCCGCTGGTGCTGTGCATTTCCAACCTCGATGCAATTGCCGTTCAACTCCACCCGCCTGCTCGCTTTCTCGAGCCCGGCAGAGCAAGCTCACGGCAAGGCCGCCGCGAGCGAAGAGCCGTGAATGAAGAAATCCGGGCCAAACGTGCCGCGGTCCCTCGTTGACCGCGACACGCCGGTGGCCGCGCCGTTCAGCGGTGCGCCGCCACCTTGTTCGGGATGCCTTCGATCGGGCTTTCCGGCGTGCCGACCGTCTGGCGGGTCATCGCCTCGACCTTCTCGCGCGTGCCTTCCGGATCGGTGATCCACTGATGGTAGAAATTGTACGGGCACACGGCATGGCCGCGGGTATCGTCGCCGGAATTGATCAGGCCGGTGTAACCGCGGTGCAGCAGCTTGAAGAGGTGGTTCTGCGACTGCATGTTGCGGCGCGCGTCGCGCAGCAGCGAGGTCGAGAGCTGCGCATACTGGATGCCGTTCTCCTCGGTGCCGCATTCGCCGAGCGTACGGCCGTCGAAACCGATGATCGCCGAATGGCCGAAATAGGAGTAGACGCCATCGAAGCCAGCGGCGTTGGCAACCGCCACATAGACGTTGTTGGCCCAGGCCATCGATTTCGAGATCAGGATCTGCTGTTCCTTAGCCGGATACATGTAACCCTGGCAGCGGATGATCAACTCGGCGCCGCGCATGGCGCAGTCGCGCCAGATCTCGGGATAGTTGCCGTCGTCGCAGATGATAAGCGAGATCTTCAGGCCCTTGGGACCGTCCGAAACATAGGTGCAGTCACCGGGATACCAGCCTTCGATCGGCACCCAGGGCATGATCTTGCGGTACTTCTGCACGATCTCGCCCTTGTCGTTCATCAGGATCAGCGTGTTGTAGGGCGCCTTGTTGGGGTGCTCCTCATGGCGCTCTCCGGTCAGCGAGAACACGCCCCAGACACGCGCCTTCTTGCACGCCTCGGCGAAGATCTTGGTCTCCTCGCCCGGAATGGCCGAGGCGGTCTCGTACATTTCCTTCTGGTCGTACATGATGCCGTGCGTGGAATATTCCGGGAAGATCACCAGATCCATGCCGGGCAGGCCGCGCTTCATGCCTTCCACCATGTCGGCGATCTTGCGGGCATTGGCGAGCACTTCTTCACGCGTATGCAGCCGCGGCATCTTGTAGTTGACGACGGCAACACCGACGGTGTCGTTGCTGCTCGATATATCGCCATGGTACATTTTTCAGTCTCCTCCTGTGGTTGCTGAACGCTTTGTTGGGGCCTGATCTTTCGGGATCGTGCTCCGGCGCCTAGACGACGAGATGCTTGTGGATGAGGTCGTCGCTTAGCTCTTGAATGGCGCCGCCGACGGCGACGCTGCCGCGATTGAGGATCGCGAAGTGTTTCGAGGCGCGGCGGGCAAAAGCGATGTTCTGCTCGACCAGCACGATGGTCAGGCCCTGCTTGCGGTTGAGGTCGATCAGCACATCCTCGATCTGCTCGACGATGTTGGGCTGGATGCCTTCGGTCGGTTCGTCGAGCAGCATCACCTTCGGTTCCGACAACAGCGCCCGGGCGATCGCCAGTTGCTGCTGCTGACCACCGGACAGATTGCCGCCGCGGCGATTGAGGAATTCCTTGAGGATGGGGAACAGGTCGAGTACCCACTCGGCGATGCGGCCGCCACCGCCTTTTGCCGCAAAGGTGCCGACCATCAGGTTCTCGCGCACGGTGAAGCCGGGCAGGATGCCGCGCCCCTGCGGCACGTAACCGAGGCCGGCCAGCGCACGCTCATGCGTCGGCCTTGCCACCAGTTCCTCGCCATCGAGCTTGATCGAGCCGGCGGTGCGGCTCATCAGGCCGAGCATGGTGCGCAGCAGCGTGGTCTTGCCGACGCCATTGCGGCCGAGTACGGAGAAGAAGTCGCCGTTCTCCACCGTCATCGACACCGATTGGAGGGCGCGGCTGCGGCCGTAGAAGCCGTCGACATTGGCAAGCTCAAGCATGGCCGATTCCTCCGGAACCGAGATAGGCGTCGCGCACCGCCTGGTTGCTTTCGATGTCGGCGATGCTGCCTTCGGCGAGCAGCTTGCCCTGGTGCATCACCGAGATGGTCTGGGCGATGTCGCGCACGAAACCCATGTCGTGTTCGACGACGATCAGCGTGTGGCGCCCGCCGAGCCGGTTGAAGAGCTGCGCCGTCTTCTTGGTCTCCTGCGCCGTCATGCCGGCGGTGGGCTCGTCCATCAGGATCAGTGACGGGTCCTGCGCCAGGATCAGCGCGATCTCCAGCCATTGCGTCTGCCCGTGCGAAAGATGCGCGGCTGGCGTGTCGAGCTCGTCCTCCAGCCCGACCAGTTCAGCGAGCCGCTCGATATCCTGGGTGTCACCGCCCTGGCCGAAGGTCATCAGATTGGCGAGTACGCCGGGATGCCTGGAATGGCCGATGTGCAGATTGTCGCGCACGCTGAGCGCCCGGAACACGCTGGGCACCTGGAACTTGCGGCCAATGCCGGCGCGCGCGATGGCGTGTTCACTGAGCCGGTGGATGGGCTTGCCCTTGAACACGATCTCGCCGCCCGACAGCCGGGTCTTGCCGCAGATCAGGTCGAGCGCGGTGGTCTTGCCGGCGCCGTTGGGGCCGATCAGGCAGCGCAGTTCGCCGGCGCGGACCGAGAGGCAGAGATCCGACACGGCCCGGAAGCCGCTGAAGGACACGCTGGCATTGTCGACGATAAGCTGGTTTTCGCTGGTCATCGCGTGCTCTCGATCTGACGGCCGTTGGGCAGGGCTTCGGTGTGTGGCACCGGTTTTGCTGCTGGCGCAGGCCGCCGCCGTTCGAAGCGCCTGGCGAGGCTGGCGAAGGCACCGGCGATGCCTTGCGGCAGGAACAGCACGACGAGCACGAACAGCAGGCCCATGATCAGGGTCCAGGTGTCGAGGAAGGTTTCCGATTCCGACAGCGCGCCCTGCACACCGGTGACGATGAGGGCGCCGAGCATGGCGCCGAGCAGGCTCTGGCGGCCGCCGACCGCAACCCAGATGACGACCGAAAGCGAGAGCGGCACGCCAAGGAAGGTCGGCGAGGCGAACTCCATGACGATGGTGTAGAGCATGCCGGCAAGGCCAGCGATCGCCGCCGAAACCGAGAAGATGAAGATCTTGTAGAGCGCGACGTCGTAGCCGAAGAAGCGGACACGGTCCTCTTCGTCCCGGATCGCCTGCACGATCAGCCCCGCCTTGCTCTTGGTGATGGCGAGCGCCAGGAACAGCGCAACGGTCAGGCAGATCGCAACGAGGTAATAGCTCGATGAACCATAGGCGTCGAAGGTGATGCCGGCGATGTCGAACTGGCCGAGATCGGTGATGCCGTTGAAGCCGCCGGTGTATGCCTGCTGGTCGATGATGACCAACTGCACCACCACCATGGCGGCGAGGGTGATGATGGCGGCGTAGACGCCGGTCACCCTGCCCTTGAAGACGAACCAGCCGAGCAAAGCGGCGACACCGGCGGGAAGCAGGATGCCGGCCAGTACGCCGAACAGCGGCGAATAGAATGGCGTCCAGAACCAGGGCAGTTCGGTGACATTGTTCCAGACCATGAAGTCTGGCAGACCGTCGGCGCCGGTGTGCACCGGAACGGTCTTCAGCTTCAGCATCATCGCCATGCAGTAGGAGCCGATGCCGAAGGTCATCGCCTGGCCGAGGTTCAGGATGCCACCATAACCCCAGGACAGGCTGAGCGAGACGGCCAGCATGCCGAAGACGAGGTAGCGGGCATACTTGTTGAGCAGGAAGGCGTCCTGGAGGAACACCGGCACCAGCAGGATGGCCAGGCATACCGCCGCGTAGAGCGCGATTTCGGTCTTCGTTCTGGCAAGAGCGTTTCCGTTTTTCACGGAAACGCGGAAACGCTCCAGCTCTTTGTTTTCACGCAATTCCGGACGGAAAGCCGCTACGCCCTTTTCCTGGATTTGCTCTGGCACTCTGTTGTTTCCCTGGCTGGACATGATCGTCGCTTCAGGCGCGCACGCGGGCGGTGAACAGGCCCTGCGGCCGGAAGCGGATGAGAACGACGATGGCGAGCAGCACCAGCGCCTTGGCGATCGTGTCGTTGGAATAAAAGGCGAGGTAACCCGACAGTTCGCCGAGGATGCCGGAGCTGGCCAGCGTGCCCATCAGGCTCTGCGTGCCGCCGAGCACCACCACCATGAAGGCGTCGACGACATAGGTGGTACCCATCTCCGGCGACACGCTCTTGAGCGGCGACACCAGCGCGCCGGCAAGGCCGGCCATGCCGGCTCCATAGGCAAAGGTGCTGCGATAGATGCGACCGGCATTGATGCCGAAGGAGGACGCGACCGCCCGGTTCTGGGTGATGGCGCGCAGCTTCAGACCGAAACTGGTGTAGCGGTAGATGCCCCAGGTCAGCGCGAACAGGCCGAGCGACAGGAACAGGATGAACAGGCGATAGGCGGAGTCGGTCGCGCCAAGGATGTTGACGCTCTGCGACAGCGATTCCGGCATCTGCACATAGCGCAGTTCGCCGCCGGCGGTCAGGCGGATCGCCTGCTGCGCCATGACGCCGATGCCCCAGGTGGCGAGGATCGTATCGAGCGGCCGGTCATAGAGATGGCGGATGACCAGCGCCTCGATGAGCCAGCCGAACAAGGCGAGCAGCAGGAAAATCGGCACCAGGCTTGCCAGCAGGCCGAGCCCGAACTGCGTCTGCAGGAACCAGGCCGCGTAGGCGCCGAGCATGACGAACTCGCCATGGGCCAGGTTGATGACGCCGGTGACGCCGTAGATGATGGCGAGGCCGAGCGCGACCAGCAGCAGGATGGAGCCGATGCTCAGGCCCGTCATGATCTGGGAGACGAAGATTTCCATGTCGCCGCTTCTTCCGGGAAAGAGGGGACGGTGGCGGTGCGAAGCCCGCCACCGATTGTTTCAAGCTGCGCATCGCGTTTTCCGAAAATCGGAACCGATTTTCGGGCCGACGCGCGCGCGCTCAGCTCTGCTTGAGGCCTTCGGCCGTGCAATGCTGGTTGGGATAGGCCTTGTAAGGCGAAGGTTCGAGCCAGTTGGCCGACTGCTTCAGGATCTTGAACTGGCCATCGGCCTGGCACTGGCCGATCTTCGGCCACAGCCAGCTGTGCAGGTTCTCCGGCTCGATGCGCACCTTGCCCTGCGGGACGACAAGTTCCTGGCCCTTCACCGCTTCGCGGATGGCCGTGGGCGAGATGTCGGAGCCGGCCAGTTTCTCGACCGCCTGCTTGAACAGGTAGATCTGGAAATAGGACGGTTCGGACACGAAGTGGGTGACCTTGTCGCCGCCCCAGCGCTTCTTGTAGGCGTCGACGAATTTGTGGTTCTCGGGCGAGTCCCACACCATGAAGTAAGGCGCGGAGGTGAAGTGTCCGGCGGCCGCCTCGCCGCCCATCGCCGCCACTTCGTTTTCGGAAGTGGTGAGGCTGGCCATCGGCATCTTCTCGGGATCGAGGCCGGCGGCATGGTACTGGCGGTGCAGCGCCACGACGGAATCGCCGACCACGGTGGAGAAGATGACGTTCGGCTTCTCGGCCTTCAGCTTGTTGATGACGGACGAGAATTCGGAATGGCCGAGCGGCACGTATTCCTCGGCCACCACCTCGGCGCCGAGCTCAGCCAACAGCTTCTTGCAGTAGTTGTTCTCTTCCTTCGGATAGATGTAGTTCGAGCCGATCAGGTACCAG
Organism: Mesorhizobium sp. EU05-FHT14A09; assembly: GCF_058790995.1. Classification (NCBI taxonomy): domain Bacteria; kingdom Pseudomonadati; phylum Pseudomonadota; class Alphaproteobacteria; order Hyphomicrobiales; family Phyllobacteriaceae; genus Mesorhizobium; species Mesorhizobium sp. EU05-FHT14A09. The sequence goes on from NZ_JBYTDF010000015.1 coordinate 18,514, forward strand.
CGCTTGCCGAACTTCTCGACCAGCCATGGCACGAAATCATCCTGCTGCTGGTTCGGCACGGCGCCGGTGTAGATGACGTTCTTCGAGCATTCGCGGCCCTCATAGAGGGTCGGGTACCAGTAGAGATTGTTCTGCTTCTCGAACACCGGCAGCACCGCTTTGCGGCTGGCCGAGGTGTAGGAGCCGAACACCGAAACGCATTTGTCGGACAGCACCAGCTTGCGGGCCTTCTCGGCGAAGGTCGCCGGGTCGGAAGCCGGATCCTCGACCACCGGCACGAGCTTCCTGCCGTTGATGCCGCCGGCGGCATTGATCTCTTCGATCGCCATGATCGTCGCCTTGTTGAGCGACTCCTCGATGATGGCGGTGGTACCAGTGAGCGAGAACAGTACACCCACCTTGATCTCGCCGTCGGCGGCATAGGCCATCGACGAATTCTTGCTCCAGATATGCGGGAAACCGACGAGGGACACGGTGCCGAAAGCGGCAGTGGCCTTCAGAAAACTGCGACGATTGCTTTTCACCTTCTTCTCCCCTGAAAACAAAAAAGGCCCCGAAGCGAGCTGCCGAAGCAGACCGTTTCGAGGCCGTATTGCCCTGTTGTTTTTCGCGGCAGCGACGCCGCTGCGAACCCTTCATGGGCTCGCTAGAGTAAGGTCGTACGCAACAAAAAACCCCACGTCCCGCTTCCGCGAAAGGCGTGAGGTTCCGTTACCTTTATTTCGCCGACAGCGTCGTTGCTGCCGATACTCGAACGCTAGCCAAGAAGTTCGTAGGAGTCAATGATGGCGCTGGCCACCGCGCCGATCGTCACGCGCCGCTCCATCGCCTGGCGCCTGAGATAGTTGTAAGCCTCTTCTTCGCTGACATTCTTTAGCCGCATAAGCAATGATTTCGCCCGCTCGACGCTGCGCATGGTGCGCAGGCTCTCATCGAGTTTTTCGATGCGTCCCCGCAGCCGACGTTCATAGAGGAAATGGCCGCGGGCCAACGCCAGGGTCGACTGCACCGAGCGCGACGTCACCGGATAGTGCAGCACGCCGTGGGCCGCGCAATTGTGCAGCAGATTGAGATCGAGCATGCCGGCTCCGGGATCGATGACCACCAGGGCCGAGGCCGGCTCTCCCGGTATCCAGGGCAGGCGCTGCGGCAGGTCGGGCGAAAGCACGCAGAAGACGACGTCGTACTGCGCCGGTATCTGCGAAGGCATCGGCCATTCGTGGTGCACGTCGCAACGCAGGCGCTGCAGTTCGCGGATCAGCCGCTCGCCGTCGTCATTGCGGTCGACAATGACGGCGACCTTGAGGTTCCAGAACGAGCGCGACGACGGTGGGCCGGATGGCGCATCGCGGCCACCTTCTTTCTTGGCGCCCGCACCCTGTCGATCGCGGGTGAATCTTGCGATGTCGATGGTTTCCTGCACTGTCTGTTCCTCCCCGCCGCTGCCTATGCGAGCTCGAGATTTTTCTGGCCAAGGCTGCGCCCATAACCCAGCAGATAGGGGTCGGAGAGAACGCAGGATGGCGATTCATAAACAAGGTCGAACTGGCCTTGCCGGTTGGCGCGGCCGATGCGCGTCCACAGGTCGGCGTGACCCCAGATCGGATTGATGGCGACATCACCCTGCGGCGCCTCGAACTCCGATCCCATCACCGAAGCCCGCAGGATCTCGGTGTCCATCGAGTTGGTCTGCTCCAGCGTCTTGGCGAAGGCGTTGACTTGGAAATAGGAAGCCTCCAGGCACATGTTGGTCGGCTCGTCATCGCCGTAGCGTTTCTTGTAGTCGCGCACGAAGGATGAGTTGCGCTCGTTGCCGACGCCCTGGAAATAGGGTGCCGCGGTGATATGGCCCTCGCCGACATCGTAGCCCATGGCGCGGATCTCGGCTTCCGTCGTGGTCAGGCTGGCGATCGGCATGACCTTCGGGTCGAGCCCGAGATCGGCATAAGCCTGGTAGAGATAGACCGTGCCGTCGCCGACGACGGTGGAGAAGATGACGTCTGGCTGCGCGCGCTTGACGTCGCGCATCACCGGCAGGAACTCCTCCCGCGAAGCGCCCATGCGCACATAAGATTCACCGACCACCGTACCACCGCTGTTGCGGATCAGCTCGCGCATGATGCGGTTGGATTCGCGCGGATAGATGTAGTCGGCGCCGATGAAATAGAAGCGCGTGCCGTAGCGCTCCATCAGGATACGGCAGAGCTCGACGCTGTTCTGGTTCGGCGTCGCCCCGGTGTAGATGACGTTGGGCGAGAACTCGAAACCCTCATAGAGCGTCGGATACCAGAGCAGCCCGTTCAGCCTTTCGACCACCGGCAGCACCGCCTTGCGGCTGGATGAGGTGTAGCAGCCGAAGATGGTCGAAACGCCATCCTCGACCATCAGCTTCTTGGCATAGCGGCCGAAGGCGCTGGCCTCGGAACCGGGGTCGTAGACGACCGGCTCGAGCGGGCGGCCGTTGACGCCGCCGGCGTCGTTGATTTCTTCGATCGCCGTCAGCGTGCCACGCAGCTGCGTCTCCTCGATCACGGCCATGAAGCCGGTTCGCGAGAAGAGGACGCCAACGCGCCACGGCTCGGAGGTATTGCTTGATCTCGTCAATATACGCTCCCACGATTCCCCAGTGCCGCTTGGTTCTTTTTTTGCTGTATGCCGCGGCCGGCCGCGCAGCTTGAGGCCGGCCGCGTTGCGGGTCAACTGGCCAGAAGTTCCTTCAGCTTGCCGTCGAGGAATTTGACGTCGTTCGGGCTGGTTCCAGGCCCGCCGGCGAAATGCCCCCAGACAGACTCGAACGGCAGGAATTTTGCGTTCGGCATGTTGGCTACCTCGAATTCGCTGTCTTCCGGCGGGAAGTAGAGGTCGGTGCGGCCAGGCATGACGAAGGCCTTGGCCTTGATGGCCTTGAGCGCCTTCTTGAAATCGCCCTTGTAGAGATCGTTGTCGCTGATGTCGCCGTTCTGCCAGGTCCACAGCATGGTCAGAAGGTTGTTGGCATCCTTGGGCAGGAAGAAACCCTCCCAGAAGGAGACCAGGAAATCTTCCAGCGAGGAATGGCCGAGCGCCTTGAGGTCGAGTTCCTGGCGATAGAAGGCCTGCGAGAAGCCCCAGCCGGCATAGACGCGGGCCATGGCGCGCAGGCCCTTCTCCGGCTTGTTGTCGTACCAGCCGTTGTTCCAGGCGGAGTCGGCGGTGAGTGCTGCCTTGACGCCTTCGAGGAACACGAAATTGTGGCGCGAGCATTTGGCGGAGCCGCAGAATGGCGCGATGCGCTCGACCATGTCGGGGTACATTGCACCCCAATGGAAGGTCTGCAGCGCACCCATCGACCAGCCGACGACAAGCTTCAGTTTCTTGACGCCGAATTTCTCGCTGACCAGCTGGTGCTGGGCGCGGACGTTGTCATAGGCCGTCACCTGCGGGAAGCGCGATTTGTTGTAGGGTTCCGGCGTGTTGCTGGGGGAAGACGATAGCCCGTTGCCGAACATGTTCGGGATGATGATGAAATATTTGGCCGGATCGAGCGTCATGCCCTTGCCGATCAGCCATTCATTGTCGACGTGCTGGCCGGAATACCAGGTCGGGAACACGATGACATTGTCCTTCTTGGCATTCAGCTTACCGAAGGTCTTGTAGGCCAGCTTGGCGTCGCGCAGCGTCGCCCCGCGTTGCAGGATGAAGTCGCCCAGCGAATAGATCTCATAGTCAGGCATCAGGCAGTTTCCTTTACTTTCAAACGTTGAGACGAGGCCCGGCGACCGGGCCTCGTCCGGAACATCATGCGGTTGCCCGCTCCGGCGATCCGCGTAGCGAGAGCGCGGCATAGGCAATGCCGCCGGCGAGCGCCGCGCTGATGGCGGTCGAGAAATGCGGCAGGTAGAATTCGACCACGACGGCGACCGCCGAGCCGATGATCCAGGCGATGAAGGCGGTCGGACGCCAGTCGCGATCGATCTCGGCATTCTTGCGTGCGACATACTGGTCGACCAGGATGATCGCGCCGATCGGCGGAACCAGGATGCCGAGCAGCGACAACCACTGGATGAAGAAGGCCCAGACATTGCCTGCGGCGACCGCGATGCCGATGGCGCCGAGGATGACGGCCATCACCCGCATGCGGGTGCCGAAGATGCGTGACCAGCCGGTAGCGGCGTTGTAGAGGCAGTGCGCGCAGACCGAACCCAGATTGAGATAGAGGAAGACGAAGGCGAGTGCGCTGAGGAAGGCCACCTGCTTGCCGTTGATGTAGCCGAACATGTTGTCGGCGCCGAACGGATTGGCGTTCGGAACGGCAAGGGCCGCCGTCATGATGCCGCCGACCAGCATGGCGATCAGGTTGGCGAACGGAAAGGCGCTGAAGGTCGCGATCAGCGACGCCCTGCCATCCTTGGCCCAGCGGTTGAAGTCTGCGCTCACAGTGCCGGCGTCGATGAAGAGCGCGATGACGACAGTAAGCCCCACGCCCATGGACATGGTCGCCGCGCCATTGTTGCCTGGATAAGCGAGGATCGCCTGCCAGCTGGTGGCGGAAGCGGCGTCGAACACCACCCAGCCGCCGAGGATGACGAAGAGCGGTACCGAAACCAGCCCGATCAGATGCAGGCCGTGCACGCCGACGAAGGTGATGCCGATGTAGAGCAGCCCGGCGACGATGGTCATCGCCACATAGTTCAGATCATAGGCCGAGCTGATCAGCGCGCCTGTGATGCCGGTCTGCACGGCGTACCAGCCGAGCAGCAGCGTCGACAGCAGGCCGGAGGCGAAGACATAGCCCTTGCGGCCGAACACGATCGAGGCCAGCAGCGCGAAGTTCATGCCGCGATTGGTGCCCAGAAGTCCCAGCGCGCCGACATAGGCGAACATGATGAGGTTGCCGATCACCATCGCCCACAAAGCGCTGGTGAAGCCCATGCCGAGCACCAGGATCGAGCCGGTCATGGCGCCGGTGATGATCATCGGAAAGCCGATCCAGACCGTCGTTACCGAAAAGGTCGAGCGCCGCGCGGCCATCGGCACGGGCTGATGTTCGTATTCTTCTCCCAGTATGTGATCGACGCTATCGAGCGTCTCGATCTCCGTCTTGTTGTTCATGCCACCCTCCCAGGGGTCAATCGCGTTGCGTGTGCGGCTGTCGTCGCGATTGGACGTCCTTGTCCTCACCCGCTTTTCCCCGGTGGAAGCGCATTCAGGCCATGGTCAGAAAGGCGCGCGGCGTGAACCACTGGCGGTTCGCCGGCGCAAGCCCCTTGTCATAGCCGTCCGGCGCCGGTTCCCCATCGGCATCTCGGTCGGTATCGCCAAAACGACAAAGGCCTCCCGATGGCTTCGTTTCCGAAGTCAAAGGGAGGCCTTCTTGCCTTGATCTGATTGGGTGGCCCCGTTGCCACCTGCCTGCTTAACAGGCGAAACAAACGTTAGACGGGCATCGAAACACTGTCAATACGACGTTTCGGAGTTCAAAACGACGCCTGGCGGCAAGCTTCCGTGGCGCTCGGTACCTTGACACCGCTACAGTTGCAGGCGCTTGCGCGCCTGCGCCACCGCCTTGTCGAGAGGTCCGAGGCTCGGCTTGAGGAGATCCGAAACCTGCTCTGTGATTTCAGTGCCGGCGCTGGCAGGCGTGCCCGCGTCGTAGGGAGGTTCCGGCGCATATTCCAGGATCAGCTGGATCGATTTCGCCCATTCCTCGTCACGGACGAGCGCGGCGACGACGAGGCCGAAATCGAGCCCGGCGGTGACGCCACCGGCGGTGATGCGGTTGCGGTCGCGCACCACCCGCCCATCCTCGAGAATAGCGCCGAGCTGCGGCAGCACATGCCGGGACTGCCAATGGCCGGTGGCGCGATAGCCGTTGAGAAGCCCGGCCGCGCCAAGCAGCAGCGAACCGGTGCACGCGCTGGTGACGAAACGTGCCGCAGCGCCGGTCTTTTCGACGAAGGCGATCACCTCGGGATCCTGCATGCAGGCGACCGTACCTCTGATGCCGCCCGGGATGTAAAGCACGTCGGGCGCGGCATGCGCCTCGGCCAAGGTCGCGGTCGGGTGGATGTCGACGCCGACATCGGTCGACACCGGATTGCGGTCCTTCCAGACGAGTTGCACATCGCCCATGGTGAGCTGGAAGGCGGTCAGCGCCGGGACGAGGTCGAGCAACACCATATCGGGATGCACCAGCATCACGAATTTCGGCTTCGGCGCCTTCGGGTCGAACTTGATGCGGGCTTGTGCCTCGGGCACCCGCAAGGCCGGCATGGCAAGTGCCGTCAGGGCCAGCATCTGCAACACGTCACGTCTTTGCATCGTCGTCGTCCTTTGGTCACAGCGTCGTCACGAGGCGCCTGGCTTTTGCGTCGCGCCATTGTGCTCACCACCTCTCCCTCGTCGAGCGAGGGAGAGGTGATTGCCCCGCAAACCGGAACTGGGGGTAGTGCTCCGGGTCGCCGGCGGTATTTGCTGGAGACGTCTCTATCCGACCATGCTATTTGGCAGGATGACAACTAAGCTTCACTTCCTGCCAAAATGCCAAAAACCATCCTGTTCCTCGCTTTTGACGGCATGACCGATCTCGATCTCGTCGGTCCGATGCAGGTTTTTTCGACCGCATCGAGCGCGACCGAACAAAACGGCGGCCAGCCGATCTATGCGATCGTGGTGGCATCGATCGCTGGCGGCATGGTGCGCACGCGCTCGGGCCTGACGATCGGCACCCTGCGGCTTGCCGAGGTCGACATGTGTGCCGTCGACACCATCATCGTGCCGGGCGGCCGTTCCAGCCTGGAGGACGATGCGGAGCGGCCGCTTGTCGACTGGCTGAGGCAGAATGCCGGCCGGGCGCGGCGCATCTGTTCGATCTGCGTCGGCGCCTTCCTGCTGGCTGCTGCCGGGTTGCTGGCCGGACGCAAGGCCACCACGCATTGGCGCGCCACGGAACTGCTGCAGGCGCGTTACCCTTCCACCACTGTCGTGCCGGAACTGATCTACCAGCAGGACGGGCCGGTGTGGACGTCGGCCGGGGTCAGCGCCGGCATCGATCTCGCCTTGCATCTGGTCGAGCAGGATCACGGCCGCGGCCTTGCCATGATGGTGGCAAAGGCGCTGGTGGTGTTCCTGCGCCGGCCGGGAGGACAGAAGCAGTTCAGTTCGACGCTGGCCCTGCAGAGCAACGAGGCTTTCTCGCAGCTGATCGCCTGGGCGGCGGACAATCTCGCCGAAGACCTGTCGGTCGAAGCGCTGGCCGAGCGCGCCGCGATGAGCCCGCGCAGCTTTGCCCGCAAATTCCACGCCGCGGTCGGCCAGACGCCGGCGGCAGCCATGGAAGCACTGCGGCTCGAAGCCGCCAAACGCATGCTGGAAGACAGCAGCCAGCCGATGAAGAGCATCGCCGCAAGCAGCGGCTTCGGCGACCTGCAGGGACTGCGCCGCGCCTTCACACGCGCGCTCGGCATCACGCCCAGCGAATACCGCGAGCGCTTTGGGTAGCGTCGTTTCCTTTTCTGCTTAAAGGAAAGGGGAACTGCCCCTTACGAAACCACCAGCTTGAGGTGGCTCTGCCCGGCTGGTCTGCGGTTCTTCATGCCGGAAATGGCGTAGCCGTCGCGGCCGGCCGCCTTGGCCCGATAAAGCGCCTCGTCGGCCTTGGCGGTAAGGTCGACAGCAGCGACATAGATGTCCGGCGTCCACTCGGCGATGCCGACGCTGATGGTGAAACGTTCTTCATCCTCTGTCCTGCCGCTGCCTTCACGCACCGTGGCGACGAGAACGGAAGCGACCTTCTCTGCCTGGCGCGCGGTGGTTTCCGGCAAGATGATAGCGAACTCGTCGCCGCCAAGTCGGAATACGGTATCGCTGCCGCGCACCATCGCCCTGGCGATCTCGGCGAACTGGCGCAGGACGCGGTCGCCGAAGGCATGGCCGTGCGTGTCGTTGAAGCTCTTGAAGTGGTCGATATCGACCAGCATCAGCGAGAAATGGCGACCGGTGCGGCGCGTGCGCTTGTCTTCTGCTTCCAGCAGGGCCAGGAAATGGCGGCGATTGGGAATGCCGGTGAGGTCGTCGGTCTGGGCAAGCTCGGCAAGCTCCTCGCGCAGCCTTCCGATCGACATCACCGTGAAGCCAAAGTTCCATACCACGCCGGAGAAGATGACACAGAGCAGCGCGTTGGATTCCACCATGGTGTAGAAATCCTGGTCGACGCGGCCCAGCATCAGCCCCACGTTCAAGCCACTTTCGATGAGATGGCCGAGGATGCCGACGATCATGGCAGTGGCCGCGATCATCGCGCCGAGATCCTTGCGATGCCAGCGCAGCAGGTACCAGGCGGCGAGCACCAGCGGCACCGACTGGCCACCAGCATAGACGAGATTGCGACCCTGCAGGCTGCCGAAGAGGAGGAGCAGCAGGAACAAGCTGCCGGCAGTGATGACAATGCTCGCCTTCAGCCCACCGGGCTGGCCATAGAAGACGCGCACGCCGATCCAGAACATGCAGAAGCCGAAGATGACGAAGCCGTTGCCGACCACGGCCGGCACATAGCTGCCCTCATTGCCCTGCAGCGCCAGCACGCAGCCGCCGATGGTGGACAGCACGCAGCCGGCCAACCACACGCGTGCCGCCGCGAAATTGCGGTAGCGGTAAGCGATCGCGCCCCAGATGACCGCCACCGTCAGCGAGTTGAGCAGGATGACGATGTAAAGGGTCAGGAAGTCGAGTTTCATCACAATGTCCCGGGCGAAGCCCCCTCCTACGGGTTCGCCACTTGCCCAGACGTTAATATAAAAGGTGCGTTTTGCGTCAACTGTTACAAAAAGCCGACGGCGATGATGACCTCGGGCAATTCCCGCAAAATGCTCAGACCGCCGGCTGTGTGGCCCGTATCGCCGTAGCGCCAGAGCGCATGGCGACAAAGGCGGCGGCCACAGCGCCGGCCGCCAGCACCCCGCCCAGCCAGGGCAGGCTCTGCAACGGCAGCCAGGCCAGCGCGAGACCGCCGAGGGCCGTGCCGAGGCCGACACCGACATGCATGGCCGACAGGTTGAGGCCGACGCCGGCATCCGCCGTCTGTGGTCCGGCCGCAATGAGGAAACTCTGAACCACCGGCGAGATCATCCAGCTGATCATCGCCCAGGCCATCATGACGACAATGAACAGCCCGGGCACCCTTGCCGCCAGAGGTATGGCGAGCAGCACGACCAGATAGGCGGCCGGCGTCGCCACGATGGCGAAACGCGGACCGGCGACATCGGCCAGCCAGCCGCCGCAATAACCACCGCATACGCCGGCGACACCGAAGGCGAGGAAGACCAGCGCGACAGTACCCGTTTTTATCCCGACCACCTCGGTGAGGTAGGGCGCCAGATAGGCGAACAGCATGAAATGGCCACCGATCATCAGGATGGAAACAAGCTGCCCGGCAACCAGCGGCAGCGAGCGCAGATGCTGCACATAGCCCGACGCGGCCGGGCGGCCACGCCCCGCCGTCGGCAGTGTGCGCAGGCAGATCAGCAACACGGCCACGGCAAGCAGGGCAAGTGCTGCAAAAACCGCGCGCCAGCCGAAATAACCACCGATCAGCATCCCCACCGGCACGCCGAGCACCATGGAACCGCTGATGCCCATGAAGATGATGCCGATTGCCCTGCCGCGCTTGGCCGGCCCGGCCAGTTCCGTCGCCAGCATAGTTGCGACCAGGCAGGCAACGGCGCTGGCCGCAGCCATGCCGATCCGGGCTATGAACAGCACGGCATAGCTGGAGCTTGCCGCCGCAAGCAGGTTGCTGGCGATGAACAGCTGCAGCGCGAGACCCAGCATGGTCTTGCGTTCCAGCCGTGTGGCGAGGGACAGGGCAAGCGGGGCCGTCAGCGCAAAGGTGAGCGAGAAGACAGCCGTCAGTTGGCCTGCAAGCCCGATCGGGATATCAAGGCCTGAAGCGACATCCGGCAGGATACCGATGACGATGTTTTCCGCAGTGCCGGTGGCGAAGGTCGCCAAAGCCAGGAAGAAGATCCGAAAGTTCACGTGTCCGTCCCGTCGCGCGTTTCGCCGCAACGGAGGAGCCCCCGATACGGCGTTGTGTTGCGTATCGGGTTTCGAGGCTGTGCTTCGGTTATCCCACGAGCCTGGGTCCTAACATGCGCGGATCCGAGGGAAAAGGCGGCCGACCGGTCGCGACGATGGCGGCGCCGCTGCAAGCCATCCTCGAGGCCGAACTCGCCCGCGGCAACAGGATCGTCGAGATCGGCGGCTGGCCGCCGCGTTGCCGGTTGCTGATCATGCTGGCGCAACAGTTCCACACCAGCTACCCGCTTGCGGACGGTGTCGAATTCCGCGAGATCGACGACCCGCATTACTGGAAAGCCGAATATGTGCTTGCCGACGAATGCCTGGCCTGCCGTTTCTAGGCGCTTTCGACGGCAAGGGCCGGCCAGGCATCCAGACTGAATCCGATCGACCGAGGACCGATGCCTATCCACGAACTCGCAGCACTTGGCGCCGCAACCTGCTGGGCGCTGACCGGCATCATCTCGGCCGGACCGGCCGGCCATCTCGGCGCACCGGCGTTCAATCGCCTGCGCCAGATCTTCGTCACCGCCATGCTGGCGCTTTATGTGCTGGCGACCGGCTCATGGCGCGAGCTCGAGACGGCCAATGTGCTGCCGCTTGTCGCCTCCGGCTTCATCGGCATCTTCATCGGCGACACGTTGCTGTTCGCCACGCTGAACCGCGTCGGCCCACGCCGTTCCGGTATCCTGTTCGCACTCAACGCCCCGATCGCGGCGATCCTCGGCTGGCTGCTGCTCGGCGAGACGTTGTCCGTGAAGGCGCTCGCCGGCATGGCGCTGGTCGTCGCCGGCGTGCTGCTGGCCATCCTATTCGGGAAGCGCCGCGCGCAGCTGCATCAATGGGAGACAGTGAAAGGTCCGCTGTGGATCGGCGTGGCGCTCGGGCTGGGTGCCGCGACCGGGCAGGCGATCGGTTCCATCATCGCACGGCCGGTGATGGAAACCGGCATCGACCCCTTTGTCGCTTCGATGCTCAGGGTCGGCATCGCGGCCGCTTTCCTCACCGTCATGATCCAGCTGCCCATTCCAGCGCTGAAGCCCAAGAACCCGCTGACCTTGAAGGTAGCGGCTCTGACTGCGCTGACCGGCATCCTGGCGCTGGCGATCGGCATGACACTGCTGTTGTTCGCCCTTTCCGGCGGCAAGGTCGGCATCGTCTCGACGCTGTCGGCAACCTCGCCCGTCATCATCCTGCCGCTGCTGTGGCTGCGCACCGGCGAACGGCCGGCGGCCGGTGCCTGGGCAGGTGCCGCGCTGGTGGTGGCCGGCATGGGCCTGATCTTCATGGCGTGAGGCCGCACCCGGATTTGTGCCTCTCTCTGCGGCGAACTAACTGAACCAGTAGCGTTTCATGGCCTGAAGGAACGTGATCTCTTCGACAGGAAAGCCCGATGCCTCGCCGATGACCGCGTCTATCCCGCATTCGGGACAAAGCGCGGTGACGCCCTTGTCCGTCCAGTCTTCGATCTCATTGAAATCGAACGTCTCACAGCAGTAAAAGCAGCCGCAGACGGCGCTATGATAGAGTTCACCCCAATGATAGGAGGAATGCTCGTGAGCCTCCTTCAAAGCATTGTCCGGCACATCCATGGCTGCGAAGCGCGGCGTCAGCGCGATGCCTGATCATCGACCCCATGCCTAGCCGAACTGTGTCGACGGGTCCACAGACAAGGCCGGGTCTGCATACACCACCGAGCAGGAACGGGTAATGACAGAGAGCGCAAATTCAGACGATCAGGCAATAACAGAGCCTATCACCGAGGTCTCAGCCTTCATTACTGACAACCTGCCGGTCGCACCGGTTCCGGGCATTCCCGAGATCCGGCTGCATGGCGCGCGTCCCGGCAGTGGACTGCGCCGCGTCGTCGAACGGCGCAGCAAACTCTCGCCCTACTGGGCCTATCAATGGGCCGGCGGCGCGGTGCTGGCCCGCCATCTGCTCGACCATCCCGAAACGGTGCGAGGCCTGGCGGTCCTCGACCTCGGCACCGGCTCCGGGCTCGTCGCCATTGCCGCAGCCAAAGCCGGCGCCGGCAAGGTGATGGCTGCGGACATCGATGCGCATGCGATCGCCGCGCTACGCCTCAATGCCGTATTGAACGATGTGACGGTCGAGCCCGTGCTTGCCGACCTGACCATCGGGGAGCCCCCGCATGTCGATCTGGTGATGGTCGGCGACCTGTTCTACGAACGCCGGCTTACCCGGCGCGTCACCGCTTTCCTCGACCGCTGTCTTGCCGCCGGCGTTACGGTGCTGGTCGGCGATCCCGGCCGCGCCCACCTGCCGCGCAGGCGGCTCAGGACGATCGCCGAATACCATGTCACCGACTTCGGTGCTGTGGGCGCAGCGACCCTGGCAACTGTCTTTTCGTTTATTCAGGAGTCCTAATTCAACCCTGGCGGAAGGGACTCAGTTTCCACGCCACCTGCGATTGCTCGCAACAATAACGCCAATTTTTGCATGGATTGCTTCAAAAACAGAATCCCATGCTTCGCGCACGCCAGAATCTTGCTGCAAACTGAAATAATCATCCGGTGATTCCTCCCGTACCACCGGTTGTGTTCTTCCCTCCCGAGAGGCTTTTCAGCCTCTGCTTCGGCCGGGGCGCCAAGCGTCCCGGTCTTTTTTCTGCGATACAGCCCCGTTTCCCAGGCTCTATTTTGCCGGATCGATCCAGCCGTTGGGCGGCCCGAACTTGGCCATCGTCTCGGCAGGCCCCCAGGTGCCCGGCTCGTAGATCGCCGGCTGGCTCTTGTCATCGAGTATCGGACCGACGATGCGCCAGGCCGCTTCCGACGCATCCTGGCGGGTGAACAGGCGCACATCGCCGTTCATGGCATCGCCGATCAGGCGCTCATACGGCTCCATGTCGCCGGCGGAATCGTCGACGGCCGAAAGCTCGACCTGCTCGCCGACCATCGCGTCGCCGGCCTGCTTGCGGCGCGCGCCGATGCTGATGGAGATTTCCGGGTTGATGCGGAACCGCACATAATTGGCCTCGTCAGGCGCGATCGTGTCGAAGACATCGAGCGGTGGCCGCTTCAGCCGGACGACGACCTCTGTGGCGCGCACCGGCAGGTTCTTGCCGGCGCGGATGAAGAAGGGCACATCCTGCCAGCGCCAGGTGTCGACGAAGAAGCGCACGGCGGCGAAGGTCTCGACGGTCGAGCCCGCCGCGACGCCCGGCTCCTGCAGATAGCCGGCAAACTGTCCGCGCACCACATCGTCCTTGGTCAGCGTGCGCACCGCCTTCAGCACCTGCACCTTCTCGTCGATCAGGTCCTCGGCGGAGCGACCAGACGGTGGCTCCATCGCCAGAAGCAGCATGATGTTGAGCAGGTGGTTCTCGATGACGTCGCGGATGCAGCCGACCTCGTCATAGAATTTCCCGCGCCCCTGCACGCCGAAATTCTCGGCCATGGTGATCTGGACGCTCTCGACATAGTTGCGATTCCAGATCGGCTCCAGGAAGGAGTTGGCGAAGCGGAAGTAGAGCAGGTTCTGGATCGCTTCCTTGCCGAGATAGTGGTCGATGCGGAAGATCGAGTTCTCGTCGAAGACGATGTGCAGCACCCGGTTCAGCCAACGCGCCGACTGCAGGTCGCGCCCGAAGGGCTTTTCCACCATCAGCCTGGCGCCAACCGCGCCACCCGACTGCTCCAGCCCCTGCACCACCGGTTCGAACATCGAAGGCGGTACGGCGAGATAGTAGAGCGGATGGCGGAAGCCGTTCAGCTCTTCCTTCAGCTTGTCGAAGGTTTCCTGGTTACGGTAATCGCCGCTGACATAGCGCAACAGCCCAACAAGCCTGGCGAAGACTTTCTCATCGACCTTGCCGAGTGCCGCCTTGATGCCGTCATGCGCACGCTCGGCCAGCTTCTCCACCGTCCAGTCGTCATAGGCGATACCGATGATCGGTTCTTTCAGGTGGTCGCGCTCCACCATCGAATAGAGCGCCGGGAAGATCTTCTTGTGCGCCAGGTCGCCTGTGGCGCCGAACAGCACAAGCACATCCGATCGGGTTTCAGCCGCTGCCATGATCGGTACTCCCTTACGCCTTCGGCTTTTCGAGATGGCCGCCGAAGGCATAACGCATGGCGGACAAAAGCTTGTCGGCGAAGGCCGACTCGCCCTGCGAGGAGAAGCGGTCGAAGAGCGCGGCGGACAGTACCGGTGCCGGCACGCCGGTGTCGATGGCAGCCTTCAGCGTCCAGCGGCCCTCGCCGGAATCCGAGACGCGGCCGCCGTACCCGGCCAGCGCAGGATCCGCCTTGAGCGCGCCGGCGGTGAGATCGAGCAGCCAGGAACCGATGACCGAACCATGCCGCCACACTTCAGTGACCGCCGGCAGGTCGATGTCGAACTGGTAATATTGCGGCTCCGACAGCGGCGTCGTCTCGGCATCGGCACTGCGCTTGGCCTTGCCGGAATTCGCGGCCTTGAGGATGTTCACGCCTTCGGCATAGGCGGCCATGACGCCGTATTCGATGCCGTTGTGCACCATCTTGACGAAGTGACCGGCACCACTCGGCCCGCAATGCAGATAACCGAATGGCGCAGTGCCGGCGGCCTTGTCGGGCGTAGCCCCATTGTCCGCACCGGGCGCCAGCGTTGCGAAAACCGGGTCGAGGTGCTTCACCGCCGCATCGGGACCGCCGATCATCAGGCAGTAACCGCGCTCCAGCCCCCAGACGCCGCCGCTGGTGCCGACATCGACGAAAGCCAGGCCCTTTTCGGCATACCGCGCGGCGAGATCGACCGCGTCGCGATAGTTTGAATTGCCGCCGTCGATAATGATGTCGCCTTTGTCGAGAAGGCCCGCGACCTGATCGGCGACCTTGCCGGTGATGGCGGCGGGCAGCATCAGCCAGACGGCACGCGGCTTGGCCAGCTTGCCGATGAACTCTTCCAGCGAACCTGCGCCGGTCGCCCCTTCCTTGACCAGGGCTTCGACGCTGGCCGGATTGATATCGTAGACGACGCATTCATGGCCGTCGCGCTGCAGGCGCCTGACCATGTTGGCGCCCATCCTGCCCAGTCCCATCATTCCGATCTGCATAGTTCCATCCTGCTTGCTGACATTGGCCTGCCCGATCGCCCTGCTCGCCGGCACCAGCCGACGCAACCGAGACGCCGACAATCTCCGATCCGCGGCCATCAAGCCAGAGGAATGTGAAGGCTGTTTCAAAGGAAGTGGTTTCGAATGCAGAGTAGGCTACGATGACCCTGCTATTCTGCGTGCCAGCCGTCGATCCGGCAGCCGCTCAGCTGTTCGGCCTCCTCACGCGGGACATGCCGGACGGTCTCGGCAAAGGTCCAGACATGGCCTTCCGGATCGCGCGCCCGATAAGTGCGCTCGCCATAGAACTGATCGGCGGGCTCCTGCATGATCTCGGCGCCGGCGAGACGCGCCCGTTCGCAATGTTCGTCGAGACCACCAGGCAGCTTCAGATACACAAGTTGCGTGTTCCTGCCGCCGACCGAAACAGGGCTGGCGATATCGTCCGCCCATTCATGGTCGACGACGATGTAGGCATCGGCAAAGCGCATCTCGGAATGCACCAGCCGGCCCGACGGATCGGTGACCAGCATGCTGCGCTGGAAGCCGAAGGCACGCTCAAGCCATTCAAGCGCTGCCCATGGATCACGATAAAAGACGCCGACGCCCAAGGTGGCATGCTGGAAGGGATCGTGCATCGTTGCGAAACTCGTCTAGGCAAGAGTTTAATCTTATGCCTTGCGGCGTATTTACTCTTTTGTGTTTCGATATGCAGCGCTTGAGCCAACCTGGATTCAACAAAGGCAAATTTATCAGATGCCTGTTGCAGACAATAACCTTCCGCTCCTGCGGTATCCGACGGCAGATGGAACAAGGATGCTCAACCAAGAGCAGTCTGAAGCCGTCAGGAAATTCAATTTCCTGGAAAGCATGACGGCGTTTCCTTTTGCAATTCTTATCCTTGTCACGTTGCTCGGCTGGCTGACCAGCGGGTGGAGTGCGCTGCCGCTTCTTGCCAGCCTGACAATTACGCTCGTGGCTTTGATTTTGGTGACGCGGGCCTTCAACCGCCGCCGATTGGAGATCATCCGGACTGCCCATCTATCGACGAACCCCGCCGATAGACCGACCCTTCAATCAGGGATCGAGGATGCGTCCCGAACCATGCGACAGCTCTGGCGCGATGTGCCTGCTCCCCCTCTCGTGCGATTTCTAGCACTTGGGCTGCGCTTCCCTGTTCGCGTGCTCATCAAGATGTTCAAATCGCTTTCTTCCTCGCGGGAGGAAAGATAGACACGTTCACCCTCTTCCAGCCAGGAACGCCGGAAGATCCGCGACGGAAGCCAGCACCACATCGGCCAGTGGTGCCAGGGTCTCGCGCGTGCCGGTGCCCGACAAAACACCCACCGCCAGGCCGCAGCCGCCGGCGCGCGCCATGTCGAGGTCATGTCGGTTGTCGCCGACCATGGCGATCTCGGAAGGCTTCAGCCCGGTGAGGTCGCAGAAGGCAATGACCGCGTCCGGCGCCGGCTTCGGGTTGGCGACCGCGTCATAACCGTAGGCGGCGTCGAACAGCTGCGCCATGCCGATGGCCGACAGCGTACGCTCGCAGCCGGCGGTGGAATCGTTGGTGGCGACGCCCAGCCGGTAGGATTTGGCGTGCAGCGCTGCAAGCGACTCGGCAATGCCGGGCAGCGGCACGGCAAAGGCAGAACCCTGTTCGATGCAGATCTCATTGAAATGATCCAGCGCCTCGCGCTGCTCGGCCGCCGACAATTCGGGAAACCACAGCTCGATGATGTCGGCATTGGTGCCGGCGGCGAAGATGGAGTCCGCCTTGAAGCCCTTGGTTTCGAAGTCGTAGCCGACCTTGGCCAGCAGCTCGTCGGCCCTGGCGCGATCGCCGTTCGCCGCTTCCAGCGCCATGCGATCAGCCACGCCACCCCAGGTGGCGTGGAAATCGATCAGTGTGCCGTCCTTGTCGAAAAGAATACCCTTGATGCCCGCCAAACCAGCTACTCCCGTTCGTTTAGCCGGTGAATATGTCCTACCAGCCCCGCTGTCGAGGCATCTCTCTTGGCGGCATTCTCCTTGCCCTCAACGACAGGCAGCAGGCTGGTGGCGAGTTCCTTGCCGAGTTCGACCCCCCATTGGTCGAAGGAATTGATATCGTAGAGCGTGCCTTCGACGAAGACGCGGTGCTCGTAGAGCGCGATCAGCCGGCCAAAGGTACGCGGGTCGAGCTTGCGATAGAGGATGGTGAGCGACGGCCGGTTGCCGGAAAAGACCCGGTGCGGCGCGATCTTGTCGACCTGTTCCGGCTTCATGCCCTTGGCCAGCATCTGCGCACGCGCTTCTTCCAGCGTGCGGCCCTTCATCAGCGCTTCCGACTGCGCCACGACATTGGCCAGCAGCAGGTCGTGATGATGCCTGAGCTCGGGCTCATGACCGATGGCAGCGGCAATGAATTCGACCGGGATGATGTCCGTGCCCTGATGCAGGAGCTGGAAGAAGGCATGCTGGCCATTGGTGCCGGGCTCGCCCCAGACCAGCGGGCCGGTCAGGGTGACGGCCTTTTCTCCGTCCAGCATGACGCTCTTGCCGTTCGATTCCATATCGAGCTGCTGCAGATAGGCCGGCAGGCGCGACAGGCGCTGGTCATAAGGAATGACGGCGCGGGCCGGATAACCACAGACGACGCGGTGCCAGAAACCAACGAGGCCGAGCAGCACCGGCAGGTTCTTGTTCAGCGGCGCAGACTGGAAATGCTCGTCCATGTCATGGGCGCCGGCCAGGAAGGCGCGGAAGTTTGCAGGACCGACGGCAATCATCACCGGCAGGCCGATGGCGCCCCAGACCGAATAACGCCCGCCGACCCAGTCCCAGAAACCGAAGACGCGGTCCTTCTCGATGCCGAACTTGGCAACCAGATCGAGCGCGGTGGAGACAGCGGCGAAATGCTTGCCGACGGCCTCCTTGCCAAGCTTGGCCTCGACCCATTTGCGTGCCGTCTCGGCATTGGTCATCGTCTCGACGGTGGTGAAGGTCTTGGAAGCGACGATGATCAGCGTCGTTTCGGGAGACAGGCCCTTCAGCGTATCATGAATGTGGGCGCCGTCGATGTTGGAGACGTAATGCGTGCGCGGCCCGTCATGATAGGGCGCGAGCGCCAGCGTCGCCATCACCGGGCCGAGATCCGAACCGCCGATGCCGATGTTGACGATGTCGGTTATCTTCTTGCCGGTGTGGCCGGCGGCCTTGCCGGTGCGGATGGCATCGGCAAAGACACTCATGGCGTCGAGCACCGAGCGTACATCCTTCTGCACGTCCTGGCCGTCGACATGAAGACCCCTGCCGTCGAGATTGCGCAGCGCGGTATGCAGCACGGCGCGATCCTCGGTGATGTTGATGTGCTTGCCGGCGAACATCGCCGCGCGGCGACCTTCGAGGTCGGCGTCCCTGGCCAGGCCTTCGAGCAGTTTCATCGTCTCTTCGTCGACCGCGCATTTGGACCAATCGAGCAGCATGTCGCCGTCCAGCGCCGAAAAGCGCTTGAAGCGGTCCGGATCGGCGGCAAAGGCCTCGCGCATGTTCATCGGGGTTGCAGCGCGATGGGCGCGCAGTGCGGCGAGCTGTTTGTCGAAAGCGGTGCGGTCCACGGCGATCTCCGGAAAATGGCGAGGAGTGGCGGTTCAGCGGCAGTCTAGCAGAGCGATTGTGGCAAGCGAGAGATTTGCCGGAAGTTATCTAGGGGAATTTCAATCGGTTCAAGTTGCCGATCGCGTACATTTTGCGTCCGGCTGAAACGGGCCGAGGCAAAGGTGCCACGCCGCCAACCAGAGCGGGAAATTTCTACTTTTTGGTGTTCACCGGCGGGAATGAAGGATCACTGGCATAAATCCCAAGGATCAGAAAAATTGATTGGCGCAAACCCTTGGACCAATCATACAGTCCAATGGTCCACAAAACAAAAAAGACTGACCAACGAGGAGCGCCCGAATATGCCACAGCGTAACGACACAGCGATATGGTCGGGCCTGTTCAGGATTTCGGCCGAGTCCGGCCAGACCCTGCAGGCGCAGATCCGCCAGGCGATCGTGGCCGCCATTCTCGACCGTCAGATCGCCGCATCCATGCCGCTTCCGTCCTGCCGCATCCTGGCCGAAAAGCTCGGCGTCGCGCGCGGCACCGTGGTGCTCGCCTTCCAGCAGCTGGTCGATCAGGGCTTCCTGGTGGCGCGCGAACGGCGTGGCCACTTCGTCAATCCGGAGGTGCTGGCAACGCCGGCACGGCCGCAGAAGGCGCCGGAGCAGGCCAACGAGATCGACTGGAAGAAGCTGCGCCAGATCGCTGCCAGCGACATGCCGCCGCCCAACAAGCACGACAACTGGATCAAGTCGTCATATCCATTTGTATATGGCCAGTTCGACCCGGCGCTGTTCCCGACCGCCGAATGGCGCGAGTGCAACCGCATGGCGCTGGCCGTACTGGAGATCCGCAACTGGGCCTCGGACATGGTCGACCGCGACGACCCGCTGCTGATCGAACAGATCCAGGCCCGGCTGCTGCCGCGGCGCGGCATCTTCGCCAACCCAGACGAGATCATCGTGACGCTCGGCGCGCAGAACGCGCTCTACATGCTCGCTACACTCTTGATGGCCAAGGGCTCGAAGGTGGCGATGGAAGACCCCGGTTATCCGGATGCCCGCTCGATCTTCCGGCTGGCCGGCGCCGACATTCAGCCGATCCCGGTCGACCAGTCCGGCATCGTCACCTCGGCGATCCCGGCCGATTCCGGCTTCGTGTTCGTGACGCCGAGCCATCAGTGCCCGACGATGGTGCCGTTGTCGCAGGAACGCCGTCAGGACCTTCTGGCCCGCGCCAACCGCAACAACCAGATCATCATCGAGGACGGCTATGACAGCCAGTTGCTGGATGAGGCGCCACAGCAGGCGCTGAAGAGCATCGATCGCTCCGGCCGCGTCGTCTATGTCGGCTCGATGTCGAAGACGCTCGCCCCAGGCCTGCGCCTCGGCTACATCGTGGCTTCTGCCGGGCTGATCGCCGAACTGCGCGCGCTGCGTCGCTTCATGCTGCGCCATCCGCCGGCCAACAACCAGCGCGCCGTTGCGCTGTTCCTGTCGCTCGGCCATCACGAGGCGCTGGTGCGTCGCCTTTCGACCGCCTTCGACGAGCGCCGCAAGCGGCTGGTCAATGCCATCTCGGCCTTCCTGCCGGAATGGCGCGCCACCGACTCCGCCGGCGGCACCTCGCTGTGGCTGGAAGGACCACGCGGCACCGACTCGCGCGATCTTGCGACAGCCGCAGCCAGCCGCAGCGTGATCATCGAACCAGGCGACCGCTTCTTCGACCGCGCCGACAAACCGTCGCGCTTCATGCGACTGGGCATATCGTCCATTTCGCTGCAACATATCGAACCCGGCATACGCGAGCTCGCTACCGCAGCGGGCCGGCGACCGGCAGCCGCTTAGCCGCATCCTCCCAGACGGCTCACCTCCGCCCGGTCCAAAGCCGGGCGGTTTCTTTTCCAGAGAGCACCGACGAGATATTAGCCGGCGTACCTATTGGCGCCGTCGTGGAAGCGTCTCGATGCCAGCCGAACGGTTCGGTCCGCGCCGAGGAGTGTGGTACCGCCAGTGTCAATGCAGGCGAAAGGCAAAGGATACCGGCAGGCACACCGGCAGAAGCCACCAGACACCGGCCGTGAGCAGCGTGACCACAGCCAGTATGCTGGCCCAAGCCAGCAGCCTGGCCAGATGCCCTGCCGTGGACCGGTGGCCAGCATCCCGTGTCCGGGCCGATTGGGCCAGCAGCGGACCGAAACCGATGATGCCAGGCAGGACGGCTGCCCAACGGCGTGACTGCACACGCAGGCGTAGCGCGCAATTCCAGGACAAGTGTGCAGCGGTTTTCCGTCCGGAATTGCGTGAGAACAAAGAATAGGAGCGTTTCCGCGTTTCCGTGCAAAACGGAAACGCTTTAGTCCAGCCAATGACCATTGGACCGGTTCCTCATGATTCGACGGACTTGGCTGTCGCAATGGCGCGACGGGGGCTCCCCCTAAGGCCTTGGGCGCAGGAACATGCCGCTGAACTTGCCGTCGGGCGTCAGCGAAAAACTCCACTCCACCTCGCCATGCTCGAAGCGCACGTCGTAGACGTCCCAGCCCTCCTGATTGACCCCTCGGAACGTCACGTCGATCAGGGCACCGAAACGCGCCAGGTCCTTGGCGATGAAATCCCTCTGCGTGCGGGCCGCTTCAGCCAAAGCCGGGCTCATCCGCTCGTAATCGGGTTCTCCGCGCATGTGATCGCGGATCGTCGCCCGTAGCAGCACCTCGCTGTCCGGCACCGGGGTCTTGTCGCGGATACGCTTGTCCAGCGCCGCCTGAATCTCGCGGCTGACGGCCTCGTCGATGCGTTGTGCGGGAAGATCCAACCCACCCTGGTGCAACACCAACCGGTCGACCACGCCTGAGGCGGAGCGCATGAAGGTGATCTGGGCCGGTTCCAATTTGAGAAAGAAAGAATGGTCGCTCTCGGGAAAGGCTTCCACTTCGGGTTGACCGGTCACCTGGATAAAGAGATGCCCGTCGCGGTGGATAATGGCCAGACCCGGCCCATCCTGCAGCTGATAGTGGCCGGCAAAATCGACATAAAGCGCGGGGGCGATTTCGACCGCGGCGCGCGGCCTGGTCTGTTCATAGCGGCGCCAGGCGATGGCGTCTGACGAGATGTCGCTCATCTGGGTCTCCTTTGCCAGTTTGACGAGGTCGTCGATCGACACGCGACCGCCGCCGGCAAGCTTGCCTTGCAACGCCTCGACGATGACCAGGCCCTGGTCGGCGCGCTCGCGCGTCTCCCGCAACAATGCCTGCTGCATGCGCAGCAGGCGCTCGATATCGGTTGCCTGGCCAGCCAGCAGGCCGGCAATGGCCGACAGGCTGAGGCCGAGCCGTTTCAGGGCCAGGACCTCGGTGAGGCGGGCGACGTCGCCGGCGCCATAGAGCCGCCAGTCCTTGTCGGTGCGGCGCGGCGCGATCAGGCCATAGCGTTCGTACAGCCTGAGCGCCCGTACCGTCAGGCCGATGCGGCCGGCGCATTCGGCGGCGGTCAGCCATTCGGTCTCGGCGATGTGAACGTTCCTTGCAAGCTCGTCCATGAAACCTCCGGAGGACCGCTGTAAGCTATGACCTAAGGTCCGGCTCAAGCCTTATCTTTGAAGGCGACTGCAGAATGTGTCACGGGGCAATGCTGGCGAACGATTTGCGGAATCTGGTCCACCGGCCGGGTAAATTTGGCTCATATGCTGTACCAATGCGATTGACATAGTTCGCCAATACAAGGGGAAGAAGCCCGCTGATGGTGGACCAACCACCACGCGCAAAGCTTCGGGACTAAAAGCGGAGGTTTTCCATGTCCATGACGGCGGAAAAGCATGATTTACAAGGCACTGGCGGGTCTCGACGATCCGGTGGGCGCGAGGCGCGACGAGCCATGCGTGCCGCGCCTCTGGCTGATGACATTAGGCCAGTGAGGGCCGGACTGGAAGGCGGACGCTACGGTCCATTGGCCCAGAACGACCTGGAACGCGTCCATGAGGCGGTCCTGACGCTGCTGGAAACGGTCGGCTTCGCCAACGCCATTCCATCCTGCATCGAGGCGCTGACCGGGGTCGGCGCCAGCTACAGCGACGATGGCCGCATCCGCTTCCCGCGCGCGCTGGTGCTCGACACCATCCGCAAGGCGGCGCGCAACTTCACGCTGCACGGCCAGGATCCGAAACACGACATGTTGATCCAGGGCAAACGCGTGCATTACGGCACGGCGGGTGCCGCCGTGCATCTGGTCGATGTCGAGAAGCGTGAATACCGCGAGAGCCTGTTGCAGGACATCTATGATGCCGCACGCATCGTCGATGGCCTCGACAACATCCACTTCTTCCAGCGGCCGATGGTGCCGCGCGACATTCCCGATCCGCTCGAGATGGACTTCAACACGCTCTACGCCTGCGTGATGGGAACGTCCAAACATGTCGGCACCTCGTTCACGGTGCGCGAGAACGTGAAACCGGCGCTGGAGATGCTCTATGCGATCGCCGGTGGCGAGGAGAATTTCCGCGCCCGGCCCTTCGTGTCCAACTCCAACTGTTTCGTCGTACCGCCGATGAAGTTCGCCGAGGACGCCTGCGGCGTGCTGGAGGCCTGTATTGAAGGCGGCATACCGATCCTGCTGCTTTCCGCCGGCCAGGCCGGTGCGACCGCACCGGCGGCGATTGCCGGCGCCGTGGTGCAGGCGGTGGCCGAAGTGCTGGCGGGACTGGTCTATGTCAACGCCCTCAAACCCGGACATCCGGCCATTTTCGGCACCTGGCCCTTCGTCTCGGACCTGCGCACCGGCGCGATGTCGGGCGGCTCGGCCGAGCAGGCGCTTTTGACGGCAGCCTGCGCACAGATGGCGCAATTCTACGATCTGCCGGGCGGTTCGGCCGCCGGCATGGCCGATTCCAAACTGCCGGATATCCAGTCCGGCTTCGAAAAAGGCATCACCGACGTGATGGCCGGCCTGTCGGGGCTCAACCTCGTCTACGAATCCGCCGGCATGCATGCTTCCCTTCTCGGCTTCTGCCTGGAAAGCCTGATCATCGACAACGACATGATCGGCCAATGCCTGCGCTGCGTGCGCGGCATCGAGGTCAGCGACGAGGCGCTGTCGATCGATACCATCACCGAAGTCTGCCTTAACGGGCCCGGCCACTACCTCGGCAATGACCAGACGCTGAAGCTGATGCAGACGGAGTATTTCTACCCGGCCATCGGCGACCGCTTTTCGCCCAAGGAATGGAACGAAAGGGGTAAGCCCGACATCCTGCAGCGCGCCATTGCCGAGAAGAAGCGCATCCTGGCGGAACGTTTCCCGAACCATGTACCCCGCGCCATCGACGACCGCCTGCGCCAGCGTTTTGACGGGCTCATCCATCTGCCGCGTTCCGGCATGGGCGGGTAAGGCGCGGCCGTTTCCTTCTCCCCTTGTGGGAGAAGGTGGATCGGCGCGCAGCGCCGAGACGGATGAGGGGTGCTGGAAGAAATGAGGCTGAGCAATATTACGCGCTGTGGAGGCGCTCCACGTAGATAACCAAGTCGATGGCGTTCAGTCCAACACCCCTCATCCGACCTCGCCTACAGCGGCTGCGCCGCCGAGGCTCAGCCACCTTCTCCCACAAGGGGAGAAGGAAAGTCGCAACACTCGTCCCTACACCCTCCTCCTCACACCCGGCAGCACACAAAGCATCTCGAACAGCAAATTGGCGGCGACGAGCGCCGTATTGCCGGACGTATCGTAAGGCGGGCTGACCTCGACGAGGTCGCAGCCGACGATGTTCAGGCCGGCGCAGCCGCGTATGATCTCGAGCGCCTGCACCGTTGTCAGCCCGCCGATCTCCGGCGTTCCGGTACCGGGCGCATAGGCCGGATCGAGGCTGTCGATGTCGAAGGAGATGTA
The DNA here is from genome assembly GCF_058790995.1 of Mesorhizobium sp. EU05-FHT14A09. NCBI lineage: Bacteria > Pseudomonadati > Pseudomonadota > Alphaproteobacteria > Hyphomicrobiales > Phyllobacteriaceae > Mesorhizobium > Mesorhizobium sp. EU05-FHT14A09. Next base: position 43,093 of record NZ_JBYTDF010000015.1, read on the forward strand.
GACCGGTCCGTCGCCGATCTGTTGGCGCACTTCCTGCATCAGCGGCGACAGCGACTTGTGCCAGCATTCCTCGGCCTGGACGACACGGAAGCCCTGCTGGCGTGGCCAGTCGAAATCGTCGGCCGCGTAACCGGTGCCGCGCAGACCGATCTGGACGCAACGGCGCGTGTCGAGCACGCCCGCCTCGACCGAACGGCGGAACGGCGTCCCGTGCGCGATCGCCTCGCCGAACATGTGATCGTTGATATCGGCATGCGCATCGACATGGATCAATCCAACCGGACCGTGCTTCTCGGCAACCGCGCGCAGGATCGGATAGGTCAGGGTGTGGTCGCCACCCAGCGTCAGCGGAATGCACGAGGCTTCCATGATCCCCGCATAGTGCCGGGTGATGATGTCCATGCAAGCCGGCAGGTTGAAGGTGTCGATCGGCACGTCGCCGATGTCGGCCACCATCAGGCTGTCGAAGGGCGCGGCGCGTGTCGCCATGTTGTAGGGCCTGACCATGCAGGATTCGGCACGGATCTGACGGGGGCCGAAGCGGGTGCCGGCGCGGTTCGACGTGCCGATGTCGAGCGGCACGCCGACGAAGCAGGCGTCGAGACCGGTCGCATCCGGCTGTGTCGGCAGGCGCATCATGGTCGCCGGTCCACCGAAACGCGGCATCTCGTTGCCGCCGAGCGGCTGGTTGAAGGATCTGGTCACGATGCGGGCCTGCTATGCTGTTGGAGCATTTTGTAGCCAAGTGGATTCACTTGGCGTTACAAAAATGCTTTGAAAACAAAACTTTAGAGCGTTTCCGCGAAAAAGCGGAAACGCTCTAATGGTGGACCGGAAGGAGCTCTCAAGCTTCCGGCATGGTCGAGAGATGCTCGTGGACGGCGAGCCATTGGCCATCGTGCTTGCGGAAAACGATGGTTTCGCGTTCATGGCTGGTGACGGCTTCACCACCGAACGCCGCACGGGTTTCGACGCGATGCGTGAAGATCGCCATGTCGCCGAAAAGCCGGATGTCCCTGTCGGATGACTTGCAGTCGAGAACCTTGAAGCCGAGCGATGTCTCCCAGTCCTTCCACAAAAGACGGTAGTCCTCGCGGCTGGCCAGAACCGCCGGATGATTGTGGAAGATGAAGGTGGCGTCCGGTGCGAAGGCCGAGAAATAGGCCTCGGTGTCGTGACGACCGAACGCGGCCACCAGGCGTTCCGCCGCTTCGGCGACCGCGGTTTGGTTCTGATCCATCAATCATGCTCCTTGCATCTTGGCGCCGATCAGGTGATTGGCGCGATCGCTTCGTCCGACACCGGAACAAGGCGTGGGCCGTTGGGGCCGTAAACGGCGCGCGGTTCGGGGAACACGAACAGCAGGGCCGGGTAGATGATCGCCGGCAGGACAAGCGCCACGATCAGCGAGACATCGACGCCGCCGAACAGATTGCCGAGCCAGCCGACGAACTGGCCGGGAATGTTGACCGTCGCCAGCGCCAGCAGTGCGGTCGGGATCCAGGCGGTGATGCCGGCAATGTTCCAGCCGTTGCGGAACCAGTAGGCGCCGCCGGTCTTGCCCTGGTTGAACACCTGCATGTGTTCGGGAAGATAATAGCCGCGCCGCAGGAACGCGCCGACGATCATCACCGACATCCATGGGGTGGTCATGACGATGATCAGCGTCACCAGCGTGGTGATCGAAGAGATCAGGCTGAAGCTGAAGCGGCCGACGAAGATCAAGACGATCGAGATGATGCCGATCAGCAAGGTCGCCTGCACCCTGCTCAGCACCGGAAACACGCTGGAGAAGTCGAGGCCGGTGCCATAAAGCGACGTGGTGCCGGTCGACATGCCGCTGACCAGGGCGAGGCCGAGCAGCGGCAGCAGGAACCATGCCGGGGCAACCGCGATGAGCCCGCCGGTGTAGTTCGCATTGGTGATGTAGTCGGGCGCGGCGGCGGCAACCACCGTCGCGGTGATCAGGCCGAACAGGAACGGCAGCAGGGTCAGCACCTGCGCCAGGAAGGCCGCGCCCATCAGCTTGAGCTTGCTGGTCTGACGCGGAACGTAGCGGGTCCAGTCGCCAAGGAAGGCACCGAAGGAGATCGGATTCGACAGCACGATCAGCGTCGACCCGATGAAGGCCGGCCAGAAGCCTTCGCCACCGACGACAAGCCCGGAGCCGGCGAAGCTCTGGTCGAACTGCGGCCAGAAGGCGACCAGCCCGATGATCATCAGGGCCGTCACCACGACGACCGCGATCCTGTTGACGACCAGCATCAGCTGGAAGCCGTAGATGCAGACCAGCAGGATCGCACCGGCGAAGAGGCCATAGGCAAGCCCGTAGAGCCATTCGCTTTCCGCGGCGCCGAACAGCCGGTGCAGGGTTCCGACCAGGGCATCGCCGCTCGACCAGACGCTGATCGCGAAAAAGCAGATCGCCGTGAGCAGGGCCAGGAACGAACCGACGATACGGCCGACGACACCGAAATGCGCGCTGGAGGAGACGGCATTGTTGGTGCCGTTCATGGCGCCGAAAATCGCCATCGGCGCAAGGATCAGTCCGCCGATGACCACGCCGGTCACGCAGGCGGCGACGCCTTGCCAGAAGGAAAGGCCGAAGATGATCGGAAACGATCCGAGCACCGCGGTGGCCAGTGAGTTCGCACCACCCCATTCGATGCGCATGAAGTCGAACACGGTGGCGTGCCGTTCATGGTCGGGAATGATGTCGATGCCGTGGGTTTCGATCTTCATTGCGGCGGGCGCCGCAGCCAGCGGCGCTGCCGCCTCGTAAGCGGTATTCATAGTCTCCCCCTCTATGTTCTCCTCGCCGGCATTTGGGCGGCAGCTTGCATTGGATTTCAATCCTGATTTCGGTATGCATGCATAGGCAGAGGTCTATGTAATGAGCGGCATCTCCACGGATCTGGACCTGAGGCTGACCCGCATCTTCTTCGCGGTGGTCAATGCCGGCGGGCTTTCAGCGGCGCAGCATGCGCTCAACATGCGCCAGCCCACGATCAGCAGCCACATCGCCGATCTCGAGATGCGGCTCGGCTACCGGCTGTGCGAACGCGGCCGCAAGGGCTTCCGGCTGACGCCGAAGGGCGAGCGCTTCCTGCATGTGGCGCGGCGCTATCTCAACCTGCTCGGCGAGCTGAACATCGAAGCGCGAAACATCGACCGCGAACTGGTCGGCATCCTCAATCTCGGCCTGATCGGCAATGCGCCGGCGGCACAGAACGCGCTGCTCAGCCAGGCGATCTCACGGTTTCGCCGGCGCGACGAGGCCGTGCAGATCAATGTGACGATCAATTCTCCCGACCTCATCGAGGACCTTCTGGAGAACGGCCAACTGCACGCGGCGATCGGCTATTTCTGGCGCCGCGTGCCGGTGCTCGAATACCGGCACCTGTTTTCCGAGCGCCAGGTCGCCTATTGCGGACGTGGCCACGCGCTGTTCGCCGAGAGCGGCACCTGCACGATGGAACAGCTGTCCGGGCAAAGCTGGGCATCACGGCGCTATCCGGTTCCGACCGCTCCGCAACTGCCACCGAACTCACACATCACCGCGTCGGCCGACAATATGGAAGCCAATCTCATCCTCATCCTGTCAGGCGAGCATCTCGGCTATCTGCCCGATCATTTCGCCGAACCCCATTGCCGGTCAGGGGATCTCGCACCGCTCAATCCCGATACGCTGTCATACGGCGTCGATTTCCATCTCGCGCTGCGTCGCGACTACAAGGCCGATCCCGTGGTCAGCGCTTTCATGGAAGATCTGTCGGCGCAGGTGCAACGGCAGGCGTGATCGGCCCGAGCGACGCTGAAGCCTTCGCGATAAACCACACACCATTGCCTCCGCCCATGCGGTCGTGGAACAGTGTGGCGGCAACGCCGGAGCAGCACCATGGCAGCATCGCACCAGGAAAACCTGGCCACCTTCCTCGACGACCTCGCAGCCGCGATCGCACCGAAAGCGACTGGCGACACACCCCTGGCGCTGGGCTGGCGACGCGTCGCTGACAGCATTCCGCGTGGCGAGTTCGAGTGCGGTACGACGGAACCGGCACGACGGCCTTCCTGCATCCACCTCCAGGCGAGCTATCGCAATCTGGAAAATGGCGGACTGCGCAAGCTGGCCGCTTCCTTCCAGGCGATCGAACCGCTTCTGGCCTGGAGCAGCCGGGCCGAACGTCGCATTTCCGACGCGCTTTCGGAAAATTATGCCGAGGCGACGATCGTCGGCCAGGGTGGCGCAATACCCAGCGAGCGTGTCGAAATCGGTGCTTCTATCCTCAGCCCGAACATGGATTATCCGAACCACCGCCACCCGCCGGAAGAAGTCTATATCGCCCTGTCCCAGGGTCATTGGCGACAGGATGACGATCCGTGGGTAGAGCCTGGCATCGGCGGCCTGATCCACAACCCCGCTAACATCGTCCACGCCATGCGCTCCGGCGACCAGCCGCTGTTCGCGATCTGGTGCCTGCCTTTGCCTTAGCTGGCGGCAGCTATCCCTTCTCCCTCCGGGGGAGAAGGGAGGTTCGCGACCTTCACATCACCGCTCCGGCGCCGGCCAGCAGCAACACCACCATCCAGGGCGGTGCCTTGGCGAAGACCAGCAACAGGAACCCGGCGAGACCCAGCACGGCGTCGAGCGGACCGATGATGGCGCTGGTCAGCACCGGATCGTAGAAGGCGGCGGCCAGGATGCCGACCACTGCAGCATTGGTGCCGCGCATCGCCGCCTGCGCCTTCGGCAGTGCGCGCAGCTGATCCCAGAACGGCAAGGCGCCGTAAACGAGAAGAAGGCCGGGAAGGAAGATGGCGACAAGCGCCAACGATGCGCCGACGAGGCCGTTGGGCACGATGCCGGAAACCGCGCCGAGATAGGCGGCGAAGGTGAACAGTGGCCCGGGAACGGCCTGTGCCGCGCCGTAGCCGGCGAGGAAATCCTGCAGCGGTACCCAGCCGGGTGCGGCGACCGCGTTCTCCAGCAGCGGCAGCACGACGTGGCCGCCACCGAACACCAGCGCACCCGAGCGGTAGAAAGCATCGAAGAAGGCCAGTACATGGCTGCCGGTCCAGCCGAAGAGCAGCGGCGGCGCGACGAGCAGAACCGCGAACAGGACAAGCGCCGCCATGCCGGCCCGGCGATTGACGGGGAAAGCCGGATGCGTCGCGGCGGCGTTGGCCTCGGCCCTGCAGAAGAAAAGCCCGGCAACCGCACCAGCGGCTATAGCGCCGACCTGGCCGAGCCAACCTCCAACCAACATGGCAAGGAACAGAGCGCCAAGTGCGATGGCGATGCGCTGGCGATCGGGCGTCAGGGTGCGCGCCATGCCCCACAATGCCTGCGCAACGACCGCCACCGCCACCAGCTTCAGCCCATGCAGAATGCCCCCGCCAACCGGATTGTCGAGTGCGGCTGCACAAAAGGCGAAGACGACCAGCAGTGCCGCCGACGGCAAGGTGAAGCCGGCCCAGGCCGCAAGCCCGCCGGCGATCCCGCCACCTCGCAGCACGCCGAGCGAGAAGCCAACCTGGCTGGAAGCGGGACCCGGCAGGAACTGGCAGAGCGCGACAAGGTCGGCATAGCCGGCCTCGTCGATCCATTTCCGGCGCACCACGAAGGCATCGCGGAAATAACCGAGATGCGCGATCGGCCCGCCGAAGGAGGTCAGGCCCAGATGCAGGAAAACTCGGAACACCTCGGCGATGCGCGATCCCGACGCCTCATCACTTGCCACCGCCACCCTGCGCCTCGTCACTGCCGTCCGTCTGCGGCGGCGATCCTAGCGGCTTGCCGTGGCGGAGCAAGGGTGGAGCACGCCCTTCCCTTCTCCCCGTTCACGGGGAGAAGGTGTCACGAAGTGACGGACGAGGGGCTGCGTCAAGGGGACAAAAGCTGGCTCTGCCCCTCACTGTCCTGCCGGACCCGGCCCTTCGCTATCGCGCCGGGCGTTCATCACTCGAAAAGCCAAGCAGTTGGCTTTTCGTCCGCTTCGCGGAACGCTCCTCACCCCCGTAAACGGGGGAGAAAAGCAGCTTCCACGCTCGCTACTCCAGAACCACCACCGCCTCGACCTCGAACAGCATCGGGTCGACGGCAAGCTTGGGAACGGGAACCAGGGTCTGCGCCGGCAGCCGGTCGCCGAACATCTCCTTGACGTTCTGGGTCAGCACCCCGAGCTTGGACATGTCGTGATCGACAACGAAGACGGTGAGCTTGGCGACCTGATCCGGCCGGGCGCCGATTCCATCCAAGGCTGCCTGCAGGTTCGCATAAGCCTGCTTTACCTGTACGGCAAAGTCGGGCGACAGGCCGCCGGTGCTGTCCTGGCCGCCTTGCCCGGAAATATAGGCCACCCGGGCTCCCGGTGGCGTGATCACTGCCGTGCTGTAGCCGTTCGGCGACGGGTCGTAGAGGGTCTTTGGATTGACGATGGTCAAATCCTTCGCCGTTGCCGCAGTGGAAACTGCCGTGGTCATGATGAGGAGGCCTCCGAAGAACAGATGGTTGATGGCGCGTGACATGATTTGGCTCCGCGATGTGAACGACGACCGTTCGCGGCCAGGGTGATCGACCGTGACCGACAATCGACTCGTACGATATACGATTCATCCTATGGTACAATGTACGAGTCAACCGTTGCACATCGACAATGCTGACGCCGCCTGCCAAAATCGCGACCGACGAATAGAAAGAAACTGACGCATGGCAGCCAGATCCGACGCTGCGCGGGGTAAACGGCCGCAGCGAAAAAAAGCGATCCCCGCGGCGCGCGGCGAACCGTCGTTGTCGCTGGAGCGCATCGTCGCCACGGCGATTGGACTGTTGGACGCCCAAGGCGCCGATGGATTGACGATGCGCGGGCTGGCCGATCGTCTCGGCTCGGGCGTGATGAGCCTGTATTGGCATGTCGACAACAAGGAAGAGGTGTTCGATCTGGCGCTGGACGCGGTGATGGAATATCGCGAGCCGCCGCAGGTCGCCGAGGCCGGCGACTGGCGTGCCGAAGTCATCCCCATGCTCGAAGACTGGCGCGCGGTCATGCTGCACCACCCGTGGTCGGCGTCGCTGCTGCCGACCCGTGCGCTCGGCCCCAATATCCTCGGGCGTCTTGAGATGCTGAGCCGTACCTTGTCCAGAGCCGGGGTTACGGACGCCGACCTCAACGTCGCGATATGGTCACTGTGGAACTATGTGATGGGTGCCACCATCACCCGGGCGAATTTCGACCGCTCGGATGACGACATGGCCGCCGCGCAACAGCACCTTGCCGGTCTCAGCGCGCGCTATCCGACGATCGAGCGCTCGCGCTTGCTGCTGGACAATGATTGGGACGGGGTCTTCCGAAGCGGCCTGGATTTCCTGCTCGATGGTTTCGTCCTGAAAGGCAACACCGCGGCGCGATAGAGCATGAACCCGAAAAGTTGCAGACTTTTCGGACCAAGATCATGCTCCAAAAAAGGGATAGAGCAGTTTCTGCGGGGCCGGTCGGCTGGCGAAGCCATCACATCGGGTTCGCCGCCGCTCCCAGCACACCCAGCAGCGCGATCAGCCCGGAAACATAGTTCAGCCGCGACGTGGTGAACGTCGTGACCGCCGCAGGTCCACGCACAAGACGCGTCCCGTAGAAAAGGACGGCTTGAAAGACTAGGAAAAAGACGACCGGGCCGAACAACATGGCGCCGATCGCCCCGCCCCAATTGCCGTCCGATGTCATCATCGCCGCGGCTTTCAGGTTCAAAACCACGGCAACGGCGACAACGACACACAATGACAGGAACTGCGGCATCGGACGGAACCTCCAGAGCAATTCCAGGAAAAGTGCGCAGCGGTTTTCCGTCCGGAATTGCGTAAAAACAAAGAGTTAGAGCGGTTCCGCGCGAACCGCTCTCGCATGCAGGCGAGTGGACTTCATCACATCCGTAGCGTGGTCGCAACGCGACAAGCCGCGCGGTCGGTATGCCTCAGCTTTGCCCTTGCGGTGCCAGTCCGGCGCGGCCGCGCGGCACGCCAAGACCGGTATCCGGCGGCTCACCGGCAGCCGGCCGCTCCTCCTCGATCATGTGCATGGTGCGCCATCTGCCGAAGCGATAATAGGCGGCTGCCAGCGCCAGGGAAGCAATCGAACCGGCTGGGAAACTCCACCACAAGGCATTTTGACCAAGCATATCGCGCAGCCCATAGGCAAAGCCGGTGCGGATGAAGAGCACCGAGATGACCAGGATGATCAACGGCGGCATCACCGCACCGGTGGCACGCACCGTGGCAAACAGCACGATGGTGACGCCGAACAGGATGAACGACCACGAGGCAAGGTTGTTGATGTGCTGGGCAATATCCACCGCAGCGCCGTCGGCGGCCAGGAACAGGCCAAGCACCGGTCGGTCGAAGAAGTACAACAGCAACACCAGCGTGCCGGTGAGCAGGAGATTGAAGCCGACGCCGGCAGCGGCGATCTTCCCGATGCGGTCCCAGCGGCGGGCGCCGACATTCTGAGCCGCCATCGAAGACACGGCGGCGCCAATCGCCAATGCCGGCATCTGGATATAGGTCCAGAGCTGCGCGGCGATGCCATAGGCGGCGGCCACTTGCGAACCATAACCGTTGACCATGCCCATCAGCACCAGCGCGGCCATCGAGATGACGATCATCTGCAGGCCCATCGGGATGCCTTTGGTGACAACGATGCGCAACAGCCTGGGATCCGGCTTCAGCAAGGCGAGATCAGACCCAGCCAGCCGCAGCGGATGCTTGCGCCGGTAGAGCAGGATCAGGATCGCGGCCACGCTCACCGTCTGCCCGATCAGCGTGGCCAGCGCCGAGCCGGCAATGCCAAAACCGGGGATCGGGCCGAAGCCGATGATGAGCAGCGGATTGAGTACGATGTCGAGCAGCACGGCGAGCGCCATGAAATAGAACGGCGTGCGGGAATCGCCGGCGCCACGCAGGATCGTCATGACGAAGGACAAGAGATTGGCCGACGGCACCGCCGCAAAAATGATGACCAGATAGGCGCGCGCCAGCGGCATCACGTCGGCGGGCGTGCCGAGCAGCCCAAGGATCTGGTCCACCCACAGCCAGCCGCCAAGCGCGAAGACCAGCGAGACGAGAAAGAAGAACGTCGCGCTGGTGCCGACAATGCGTCGGGCCTCGACCATATCACGGGCGCCGACCGACTGCGCCACCAGGATGGTGGCCGCCACGCCGATTCCGAACATGGTGCCGAGCAGGAGAAACAACACAAGGTTGGCATTGGAGGTCGCCGCCAGCGCGGTTTCGCCCAGGAAGCGGCCGACCCAGACCGAATTGATCGAGCCGTTGAGCGACTGCAGCACATTGGAACCGAGCACCGGCAGCGCGAACACCAGCAGCGTCGAGGCGATCGGTCCGCTGGTCAGGTCGCGCGGGCGGCGGGAGGTCTTGTCATTCATGGCCGGTCGTTCCTGTTTCCGCCGTCCTGAGGCGTTTCCGGTTCTCCCGGAAACGCCTCAACTCGTTGCCTTGGAGCAAAGCCGGCACTGGTGACTGTAGCGAAAAGCTGCTGTTGTCTAAATACCAGCCCTATGCCGCACGCTATCCTTCATGTCAATATTACCCGGGTAAAATCATCGATGTATCGAGTTGGCCGCCTGATGGCTGGAACTGGCCACGACGGAGCGACCTGGATTGCAGCTATCGCCGCTCGCAAAGCTGGTCGAATGGAGCAAGAAGAGGAACAACAACCCCTCTTCTCTGGGGTTGGCACATCCCGGAGAAGATTTTCGCGCGGCGCGTTTCATATATTGAACCGACGTTCAAGAAGTCATTCATTCATTCACTGAATTTGATTTCGACACCAGCACTTCCACCATCCACTTCTTGGTGATGACGCGGTAAAGAGCAGCGAGCAAGGGCGGCATCCATTAAGAATAGCTAATGCAGCAATTTCAAATACTTGGCCCCGTCCGCCAAACGGGGACCACGGCAAGGTTCCTGTTCTGGATGGTCTTGCTGGGGGTTGCCAATTACCTGTCCAACTCACCGTTTCGCATGGACGGCCTGGTCGCCCTTCAGCTCACCTACGCCCTGTTGCTGGCAATTCTGCTGCTGACACCGCGAAAGCAATGGCTGGCCTATCTCGCCGCCGCCTTTCCTCTGCTGGTCGTCGTGCGGGCATCAACGATCGGCTCGCTCGCCGAATTGACCAACCCCTTCGCGCTGGTAAGCACGGCGACCGGGATCCTCTTGGCTGCGATGGGAGCGGCGCTGCTGTCGCGCGATCGTGACTGGGTCGATGGCCGTTCAGACCAGTTGGTCGCCTGGGTCAGGGCGGCTTTTATCACCGCGGTGCTCATGCCGCTGATCTGCGCGACCGTTTTCGCGGCGATGCGCATTCCGCCGCCCGGATACAATTCGACCGCATACTGGTTCAACGTTTATTCCAATGCAGCACTTGGCTATCTGGTGCTGACGCCACTGGTGCTGCGCGCCCGGCCGCGCCAGTGGATGGAACTCTATCGAAGCGGCAAGTTGCCTGAGGCGATCGCCTCGATCGCCGGCTTCTGCGCCGTCGCCGTGCTGATCTTCCAGCAGCCTTCGGTGCTGCCGCTGTTCCTGGTGCTGCCGCCGCTGATCATCATCCTGTTCCGTGTCGGGTTCATCGGGCTCTCGGTGGGTATGGCCCTGCTGGTACCGATCGCTGTCCTGCTGACCGGCGCAGGGGAAGGGCCGTTCCATGCCATGGACAACCTGCATGCGGTAGCTGACGCCGCCGGCCACGATGCCAACCACGCGCTGCTGCTGTGTCGGGCGTTCCTCATACTTACCTTCATCGTCGCCGTGATGATCGCGGCACTGCTGCATGAGCGCGAACATCTGCAGCGCATGGCCCAGGCCGACCGTGACATCTATGAGATGGTCGCGCGACAGTCGGGCGACATGGCTTTCGTCTCCGATCTCGAAGGCCGCCTCATCTTCATTTCACCGGTGACGGCCCAGGTGCTCGGCCTCGCCGAAGGCGCCCTTGGTAATTTCGACTGGCGCAACCACATCCATCCCGACGATCTCGGCATTATCGACGCCGCCCTGCAACGCGTGCGCGATGGCGAAGAGGACGTCGACTACCTGTTCCGAGCCTTCGACAATGACAGAAACGAGTTGTGGTTCGAAAACCGGCTCCGGCTGTCGACCGCCGCGGCTAAGGACGGATCGCGGTTTCTCGTCGGCTCGTCCCGTGAGGTGACGGCACGCGTGCTGCGCGAGCAGCAATTGCAGCAGATGGCGGCCATCGACGCCCTCACCGGACTTGCGAACCGGCGCCAGTTCAACGAGCAGAGCCGCCTGAAATGGCGGCAGGCTTCGCGGCACGGCGATTTCCTGTCCCTGCATGTCATCGATGTCGACTTCTTCAAGGCCTACAACGACGTCTACGGCCACGCCCAGGGCGACAAATGCCTTCACGCGGTGGCGACCGCCATCCGCAACACGCTGAAGCGACCGGACGATTTCTGTGCCCGCTACGGCGGTGAGGAATTCGTCGCCCTGCTGCCTGGAACCGACGCCGCCGGAGCCCTCAAAATCGGCGAGGATATCTGCGCGGCAGTGCGTGACCTCAACATACGGCACGATGCCAGCGAATACGACACTGTATCGGTGAGCATTGGCTGCGCCACGGTCCGCCCGGCTTTCGCCGAGGATGACGGCTCGCTGTTCGAAGCGGCGGACGCCGCCCTCTATCAGGCGAAACGACAGGGCCGGAACCGCGTGGTGACCAGCAGCCTGCGCAATCTTGTCGCCGAGGCCAACATCATCGCCCTGCCCAACAAGCGTCGCGTCTGACCTCCTCGGGCGCCTAGCGCACCCGGTCGAGAAACCGGCGCACTTCGCGATTGAACTGCACCGGACGCTGCAGCGGCGCGAAATGGCCGACGCCGGCAAGGACAACGAGTTCTGCTCCCGGAATGCTGAGTGCCAGATAATCGGCATGGTCCTGCCGGATGAACTCGTCATGCTCGCCAATGACGATGGCTACGGGCACCCTGATGCCTCTCAACTGGCTGGCGCTGTAATTCGGCTCGGTCGCCATCATGCGTCCGACATCCGCGACAAATGTCGAGAAATCATCGGGCGTTGCCGACAGCGCCGCATAGTCCTTGCCATGACGGCTGAAACAGCGATCGATCAGCGGTGTCGACTTGAACTCAAGCGTACCGCCCGGATCCATGTTGCAGGCGAAGAAGAAAACGCCCGAAACCCGCTCCGGATGTTTGTCGGCAAGGATCAATGCCGTGCAGGCGCCGTCGCTCCAGCCGACGAGGGCTGCCTTGTCGACGCCAAGCCGGTCCATCACCGCCAGCACGTCTCCCGCCATGCGTTCGTAACCGAATGGTCCGGCGTCACGCGTGCTGCGGCCATGGCCACGGCTGTCGATGACGACCACGGTTCTGCCCGCCTGGACAAGAGCCGGAACCTGGTGACCCCAGTTGCCGGCGTTGCCCAGCCCGCCATGCAGCAGGATGACAGCCGGACCGGAGCCGTAGACGGCATGCCAGATGCGCGCGCCATCGTTCTCGACAAACCCTTCCGTTGTCGCTGGCGGAAGCGGCGCCGCGCCATGCGCGTCGAACTCCAGCAGCTCGTTGTCGGTGAAATGCATCGGCGTCTCCTTTGTCGTTCTTCATTAAAGACGATTGAGCGCGGCGTTTCTCGACAGTCCAGGGCAAAGAAATTCGTCGCCGCCAGGCGCCGTGGTCCAGGCCGTCTCATCTTTAATGCAGGCATTTGCCTGCATGAGTTGACATGCAGGTATTCACCTGCATATAACAGATCACATTCGAGCGGAAGCGATGTGCACCGGTCACGACGATCGAAGCGACAGGCTACCGGCAACATCATGCGGAAAGGATGGTCAGATGCGTAATTATTCGGCGATCGCAGTCATAGCAGGCCTGCTTCATGCAACGTCGGCCGGCGCACAGTCTTCGCAAGCGGCGAAGGGTCCGGAGCCGCTGCCGCACGATCTGGAGATCGAGCTGGCGTTGAGTTCCTTGCCACCACATCTCAGAGACAAGGCGACGGTCTATGTGTTGAACCCTGCCAAGGGTTTTGAACTCGCACGCGAAGGCAGCAACGGCTTTCATGCCTTCGTGGCCCGGACCGGCGACGACTCCTTCAAGGGCGACTGGCCCCTGACGCAATACCGCGACGACATCCTCTATCCGATCTCGTTCGATTCCGCCGGCGTCACCGCGCAGATGCGGGTGTTCTTCGACGCGGCACAGGAGCAGGCGAAAGGCACCCCGGCGGGCGAACTCAAGAAGCTGATCCAGCAACGCTACAGGGACGGCACCTACAAGGCGCCGCAGCGCGCCGGCATCTCGTACATGCTGTCACCGGTGCTCAGGACCTACACCAGCCCGGAACAGAACGACAATGTCGCCACCGCCAACCTGCCGCACGTGATGTACTACGCGCCAGACGTCACCAGTCACGACGTCGGCGGCAGTCAGCCCGGCGGCACTTATCCCGCAGTCATTCTGCACGGTCATCACGGCTATACGATCCAGCCCATCGGCGTGACGGAAATCGCAGCCGTCACCCACGGATACGCGCCAATGCTGGATAGCCTGTGCAAGATCAACGAATTGTGGTGCTTGCCGAAGCCGAAGGCCCAATAGAATGGTCGCAGCGCGCCTGTCTGAAAGACAACAGGCGGCATGCCCGATGGCGGTTTCGAGTGGAGCTGATGGACGCTGACAAGGTTTTCAAGGCATTGGCCGACCCGACGCGCAGGAGACTGCTCGACCTTCTCTACGAGAAGAACGGACAGACGCTGGGGCAGCTTTGCGAGAACCTCGACATGGCCCGGCAGTCGGCGACGCAACATCTCGGCCTCCTGGAAGAAGCCAATCTGGTCAGCACGATCAAGCGCGGCCGGGAGAAGCTGCATTTCATCAACCCGGTGCCGCTCCACGAAGTCTACGAGCGCTGGGTGCGCAAATTCGAACAGCAGCGGCTCGAGCTGCTGCACGATCTGAAAAAAGAACTCGAAGGAGAGTGACGATGGCCAGGGAGACAACCAGTTTTGTCTATGTGACGTACATTCTCTCGACACCTGAAAAGGTGTTCGAGGCCATCGCCAGACCGGAGGTCACGCGGCGCTACTGGGGCCATGAGAACGTCTCCGACTGGCAGGCGGGATCGACATGGGAACATGTCCGCGCCAATGACGAACGCACCATCAAGGTGGTGGGCAAGGTCGTTGAAGCCACGCCGCCGAGCCGCCTCGTCATCACCTGGGCTACACCGCAGCAAGCCGCCGATCCGGCGAGCCACAGCCGGGTGACCTTCGCGATCGAGAAACAGGATGACATGGTGCGGCTCACCGTCAGCCATGACGAACTGGAGGCAGGCAGCGACATGGCGAAGACCATGACAAAGGGCTGGCCGGCGGTTCTCTCCAGCCTGAAATCCTTCCTGGAAACCGGCCGCGGCCTCGACATTTTCGGCAAGCCGAAAGCGGCCTGACCCCAATCCATCAAAGAAAGAACACCAATGACCAAGTTCTATCGCGGCGGCTGCGCCTGCGGCGCGGTCCGCTATGAGACGACGAGCGAACCGATTTTCGAGAACCATTGCCAGTGCCGCGACTGCCAGAAACAAAGCGGCACCGGGCATGCATCCTATCTGACCTTCGCCAACCGGGCCGACATGGCGATGACCGGAGAAACCAGCAGCTGGCGTGTGCCGAGCGACAGCGGCAACGAGAAGATCTACGCCTTCTGCCCGACTTGCGGCGCGCCGGTCTATCTGTCGACCGTCGCCATGCCGAATTTCATCGCGGTCTCGGCCGCCAGCCTGGACGACCCCGGCCAGTTCAAGCCGCAGGTGGTCACCTATACCGCCCGCGGCCACGCCTGGGACACGCTCGATCCGGCGTTGGCGGCATTCGAGGGCATGCCGCACGGATAGAGGCAGACGGTCCGCAATAATCGGAACCGCGCGGCCCTGCACCGGGTTGTCACCGGACAGGAGGTTGCCATGATCCGCAAGCTGAAATCCGGCGAATATCGTCTCTATTCGCGCAAGGTCGACCCCAGGACCCACAAGCGCAAGAACCTCGGCACGTTCAAATCAAGGGAAGCAGCCGAGAAGCATGAGCGCGAGGTGCAATATTTCAAGCACCACTAGCCGGGGCCGTTTAGCGCCCCGGCCGACCCCTTGGCCTAGTGATTGTCGCGCGGCATGCCCTGGGTATGGGCGACGTCCTGGTATTTGACTGCCGGCTTTAGCACCATGCCTTCCGAGAACTGGTCGACCATGGAGCGCTGGATTTCCTGCCACGGCGTCTGGTGCTTGGGATAGTGATAGCCGCCATTGCCACTGAGTGCGGCGCGGCGGCGGGCAAGCTCATCCTCTGGCACTAGCATGTCAGCGGTGCCTCGCTTGAGATCGATGCGCACGCGGTCGCCCTTGCGCAGCAGCGCCAGGCCACCGCCGATCGCCGCCTCCGGCGAAGCGTTGAGGATCGAAGGCGTTCCCGACGTGCCGGACTGGCGACCGTCGCCGATGCAAGGCAGTGAGTGGATGCCCTTCTTGATGAGGTAGGCCGGCGGCTGCATGTTCACCACTTCCGCGCCCCCTGGATAACCGACCGGGCCGGCGCCACGCATGAACAGGATGGTGTGTTCATCGATGCCCTCGGCCGGATCGTCGATGCGGGCGTGGTAATCTTCCGGCCCATCGAACACCGCGACCTTGCCTTCGAAGGCCTCGGGGTCGTCGGGGTTCGACAGATAGCGGTCGCGGAACTCCTTGGAGATCACGCTGGTCTTCATGATGGCGCTGTCGAACAGATTGCCCTTGAGATTGATGAAGCCGGCTTCCTTCCTCAGCGGATCGGCAACCGGCAGGATGACCTTCGGGTCGAGGTTCTCGGCCTTGCCGCAGTTCTCGCCCATGCTCCTGCCGTTGGCGGTGACGGCAGCCGGATGCGGCAGCAGGCCGGCCTTCATCAGTTCGGCGACCACTGCCGGCACGCCACCGGCATGGTGGTAATCCTCGCCCAGATATTCACCGGCCGGCTGCAGATTGACCAGCAGCGGGATCTTGTGACCGATTGCCTGCCAGTCGTCATTGTCCAGCCGGACACCGAGATGACGGGCAATCGCGTTGAGATGGATCGGCGCGTTGGTGGAGCCGCCGATCGCCGAGTTGACGACGATGGCATTCTCGAAGGCTTCGCGCGTCATGATATCCGATGGCTTCAGGTCCTCATGCACCATGTCGACGATGCGCTTGCCGGTTTCGTAGGCGATCTGCCCGCGCTCGCGATAGGGCGCCGGGATGGCGGCCGAACCGGGCAATTGCATGCCGAGCGCCTCGGCCAGGCTGTTCATGGTCGTGGCTGTGCCCATGGTGTTGCAATAGCCGACAGAAGGCGCGGAGGAAGCCACGATCTCCATGAACTCGTCATAGTCGATCTCGCCCGCCGACAGGCGCTGGCGCGATTCCCAGACGATGGTGCCGGAGCCGGTGCGCTTGCCCTTGTGCCAGCCGTTCAGCATCGGTCCGACGGAAAGCGCGATCGCCGGAATGTTGACGGTGGCCGCCGCCATCAGCATGGCAGGCGTGGTCTTGTCGCAGCCGATGGTCAGCACGACACCGTCGAGCGGATAGCCATAGAGCACTTCCACCAGCGAGAGATAAGCAAGGTTGCGGTCGAGGGAGGCGGTCGGGCGCTTGCCCGTCTCCTGGATCGGATGGCAGGGGAACTCGAAAGGGATGCCCCCGGCCGCGACGATGCCTTCACGCACCCGCTTGGCGAGTTCGAGATGATGGCGGTTGCAGGGCGAAAGATCGGAACCGGTCTGGGCGATGCCGATCAGCGGCTTGCCCGACTGCAGTTCGGCGCGGGTGAGGCCGTAGTTCAGGTAGCGCTCCAGATAGAGCGCGGTCATGCCCGGATTGTCGGGATTGTCGAACCATTCCTGAGACCGGAACTTCTTCTTGTTGCTAGGCGCGCCTGCCATGGCTGTCTCCGCATTTGTCAGACAAATGGATATTTCATCGCATGCATTCAGGCAAGGCCATGCCCCGGACTTTGGTGCGATGGACAGCATTGATGCACTGCGTTACGGCTTTGGCCAGAGCATGACCTGAAAAAGTGCGAAAGATCATGCTCCAACAGGGAATGAGGTCAGTTTCGACTGCCCCCATGGGAGGATTGCATGGCTCTGCTGATCGAAGGCGAAGAACGCATCGCGGCCCCGGTTGAGAAGGTTTGGGCGGCACTCAACGACCCGGCGGTGCTGAAGGGCAGCATTCCCGGCTGCCAGAGCCTGGAAATGAAATCTCCCACCGACATGGCGGCCACGGTGGTGCTGAAGATCGGGCCGATCAAGGCTACCTTCAACGGCGAGGTGACGCTGAAGAACCTCAACCCGCCGCATTCCTACACCATCCAGGGCGAAGGCAAGGGCGGCATCGCCGGTTTTGCCAAGGGTGGCGCCGATGTGACGCTGACCGCCGACGGCGACGGCGCGACGCTGCTGAAATATGCCGCCAAGGCCGATGTCGGCGGCAAGATCGCCCAATTGGGCAGCCGCCTGATCACCTCGACCTCGAAGAAGCTCGCCGGCGAGTTTTTCTCAACCTTCGGCAAGAAAGTGGGTGCCGCCGGTTGAGGCTTCCCGCAATGGCTTGACGTCGACGCTGCCGACAGTCAGTTCTCCGGCTCCCCGTGGAAAGTCGGAGGTCGACCCGTGGCCAGGATCGCAGCTGCTGCCCTTCTCGGATTGCTGGTATCCGGCCTGCCGGCTGGAGCAGCAGACGACGCGCTGGGCAGAAATCTCATCCGCCAGCTTTCCTGCACCAGCGACCCCGACCCGACCGTCGCCCTGCTTCACCTCGAAAAGACCGGCCGGATCGGCGACAATGACGGCGACCGCAACGACGGCGAAACCTGCTGGTTCATGAAACCAGCTCTCAAGATCGAAGGCGTTGTCTTCACGCGCATCTGCGCAACCGCGGATGACGATGCACTGATGGTCGAGATGTTCCCGAAATTCTACTATCGCGGCCCGGGCCAGCCGAACGGCAGGCTGGTGCGACTGACGTCCAAGGCAAGCGTGCCGACGCTGCGCAGCTGGGCGAAGAAGGTCTTGGGCAACGGGCCCTACGAGGTCGGCTCCGCCGGCCGCGAAGATGGCGAGAAGGCCATCTCCTGCGCTGCCAGCACGCGCCGGCAATAGTCCCGGCCGGGCTATTCGAAGACGATGCTGGGTCCTGTTTCGGCAGCGCTCTTGCCGGCCTGCAGCTGCGCCCAGGTTCTGGCGGCGATCTCCTTGTAGATCTTGGCTTCCGCACCATCCGGCTTGGCGGCCACAACCGGCGAGCCGGCGTCCGAACTCTCTCGAATGCCCATTTCCAGCGGCACCGCGCCAAGGAATGGCACGCCGAGGCGCTCGGCCTCCTTCTGCGCGCCGCCATGGCCGAAGATGTCGTAGCGCTTGCCGGTGTCGGGAGCGATGAAATAGCTCATGTTCTCGACGATGCCGAGCAGCGGCACATCGACCTTCTTGAACATGTTCAGACCCTTGCGCGCATCGATCAGCGCAAGGTCCTGCGGCGTGGAGACGATCACCGCTCCGGCCAGCGGTACCTGCTGGGCCATGGTCAGCTGGGCGTCGCCGGTGCCGGGCGGCATATCGACCACCAGAACGTCGAGCGGCCCCCATTCGACTTCGCGCAGCATCTGGGTGAGCGCCGACATAACCATCGGCCCACGCCAGATCATCGGCGTCTCCTCATCGACGAGGAAGCCCATCGACATCACCTTGAGGCCGTAATTTTCCTTTGGCTTCAGGACCTTGCCATCGACCGTCTCCGGCTTGCCATGGATGCCGAGCAGCTTTGGCATGGAAGGTCCGTAGATATCGGCGTCGAGAATGCCGACCTTCAAGCCGTTGGCGGCGAGACCGAGGGCAATATTGACGGCGGTCGTGGACTTGCCGACACCGCCTTTGCCGGAAGCAACCGCGATGATCGCCTCGATGCCCGGAACGCCGCGCTTGCCGGAACTCTGCGACGGCGGCGCTTGCCGCGGAGCCGGTGCGGGACGCGGCGCCGCAGCCTGAGGGGCCGGCTGCGGGGCTGCCGGCCGCTGCGGCACCGGCGCCTCCATGCCGCCACTTTTCTTCTCGGCGGTGAGCGCAACGACTGCGCCGGCGATCCCTGGAATGGCTTTCACCACGCGCTCGGCGGCGGCGCGCAGCGGCTCCATCTCCTGGGCGCGGGCCGCCGGAACGGTAATTGAAAAGAACACCTTGGCATCAGCGATGAAGATCTCCGACACCATGCCGAGATCGACGATGTTGCCGGAGAAATCCGGCCCGCTGATCGTCTTCAGGCGATCGATGACGGCTTCCTTGGTTACGGACATGCTGCTGCTTCTTCTGTCTGTTGCCTGGGCCTGAAATAGTGCACTTCCCGCACTCGGGCAATTCCAGCAAAAGTGCGCAGCGGTTTTGCGTCCGCAATTGCATAAAAATAGGAAGCTGGCGCGCTTAGCGAAACGGGAACGCTTGAAACCAGCGGCATGGTTGCCGAGGAAACCTGGCAGCCGAAACACTTTGTCACGTCAGCAAATTCCAGGGACAGCACCGCGCTGTACTTCCCACCCATGCTTTCGATGCTCTTTCGGTGCTCACGTTCAGATACTCCCGAACGGCGTCATTCCGGCCCGGATGACTCTATCTCTAAATGCGCCTGAACAGCTTGCAAATTGCAATTGGTGTTGATAGCTAAAACTGATCTTGCTTTGCAAGCAGTTTGCAAGCATCGAGCGATCTATGGAACATAGCGATGGACTACGAAATCGGTCACAGGACGTTCGTTTTCGAACGGCGTTGCGAGGCCCCGGTAAGCAGGGTGTTTGCGGCACTCGCGGATCCGGTCACCCGTGCAAGCTGGAGCGCACCATCCGATGGCGCAGCCTTTGTCTATGATGAAGCTGACTTTCGCACCGGCGGCGAGGACCGGTTCCGCTGTGGTTCAAAGCACAACCCGCAATATACCGGGCGCACGACGTACGTTTCGATTATCCCCGGCGAACTGGTGATCAGCAACGAGACCGTCGAAGCCGGCGGGCGAACGCTGATGTCGAGCCTGATTACAACGGAACTGGAAGCCGACGGCGATGCGACAAATGTCAGGCTGACCGTGCAGGTGACCTCTCTTTTCGGCGACCAAATGATCGTAGGGACCGAGATCGGGAACAATGCCGCTCTCGACAACTTGGTTGAGCACTGTTCGCTCCCTAGCCCGGCAGCCTAAAATCTGCCGTCGTCCTTATAAAAACGCCACCTCCAGCCGTTTGTCCTGCTGCGACAGGATTCGGCATCGCGCCTCGAATCGATCGGAAGCGATGGCGAGCTGGAACCGGTTGGGGATTCCAGCCGCGCTGAAGACATCCAGCGTGGCGCCGTCCTCGCCGATCGCGCGTACGGTGCAGTCTATGGTCGACGAGCGGCCGTTGAAGATGATCAACCCGGCCTTGAGCACGCGCCGGCGCGAGGCATGTGCCTCCGCCGAATGCCACAGCGTGCAGCGGTTACGCCCTGCCTGCTTGGACTGGTACATGGCTGCGTCCGCCCGCTCGATGAGCGCCTCGAGATTCGGCGCCGTCGGATCGAGCAAGGCTATGCCGAAGCTCGCCGTGGCCTGAAGCGTGATGTCGCCGTGCTGGACATGCATCCGTTCGATGGTGGTACGCAGGCGCTCGGCTGTTTCGAACGCGCCGTTGCGGCCAGCATGGGCCAGCAGCGCGAACTCTTCGCCGCCGATGCGGCCGAAAACATCGGTTTCGCGCAGCGTGTTGGCACAATGCTCGGCCACACCCTGCAATATCCTGTCGCCACCGCTGTGACCGAACGTATCGTTGATCGACTTGAAATGATCGATGTCGAAGGCGATGCAGGCGACGTTGCCATATTGGCGCTGGGCCAAAGCGACATCTCGCCTGGCGACCTCCATGAACGCACGGCGCGACAGGATTCCCGTCAGCATGTCGGTGGAGACGCGCTGGCGCAGCTCGATCTCGTTCATCGCCATGGCGGCGAAATCGGCCAGGATGCCGAGCTCCTTTTCGCTGAAGCCACGCGGCTCGAATCCGATGGCGCAGACGCTGCCGATGTTGTGGCCATCGCTGGTGCGCAACGGCACGCCGGCATAGCTGCGGACATGGGGATCGCCCACGACATAAGGGTTTTCGGCGAAACGCGGATCGAGCCTGGCGTCGGGTACCACCAGTGGCTCGTCCTGCAGGATCGTGTAGCGGCAGAAGGTGTTCCGACGACCCGCCTCCGAACCGCCCAGGCCCTCGCAGGCCTTGTACCATTGCCTGTGGGCGTCGATGACCGAGACAATGGCGACCGGAATATCCAGGATCGTGCGGATCAATCGCACGATGCGATCAAACGAGGCTTCGCGCGGCGTGTCGAGGAAATCATACCGGTCGAGTGCGGCAAGGCGTGCCGCCTCGCGCATGTCCAGATCGGCCTGCACTGCATCCATTTCTCGGGCTCCAGCTCGTCAAGGTCACCCGCACGGCACATGCCGGCGACCTTATCCCTTGGCAGCCCCCGCTTGCCTTGAGAGATGGTGTCGTCCACGATCATTAAACAAGAGTTTCAATGATGGTTCAGTTTAAACAGACCGCATGATCGACAAGCTGGAATTTTTCATCGCGCTCGCCCGGGAAGAGCATTTCGGACGCGCGGCCGAGATGTGCGGAGTGACGCAGCCGACCTTGTCGGCCGGCATCAAACAGCTGGAAGATCAACTCGGCGTCATGCTGGTGAAGCGCGGTTCGCGTTTCCAGGGCCTGACGCCGGAAGGCGTACAGGTGCTGACCTGGGCGCGCCGCATCGTCAGCGACACCCGCTCAATGAAGGAGGAGATGCGCGCGGCCAAGCACGGGCTTTCCGGTCGCATCCGCATAGCCGCCATTCCCACGGCACTGGCCATGGTGGCGCGGCTCACCACGCCGTTCCGCGAAAAGCACCCCGGCGTCACTTTCTCGGTGCTGTCGCGCACCTCGATCGAGGTGCTGTCGCTGCTCGGCAATCTCGATATCGACGCCGGCATCACCTATCTCGACAACGAGCCGCTCGGCCGGGTGACCAGCGTACCGCTCTATGACGAGCGCTACCAGCTGATCACGGCGGCCGGAACCGAATATTCCGATCGCGAAATGGTGACCTGGGAGGAGGTGTCGAGCCTGCCGCTCTGCCTGCTGACGCCCGACATGCAGAACCGCCGCATCATCGACCAGCATCTGGCGGATGCCGGCGTGCAGGTGCGGCCGACGCTGGAGAGCAACTCGATGATCGTGCTGTTCTCGCATATCCGCACCGGCAAATGGTCGTCGATCATGCCGCTCAACCTCGCGGAAACATTCGGCTTTTCCGAACCGATCCGGGCTATTCCGATCGTCGACCCGGATGCCCGCCACGCCGTCGGGCTGGTGACGGCGCCGCGCGATCCGCAGACGCCCCTGGTGCAGGCGCTGCTGGACGAGGCGACGGCGCTGGCAGGCGATCTGCGCCGCGAGGCCGCGGCTAAGGTTCAGTCGACCCGCAATCGATAGAAAATTTTTATCATACGACGAAACAGCTTTATTGATTCCAAGGGTTTGTATCGCCTTTAATAGAGCAATAGCGCCCAAAGGGCGTAACGTCAGGGAGGGCGCTGCATGTCGATGCAGCCTGCAAGTACCGAAATCGCGGCGCGCACAGCCGCCGTCGTCAGCGAGATGAAGGACCTCGAAGGTCCGCTGCTGCCGATCCTGCACGGTATCCAGGAAGAATTCGGCTACGTACCGCAGGAAGCGCTGCCGGTAATCGCCGAGGCGCTCAACCTTTCCCGCGCCGAAGTGCATGGCGTCGCCACCTTCTACCATGATTACCGCAAGCATCCGGCTGGACGGCACGTGCTGAAGGTCTGCCAGGCGGAAGCGTGCCAATCAATGGGTTCCGACGCTGTCGCCGCCAAGCTGAAACAGGCGCTCGGCATCGGCTTCCACGAGACGACCAAGGACAATTCTGTTACACTGGAACCGGTCTATTGCCTCGGGCTCTGCGCGTGTGCCCCGGCCGCCATGCTGGACGGCGAAGTGATCGGCAGGCTGGACGACGAGGCGATCGACGATATCGTCGCGGAGGTACGGCGATGAGCGCTACCATTTACATCCCAGGTGACTCCGGTGCGCTGGCGCTCGGCGCCGAAAAGGTCGCCAAGGCGGTAGCCAAGGAGCTGGCGGAGCGCGGCATCGCCGCGAAGATCGTCCGCAACGGCTCGCGCGGCGCCTATTTCCTCGAACCGATGGTCGAAGTCGAGACCGCGGAAGGTCGTCGCGCCTACGGGCCGGTGAAAGCCTCCGACGTGAAAGGACTGTTCGACGCAGACCTCCTTGCCGGCGGCCAGCACAGGCTGGCACTTGGCGACCCCGAAGACATTCCGTTCTTCGCCAGGCAGACTCGGCTGACCTTCGCGCGCTGCGGCATCACCGACCCGGTATCGCTGGAAGACTATGAAGCGCATGGCGGTCTCGACGGCTTGCGCAAGGCGGTGGCCATGGTGCCCGCCGACATCGTCAAGCAGGTCACCGAATCCGGCCTGCGCGGACGCGGCGGCGCCGGCTTCCCGACCGGTATCAAGTGGAAGACGGTGCTCGATACGGCAGCCGACCGCAAATACATCGTCTGCAACGCCGACGAAGGCGACAGCGCTACTTTCGCCGATCGCATGATCATGGAAGGCGACCCGTTCGTGCTGATCGAAGGCATGACGATCGCCGGCATCGCCACCGGCGCCACCAAGGGTTTCGTCTACATCCGTTCGGAATATCCGCATGCGGTGGCGACGATGAACAAGGCCGTCGAGGTCGCCCGCAACGCCGGCGTGCTTGGGGCCACCGTGCTCGGCTCGCCGAATGCCTTCGACATCGAGATCCGGGTCGGCGCGGGCGCCTATGTCTGCGGTGAGGAAACCTCGCTGCTGAACTCGCTGGAAGGCAAGCGCGGTGTGGTGCGCGCCAAGCCGCCGCTGCCGGCGATCCAGGGCCTGTTCGGCAAGCCGACGGTGATCAACAACGTGATCTCGCTGGCGTCCGTGCCCATCATCATGGACAAGGGCGCGGCCTTCTACAAAGACTTCGGCATGGGCCGCTCGCGTGGCACGATCCCGATCCAGATCGCCGGCAACGTCAAATATGGCGGCCTGTTCGAGACGGCTTTCGGCCTGACGCTGGGCGAGATCGTCGACGATATCGGCGGCGGCACCCGTTCGGGCCATCCGGTCAAGGCCGTACAGGTTGGCGGACCGCTCGGCGCCTATTTCCCGCGCGCGCTGTTCGACACGCCGTTCGACTATGAGGAATTCGCCAAGCGCGATGGGCTGATCGGCCATGCGGGCATCACGGTGTTCGACGACACCGCCGACATGCTGAAGCAGGCACGCTTCGCCATGGAATTCTGCGCCATCGAGAGCTGCGGCAAGTGCACGCCCTGCCGCATCGGCTCGACGCGCGGCGTCGAGACCATCGACAAGATCGCGGCCGGCATCGAGCCGGAGAAGAATCTCGAGCTGGTCACCGATCTCTGCAACACGATGAAATTCGGATCGCTCTGCGCGCTGGGCGGCTTCACGCCTTACCCGGTGATGAGCGCGATCAAGCATTTTGGTGAAGACTTCAAGCCGGCGCCCGTCGCCGAAGCTGCTGAATAGGAGCCTGGCCATGGGTCTCATCCACGAAATCGACTACGGCACGCCGGCTTCGAAATCGGAGAAGCAGGTCACGCTGACCGTTGACGGCTTCACCGTCACCGTGCCGGAAGGCACCTCCATCATGCGGGCATCGATGGATGCCGGCATTGCCATCCCGAAGCTCTGCGCCACCGACATGGTCGACGCCTTCGGCTCCTGCCGCCTGTGCCTAGTGGAAATCGAAGGCCGTAACGGCACCCCCTCCTCGTGCACGACGCCGGTGGCGCCGGGCATGGTGGTGCACACCCAGACCGGACGGCTCAAGGACATCCGCCGCGGCGTGATGGAACTCTACATTTCCGACCATCCGCTCGACTGCCTGACCTGTGCCGCCAACGGCAACTGCGAACTGCAGACGCAGGCTGGTGTCGTCGGCCTGCGCGACGTGCGCTACGGCTACGAAGGCGACAACCACGTCTTCAAGAAGAACGATGGCGACGCAAACTTCCGCTGGATGGCGAAGGACGAGTCCAACCCCTATTTCACCTATGATCCGTCCAAGTGCATCGTCTGCTCGCGCTGCGTGCGGGCCTGCGAGGAAGTGCAAGGCACCTTCGCGCTGACCATCGAGGGTCGCGGTTTCGACAGCCGCGTTTCACCCGGCATGCATGAGCACTTCATCGATTCCGAATGCGTGTCCTGCGGCGCCTGCGTACAGGCTTGCCCGACCGCGACGCTGTCGGAAAAGTCGGTGATCAAGATCGGCCAGCCGGAACATTCGGTGGTGACGACCTGCGCCTATTGCGGCGTCGGCTGCCAGTTCAAGGCAGAGATGCGCGGTGACGAGCTGGTGCGCATGATGCCGTTCAAGGACGGCAAGGCCAATCGCGGCCACTCCTGCGTCAAGGGCCGCTTCGCCTACGGCTACTCGACCCACAAGGACCGCATCCTCAACCCGATGATCCGCGAGAAGATCACCGATCCATGGCGCGAAGTGTCGTGGGAAGAAGCGCTGACCTATACGGCCAACGAATTCCGCCGCATCCAGTACCAGTATGGCCGCAGCGCCATCGGTGGCATCACCTCTTCGCGCTGCACCAATGAAGAAACCTATCTCGTGCAGAAGCTGGTTCGCCAGGGCTTCCGCAACAACAATGTCGACACGTGCGCCCGCGTCTGCCACTCGCCAACCGGTTATGGCCTCGGCCAGACCTACGGCACTTCCGCCGGCACGCAGGACTTCGACTCGGTCGAGGATTCCGATGTCATCATGGTCATCGGCGCCAATCCGTCGGCAGCGCATCCGGTTTTCGCCTCACGCATGAAGAAGCGCATCCGCCAGGGTGCAAAGCTGATCGTGCTCGATCCGCGCAAGACCGAGACCGTCAATTCGGTGCATGCCAAGGCCACCTATCACCTGCCGCTGAAGCCGGGCACCAACGTTGCCGTCGTCACCGCGCTCGCCCATGTCATCGTCACCGAGGGCCTGTTCGACGAAGCCTTCATCCGCGAACGTTGCGACTGGAACGAATTCCAGGACTGGGCGTCCTTCGTCATGCTGCCCGAGAACAGCCCGGAAGAAGTTGGCAAATTGTCCGGCGTCGATCCGGAACTGATCCGTGGTGCCGCACGGCTCTATGCCACCGGTGGCAACGGCGCGATCTACTACGGCCTCGGCGTCACCGAGCACAGCCAGGGTTCGACCACGGTCATCGGCATCGCCAACCTCGCCATGGCCACCGGCAATATCGGCCGGCGTGGCGTCGGCGTGAACCCGCTGCGCGGCCAGAACAATGTGCAGGGCTCGTGCGACATGGGTTCCTTCCCGCACGAACTGCCCGGCTATCGCCATATCTCGGGCGACGCTGTGCGCGACATCTATGAGAGCCTGTGGGGCGTGAAGCTGGACGATGAACCCGGCCTGCGCATCCCCAACATGCTGGACGCGGCCGTCGATGGCTCGTTCAAGGGCATCTACATCCAGGGCGAGGATATCCTGCAGTCAGACCCGGACACCAAGCACGTGTCGGCCGGCCTCGCCGCCATGGAATGCGTGGTGGTCCAGGATCTCTTCCTCAACGAGACCGCCAACTACGCCCACGTCTTCCTGCCGGGCTCGACCTTCCTCGAGAAGGACGGCACCTTCACCAATGCCGAGCGCCGCATCAACCGCGTGCGCAAGGTGATGGCTCCGAAGAACGGTTACGCCGACTGGGAAGTCACGCAGAACCTCGCCAAGACGATGGGGCTCGACTGGAACTACGCGCATCCGTCCGAGATCATGGACGAGATCGCAAAAACCACGCCGAGCTTTGCGATGGTGTCTTATGACTATCTCGAGAAGATGGGCTCGGTGCAGTGGCCCTGCAACGAGAAGGCGCCGGAAGGCACGCCGATCATGCACATCGACGGTTTCGTGCGCGGCAAGGGCAAGTTCATCCGCACCGAATATGTGGCGACGGACGAACGCACCGGCCCACGCTTCCCGCTGCTTTTGACCACCGGCCGCATTCTCTCGCAGTACAATGTCGGCGCGCAGACAAGACGCACCGACAACGTCATGTGGCATTCGGAAGACCGGTTGGAAATCCATCCACACGATGCCGAGAATCGCGGCATCCGCGATGGCGACTGGATCCGGCTGGCAAGCCGCGCGGGTGAGACGACGCTGCGCGCGCTGATTACCGACCGGGTCTCGCCGGGCGTGGTCTACACCACCTTCCACCATCCGGACACGCAGGCCAACGTCATCACCACCGACTACTCCGACTGGGCGACCAACTGTCCGGAATACAAGGTCACCGCCGTGCAGGTGGCGCCGTCGAACGGCCCGACCGAATGGCAGAAGGACTACAACGAGCAGGCCCGCCAGAGCCGGCGCATCAAGGGCCATCTCGAGGCGGCGGAGTGAGAATGGCGCTAACGCCCCCCTCCCCCTTGAGGGGAGGGTGGCCGCGAAGCGGCCGGGTGGGGTCCGCGCGGCAGTGCTCCAGCCTCCGTTCTTTCTTGCAAGTGCCGGAGGACGAATTGCCTCGTACACGCGTCACTTTCGAAATGCGGCAAAAGGCCAAGGGACTCCGCCGCTTTGCTACCAAAACAGAAGTGCTGCTTTGGTACGAACTTCGCGACTTGAAGACCGATGGCTTCAAGTTCCGGCGCCAATCGCCGATTGGACCCTACATCGCTGATTTCGTATGTTTCGATCCCCGGCTTGTCGTGGAGATCGATGGAGACTCGCACGAAACCAGCCAAGGGCGCAGGCACGATACCAATCGTGACGCGTATCTCAACTCGCTCGGTTTCGACGTGATGCGGGTTGATGCGCCAGATGTTCTGGACAATGCCTGGCATGTCGCTCAGCGGGTGAAGGGATATGCCGAGCGCTGCCGCACAGACCCCACCCGGCCGCTTCGCGGCCACCCTCCCCTCAAGGGGGAGGGGGAGATCGCGCCATGATCCGCCCCGCCACCAGCTCGACCACTCGCATCGCCCGCCGCACGAGCGGAACCAAGGCGGCGGCGCGGATGGTGCCGGAGGAAACGCCGGTCGCACTTTCCTATGCCGGCACCACCCATGCGGTGATGATGGCTTCGCCCGCCGACTTCGAGGATTTCGCGCTCGGTTTCTCGCTGACTGAAGGCATCATCGCTTCGCCGAACGAGATCGAATCCGTCGAGGTGCAGGACGTCGAGGCCGGCATCGATATCCAGATTCGGCTGAAGGACAAGGCGAACACCCGTTTCGAAGCGCGACGCCGGCGGCTTGCCGGGCCAGTCGGCTGCGGGCTGTGCGGTATCGAGTCGATCGAGGAAGCCATGCGCTCGGTCGATGATGTCGACGTCTCGAAACTCACGCTGAGCGCCGACGACATCACCGGCGCGGTCAAGGCGCTGTCCAGGCTGCAGCCACTGCATGCCGAAACCGGCGCCGTGCACGCAGCCGGCTTCTACCTGCCAGGCAAGGGCATCATTGCCGCACGCGAGGATGTCGGCCGCCACAATGCGCTGGACAAGCTGGCCGGCGCGCTGGCCAAGGCCGGGGTCGATGGCGCCACGGGCGCGGTCGTGGTGACTTCACGCGTCTCGGTCGAGATGGTGCAGAAGACGGCAGCGATCGGCGCGCCTTTCATCATCGCGGTCTCGGCGCCGACCGCGCTTGCCATCCGCACCGCCGAGGCCGCCGGCATGACGCTGGTGGCGCTGGTGCGCGGCGACGAATTCGACATTTTCACCCGCCCGGAGCGGGTCTTGAGCGGAGTTTCCCAACATGTCGCATGACGAGGATCATGTTTCCTCCACCAGCGAGAAACTGGTGCGCATGGCCAACCAGATCGCGACCTTCTTCCATTCCAAGCCGCGTGAAGAAGGCATCGCCGGCGTCGCCGAGCACATCAACAAGTTCTGGGAGCCGCGCATGCGCCGCCAGATGTTCGAGATGATCGACGCTGGCGGAAAGAGTTTCGACGAACTGGTCCTTGCCGCAGCACCACTGATTCGCCGACCCGCTGCGGAAGAGAAGCCCGCAGCCTGATTTTTGGCTGCGGATTGCCGCCAGCCAGCCCGTCTTTGCCCTTTCAGTCACCGTAAAAAACCGGGAGTCCTTTGCGAGTCGCCGGTTCCTTCGGCTAGCGCGCAGGCCAGAAAACAATCCAACTGTCCAAATTTTTGACCACGCTTCAAGGGCCCCGCAAAGTAGCGGCGCACATCCAATGATTGCAGAGTCCTGAACTTTATTTCGCTATGCCTAATTTAGACAGGTCAATATTAGAGATACATTCTAAAACCAGGGATTTGAATCAGAATACACGCAGTGTCTATATTGTACAAGAAAGACGTACGGCGTACAACCCAACGCACACGAACAATAAATCCTTGACTTAATACTGCTTGTGTTTAAGCGTTTCATTATTCAGTAAGGAGAGGGCTCTCCGCATGAAAGGTATTTTACCTGGACTTGCGTTTCTTGGGCTTGCGGCATCTTCTTCTGTAACATTTGCCGCAACGCAAGGCGTGATCTTCAATGGATCGGTGGCTTCTGTCTGCGTTCTGACCGTCGGCTCCAATGGAACCATGACCGTCAGCCCGAACCTTCAATCGCTCAGTTCGCACAACAGTGGCGGCACGGCAGGCACGGCAAATCTTGCAACCACAGGCGGTGTGACGCTCAGCGTCGATTCTGCCGTAAGCGGCGTCACCACACCGGCCGCCGACAGCGGCACCATCGCCTGGACCCCGACCTATGCGGTCTCCGGCGCGCATAACTTCCCCGAAGGCGGCGCTTCCCATGCGTTGACAGGCCCCGGAACATCGGTGGTGACCGTCAATCTGGCGGGGGCCAAGACGGGCTCGGATACATTCGTGGCAGGCAACTACCAGGCGACCGTTACGGTTCGCTGCGAACCCTAGAGCGTTCCGTTTTTCGCGGAGACACGGAAACGCTCTAACTCTTTGTTTTTACGCAACTCCGGACGGAACCGTTACCCGGAATTGCTGGAGTCTAGTTCGAAAGGGACGATGATGATCAGCAAGCGCCTGCATGGGCTCTTGGCGCTGTTTTGCGCTCTTCCGGCAGCGGTTTCGGCTCAGTCAATGTCGCCGATGCGCGGCGAAATCATGAGTTTTTCCAATGCTTTCGCCGTCCGCGTCTACCCGGCCAATCCCTACAAGCAACGCATCAAGATCTCGGTTCGCGTCTACGACCAGGATTTTTATCCAGTCAAGGACGCCCGCGTCAGCCCTTCCGAGTTCATGCTCGGAGGCGATGCCTCGCGCCCGGTTCTCGTCGTCGTTCCATTCAACGGCACCAGCGAACGCAAGGTTCGAATCTGCACGGAAAGCATCCCGTTTCCAAATGATCAAACCCAGATAAGGGCACAGATATGCGGAAAGTTTCTTGGACAAAGGCGCTCCTGACCACGCTCGTGCTGACTGGAACGGGTGGGTGGCGGGCCCATGCGGAAGACGTCTACAAGCTCGTCCAGAACCAGAACGGCTTCGACCTGCCTGGGGTGGCGCTGCCGCAAGGCCAGGATGAGGTGCGCGCGGCTGATGGCACGACCTGCAGTTCCTCGATCTCCGGCTCCGGTGCGTATCTCGACATGGGTGTCATCAGGAACAGCGCCGCGGTCAGCACGCAGGACATGGCCGCCTATGGCCGGGTGGTGATCCCGCTGGGCAGCCGGCCAAAGCGACTGGACTGCTCCAAGCTATACAATCTTGAGGTCGAACGCCTGCAGATAGAGCTCGACCTGATGAAAATGGGGGTCGGCCCCGATGCCGGCATGTCCACCGCATCGACCGCACAACCGGCATCCGCGACTGTCGCCGTTCCGGCGAAACGTCAGGTCAAGGCACAGCGCAAGAGCAAGAATTGGGTGTCCGAGGGCTGGAGCGCACGCGGCGACGGCAAGTAGCCAGGTGGAGTGCCATGATGGCCTGTAGCCCCTTGCATGTCGCTGCACTGCGCCTGATAGCGGCGCTTGTCATATCTGCCCTGGCCAGCAACCCCGCGTCAGCCGCCCTGGATGGCACCTGCACGATCATGGTGACACGGACTGGAACGATGGTGACCAACGCCAACGCTTCCGTGTTGAGTTCCAAGCCAGCCGGCGGTGCTTACGCTGCAGCTTCGATTACCATTCAGCCTGGGGTTCTCGGAGTCCTGTGCAGCCTTGTCCAATTGCTCAACTGTTTCGCCTTGACCGTGGTGCCACCGGCGAGTTTTTCGAGCGCCCCCTCGGGCGGGGGCACCAATGTCGGCTTCAACACGGTGTTCCGTATCGACGGCGGCGCCACCGACCAGCCCCAGAACACGCCGGTCAAGGTGCTGAACGGCCCGCACAGTGTTCAGATCGACCTGATCGCGACCAAAAGCTCCGGCATCTACGCTTCCGGCAACTATCAGGGAACGGTGACGCTCCGCTGCGAGTGAAGCGAGACAGCCTCGTGGCTTTCAATTGATCCGTCCCGCCACGCCCGCAGTGCTCGCTGTCCGCCGCAGCGGCAGCCGACCAAAGGCTCCATTGATTATTTCAGTCTGTAAAATTTGGCTGCGCGGCAGCTGGCATTTTCTGCTATGATCGACGATCGGATCGTCTCGTTGGGCGGGGCAGTCGCGTGAGGTCGATCGAGACCAGATACGCGCGTAGCGGGGATGTGCGGATCGCCTATCAGGTGGTCGGCCAGGGCTCGTTCGATCTCGTCTTCGTGCCGGGTTTCATCTCCAATCTCGACCTGCATTGGGAAGACGAAGGCTACAGCCGCCTGCTCAAACGGCTCTCCGCCTTCTCGCGGCTGATCCTTTTCGACAAGCGCGGCACCGGGCTTTCCGACCGCGTCGACAGCCATCACCTGCCCAGTCTCGAAAACCGCATGGATGATGTGCGCGCCGTGATGGACGCTGCCGGCAGTGGCCGCGCCGCGCTGCTCGGCGCCTCGGAAGGCGCACCGATGGCGATGCTGTTCGCCGCCACCTATCCGGAGCGAACCCGGGCGCTGGTGCTCTATGGCGGCTACGCGCATTTCCACAGATGGGTCATGCCTCCGGAGCGTCTGGAAACCTTCATCGAGACGACGGAAACCTCGTGGGGCACCGGCGCGACCTTGCCCGGCTTCGCACCGGGGCGGATGGACGATGCGCATTTCGTGCAATGGTGGGCACGGTTCGAAAGACTGTCGGCCAGTCCAACCGCCGCCGCGGTGCTTGCCCGCATGGATGCGGGAACCGATGTGCGTGGCATCCTCCCGGCGATCAAGACGCCGACATTGCTGCTCCATCGCCGCGGCGACGTGCGCGTCGACCTGGAGGCCAGCCGCTTCCTGGCCAGGAAAATCCAGGGAGCCCGCCTCGTCGAGCTCCCCGGGCGCGATCATCCGGTCTGGACCGGAGATGTCGACCGGGTGGCGGACCTCACGGAAGAATTCCTGACCGGCCAACCGGCGGTGGCCGACACCGAGCGCGTTCTGGCTGCGCTGCTGGCGACGCGTATCTATGACACGGCCAGGCTCGGCGACCGCATGTGGAGCGAGCGAAGCCAACGCTTCCACGAGACATGGCGCCTGCTGGTCGGTCGCCACGGCGGCCGCGTCGCCGGCATGCATGGCGAGCTGATGATCGCGCGTTTCGACGGGCCGGCACGCGCCATACGCTGCGCGGCGGCCCTGCGCGAGGCGGCGCAGCAGATCGGGGTGGCAAGCGCGCAGGGCGCCCATGTCGGAGAGATCGAGCTGCGCGGCCAACCGGCCGGGCTGACGGCGCGGGTGACCATGCAGCTCGCGCTGCATGCCGCACGCGGCGACATCGTCGCTTCGCGACTGGTCGCCGAACTCGCGATCGGCTCCGGCCTGCGCTTCGTCGACGCCGGCCATGCCAGCCTCGACGAACTGGGCGAGCCGTTGCCGGTGGTCCTTGCAACGTCGGAACAGCATCTGGAGCCGGCCTGCCGCTCCAAGGCAAAGCCATTGGAAACTGCAGCGCTGACGGCACGGGAAAGCGAGGTGGTCAGCCTGATCGCCGACGGCAAGAGCAATGCGGCGATCGCCGCCGAACTGAAGCTCAGCGAGCATACGGTGAAGCGGCACGTCGCCAACATCCTGCTCAAGCTCGACCTGCCATCGCGGGCGGCGGCGGCTGCCTTTTCGGCCAGGCACCCTGGCCCGGACGGGCCATAAGAGCCATGGCGCTTTCGAGCGAAGCGGTCGGAGCGCTTCGAGGATTACGATTTGTCTCCATGCAGGCCAGGCGATGTCGCCATCAAACCCTGCGGATGGAGGATGAAATGCTGAGACAGATTGGCAAGACCGGTTTGCTGGCATTGGCGGCGAGTGCAGTGCTGGCCGCCACGCCGCTGCGGGCCGAAGATGCTTCGGCAACCGCCGCCTTCAAGGATATCCAGGCCACGCTCGGCTCGGTGCCCGACATGTTCAAGACATTGCCGGATGTCGCCGTGGCCGGCGCCTGGGCCGAAATCAAAGGCGTCCAGCTCAATCCCAACACCGCGCTCGACGGCAAGACCAAGGAACTGATGGGGCTCGCCGTGGCCGCACAGATCCCCTGCCAATACTGCATCTACTTCCACACGCTGGCGGCCAAGGCCAACGGCGCCAGCGATGAAGAGATCAAGGAGGCCGTGGCGATGTCAGCGATCGTGCGCCACTGGTCGACGATGCTCAACGGCAGTCAGGTCGACTTCGCGACCTTCAAGAAGCAGACCGACGAGTTGCTCGCAGCCGCCAAGGCGAAATCGCAGTGAAGACTGGCTGTCCGGCAGCAAGCGTCGGGCGGCATCCGATCAAAATCGAACGGTAACGAAATCATGGAGACCAACATGCTGACCAAGACAAAAGCAGTGGATGGTGCCTCGATCAAGAAGGCGATCGAAGGCCGCGACGGCAAGATGTTGTCGAGCTTTTACGCCGACGATGCGCTGGTGCGGGTGATCGACCGCAACAATCCGCCGAGCAAGCCGCGCGAGATCCGCGGCCGTGCGGCAATCAGCACCTTCTGGGACGACATCTGCAGCCGGGCAATGACGCACAAGGTCGATACCACCATCGCGGAAGGCGACAACCTCGCCTTCACCCAGGCCTGCGCCTACCCGGACGGCACGAAGGTGTTTTGCGCGGCGACAGTCGAACTGAAGAACGGCCTCATTGCACGACAGACAGTCGTGCAGGCCTGGGACGAGTAGATCAACAGCCGAGCCATCCCGATCGGATCGGGATGGCTTCTGTTTCGGCGGTAATCGTTGCGGCAAATCATGGAGGAGAACAGCATGTTCAGCGCCAGATGGCAGATCGACGCCAAGTTCGGACACAAGCAGACTGTGCTCGAGCTGATGCGAAAGTGGGAGCGCGAGATCGGCTCGCAGGTCGACATCGCCGATCTCAAATTTCAGATCATGACCGGATCGATCGGCGCGCGCGAAGCAACGGTCGAGACGCATCATCAGGTCGAGAGCCTCGCCCGGCTGGAGGAATTCTTCGCCAGGATCGGCAAGATCGACGCGCACGCCAAATGGGGCAAGGAGATCGAGCCCTATGTCGTGTCGGGCTCCAGTCTCTGGCAGATCTTCCGCGTGGTGGAGTAACGCTCCCGTCCTTCTCCCCGTTCACGGGGAGAAGGTGGCCCGAAGGGCCGGATGAAGGGCAGAACCAATGTTGGCGAGTTCGTGCAGCCCCTCATCTGCCTGCCGGCATCTTCTCCCCGTAAACGGGGAGAAGAACCTTATCCATGCGCAACCATCACGTGCCGCACGGCAGTGTAGTCCTCCAGCGCGTAGACCGACATGTCCTTGCCGTAGCCGGACTGCTTGAGGCCGCCATGCGGCATCTCGTTGGTCAGCATGAAATGGGTGTTGATCCAGGTGCAGCCATATTGCAGGCGGGCAGCGGTGGCCATGGCGCGCGAGATGTCCTTGGTCCACACGGAAGAGGCAAGGCCGTAGTCGCTGTCATTGGCCCAGCCGACCGCCTCGTCGACATCGGAGAAGCGGGTGATCGAGACGACGGGCCCGAACACCTCGCGGCGCACGATCTCGTCGTCCTGCAAGGCGCCGGCAACCACCGTCGGCTGGAAGTAGAAACCCGAGCCCTCGCCCGGCTTGCCACCGGTGGTGATCTCGATGTGCTTGAGCTCCGACGCGCGCTCGACGAAGGAAGCGACGCGGTCGCGCTGGCGCCGCGAGATCAACGGCCCGATCTCGTTCTCGGTGTCGTCGGCCTGGTCGAACTTGATGGTCGAGACTGCCGAAGACAGTTGCGCGACCAACTTGTCGTAGATTTTCTTGCCCGCATAGATGCGACAGGCGGCGGTGCAGTCCTGGCCCGCATTGTAGTAGCCGAAGGCACGCAGGCCGGTGACGACGGCGTCGAGATCGGCATCATCGAACACGATGACAGGCGCCTTGCCGCCAAGCTCCAGATGCGTGCGCTTGACCGACTTGGCGGCGGCCTGCAGTACCTTCTTGCCGGTGGCGATGTCGCCAGTGATCGAGATCATGTTGATCTTGGGATGGTTGATGAGCGGGCTGCCGACGCTTTCGCCGCGACCGAGCACGACATTGACGACCCCCTCCGGCAGGATGTCGGCCAGGATGCGCGACAATTTCAGCGCGGTGAGCGGCGTCTGTTCCGACGGCTTGAACACCACCGTGTTGCCACCGGCGATGGCCGGAGCCAGCTTCCACGCCATCATCATCAGCGGATAGTTCCACGGCGCGATCGAAGCGACGATGCCGATCGGGTCGCGGCGGATCATCGAGGTGTGGCCGGGCAGATATTCGCCAGCAACCTGGCCAGGCATGGAACGCACTGCGCCAGCAAAGAAACGGTAACAATCGACGATCGCCGGGATCTCATCGTTCAGCACGGCATTGATCGGCTTGCCGCAGTTCAGCGCCTCGAGCGCCGCGAACTCCTGCGCCTCGGCCTCGATGCGGTCGGCGATCTTGAGCAGGTAGGCGGAGCGCTGCGCCGGCGTGGTGCGCGACCAGCTGGCAAAAGCTCTCTCGGCTGCCGCGACAGCGCGCTCGATTTGCGCCTCGCTTGCTTCAGGCAGGCTGAGAATGGTGGCGCCGGTGCGCGGGTTCAGCACGGCTTCCTCGGCTTCTGCGCCCTTTTCGAACGCGGCGCCGATCAGCATCTCAGTGTTCATTGTCGTACTCCCTTTTTGAAAGGGGTGGCAGTGGGCAGTCGGAAATAGGCAGTCGTGGTTTTATGTTGTTTCCCGACTGCCTATTGCCGACTGCCTACTGCCCACCCACCGATTTCATTTTCCCGCCCCGGCGACCTGATCGCCATCGCGGGTGAGGTAATAGGCAAGCAGGATGGGCAGCAGTGTCACCAGCACGACGACCATGGCCACGACGTTGGTGACCGGCCGCTGGCGCGGCCTGATCAGTTCTTCCAGCATCCAGATCGGCAGCGTCTGCTGCTGGCCGGCGGTGAAGGTGGTGACGATGACCTCATCGAAGCTCAGGGCGAAGGCGAGCATGCCGCCGGCAAGCAGCGCCGTGGCGATGTTGGGCAGAATGACATGCCGAAACGTCTGGAAACCGTCGGCGCCGAGATCATAGGACGCCTCGATCAGAGAACCGGACGTGCGGCGGAAGCGAGCGACCGCATTGTTGTAGACCACGACCACGCAGAAGGTGGCGTGGCCGAGCACGATCGTCCAGAACGAGAACGGAATGTCGGTCAGCGAAAAAGCCGAACGCAGCGCGATGCCGGTGATGATGCCGGGCAGCGCTATCGGCAGGATGACCAGCAACGACACCGTCTCGCGGCCGAAGAAACGTGAGCGCGAAACGGCGGCGGCGCACAAGGTGCCGAGGATCATGGCCACCAGCGTCGAGATCGCCGCGACCCTGACCGAAAGCGACAGTGCTTCCCACACGTCGGGCCGATTCCAGGTGACTGCGAGCCATTGCGTGGTGAGACCGGGGGGTGGCCACTGGTAGCTCTTCTCTTCCGTGGTGAAGGCGTAGACGAAGATCAGCAGGATCGGCAGGTGCAGGAAGAGCAGGCCACAGGTGGCGGCGATCTTCAGGCCGAGCGGTGCCGACTGGTTACGGTCAGAGCGCATCGAAGGCCCCCATACGCTTGGCGCCCCACAGGTAGAAACCCATGATGACGATGGGCACCACCGCGAAGGCGGCGGCCAGCGGGATGTTGCCGGCGGTACCCTGCTGCGAATAGACGGCCTGGCCGATGAACAGGCGCGACGTGCCGATGATCTGCGGCACGATGTAGTCGCCCAGCGTCAGCGAGAAGGTGAAGATCGATCCGGCGACGATGCCCGGCAGCGCCAGCGGAAACAGCACGTTGCGGAACGTCTGGCCGGGCGAGGCCCCGAGATCCGACGACGCTTCGACCAGATTGCCGGGCACGCGTTCGAGCGCTGCCTGCATCGGCAGGATCATGAACGGCAGCCAGACATAGACGAAAGCGATGAAGGTGCCTGTGGCCGACACCGACAGCGAATTGCCGCCGACATAAGGCAATGCCAGCCAGCCGTCGAGCAACCACTGCAAATGCAGCTTGGCCAGGAACCAGGTGAGGATGCCTTCCTTGGCGAGGATCAGCTTCCAGGCATAGACCTTGACCAGATAACTCGACCACAACGGCAGCATTACGGCCAGATAAAACAGCGCCTTCCAGCGGCCCTGCGCGTAGCGGGCGGCATAGTAGGCAATCGGGAACGCGACGGCGATGGATGCCAGCGTCACCAGCGCGGCCATGACCACGGTACGCACGATGATGTCGAAATTCGCCGGCTGCAGCAGGTCGGCATAGGTCTTCAGCGTGAACTGCCGGTTGATGAGGCCAGAGAACTCGTCGATCGAGAAGAAGCTCTGCAAAAGCAGGGCAAGCAGCGAGCCGATATAGACAACGCCAAGCCACAGCAGCGGCGGCATCAGCATCAGCACGAGCAGGAAGCGCGGCCGGCGCCAGAACAGGTCGGACAGCGCGCCCAGCATGCCGCCACGCGCGGGCAGGATCGCGGAAGCCGGCGCGTCGCCGGTCGCGGTGACGGAAGCGATGCTCATGGCGCTTCGTCCATCAGGTGGATGGCATCGCGATTGAACGTGAAGGCCACGGCATCGCCCTGCTCCGGCACCGTCGAGCCCGACGGCACACTGGCATGCAGGCGCAGGCCCTCGGTGTCGAGCGCCAGCCGGGTGGCGGCGCCAAGATAGCTGACACCCGAAACCCTTGCCTGGACGGCATCGCCGCCGGTCTGGCGCGTGATGCGGATCGCTTCAGGGCGCAGGCTGCCCCAGCGGCGCTGGCCGGCGTAGCGCTGCACGAAATCCGGCGGCAGCACGTTGGAGGAGCCGACGAAATCGGCAACGAAACGTGTCTTCGGTCGCTCGTAGATCTCTTGCGGCGAGCCGACCTGCATGATCTTGCCTTCATTGAAGACAGCGACGCGGTCGGCCATCGACAAGGCTTCGCCTTGGTCGTGTGTGACGAAGACGAAGGTGATGCCGAGCGCCTTCTGCAACGACTTCAGCTCTTCCTGCATGTTTTCGCGCAGCTTGAGGTCGAGCGCGCCGAGCGGCTCGTCGAGCAGCAGCACCTTGGGCTGGTTGACCAACGCCCGTGCCAAAGCCACGCGCTGGCGCTGGCCGCCGGAGAGCTGGCCAGGACGGCGCGCGCCATAACCCGGCAGTTGCACGAGCGCCAGCGCCTCCTCGGCGGCCCTGAGACGTTCGACCTTGCCGACACCCTTGACCATCAGGCCATAAGCAACGTTGTCGAGCACATTGAGGTGCGGAAACAGCGCGTAGTCCTGAAAGACCGTGTTCACGTTGCGCCGGTAAGGCGGCACGCCCTCGGCGCGTTCGCCGAAGATCGAAATGGTGCCGGCCGTGGGCTGCTCGAAACCGGCGATCAGGCGCAGGCAGGTGGTCTTGCCGGAACCGGACGGGCCAAGCATGGCGAAAAATTCACCGGCCGCGATATCGAGGTCGAGCGCGTCGACGGCTTTTACCGCACCGAAGTGCCGGGCCACTTTCTGAAAGGAAACAGCTGGGGTCATCTCTTCTGCGATCATTGTTGCGAACGATCATGCCTGTCCGGCTGCCGACAGCCGACGGACAGACGCGGTCACCTCCCACCGAGAGATGGTTTGCACCCAAGGGCGGGCGAAAGCTCAGGTCCGCGCGGCTCTCGCCCCGCCCCTCAGGGGCGACCCTCCCCTTACTAGGGAGGGAGGGAGATCAACGCCCGCCGATGACACCGATATAGTCCGAGACCCAGCGATAGTAGGGTACGCACTGGTCGTTCTGGCTGGCGCATTTCGAGGTCGGGGTGCGCCAGAACTTGATCTTCTCGAACTGGTCGAAGCCGTTGGTCTTGCAGCCTTCGTCGGTCAGCAATTCGTTGCCCTTACAGGCGGCTGGCACGACGGGAAGCGAGCCGAACCAGGCAGAAACGTCACCCTGCACCTTCGGCGACAGCGAATGTTCGAGCCACATATAGGCGCAGTTCGGGTTGGCGGCGTCAGCCTCCATCATGGTGGTGTCGGCCCAGCCAGTGGCGCCCTCTTCCGGAATGGTCGAGGCAACCGGCTGCTTGGCGGCAACCAGCGTGTTGACCTGGAATGGCCACGAACCGGAGGCGACGACACCTTCGTTGCGGAAATCGTCGACCTGGATGGCGGCGTCATGCCAGTAGCGGCCGACCAAAGTGCGCTGGACCCGCAGCAGGTCGAGCGCTGCCTTGTACTGATCCTCATTCAGTTCATAAGGGCTCTTGATGCCGAGGTCCGGCTTGTGCGCCATCAGGTAGTTGGCGGCGTCGGCGATATGGATCGGACCGTCATAGGCCTGGACGCGGCCTTTGTTGGACTTGCCGTCGGACAGCGTCTGCTCCTCGAAGACGATATTCCAGCTCTTGGGCGCTTCCTTGAAGACGTTGGTGTTGTACATCAAGACGTTCGGGCCCCATTGATAGGGCACGCCATAGTGCTTGCTGTCGACGGTGAACCAGGGCGCGTCCTTGATGCGGTCGTCGACGGTCTTCCAGCTTGGAATGAGATCGGTGTTGATGGGCTGCACCCGCTTGCCGGCAACCAGGCGCAGTGAGGCGTCGCCCGAGGCGGTGACGAGGTCGAAACCGCCCTCATTCATGAGCGAGACCATTTCATCGGAGGTGTTGGCGGTCTTGACGTTGACCTTGCAGCCCGACTTCTTCTCGAAGTCCGAGACCCAGTCATAGGCCTTGTCGGTTTCGCCGCGTTCGATGTAGCCCGGCCAGGCGATGATGTTGAGCTGGCCTTCGCCTTTGCCCAGTTCCTTCAAGGCTTCCTGCGCCACGGCTTGACCAGCAAAGGTCAGCGCAATGGTCAGGGCAGTGCATGATTTGAGGAAAGAATTCATCGTCGTCTCCCATCTCAGGGGCCGCGCTCTGACGGCGGCTTCGCTCCCTGAAACGAAAGGTGTCGTGAAAACGTAGCTTTCGCAAATTCATTTATCAGAAAGGCGGTATCGGTTTTTCCGATAACAAAATCACTGCCGCTGTCGGATGGTGCGCTGCGATTGCGCAATGCCGATGAAATCGCGCGCGGGCTGCGCCAGGCCTGAACCACGCCGCCAGACCATGCCGACCTGGACGACCGGAAGCGAGCCGGAAACATCCCGCGATTCAATGCGATCGCCTTCCAGCGACCACGGGCGATAGATCAGGTCCGGCAGCAGGGCCACGCCGGCGCCGGTGGCGACGAGGCTGCGCACGGCCTCCACCGAGCGGGTGCGGAACGCGACATGCGGCCTGGCGCCGATGGCGGCCAGAAGCTTGCCGGTGTTCTCCTCGATCTCGTCGATGGTCAGCATGATCAGCGGTTCGCTGACGATGTCGCTCACACCGATGATGTCGGCGCCGGTCAGCCGATGGCCGAGCGGCATCCACAGGCGATAGGCGGAGACTTCGAGGATTTCCGATTGCAGCGCGGTGCGGTCGCGCAGGTTCGAGATCACCATGACCGCGACGTCGAGCTTGCCGCCGACGAGCAGGTGCTCGAGATAATCGCCATTGTCCTCGATCGCCGTGATCTCGACACCGGGATAGGCGCGGCGATAGCGCGCCAGGATGTCGGACAGGACATAGCCGGCAACCAGCGAAGTCACACCGAGCTGCAACCGGCCCTTGGTCTGTTCCTGCTCGCCGAGGAAAGTACGGCGCGCATCCGACACGTCGGACAGGATCTTGGTGGCATGGCGCAGGAATTGATGGCCCTTATGCGTGATGTTGAGGCCGCGCGAATGGCGCTCGAACAGTTCGACGCCAAGGTCGGTCTCCAGCTCCTTGACCGCCTCGGTGACAGAGGACTGCGAGATGGACAGTTTCTGCGCGGCCCGCGAGACCGAGCCCTGATCCGCGACGGCGACGAAGAACTGCAGTTGCCTGAGAGTGAATGCCATGCCGCAAATAAACACGGGCGCGGGCAGGAAGAAAGGTGCTCAGCCGCCGGCCAGTTCGGCACGGCGACGACGGATCGACCGATAGCGCAGGACGAGGAAGAACGTCGCTTCCACCAGAACGACGATGGCGATGATGCGAAAGCCGATGGAGACCGGGTTGTGATCGCTGCCGCGCATCAGATAGCCGATGAGCAGGAACGCCGAATTCCAGATCATGGCTCCGAGCAGCGTGGCTGAGGCAAAGGCCAGAACAGGCAACCGCAACGCGCCCGCGCCGATACCGAGATAGTTGCGCACCGTTGGAATGAGTTGTGCCACCAGCGAAGCCGCGAAAGCCTTGCGGCGGTACGCTTCTGCCAGCTTGCGATAGGTCGAAAGCGGCAGGAAGACATATTTGCCAAAACGCTTGACCAGTGCATCCGCACGTTCTTGGCCAAGGCGGCGACCCATCGCGTACCAGAACAGCGAGCCCAGAGTGGACCCTGCAACGGTAACCAGCAAAAGCAGTTCCAGCCGGTCCAGCCCCGGCGCCGCCGTCATGCCGAGGAACAGCAGGATGATGTGTGACGGCGGCGCCGGAAAGATCTTCTCGACGGACGCGATACAGAACACGCCGAGAAGTCCGAACTCCAGAATGACCGACGCTGGGCCGGTCACGATGCGTAGCGCCAGTCGTACGATTTGACGACCGGGATGCGGCTGATGCGGTAGA
The DNA here is from genome assembly GCF_058790995.1 of Mesorhizobium sp. EU05-FHT14A09. Classification (NCBI taxonomy): domain Bacteria; kingdom Pseudomonadati; phylum Pseudomonadota; class Alphaproteobacteria; order Hyphomicrobiales; family Phyllobacteriaceae; genus Mesorhizobium; species Mesorhizobium sp. EU05-FHT14A09. The sequence goes on from NZ_JBYTDF010000015.1 coordinate 85,477, forward strand.
CCGTCGCTGGCGGGAAATTACGCAGCGTGTGGCCAATGCGGGTGGCCTTGAGATCGAGCTGGTCGAGCATGCTCTGGTCGATCGGGCAACGCAGCCCGAGTGTGAACTGGTAGAGCGAGGCGCCAGGACGCAGGTTGGCGAAGACGCCTTCCAGGATCAGCCGCGTGCGGCGCGGCGAGATCAGCCGGAACGGAAGGCCGCTGATGGCGGCACCGACGATCGGTCCATTGTACAATGCCAGATGGCGCAGGCCGGTGGCATCCATCTCGAAGATACGTGCCGTGGGAAACCGCTTGGTGAGCATGGCGGCGAAATCGCTGTCGGCCTCGACCAGTGTCAGGTCCTGTTCACGCACGCCGCGGTCGATCAGGGCTCGCGTGAACGGGCCTGTGCCCGGCCCGAGTTCCAGTACCTGACCGGTATCAGGACCGATCTCGCGGGTCATCAAACTTGCCAGGGTCGAGCTCGAAGGCGTGACTGACCCAACCCTGAAAGGGGCTGCCGCCCAGGCCATCAGAAATGAGAAAGCGTCATTGGTGTGCATATCATCCTCGATCCGAAATCGAACTGCCGGCGAATCGAACGCCAGCCGATGCAGCGCTGTTTGCTGCCACTGGATTGCATAAACATTGCGAAAAACGGCGATCCGCGATGAAAAGCGGGCCTCGGCGCTCACATTGTGTTTTGCCATGTTTACGCAATGTTGAGGTCGTAGCCCGCCACGACGAGCTCCATTACAAGAGACGACAATGCGTATCCTTCTGGTCGAGGACGAACAGGAAATGGCTTCGGCACTGCGCGTGGCGCTCAAGCGTCACGACATGGTGGCCGACCATGCGTCCTCGCTTCTCGAGGCCGAAGATTTCGTGGCTACCGATAGTTACGACGCCATCCTGCTCGACCGGCAACTGCCGGATGGCGACGGGCTTTCGCTGGTCAGCAAGCTGCGAGCCGCCGGCAGCGCCACGCCCGTGCTCGTGCTGACCGCGCGCGGCGACACCGCTGACAAGGTCGATGGACTGAATGTCGGCGCGGATGATTATCTGGCAAAACCCTTTGCCTTCGAGGAGCTGATGGCGCGGCTGCGCGCGCTGCTGCGCAGGCCGGCGACAGTGCATTCGCAGGTGATCCGTGCCGGCGACCTCGCCTTCGATGTCGGCCACCGCGAGGCAAGCATACGGGGCGAGCCCATGGCTTTGCCGAGACGCGAGTTGCTGGTGCTGGAAGCACTGATGCGACGCATGGGCCGCATGGTGCAGCGCGAGTCGCTGATGGAAGCGGTGTTCGGCCTTGACGACGAGATCCAGTCCAACGCCCTCGACACGCATGTCTCGCGCCTGCGCCGCAAACTGGCCGAAGCCGGTGTCGGCGTGACGATCAACGGCGTGCGAGGCGTCGGTTACCTCCTGCGCGAAACATCATGATCCTCCGCAAACCACGTCGACCCCGCTCGCTGAAATGGAGCTTGGTGCTGCGCATCGTCTTGCTGCAGGGCATCCTGATCACGTTGCTTGTCCCATTGCTCATCGTTGCTTTGATCATGTTCGGCGTTGCCAGCTTGAACGACTATGAAGGCGGCACGGCCGACGTCATCAAGGATGCGCTTGCGCGAGACAGCAGCGGCAAGCTGATACTCAACCAGACGCGCGAACTTGCCGAACTGCGCAAGACCGAAAAGAACCTCTGGTATGTCGTGCGCGACAAACAAGGCAACGTGCTGAGGGAGGGTACGATCCCGCCGGCGCTGGCGCCATTCGCGGACCAGCTCGACAACATCAGCGAGGCGCGCTTTTCCTGGACGAAAGGCAAGGCGCCGGACAGACCCGCCGGCATCGTGATGTGGGAAGACGATACCAAGGCGGGCACCGTGCAGATCCTGGCCGGAACCGAAGGCAAGCTCTCATGGGGCCGGATGGCGTATGGTGCATGGGACTTCTTCCTGGTCGTCATTTTGCCTGTGGTCGGCGTAATGGCTTTGGCAACCCTGTTCGTCACCCCATGGGTGGTGCGTGGTGCGCTACGCGGCCTGGGCGCGGCCGCCAGCGAGGCCGGCCAGATCGACATCGACAAGCGTGGCGTGCAGTTGCCGCTCAAGGGCGTCCCGACCGAAGTGACGCCGCTGGTCAACGCAGTGAACGATGCCCTGGTGCGGCTCGACACCGGCTATGAACGCCATCGTCGGTTTCTAACCGACGCGGCGCACGAGCTGCGCACGCCGGTGGCCATCCTCAACACCCGTGTCGCCTCGCTGCCGCCAACGCCGGAGCGGGCACGCGTGTTGCGGGATGCCGCACGGCTTACCACGCTGACCGATCAATTGCTCGACCTGCAGCGGCTCGGGCGTCAGGCCGACAGTATGGCAAAGGTTGATCTGGTCGAAATCGCCCGCAGCGTCGTCCTTGACATGGCACCGATCGCGTTCTCCTCAGGCTATGAAATGGCCTTCGAGCCGGCCGTTGAAAAACTGGCAGCGACGGGCGATCGCGCTTCGATCGAACGTGCGGTGACCAGCCTTGTCCAGAACGCCATCGAACATGGCGGCAACCACGGCAAGATCACCATCAGCGTCGTCAGGCCGGCAACCATCGAAATCCTCGACGAAGGCGAAGGCGTGCCGGAGGACGAACGCAAGAAGATCTTCCAGCCATTCTACCGCCTGCGCCCGCACGACCACGGCGCCGGGCTCGGCCTCAACCTTGTGCAGGAAATCATGCAGCTGCACGGCGGACGCATCGAGGTGCTGGACGGCAGCCCGGGCGCGCTGTTCAGGATCAGTTTTCCGACGCGTCAGAAAAAAGAAGAGGCATCCAGCAAGGGGTGCTGAGCCGAGCAATTCCAGGAAAAGTGCGTAGCGGTTTTCCGTCCGGAATTGCGTCAAAACAAAAAAGTCAGAGCGTTTCCGCGTTTCCGAAAAAACCGGAAACGCTCTACGCGACGGCTGGAACCGGCGCCAGATTGCCCTTGGCAACGGAAAGCAGGGAGGACACGAGCGAGCGCCGCTCCTGCTCGGAAAGCACATGGAAGTCGAACAGATTGGCGCTGCGCATGCCTTCGACGGCGAAATAGGTCAGCATCAATATCTTGAAATCGGGGGTCTCGGCCTTCAACCGGTCGAAGAGCTGGCGATGAAAGAGGCGGATCGGCGCAAGGAAATCGGGATCTTCGGCAATCGCCGAAAAAATCCAGGACGAAGGCGGCTGGTCCTCTTCGAACTTCTTCGCGGAAAGCTTCACATAGGCGGCCAGCAGATTGCCCTGTCCGCAGGCCTGCCTGGCCAGTTCGAGCGACTCCTGGAACTCGCTCAGATAATGTTCGACCAGCGCCTGCATCAGCTTGGCCTTGGTCGGGAAATTGTAGAGAAGTCCGCCTTTCGAGACACCGGCACGCTGGGCAACTGCGTCAAGGGAGAGGTTGCCCGGACCCGACTCGCGCGCGACATCGGCCGCCGCTGCCAGGATCTTTTCGCGTGAATTCGCTCGCGGTTTCTTCATCTTTTGCTGCCTATAAGACACACCCGTGTCCGAATCAGACCTTCGTGGAGGTTCGCCCCCCGCGAACTTCGCGATCGTGACAGTAGGCGCAATTGACAAGACCGTCCAGACGGTACAGTAAAGCGTCGAAAAAACTGAAGGCCGGGGTTTCGCACAAAGCGCACCCGGCTATTTTGATTCGATTGTCATTGCCACGCGCCGTTCGAGGGATCCCATGATCAAGCGCTTTATCATCCGTTTCATCTTGCTTGTCCTCGTGGCCGCGGTGGCCGCCGGCATCATCTGGTTCAACTTCTTCCGCGACAAGATGATCGCCGGGTTCTTCGCCAACATGCCGGCCAATGTGCTGACGGTGTCGGCCAAGAAGATCGAACCGACCACCTGGACCCCGGGCATCGAGGCCATCGGCACCGTCGGCGCTTCGATGGGTGTCGACCTGACGATGCAAACGTCCGGCGTGGTCAAGGAGATCCTGTTCAAGGCCAACGACAAGATCGATAACGGCCAGTTGCTGGTGCGTCTGGACGATGCTGTCGAACAGGCTGACCTGGTCGTGGCCAAAACCAAGGCGACGCTCGACCAGCAGGCGCTGGCGCGCGCCCAGGCGCTGCGCAAGACCGGCGTCGGCACGGAGGCAACGCTCGACACTGCCAACGCCAACGCCGAGACATCGATTGCACAGGTTTCCAAGGCCCAGGCTACCGCAGACCTGAAGCTGCTCAAGGCCCCCTTCAATGGCATCGCCGGCATTCCAAAGATCGAACTCGGCCAGTATGTCGCGCCCGGCAACGCCATCGTCACCCTGCAGGACATGGATACGATGCGCGTCGACTTCACCGTTCCCGAGCAGCAGCTCGAGAAGCTGAAGGTCGGCCAGCCCGTCAACTTCGGCCAGACCCTGGGTGACATGCCGTTCAAAGGCGTCGTCACCGGCATCGACCCCAAGATCGACCCGAGCAGCCGCCTGGTTTCGGTGCGTGCCCGCATCGACAATCCGGAAGGGCGCCTGAGCCCGGGCCAGTTCGTGCAGGTGCGCGTCGAACTGCCGAAGGAAGACAATGTCATTACCGTCCCGCAGACGGCGCTGACCACCAGCCTCTATGGCGACTACGTTTACATCGTCGTTCCAGGCAAGCAGGCGGAGTCCAAGCCCGCCGACAAGGCAGCTGAGACCAAGCCGGCCGAAGGTGCCAAGCCGGCCGAAGGCGCTGCGGCTGACGCACCGAAGCCTGCTGGTGGAGAAGGCCCGCAGCTCGTCGTGAACCAGGTGTTCGTCAAGATCGGCCGGCGCTTCGGTGGCGTTGCCGAGATCGTCGAAGGCGTCAAGGCCGGCGACGAGGTTGTCACCGCTGGCCAGAACCGGTTGAACAATGGCGCTCTGGTGAAGATCGACAACACGATCGACCCCAGCAAGCCGGCAGAGCAGAAGGCTTCCGCCCAATGAGTTTCTCTGACCTTTTCATCAGACGACCCGTCCTGTCGACGGTGCTCGGTGCCATGATCCTGCTCGTCGGGATCCAGGGCATCTTCAACCTGGCGATCCGCCAGTATCCGAAGGTCGAGGAAACCGCGATCACGGTGACGACCGCCTATCCGGGCGCCAGCGCCGACCTGATCCAGGGCTTTATCTCGGCCCCGATCGCACGCGCCGTCGCCTCGACGGAAAACATCGACTACGTCAAATCGTCCAGCGCGCCGTCGGTCAGCACCGTAACGGTGCAGATGAAGCTCGGCTCCAACCCGGACGTCGCGCTCGCGGAAGTCCTGTCCAAGGTGCAGGGCGTGCGCGGTGATCTGCCTTCGGAAGCCAAGGACCCGGTGATCGTCAAGGGCACCGGCGACTCGTTCGCGATGATGTACATTTCGATGCAGAATCCGAACATGACGAAGGAGCAGCTGACCGAGTACATCGACCGTGTCGTGCGCCCGCGCATCACCACGGTCGAAGGTGTTGCCGACGTCAAGATCTTCGGCGCGCAGCAATATTCGATGCGCGTGTGGATCGATCCGATCAGGCTCGCTTCGCGCGGCGTCACCGCTGCCGAAGTGGTTCAGGCAATCAACAATTCGAACTTCCTGTCCGCTCCGGGCAAGACCGAGAACGAATATGTGATCTCCTCGATCACCGTGCGTTCGACCCTGCAGACGCCGGAAGCCTTTGCGGCGCTGCCGATCCGCTCCGTCGACAACAATGTTGTGCGTCTGCGCGATGTGGCCCGCGTCGAACTCGGCGCGGAAAACACCGATACCCGCGTGACCTTCAACGGCAAGCCCGGCACCTTCCTGGCCATCTTCCCGACACCGGCCGCCAACCCGCTGACCACGGCCGCTGCCGTCCAGAAGCTGGTGCCGGTGATCCAGGAAACGCTGCCGAAGGGCATGACGATCCAGGTCGTCTATGACTCGACGGAACAGATCAGCGCCTCGATCGAGGAAGTGTTCAAGACCATCGCCGAGGCCGTTGCCATCGTCGTCGTCGTCATCCTGCTGTTCCTGGGTTCGTTCCGGTCGGTGCTGATGCCGATCATCACGATCCCGCTGTCGCTGATCGGTGTCTGCTTCATCCTCTATTTCATGGGCTACTCGATCAACCTCCTGTCGCTGCTCGCCATGGTCCTGGCGATCGGTCTGGTGGTCGACGACGCCATCGTGGTGGTGGAAAATATCCACCGCCACATCGAGGAAGGCATGACGCCGATGCAGGGCGCCTTTGCCGGCATGCGTGAAATCTTCTCCGCGGTCGTGGCGATGACGATCACGCTGGCGGCGGTGTTTGCCCCGCTTGCCTTCACCGGTGGCCTGACCGGCTCGCTGTTCCGCGAATTCGCGGTGACGCTGGCCGGCGCAGTGGTCATCTCCGGTATCATCGCCGTGACCATCACGCCGATGATGTCGGCGCGCCTGCTCAAGGCTGGCTCGCACAGCCGGTTCCAGAAGATCGTGGACGGCACCTTCACCCGCATCGAAAACGTCTATGAGCGGCTGGTCCAGGCATCGCTCAATGCGCGCTGGGTGACGCTGCTGATCGTCCTCACCCTGGTCGGGGTGACGGGTTTCATGTTCACCAAGACCTCGAGCGAGCTGGCGCCGGAAGAAGACCAAGGCTTCCTGCTCTCGATCGTCACCGGTCCGCAATATGCGACCTCGGACTACACCGAAGCTTATGTCAACCAGATCCTCGGCCTGGTGCAGGATATCCCGGAAACGCGTGCGCTTTTCTCGGCGGTCGCTTTCGGCGGCGCCACCAACGGCGCGTTCGTCGGTTTCGCCTTCAAGGACTGGGCCGACCGTATCCGGTCGTCGAAGGAACTTCAGGCCGACATCACCGAACGCCTGAAGAAGGTCGCCGGCGTGGAAGCCTTCGTCTTCGCACCGCCGACGCTGCCAGGTTCCGGCGGCGGCCTGCCGGTTGGCCTCGTCGTCCGTTCGACGGGTGAGGCCTCGAAGGTGTTCGAAGTGGGTGAGGAGATCAAGCAGAAGGCGCAGGCTTCCGGCCGCTTCATCGTTGTGCAGAACTCGATGTCGTACAACGCGCCGCAGACCACGATCACCATCGACCGCGACCGCGCCGCCGCGCTCAACATCCCGATCAGCGACATCGGCCGCACGCTGACGCTGCTGGTCGGCGGCAACGAAGTGGCGAAGTTCGATCGCGACTCCAACGCCTACAAGATCATGCCGCAAGTGCCGAAGGTCTATCGCGACAACCCCGAAAAGCTCGGAGAGTATTTCGTGCGCAGCGTGACGGGCCAGATGGTGCCGCTGACCTCGGTGGTGAAGATCACCACCGATGCATCGCCGGCGGCGATCGAGCAGTTCAACCAGCTGAACTCGTCAACGATCACCGCGCTGCCGATGCCCGGCGTGACCACCGGCGACGGCTTGCAGACGATCGAGACGATCGCCCGCCAGGTCATGCCGGATGGCTTCTTCATCGACTACACCGGCCAGTCGCGGCAGGAAAAGGAACAGGGCAACACGATCATCATCGCCTTCATCGCGGCGATCATCGTGATCTACCTGGTGCTCGCAGCGCAGTTCGAAAGCTTCCGCGACCCGCTCATCATCATGATGTCGGTGCCGCTGTCGATCTTCGGCGCGATCTTGCCGCTCAACCTGATCAACGGTCAGATCGCGGGTGCATCGCTGAACATCTACACACAGGTGGGACTGATCACTCTGATCGGCCTCATCACCAAGCACGGCATCCTGCTGGTGGAGTTCGCCAATCAGCAGCGCGAGGAACACGGCCTGTCGATCCGGGAGGCCATCGTCGCTTCCGCGAAGGTTCGCCTGCGCCCGATCCTGATGACCACCGCCGCGATGGCGCTGGGCGTCGTGCCGCTGATCGTCGCCCAGGGCGCCGGTGCGGCAGCCCGCTTCTCGATGGGTCTGGTGATCTTCACCGGCATCCTGGTGGGCACCTGCTTCACGCTGTTCGTGGTGCCGATGTTCTATACGTTCCTCGCGCATCGCGGCCATGCGCCGGCGCAGGAATTTGGAAGAGACGCAGCTCAACCGGCGGAGTAAGCCGCGGCTGACAAGCAAAAAAACAGGGCGCCGGAGCAATCCGGCGCCCTGTTTCATTCAGGCGGACAATCGCCGGGGATAACTATCCCCTGGCGGCCGCTTCGAGTGCTGCGATGTCGATCTTCACCATCTTCATCATCGCCTGCATCACGCGACCGGCCTTGGCCTGGTCCTTGTCTTTCAAGAGCCTCGGCAGGATCTCCGGCACCACCTGCCAGGAAATGCCGTACCTGTCCTTCAGCCAGCCGCACTGGACCTCCTTGCCGCCATCGGCGGTCAGCCCGTTCCAGAAATGATCGACCTCCTCCTGGGTCTTGCAGTCGATGCTGAGCGAGATCGCATCGTTGAAGGTCGCGTGCGGACCGCCGTTCAATGCCTGGAACCGCATGCCGTCCAATTCGAAGTCGGCGACAAGCAGGCTGCCTTCCGGGCCGTGGCCGTCCTTGCCCCAGCGCGTTTCGCTGACGACCTTCGAATTCTTGAAAATGGACGAATAGAACTTGATCGCATCCTCGGCATCGTTGTTCTCGAACCAGAGGCAAGCGGTGATCTTCTGCATGATCTTCTCCTGAAAGGTCCCGTTTCGTTGTTCTGCGGCTCTTGCGGCTGTTTCCAGGTCTGACCCGAAGGCCGTAACAGGCTGCCGTCCTCCCAAGGACGGCCAGTCCCCCGATGATCCGACAGCTGCGCCAAATTTTTCCGCCGGGGGCGTTGGCGACGCCGCGGATGCGTGAAGCCGGCTTTGACGCAAAACCGTGGCCAGACTGGCTCATGGCGTATATAACGCCTGCTTCCTATCTACCTTCACCGCACAGGAAACCTGCCGCACAGGCATCAAGGACAGTACCCATGCCAGCCTATCGCTCCCGAACCACCACCCATGGCCGCAACATGGCCGGCGCCCGCGGCCTGTGGCGCGCCACCGGCATGAAGGACTCGGATTTCGGCAAGCCGATTATCGCGGTGGTGAACTCTTTCACGCAGTTCGTGCCCGGCCACGTGCATCTCAAGGATCTCGGCCAACTGGTGGCGCGGGAAATCGAAGCGGCCGGCGGCGTCGCCAAGGAATTCAACACGATCGCCGTCGACGACGGTATCGCCATGGGCCATGACGGCATGCTCTATTCGCTGCCGAGCCGCGAACTCATTGCCGACAGTGTCGAATACATGGTCAACGCGCATTGCGCCGACGCCATGGTCTGCATCTCCAACTGCGACAAGATCACGCCCGGCATGCTGATGGCTGCGATGCGCCTCAACATCCCGGCCGTCTTCGTCTCCGGCGGCCCGATGGAAGCCGGCAAGGTCGTCTGGAAGGACAAGGTGACCGCCGTCGACCTGGTCGACGCCATGGTGGCCGCTGCCGACGACAAGGTTTCCGACGAGGAAGTCAATGTCATCGAGCGCTCGGCCTGCCCGACCTGCGGCTCGTGCTCGGGCATGTTCACCGCCAATTCGATGAACTGCCTGACCGAAGCGCTCGGCCTGTCCCTACCAGGAAACGGCTCGACGCTCGCCACCCATGCCGACCGCAAGCGGCTGTTCGTCGAAGCCGGCCATCTCGTCGTCGACCTCGCCCAGCGTTATTACGAACAGGACGACGAAAGCGTTCTGCCCCGCAACATCGCCTCAAAGCCGGCTTTCGAGAATGCGATGGCACTGGACGTCGCCATGGGCGGCTCGACCAACACCGTGCTGCACATCCTCGCTGCCGCATTGGAAGGCGGCATCGATTTCACCATGGATGATATCGACCGGCTGTCGCGCAAGGTGCCGGTGCTTTCCAAGGTCGCGCCCGCCAAGTCCGACGTGCACATGGAAGACGTGCACCGTGCCGGCGGCATCATGGCCATCCTCGGCCAGCTCGACAAAGCCGGGCTGATCAACCGCAACCAGCCGACCGTGCATACCGAAACCATCGGCGAGGCGCTGGATCGTTGGGACATCTCACGCACCACCGCCGAGAACGTGCGCAAATTCTACATGGCCGCGCCCGGCGGCGTGCCAACCCAGGTCGCCTTCAGCCAGGACCGGCGCTGGGACGATCTCGATCTCGACCGCGAAAAGGGTGTCATCCGTTCTGCCGAGCACGCCTTCTCGAAGGATGGCGGCCTTGCCGTGTTGAAGGGCAACATCGCCCTCGACGGCTGCGTGGTGAAGACTGCCGGCGTTGACGATTCGATCCTGAAGTTCACCGGCCCGGCCAAGGTCTATGAGAGCCAGGACGCCGCGGTGAAGGCCATCCTCGGCAACGAGGTAAAGGCCGGCGACGTGGTGGTGATCCGCTACGAGGGCCCGAAGGGCGGCCCCGGCATGCAGGAGATGCTCTATCCGACCAGCTACCTGAAGTCGAAAGGGCTCGGCAAGGCCTGCGCCCTGCTGACCGATGGCCGCTTCTCCGGCGGCACCTCGGGCCTCTCGATCGGCCATGCTTCGCCGGAAGCGGCGACCGGCGGCGCCATCGGCCTGGTGCGCGAGGGCGACCAGATCGCCATCGACATCCCCGGCCGCACCATCAACCTGCTGGTCAGCGACGAGGAATTGGCGGCACGCCGCAAGGAGCAGGATGCCAAGGGCTGGCAGCCAGTCGAGAAGCGCAAGCGCAACGTGACGCCGGCGCTGCGCGCCTATGCCGCCTTCGCTCTCAGTGCCGACAAGGGTGCTGTCCGCCACGTGCCGGAATAGGCAGGCAGACACTACGACAGAATTCAGGCGGGGCCGGGAGATCATTCCCGCCCCGCATTTCTTTCGCCACGGATGAAGTCTACAATACGTCTCATCTTTTAGACTTGGAGAGAAGGCGATGGCGCTCAAAGTCCTGGCGGCTGTGCTTGTCGCGGCCTTCCTGGCTGGTTGCCAGACGATCACGCCCGAACAACGGCGCGCGGCGGACGAAGCGAAATGCAGCACCTACGGCTTCAAGAAGAACACCGACGCCTTCGCCGAATGCCTGCAGCGCATCGACCTTGACCGCGCGGCCGAGATGCGCGCCCGCGATGCGGAGTTTGCCCGCTTCAGCGCCCGGCCGCCTGTGGTGATCTACCGCCCGGTCGTGGTGAAACAATAGGCCCAGGGGCGACTGACGGACCTATAGCGGCTGAGGCGGAATAACGATCGCGATCGTCGCACCGCCGTCGCCCCTGTTGCCTGCTTCCAGCCGGCCGCCATGGGCCTTGGCGATCGCCCCGACGATGGAGAGCCCGAGGCCGGTTCCGCCAGTCGCGCGCGAGCGTGAGGTTTCGCCGCGCCAGAAGACGTCGAATGAAATCGAACGGACTTCGTCGATCAGACCGGGACCGCGGTCCAGGAAGCGGGCAAACGCGTTACCCTCCTTGTCGAGGCCAGTTTCGCAACGCAACACCCCACCCGCAGCGGCATAGCGGCAGGCATTGTGGACAAGTGCCAGCATCGCCTGTCGCAGGCGCTCCGGATCGACAGTGGCGGGTGCCGTGCGGAATTCAGTTTCAACACTCATGCCGGCGTCATCGAGCATTGGCCGGGCTGCCGCGAGGATCGTCGCAGCCTCGTCCGCCAGATCTGTGGCTGCGCGCTCGCCGATCAGCTTGTGGCCGGCCGCGAGCGACAAGGTCCGCAAATCCTCAACCAGTCGCGACAGGCCTTGCACCTGCGTCAGCAAATCCTGCAGTCCTTGCTGGTGGACGGGAAAAACACCGTCGATCATGCCTTGCAGGTTGCCTTGCAAAATGGTGAGCGGGGTGCGCAGTTCGTGTGCCACGGCCATGGTGTTGAAACGCAGGCGCTTTTCCATATGGTCGAGATCGGTTGCCAGCGCATCGATGGTCTTGCCGAGACGCTGCACTTCCGACGTACCGCCGCGAAAATTGCCAAGGCCGACCGCGAAATTGCCTTCGCGCAGCGTTTCCGCCGCCGACACCAGCTTCTCCAGCGGGCGCGCGATACGCCGCGCAAGCCAGTAGCCGATCAAACCGCAGATGAATGCCGCCAGCAGGATGTGACCGAGGAATGCCACGTTCATCTGGGCATCGACGATCCTCTCGAATTCGGGAACGACGAGCATCAGTTTCCGGAAGCTCTCGACGGACGGCATCACTCCGTCCTGGACGTCCCGATAGGCCTGGGCCACGTCGGCGGGCAGCGTCCGCAGCTCGCTTTCCGTCAGATGCTTCATGATCGCGAAGAAAGTGGTGTAGGCGATGATCATGCTGAGCACGAGCATCGCCGCGATCGTCACTGCGGTGACCGTGGAGAGAGAAAGCCGCCGCAGCCTCATTTCGGTGCCGCGAACCGGTAGCCGACGCCGCGCACCGCCTGGAAGAGATCAGGCACTCCGGCGTTTTCGAACTTGCGGCGCAGATTGGCGACATGCGTGTCGACGGTCTTGGCCAGCGCGTCATTTTCCGGCAGGCAGGCGTCAAGGATATCGGCGCGGCCAAAGGCATGGGTCGGCCGGCGGATCATATAGGCGACGATGCGGAACTCGCTGAGCGTCAGCGAAAGAGACTGGCGTCCTGCCTCCGCCTCGACAAAAGCGGCATGCGCATCGAGATCCACTTCGACAGGAGCGAACCGCAAGGTCCGCGAGGCGCCCGCGGTACGCGACCGGCGCAACACCGCATTGACGCGCGCCACGACCTCCTGCGGATTGAACGGTTTGACCACATAGTCGTCGGCGCCCAGCCGCAGACCCGACAGGCGATCGATATCCTCCGCCAGTGCCGTCACCATGATGACGGGCGTGTTCGCCTCCTGGCGGATACGCGCCAGGACCTCGAACCCATCGAGGCGCGGTATGTGCACGTCCAGCAGCACGAGATCGGGCGACAGCATGGCATGATGGGAAAGCGCGATATCCCCGTTCGCCGCGGTGACGGTGCGAAACCCCTCGCGCGCCAGATAGGCCTCGAGAATCTCGGCAATGCGCGGTTCGTCCTCGACGATAAGGATCAACCCCTTGTCCATGCGCGGTCCTTCAATGGTTTCCGTAGGTCATATTCCGCAAGGCGAAGCGGCAAGCAATCGCAAACACCTGCAATTGCCAGGGCCCTTAGCAAGCCTTGGCGAGTTCTCCGCCAAACCTTGATGAAACGCGACCAAGGTCCGGCCCGTCGACACGTCGTAACGGTTTGGGCGGGACCCAACGGCGCGCCGGCTCACTCGTCGGGATCATCATGCAAACGCCACCAAAGACCTTCGGACATATCCAACGTCCACGCCTAGCGGCTTTGTGGATCGTCACTTTGTTCCTCATCGCCTTCGCACTGCTGTTCCAGTCCGCCTGGAAACTCTATCCGCCGGGCGGCGTGGATCTGCAGCTGACAATCAGGATCGCCGGTATCGGCCTCATCGGCACGGCGATCCTGGGACGGCTCTGGTGCACGCTCTACATCGGCGGCAAGAAGTCGATGGTGCTGGTCGACGACGGTCCCTATTCGATGTGCCGCAACCCGCTCTATCTGTTCTCGATCATCGGGGCGGCAGGGGTGGGCGCACAGACCGGCAGCGCCGCGCCGGCGCTGCTGTGCGCCATCGTGGTGCATGCGATCCTGCTGAGAACCGCGACACGCGAAGAGCATCTGCTCGAGATACATTTCGGACAGGCCTATGTGGAGTACTGCCGGCGTGTCCCGGCATTCTGCATCGACTGCCGGCTGTTCACGGATCGCGAGACGATCGAGATCACACCGAAGCGGCTTTATGGCACCTTGATCGACGGTCTTGTCTTCCTTGCTGCCGTGCCTGCCATGTTCCTGGTCGAATACCTGCAGGACGAAGGCTGTCTGCCGGTGTTTTTCAGCCTGTATTGAGCTGGACCGCTGCGCGACGCTCTGGCGCAACCAAAAGTTTTGCTTCCCTCTCGCCAATGGTTCGGTCAAAGGCTAGGTCCGCGTCGGCTGAATGATCGGCTTGAAGGATTCTCGACCCATGGCGTCGCTGCGGGCACTCGCCCCAAAGAACCTCGTCGTGGCTGGCATCCTGCTGATGCTGGCCGGCGATTTCATGTTCGCGCTCAACGACGCGATGGGCAAATGGCTGGTCGCCAATTTTTCGGTCGGGCTGGTGGTCGCCATTCGCTCGATCGGCGCCTTCATCATCCTCGGCCCGATGATCGCGCGGCAAGGCACGGCGAAACTGTTCCAGCTCGAACGGCCCGGCACGCAGGTGCTGCGCGCCGTCATGGCAACGGTCGATACCGGCCTGTTCTACGCCGCCGTCGTGCATATGCCGCTGGCCGATGTGATGAGTTTCTACATGGCCGGACCGATCTATGTCGCCGCGCTTTCGCATTTCATGCTCGGCGAACGCATCCGCTGGCGCCGCTGGGCTGCCATCCTGGTCGGCTTCTGCGGCGTGCTGGTCATTCTCAACCCATCGGCATCCGCCTTTTCGACATCCGCCATCTTCGCCTTCATCGGCTCGGTCGCCTTCGCTCTGACAATTGTCTACAGCCGGCAATTGCGGGGAACGCCCGATACGACTCTGGTGACCTGGCAGACCATCGCCGCCCTGGTGGCCGGTCTCGTCTTCGCGATTCCCGACTGGAAAACGCCAGGCCTCGTCGACATCGGCCCGATGCTGCTGCTCGGCGTCGTTTCCTGCGCCGCCCATCTAATGATCACGCGGGCGCTGAAGCTGGCGCCCGCCTCGACGCTAGCGCCGCTGCATTACAGCCTGCTTTTGTGGGCCATCGTGTTCGGCATGGTGTTCTTCGGCGACGTTCCGGGCCCACGCGTTCTGGTGGGTGCCGTCATCGTCGTGCTGGCCGGCCTGTTCATCTTCCACCGACAGAAGGTGGTCGATACCGTGCCGCCGGAGAATGTGCCCAAGGGCGTGAACTAGACAAGGTGCGTCCTTCGAGGCTCGCCCGCATGACTTTTTCCAAGATTTCAACCCTTTCGCGGCTCGCACCTCAGGATGAGGACCGTTGTGCCGTTCGGGTGAAAAGCGGAAGCGTTTCAGAACTCGGATGTGGCTTCACGCAACGGTCCTCATCCTGAGGAGCGAGCCCGCAGGGCCCCAGGAAAAAACACGCGACCTCAATCGGGCGAGCCTCGAAGGACGCACTAAATCAATGCATGGCGACTTGGCAGGCTCAATCAGCCGACGAAACCCGCCGCCTTGTGGCTACCGTCGCAGAACGGCTTGTTCTTCGAATGGCCGCAGCGGCACAGGAACACCTTGGTGGCCCGGTCGACCGTGCGACCGGTGCCCGAGACGATCTCCAGATTGCCTTCGACCTTGAGCGACCCGTTGGGCAAGGGCGTTACCTTGACCGTACCGTCGCGCGCCTCGAGCGCGACGGATTCCTTGGTCTCGGGTTCCCCCGTGGCGGCAAAACCTGCCCTGGTATGGCTGCCGTCGCAGAAAGGCTTGTTCTCGGAAGCCGCGCAACGACAGAGTGTTGCCCGCAGCATCGTCTCGCCATTGATGTCCATTTCGGCGTTGAAGGCGAGCGGCCCGTTCTCGCGCACCCTGACGAGGTTGACGACCGGTGCCGCTTCCTCCGCTCCGCCATCCTTGCGGTGATAGGTGATCGCGCCGGAAGGACAGGAATGGGCGACCCCGACGATCGCCTCGACGGCGCCGGCTTCCGGGTGGATCCATTCGCCCGGAGCGTTGGGCACGAACACCTCGGGATGGCCGAGCACGCAATTGCGGGAGTGGATGCAGAGCTTGCCGTCGAAACCGACGTCGATCTTCTCGCCTTCGACGAATTTCCGCACCATTGGGTAGCTCCTCAGCATGATGTTCCCCCCGATCATGCCGTAGGAAAACGGTCCACCGCAACTGGCCGAAAGGAGGGCGGCGTCACCCCCGTCGTGAAAGCCGCAGGAGATAGTCCTTTCGATTGAGCGGATTGTCGTCGGTGCGCGGTCGGTGCGGCATCGCACCACGGACGGGCCGATAATGATCGAACGCCGTTTCCAGCACACCCTCCCCATGCGTGTATCCAGGCACCAGTTGCTGCAAGGAATGGACGCATGCCGCCGGGATGCTGCCCGTCAACGTGCAGGTTGCGCCTTCCATCACCGGGCTTTCGGGTATGGCCTGCAGTTTCGCCAGGATCGACAACAGGGGCGCCACCGCATCCGCCGGAGCTTCGAGCGTGAAACGATGGATCGGTTCGCACACCACCGTCCCCGCCTGCTTCAAGGCAGCCATCACGACCAACGGCGTGAGCCTGCGATGCTCGGCGGCCGTCGTCATCGGCCCCCAGTGACGGACACGGGTCGCCTCCGTCATCGTGACGATGCAGTCCGTCACCTGCCAGCCGTACAAACCCTGCCGAAGCGTCTCGTGGACAGCGTCTTCCACTGCCTTGTGGTAGGAAAGCGGAAGCGTTCCGAATTCCATTTCCAGGCGAAAGGCGATGCCGCTGCCGACCGAGCCCGGTTCGATCCGCAAAGCCACCGTCGCGACGAACGGATCGGGTGCTTCGTCACGTGCACTGCCGCTGCCGATCGGTCGCTCGACGCAGATCGGCGTGGTTTCGCGAAAAGAAATGTCGAGCCCGAATTCGTCGGCCAGTGTCTGCTGGATGACCTCCTTCTGCACCTCGCCATACAGCGAGACATAGGTCTCCTGACGGCTGTCGTCCTGTCGCAGGTTTATCAGCGGGTCCTGTTCGGCGAGCAACGAAAGTGCAGCGTGCAAGCCGCTCTTGTCGGCTGGATGACGGGGCTGGATCACCGTCTCCAGCGTCGGCGGCGCGAAATGATGTTCCGCAACGCCGCGCCGAATGCCGATCGCATCGCCGATCTGAACGTCGACGAGGCCCCACAGCTTACCGATCTGCCCCGCGCTGAGACTGGGTTGCGCGACCGCGCCCCCGCCGCTGAAAACCTTGAGCGCCGATATCTTGGCTTCGCGCCCCTGGCCGAAACGGATACGCTCGCGCGCTCGCAGGGCTCCGGAAAACAGGCGGACATAGGCGATCTTCTCCCCAGCCCCGCCACGCTCGATCTTGAACACCACGCCCGAAACGGGACCGTCGTTGGAACCGTCGGTTGTCGGCAGCAGATCGCGTATACCCGCAAGCAGCGGCGCGATACCGGCCCCGGTGATGGCCGAGCCGAAGAACACCGGATGAACCAGTGCCTTCCCTGCCTGCACCGCAAGTGCCTTGTGAAGCTTGCGGGCGGACTGCGCTTTGTGATCGACATAGGCGGCGAGCAGCGTGTCGTCATGTTCGGCCAGCGTCTCCGTCAACGCGTCGCCGAACGCCGCTTCCCCGAAATCGTGGGGTTGCATGCGGGCACCCGGCACGCCGGCGTCTCGTACCACACCCATCGCGACAGCGGCCGGGGTCAACTTTCGCGTGATCGCTGCCAGGACGCGTTCGCTATCGGCACCAGCGCGATCGATCTTGTTGACGAAGATCAGCGTTGGAATGCCGAGCCGCCGCAGCGTTCGCATCAATATGCGCGTCTGCGCCTGCACGCCTTCCACGGCGGAAACCACCATCACCGCACCGTCGAGCACGCTGAGCACGCGCTCCACTTCCGCGATGAAATCCGGATGGCCGGGCGTATCGATCAGATTGACCGTGATGTCGTCGATGGTGAACGACATCACTGCGGATTTGATGGTGATGCCGCGCTGTCGTTCCTGAGCAAGGGTGTCGGTCTGTGTGTTGCCGTCATCGACACTGCCGATCTTGTCGATGACGCCGGCTGAATGGAGCAACCGTTCGGTGAGGCTCGTCTTACCTGCGTCGACGTGCGCCAGAATTCCCAAATTCAGAGTCCGCATAGAGATTCATGTCCCCAAGATGGATCAAAGCTCCTTTCTCGTTGGACATGACTCGCATTGGTCGGCTCCTTACCGGACGTGACTTGGAAGATGGCAGAGAGCACGCGATGCCCGGCAGGACAACCCCGATGCATGCACCTAGGCTTTGCCGGCTAGAGCAATCTCAGCAAGAGTATGCAGCAGTCTCGCATCCCGAAATTGTTTTAAAACAAAGCGTTAGCGTATTTTCACGCTTCTGCGAGAAGCGGAAACGCCTTGGCGTTAACTTCGCCTTCTGTGGCTTATCGGTAACGCCGGGCGGCAGGTGTCACTTGCACTTAAGCTTTCACCTTCTGTCCGGACGGATCATAGAGCGGCTCGAGGTGTAGCTTTGCCGGCACCTTTTGCGTCGCCACCACCAGCTCATAGCCGCCGGCATGCAGGAAGGTATCGTCGACGCCAGCCGCGTTGCGCACATAGCCGTAGCCGATGTTGCTGGCCACGGTGTAACCATAGCCGCCGGAAGTGAGATAACCGACCGGCTCGCCGTCGCGCAGGATCGTCTCGCGGCCAAGCAGCACAACCTCGGGATCATCCACTGTGAAGCCGGCAAAACGCTTGGTCAAAGGCTGCCCCTCCAGCTTCTGCAGCGCCGCGCGACCGACGAAATCGGTTGGCCGCTTCAGCTTCACCGCCCAGCCGAGGCCGGCTTCTAGGGGCGTATCGTTCGGCGTGATGTCGGAACCCCAGGCACGATAGCCCTTCTCGAGGCGCAGCGATTCCAGGGCGCGATAGCCGACAGGGCGGATGTCCTGCTCTTTGCCCGCCTGCATCAATGCGTCGAACACCTCGCCGGTGGCAGTGATGGGAACGTGCAGTTCCCAGCCGAGTTCGCCGACATAGGTGACGCGCAGGGCCCGCACCGCATGCCCTGCAAGGACGATCTCACGCGCATGGCCGAATGGGAAGGCGGCATTGGACACATCCGCCTCTGTCACCTTCTCCAGCACTGCACGCGCGAGCGGTCCCATCAGCGAGAGCGTGCCGAAGGCTTCCGTCACATCGGCGACGTCGACGTCAAAGCCGGAACCGATGTGATCCTGAATCCAGGCAAGGTCGTGCGTGCGGAAACCGGTACCGGTGACGATGTAGAATTTGTCGTCGGCCAGCCGCGCCACGGTGAGATCGGCCTCGATGCCGCCGCGCGTGTTGAGAAGCTGCGTGTAGGTAAGACGCCCGGCGGGCTTTGCGACATCGTTGGCGCAGATCCAGTCGAGTGCCTTGCCGGCATCCCTGCCGCTCAGCTCATATTTGGCGAAGGACGACTGGTCGAAGATACCGACCTTGTCGCGCACATGGTGGTGCTCCTCGCCGACCGGCTCGAACCAGTTCTGCCGGCCCATCGAATAGATGTCTTTCGCCTCGCTTCCCGCCGGCGCGAACCAGTTCGGGCGTTCCCAGCCGAGCTTGGAGCCGAAGACGGCATTGTATTTGTGCAGGCGCTGGTAAAGCGGCGAGACGATCTGCGGGCGGCCGCTGTCATATTCCTCATGCGGGAAGGCGACGGTGTAGTGCTTGCCATAGGCTTCGAGCGTGCGGTCGCACACCCATTGCCGATCGCGATGCAGGCCGGAAAAACGGCGGATATCGACGACCCAGAGGTCGAGCGGCGCCTCGCCGTCAGCCACCCATTTCGCCAGCACCCAGCCGGCGCCGCCGCCCGACGCGATGCCGAAGGCGTTGAAGCCGGCGCCGACGAACATGTTCGAACATTCGGGCGCCACGCCGAGGATGAAATTGCCGTCCGGCGTGAAGCTTTCGGGGCCGTTGATCATCTGCTTGACGCCGACGGTTTCGAGCGCCGGCACCCGCGCGATGGCCTGCGTCATGTGCTGCTCGAAATGGTCGTAGTCGTCGTCGAACAGACGGAATTCCCACTCGTTCGGCACGTCGCCACCGGGCAGGCCGGTATCCCAGGCCTGCGGGTTCGGCTCATAGCCACCCATGACGAGGCCGCCGACTTCTTCCTTGAAATAGGTGCGGCGGTCGGGGTCGCGGATGGTGGGCGCGTCGGTGGCGAGGCCAGCGATCTTCTCGGTGATGATGTACTGATGCTTGACCGGTTGCAGCGGCACGTTGATGCCGGCCATGGCGCCGACCTGCCTCGCCCATTGCCCGGCGCAGTTGACCACCTTCTCGCAGGCGATATCACCCTGGTCGGTCTTCACCGCGACAATGCGGCCGTCTTTGATGTCGAAGCCGGAGACGTGGACCTTCTCGAACAGTCTGGCGCCATGCATGCGCGCGCCCTTGGCCAGCGACTGCGTGATGTCGGAAGGGCTTGCCTGGCCGTCCGTCGGCAGCCAGCTGGCACCAACCAGGTCAGCGGTCTCCATCAACGGCCACATCGCCTTCACCTCGGCTGGCGAAAGCAGGTGCATGTCCATGCCGAAGCTGCGCGCCGTGGTGGCCAGACGCTTGAACTCGGTCCAGCGATCCTGGTTGGCGGCAAGGCGCAGACAGCCGGTCATCTTCCAGCCGGTGGCAAGCCCGGTCTCGGCCTCCAGTCCCTTGTAGAGGTCGACCGAGTATTTGAGCACGCGCGTGATCGAGGCCGAGGAGCGCAGCTGGCCGACGAGGCCGGCGGCATGCCAGGTCGAGCCCGACGTGATGGCGCCTTGTTCGAGCAGGATCACGTCGGCCTTGTGGTCGCGCGCCAGGTGATAGGCGGTGGAACAACCGATGATGCCGCCGCCGATGACGACGATCTCGGCGTGGCTTGGCAGGGTCGTCATGACAGGATTTTTCCGTATCTGGAGCTGTAGCTTTCGAGCGCCGCGTCGAGGCGGGCCAGGTTCTCTGTGGTGTAGGCGACATAGTCGACGCCCGGTGCATCGAGATGCAGTTCGGAGACCATGCTCCACATCGCCTCGCGCAGCAGCGACGCACACTGCATGGCGGCAAAGGAACGGCGCATCGCCTCATCCGGCGCGTGATCGAGGTAGACGCCAAGCAGAGCATCCGCTTGCGCATCCGTCATGCCGGAATTGGATGCGATGCCGGCAATGTCGAACATCGCCGTGCCGAAGCCGGCATATTCGAAGTCGATCAGCCAGAGCTTGTCACCGTCGTCGAGAAAATTGGCCGGCAGCAGATCGTTGTGGCCGAACACGATCGGCAGCGGCGCCTGCACGGCTTCCAGCCGATCCGCCAGCGCGAGGTAGAGCGGCAGCACCGGCATCATGCGGCTTTTTCCGGCACTCAACGTACGTGCATAATCGCGGATGACGTGAAATACCCAGAACATGAAGCCGGGACCGGAAACATGCTCCGGCATGCGCTGGTGGAAGCTTCGCATCAGCGTGGCGATACGCTCGCCGTTGGCGCGCACGTCGTCCGGCCCATAAGTCTTTGCGCCAAGGAACTGCGTGACCATGGCGCCGGGCTCGGCATATTCCACCGCTGGCCCGAAACCGGCGACCGAGGCGGCCTGCGCCGTCATCAGTTCGCGCTCGCGCAGCACATGGTGGAATGGATAGTCGCGCCCGAGCCGGACAACATGCTTGCCGGCGGCATCCGTCACCAGGAAGTTCTCGTTGCTCAGTCCTCCCGACAGGGCAGCGATATCAACGCTTCCCTTCCAGCATGGCAGGCGGCGAATACGATCCTCGCTCGTCACATCTCCTCCCATCGACCGGCGTGCCCTTCTTGCCGAAGGTGTTTTCGCCAGATCCAACCGCATCTCCTCAGTCTCACGGTCGAACGGCGTGGTCGGATTGTCAACGTTATTCTGTGGCTTTTTCTTTCTTTATGACCGTTTCTGTTGTTTTTAATCGCACAAAGTTCTACAAATCAGTCATCATAATGCCGGAAACAGGGCAGGCTTCGGTGAACCATTCCAAGCGGCACAGCGAAATCCTGCGTCTCCTGCAGGAGGTAGGCACGGTCACGATCGCCGACCTCGCCCAGCGGCTGGATGTCTCGCTGGAAACCGTACGCCGCGATGTGAAACCGCTGACCGAAGACGGCTCGGTGTTGAAAATGCACGGCGCCATCGGCCTGCCAAACATCGTCGGCGAAGCCCCGTTCGAGCGACGCATGCGGGACAATGCCGATGCCAAGCGAACGATCGCGCGCATGGTGGCGGCAACGATCCGCGACGGCGAGTCAATCATGCTGGACTGCGGCACCACCACCAGCTTCCTCGCCCGCGAACTGCTGGGCCATCGCCGGCTCACCGTGGTCACCAATTCGTCCGACATCGCGCGTACGCTGGCCACCGCCAACGGCAACAAGGTCTATATGGCCGGCGGCGAGCTGCGCAGCGATTCAGGCGCCGCCTTCGGCGTCTCAGCGATCGATTTCGTCGGCCGTTTCAGCGTCGACCACGCGATCATATCGGCAGGCGCCATCGATGCGGCAGGTGGCGTCATGGACTTCGATCTGGAAGAGGCCGAGTTCGCGGCTACCGTGCTGTCGCGCGGCCAGCGCTCCGTCGTCATCACCGACCACAGCAAATTCGGCCGCCAGGGCCTGGTACGGGTATGCGGCTTTTCCGGCTTCTCCGAACTCGCCACCGACAGTGCGCCGCCCGCCGACATCGTGGCTGCGCTGGAAACCGCCGGCGCGCGCCTGCACGTCGCCGGCTGACACAATCCTTATCTTTTCTTGATGCCCGGCGGATCTATTCCCAATCGATATTTGACCGGCATCAGGAGCATTTTCCGCATTCCCTGAATCGCGGAGAAGCATCGTGCTCGACCTCGCCTACCTTGCCCTTGGCATAGGATCCTTCCTGATTTTCGCGCTCTACGCGCGTGCCCTGACCCGGCTTTGAGCGAGGAGATCCTGATGGAAGCCTTACTCGGCCTCGCCGTTGCCGCAGCCCTTGGCGTCTACCTTCTGGTGACGCTGCTGCGGCCTGAGAAATTTTAAGAAAAGAGTTCCGCCATGTCTTTGATCGGATGGCTGCAGATCGGCCTGCTTTTTCTCGTCACATTTTTGCTGATCAAGCCGCTCGGCTTGTTCATGGCAAAAGTCTTTTCCAACGAACGAACCTTTCTCTCTCCCGTGCTTGGCCCTGTCGAGCGCGGCTTTTATGCTCTGGCTGGCGTTGACCCGAAGAAAGAGCAAGGCTGGCTGGCCTATGCGTTTTCGATGATCGCCTTCAGCATCGCCGGCCTGGTGGTGCTCTACGCCATCCAGCGGCTGCAGGCCTACCTGCCCTACAACCCGCAAGGCTTTGCCGGCGTTGCGCCGGATCTTGCCTTCAACACCGCCGCCTCTTTCGTCACCAACACGAACTGGCAGTCCTATGGTGGCGAGACCACCATGAGCCACTTCACCCAGATGGCCGGGCTGACCGTGCAGAACTTCGTTTCGGCGGCCAGCGGCATCGCCATGGCGCTGGCGCTGACCCGCGCCTTCATCCGTTCAAATGGCACGACCGTCGGCAATTTCTGGGTCGACCTGACCCGTTCCACGCTCTACGTGCTCTTGCCGATTGCCATCGTCATAGCGATCGCCTTCGTGGCCATGGGCCTGCCGCAGACGCTCGACGGCTCGGTGACCGCGACCACGCTCGAGGGCGCCAACCAGACCATTGCGCTCGGACCGGTCGCCAGCCAGGAAGCCATCAAGCAGCTCGGCACCAATGGCGGCGGCTTCTTCAACGTCAACGCCGCGCATCCGTTCGAGAACCCGACGGCGCTGTCGAACTATCTCAACATCCTCGCCATGCTGATGGTGACGGCAGCACTTGCCTACACCTTCGGCCAGATGGTCGGTGATCGACGCCAGGGCTGGGCCTTCGTCGCCGCGATCGCGATCCTTCTGATTGCCGG
The DNA here is from genome assembly GCF_058790995.1 of Mesorhizobium sp. EU05-FHT14A09. Lineage (NCBI taxonomy): Bacteria > Pseudomonadati > Pseudomonadota > Alphaproteobacteria > Hyphomicrobiales > Phyllobacteriaceae > Mesorhizobium > Mesorhizobium sp. EU05-FHT14A09. The sequence continues at coordinate 109,052 of NZ_JBYTDF010000015.1, forward strand.
CGTTGGCGTCATCTACTGGGCCGAGACCCAGGGCAACCCGATCCTGACCGCACTCGGCCTCGACAACGCGCTCGGCAACATGGAAGGCAAGGAAGTGCGCTTCGGCCAGGCCATGACTGCCGCCTATGCCGCCGTCACCACCGGCATTTCCGATGGCGGCGTCAACGGCATGCATGGCTCGTTCACCGGCCTCGGCGGCCTCATTCCGATGTTCCTGATGCAGCTCGGCGAAGTGCTGCCTGGCGGCGTCGGTTCGGGCCTCTATGGCATGATCGTCTTTGCCATCCTCGCCGTCTTCGTCGCCGGCCTGATGGTCGGCCGCACGCCCGAATTCCTCGGCAAGAAGATCGAAGGGCGCGAGATGAAATACGCCATGCTGGCGGTGCTCATTCTGCCCTTGTCGATCCTCGGTTTCAGCGCCTTGTCGGCCATGCTGCCATTCGCTGTCGCTTCGATCAGCATGAGCGGTCCGCACGGCCTGTCGGAGATCCTCTACGCCTACACGTCGACGACCGCCAACAACGGCTCGGCCTTCGGCGGCCTGACGGCGAACACGCCCTGGTACAACACCACGCTCGGCATCGCGATGCTGCTCGGCCGCTTCGGCTACGTCGTGCCTGTGCTCGCCATCGCCGGCTCGCTGGTCGGCAAGACCAAGACGACCGCCTCGGCTGGCACCTTCCCGACCCACACGCCGCTGTTCGTCGGCCTGCTCGTCGGCATCATCCTCATCCTGGGCGGCCTACAATATTTCCCGGCTCTCGCCCTCGGCCCCATCGTCGAGCATTTCGCGATGCTGGCCGGCCAGACCTTCTAAAGGACATTTCTCATGTCGACCGCAATCCAACACAAGCTCTTCGAGCCGACCATCCTGTGGCCGGCGCTCGGACAGGCCTTCGCCAAGCTGGCGCCGCAGAAACTGATGCGCAATCCCGTCATCTTCGTCACCGAAGTGGTGGCGGCGCTGGTGACGCTGATGTTCCTGCGCGATCTCGTCATCGCCGGCGGCAAGCCGCTGTTCTCCGCTCAGATCGCGGCATGGCTCTGGTTCACCGTGCTGTTCGCCAACTTCGCCGAAGCAGTAGCCGAAGGCCGCGGCAAGGCGCAGGCCGACAGCCTGCGCCGTACCAAATCGCAGCTCACCGCCCGCAAGCTGATGTCGGAAGACGGGCTGGACGTCGCCAGCATCCCCGCCACCGACCTCAAGGTCGGTGACATGGTGCTGGTTGAAGCCGGCGAACTGATTCCGGGCGACGGCGAAATCGTCGAAGGCATCGCCTCCGTCAACGAGAGCGCCATCACCGGTGAATCCGCTCCGGTCATCCGCGAATCCGGTGGCGACCGCTCCGCCGTCACCGGCGGCACGCAAGTGCTGTCCGACTGGATCAAGGTGCGCATCACAGCGGCACCCGGCTCGTCCTTCGTCGACCGCATGATCGCGCTCATCGAAGGCGCCGAGCGCCAGAAGACACCGAACGAGATCGCGCTGTCGATCCTGCTGTCGGGCCTTACTCTGGTGTTCCTGATCGCGGTGGCGACGCTGTGGGGCCTTGCCGGCTATTCCGGCACCGTGCTTTCCATCACCGTGCTGGCGGCATTGCTGGTGACCCTGATTCCCACCACCATCGGTGGCCTGCTGTCGGCCATCGGCATCGCCGGCATGGATCGCCTGGTGCGTTTCAACGTCATCGCCACCTCCGGACGCGCGGTGGAAGCTGCCGGCGACGTCGACACGCTGCTGCTCGACAAGACCGGCACCATCACCTTCGGCAACCGCATGGCGACCGAATTCCTGCCGGTGCCGGGCGTCCGCGCCGAAGAGCTGGCCGAGGCCGCCATGCTGGCGAGCCTTGGCGACGAGACGCCGGAAGGCCGCTCGATCGTCGCGCTGGCGACCGGCGAATTCGGTGCCGCGGCACCGACCAGACAGCCCGATGCGATCGTCCCGTTCGCGGCCGAGACCCGGCTGTCGGGCGTTGACCTCGGCGAGCGCCGCCTGCGCAAGGGCGCGGTCGATTCCGTGCTCAAGTTCACCGGACTGGACGAAGCCCGCGTGCCCGCAGCTTTCCGGCAGGCTGTGGAACTGGTGGCACGCACTGGCGGTACGCCGCTGGCTGTCGCGGAGGGCAACAGACTGCTCGGCGTCATCCACCTGAAGGACGTGGTCAAGCCCGGCATCAAGGAGCGCTTCGCGGCGCTGCGCGCCATGGGCATCCGCACCGTCATGGTCACCGGCGACAACCCGGTCACCGCGGCGGCGATCGCTTCGGAAGCCGGTGTCGACGACTTCCTCGCCGAAGCGACGCCAGAGCAGAAGCTCGGCTACATCCGCAAGGAACAGGAAGGCGGCCGCCTGATCGCCATGTGCGGTGACGGCACCAACGACGCGCCGGCGCTTGCCCAGGCCGATGTCGGTGTTGCCATGCAGAGCGGCACCCAGGCCGCACGCGAGGCCGCCAACATGGTCGATCTCGATTCCAGCCCGACCAAGCTCATCGAGATCGTCGAGATCGGCAAGCAGTTGCTGATGACGCGCGGCTCGCTGACCACCTTCTCGATCGCCAACGATGTCGCCAAATATTTCGCCATCATCCCGGCGCTGTTCGTGGCGACCTATCCGGCGCTCGACAACCTCAACATCATGCGGCTGACCTCACCGGAATCGGCAATCCTGTCGGCGGTGATCTTCAACGCACTGATCATCATCGCGCTGATCCCGCTGGCGCTGAAGGGTGTCGCCTACCGCCCTGTGGGTGCCGCAGCGCTGCTGCGCCGCAATCTCCTCGTCTACGGCGTCGGCGGCCTCGTCCTGCCCTTCGCGGGCATCAAGCTGGTCGACATCGCCGTCTCGGCTCTTCATCTGGTGTAATCATGACAAGCAATCTCCGCCCCGCCATTGTGATGATCGTGCTGTTCACGATCCTGCTCGGCATCGCCTATCCACTCGCCATCACCGGCGTCGGCCAGATCGTCCTGCCGGCGCAGGCGAACGGCAGCCTGATCCGGCAGAACGGAACCGTCATCGGTTCCGAACTGATCGGCCAGAACTTCACGACGGATCGCTATTTCTGGCCGCGCCCGTCGGCGATCGGCAGCACGCCCTACGACGCCGGCAATTCCAGCGGCTCCAATTTCGGCACCACCTCCCAGAAACTGAAGGACCGCGTTGCGGCCGACATCCAGCGCCTGAATGGCGCGGGCATCGCCAGCCCCGTGCCGACCGATGCCGCCACCACGTCCGGCTCGGGTCTCGACCCGCACATCTCGCCGGATTTCGCCCGTGATCAGGTGGCACGCGTCGCCAAGGCGCGTGGCCTGCCCGAAGCGGATGTGACCAGGCTAGTCGATGAAACACAGGAAGGCCGATTGCTCGGTCTGATCGGCGAGCCGCGCGTCAACGTGCTGAAACTAAATCTCGCGCTCGATCGGCTAAAGTCCTAAATCTGGAGCATGATCCCGCGAAGTCGCAGACTTCTCGGACAGGAGCATGCGTCGAGGAAAGGGAGATGGGGCGGAGTGCCAACATTCCGCTCCGGTGAATGGCAGACAGCGACCGTCATCGAGAAAAGCGCGCCGATCCTGACGCGCTGCTGGCATTGGCAGGCGCCCAGGGGCGCGGTCGGCTGACCGTGTTCCTGGGCGCTGCGCCTGGTGTCGGCAAGACCTACGCCATGCTGTCGCGCGCGCGCCGCTTGAAGGAAGACGGCACCGATATTCTTGTCGGCCTTGTCGAGACGCATGGGCGCGGCGAAACCGCGGCGCTGCTCGAAGGGCTGGAAGTGCTGCCACTGCGCAGCATCGCCTATCGTGGCCGCACCATCGATGAATTCGATCTCGACGCGGCACTGGCACGCCATCCCCACACCATCGTCGTCGATGAACTGGCGCACACCAATGCGCCCGACAGCCGCCACCCCAAGCGCTATCAGGACATCGACGAGCTGCTCGCCGCCGGCATCAATGTCTGGACGGCGCTGAACATCCAGCACCTGGAAAGCCTGTCGGACGTCGTCACCCAGATCACCGGCGTGCCGGTGCGCGAACAGATCCCCGACACGGTGCTGAAGAAAGCCGACGAAGTGCTGCTGGTGGACCTGCCGCCGGCGGAACTGCTGGAGCGGCTCAAGGAAGGCAAAGTCTACCTGCCCGCCAATGCGGCGCGCGCGGCGGACTCCTTCTTCCGCCTCGGCAATCTGACGGCGCTGCGCGATCTGGCGCTGCGGCGCACCGCCGACCGCGTCGATGACCAGATGGTCGACTATCTCAAGCAGAACGCCATCGAAGGGCCATGGCCTTCGGCCGAGCGGCTGCTGGTCTGCATCGGGCCGGACGCGCTGTCCGAAAAGGTCGTGCGCATCGCCAGCCGGCTCGCCTCCGGCCTCAACGCACACTGGATCGTCGCGTCGATCGAGCCCGTGGACCGCGCCGTCGCCGACCAGGCGGGCGAACGCCGGCTGGACGACACCTTCCGCCTCGCCGAACGGCTCGGCGCCGAAACACGGCGCGTGAAAGGCAGCGATTTCGTCGAGGAGATCCTGCGGCTGGCAAGGCGTGAACACGCCACACAGATCGTCATCGGCGGGCGCAGGCAGTCCTTCCCCTGGCGCGTGTTCCGTCGCTCGTTGCCCGACGCCTTGATGGAGAAGGCTTCGGGCATCGGCGTCTATGTCGTCACCGGCGACGATGCGATGCCGCCGCCGGCCACACCGGTGAAGCGGCGGCCGCTGGCGCTTCGTCTCGCCCGCGAAGTCGGCACCGCCGTCGCCACGGTCGCGGCCGCGACCGGCTTCGGCCTCAGCATCGACGAATGGTTGCGTCTGCCTAACATCTCGATCATCTATCTGCTGGCGGTGCTGGTCTCGGCGATCAGCAGCGGCTATCTGGCGGCAGTTGTTGCCGCGCTCGGTTCGGCCATCGCCTACAATTTCTTCTTTATCCCGCCTTTCTACACGCTGACCATCGCCGAACCGCACGAAGTCTTTGCGCTGTTCGTCTTCCTGGCGGCGGCCATGCTGACTGGCGGCCTCACCTCGCGGCTGCGCGAACAGGCCAAGGTATCCGGCGAGCGCTCCGTGACCACACAGACGCTCTACGAGTACTCGCGCAAGCTTTCGGGGACCGCCAAGCAGGACGACGTGGTGTGGGCTACGGTTTCGCAGTTGCAGGGCGTGCTGTCGCGCACGGTGGCACTGCTGTTGCCAGATCAGGGCGAATTGCGGCTGCAGGCATCCTGGCCACCGGACACCGAACTCGGCGTCTCGGACATGGCGGCCGCGCGCTGGGCCTATGAGAAAAGCGAGGAGGCCGGCAGCGGCACCGGCACCTTGCCCAACAGTGCCTTCCGTTTCATTCCACTGATGAGCCCGCATGGCGTCGTCGGCGTCTGCGGCATCCAGCAGGACGGCGAGTTGCTGGATGGCACCGAAGACAGGATGCTGAACGCCATCCTCGACCAGTCGGCCGTGGCCATCGACCGGGCGCGCCTGTCCAAGGAAAGCCTTCGCCAGGCCACGGCGCTGGAAGGCGAGCGTTTCCGCTCGGCGCTGCTCGCCTCGGTGTCGCACGACTTGAAGACGCCGCTTGCCACCATCACCGGCGCCATCACCAGCCTGCGCGAGCTCGGCGACCGGATGGACAAGCAGAGCCGTGACGACCTGCTCGTTTCGATCGACGAAGAAAGCGCACGGCTGTCACGCTTCCTGGCCAACCTGCTCGACATGACACGCATCGAATCCGGCTCGGTCGAAGCCAAGCGCGACTGGGTCGACGTGTCCGACGTGATCAACTCCACCGTCGAGCGTTCCCGCAAGGTGTTCCCGGGCCGTATCGTCGAAACGCAGCTGGCGCCGGACCTGCCGCTGATCCGTGGCGACAGCGTGCTTCTGGGTCAGGTGCTGTTCAACCTCGTCGACAACGCCGACAAATATGGCGGTACCGAACCGATCCGCATCTATGCGCGGCGCGACCAGAATGAACTGGTCCTGTCGGTGGTCGACATGGGTAAGGGCATTCCGGAGAAGGATCTCGAACAGGTGTTCGAAAAGTTCTTCCGGCGCGGCAAGCCCGACGGGCGTGCGCCCGGCACGGGGCTCGGCCTGCCGATCGCACGCGGCTTCGTCGAGGCGATGGGCGGCACCATCAGGGCCGAAAGCCCGGCCCAGAAACGAAAAGGCACACGCATGATCCTGCGCTTCCCGGTCGAAGACATGCCTGTCGAAGATGGGCCTGTCGAAACGGAGACACTGTCGTGAGCGGCTTTCGCGTCCTGGTGGTCGATGACGAGCCGCAGATCCAGCGTTTCCTGCGCCCGGCGCTGACCGCCGCCGGCTATGAGGTGATCGAGGCCGGGACCGGCGCTCAGGCTTTGAGGGCGATCGCCACGGCGGCACCCGACCTAATCATCCTCGATCTCGGCTTGCCCGACATGGATGGCAAGGATGTGGTGAAGAATGTGCGTGGCTGGTCCGAATTGCCGATCATCATCCTTTCTGCGCGCGACCGCGAAAGTGAAAAGATCGCCGCGCTCGATCTCGGCGCCGACGACTACATCGAAAAGCCGTTCGGCATCGGTGAGCTGACCGCGCGCATCCGCACGGCGCTGCGCCACCGCACCCGCGAAGATGGCGGTGTGACCGAGATCTCGGTCGACGGTCTGCACATCGACACCGTGCGCCGGCTGATCACCCGCAGCGGCGCACCGATCCATCTGACGCCGAAAGAATACGACCTCGTGCTGATGCTGGCGCGCCATGCCGGACGCGTCGTCACGCACAGGGCGCTGCTGACCTCGGTCTGGGGGCCAGCCCATGCCGATGACCTGCACTATCTGCGTGTCTTCGTCGGCCAGGTGCGCGGCAAGATCGAACGCGATCCGTCCGCGCCGGCGATCATCCGCACGGAGCCTGGCGTTGGTTATCGTTTCGTCGGCGACGAGAACTGAGATCGACCCGATGTACCGACTATGACGGCTGGGCTGCGAGCTTCGGCATTTGCCCCAAACGATCGTTCGACCTCGGCCAACAGCCAATCGCGGAAAGCCTTGATCTTGGGCACATTGCGCCGCGAGGTCGGATAGACCAGCCAGTAGGAATGGCCATCGTCGCCGACGAGGTCGAAGGGCTGGATCAGCCGGCCACTGACGAGTTCCGCCTGGAAAAGTTCGCGGGTCAGGATGGCAACGCCGTGACCGGCGACCGCAGCGCTTGCCTCATACATCTGCGCGCCCATGCTTGAGGCTGGCCGCGAAGCAAGCTCGCCGGCGTCGACACCGGCCAGCCTGAACCATTCCTTCCACCAGATGTCACCGGGGTCCATGATCGGTAGGCGAAGCAGGTCTGCCGGCTTGTTCACGCCGCCGATGCTTGCGGCGAGTGCCGGGCTGAGCATCGGCGTGAAATCCGCCGAAAACAGCTTGTGCGTCTCGGTGCCGGGCCATTTGCCATTGCCGGAACGAATGGCGATGTCGACGTCCTCGCGCGCGAAATCGATCAGCCTTGTGGAGGTGTCGAGGCGCACGGCGAGCGAAGGGTAGGCCATCTGGAAAGCGCCGAGCCGCTGCGCCAGCCAGTTGGAGGCGAAGGTCAGGATCGTGCTGACGCACAATACCCCCTCTGCGCCGGAGCGAGCAGTTGAATAGGCCTCGCCGATGATAGCGAAGGCATCGGTGATCGCTGGAGCCAGCCGCTGTCCCACGTCGGTCAGCTCGATATGGCGCGGATGGCGCAGGAAAAGTGGCGCGCCCAGACGCTCTTCCAGAAGCTTGATCTGATAGCTGACGGCAGCTTGCGTCATGCCGAGCTCGCGCGCCGCCTTGGTGAAGGACAGATGCCGTGCAACTGCCTCGAAGGCACGGGTGGCGGCGAGAGGCGGAAGCTGAAAGCTCATAAGCTCTCTTTATAGGTCATGATCGACGTTCGATTGGAAACAAAGGCGTATCGGCACGACATAGAGCCTCACGGATCAGATGTATCTAGGCATACCGGAGGCGTTCCGCCATGACAACGACACAGCAATTGATGTTTTCGGTTTCAGGACACCACTGGCTGTCCTGGCTGACCGACGGGTTCGGCCGTCGCAAGAGGGCGCATCTCGATGTCAGGGAATTGTCACCACACCTGCGCCGCGACCTCGGCCTGCTCGACGGCAATGACCCTTGCGGCCGCTGGCAAAGCTGAACGGTGATTGAGCAGGAGCTAGCTTCGGCCAGCGTAACCTCGATCGTTAACGCTGGCCTCACCTGCCTGCCGGCATCCATACCGGAGCGATGAGGCCCAGCGCTACCCTACACCGACATAACGTTTGACGGCTGCGGGATCAGCACGCAACGCCTCGGCGGTCATGGTTTCGCGGTTGCGGCCGTTCTCGATGAAGGCGACGCGATCGGCGACGGCAAGCACCGCTTCCACCCGCTGCTCGACCAGGATGGTCGAAACACCGAGGCCGCGCAACTTGGCGACCGTTTCGCGTATCTTGTCGATCATCGACGGCATCAGTCCCTCGGTCGGCTCATCCAGAAGCAGCACCTGCGGCTCCAGGCAAAGCGCGCGCGCCATGGCCAGCATCTGCTGTTCGCCACCCGACAGTGTGCCGGACCGCTGCTTCAGCCGCTCGCGCAGGCGCGGGAACAGCTCCAGCACGGCTTCGCGTGTCGCCGCGCCCTTGCCGCGCGCCATCAGGCCGATCTCAATGTTTTCGGCGACCGTCATCTCCGCGAACAACCGGCGGCCCTGCGGCACATAGGCAATGCCGGCCTTCGGAACTTCGTGCGCGGCCAGCACCGTCAACTCGCGACCCTCCAGGCCGATCGAACCGGCCGCCGCTGGCACCAACCCCATTATTGCCTTCAGCGTCGTCGTCTTGCCGGCGCCGTTGCGTCCGAGCAGGCACAGGACCTCGCCCTTGTTCAGCACGAGGTCGAGCCCGTGCAGGACCTGCACTTCGCCATAGAAACAATCGAGGCCCTTGATGGTGAGCAGCTCAGCCCGCATTTCTCACACTCCATGCGGTCTGCGTTGCTCGTTGGGCGAGGTGGATACGGCGTCGAGTGGCGAAAAGCGTATAGAAACATACGGTTGAACCACTCGACGCCGCAGACGCCCGCCGAAAGGCAACCCGGAGGGCCGGTTGAAGAAGCCGACAGAGTGCGTCGCCGTGCTTGCGCGATGCCC
>NZ_JBYTDF010000016.1:0-96191 GCF_058790995.1 Mesorhizobium sp. EU05-FHT14A09
GATCTTGTGCAGCGAACCGGGATCGGTCGCATCGGCGATCACACCGGCAATGGTCATGGTGTGGCCATTGGTGTCGACCGTGCCATAGCTCGGGCTGACCTCGAAGCGGTTGGCAAACGTCAGGCCATCCGCTCCAGCCTGGAACACACCAGCGTCGTTCAGCAACACACGGCCACTGCCGACCGCATGGTCGTTGGTCACGATGAGCTTGGTGCTGCCGGGAGCGCCAAAATACCCTACTGTGGTGCCGCCGGTGTAGGTGTTGGCACCGCTCAAGGTCAGCGTGCCGCCGCTCAATGTGATCGAACCGCCGGCAGAACCTTTGAAGCAGTCGCTGCCTGTCGTCCCGCAGTCGCTAATAATTCCGGAGAAGGTGCCGTTCGCATTGGCGATGCCGAGGTTTCTACCGCCGAGATAGACTTGGCCGTTGCCGGTCAGCGACTTGATGCCCGGCCCCGATCCGGTGCTCTGGTCGGAAATATCAAAGACGCCATTGGCGATGACGCCGGAGGAAGCATACAAGCTGCCGTCGCCGGAGAGCTGCAAAGTGCCGCCCTGCTCGATCGTCGTCGAGCCGGTGAACATGTTGATGCCCGAGAACATCTGCTCCGCGCCATTGGCGATCACCAGGTTGCCACCCGTACCGCCGCCGATGCCGCCATCACGGATCGAGCCACCGAACAGGGAACCATTGGTGATGACCAGGGTCTTCGAACCGAGTGCCACGACGCCGCTGCCCGTCGCGCTGAACAGGCCGGCAACACGCGCACCTGCGCTCGTCTGCGAAATATCGAGCGTACCGTTGGACAGAAAGCCGACATAGGCGGAGCTTGCGATCGATCCGTTCCCCTTGAGCGCCAGCGTGGCACCGCCATCGATCTGGGTCGGGCCGGTGTAGGTGTTGATGCCCGACAGGATCTGCGTGCCGCCGGCGATTTCCAGGCCACCGGTGCTCTTGATCGCGCCGGCGAAATCGGTCGAGCCATTGGTGACGACCAATCTGTTACCACCAAGCTCGACCGATCCGGAAGATGTCCCGGCAAGGCTTGTGATCAGAGAGGAAGATCCCGCGCCGGAAATGTCGAAGATGCCGTTCTCGACCGTCACGACGCTGGAGTTTGCAATGCTGCCGCTGCCCTTCAGCGCCAGCGTACCGCCCTTGATCGTGGTGGCACCCGTATAGCTGTTGACGCCTGAAAGGATCAGCGTGCCGCTGCCGAACTTGTCGAGCCCGATGCCGGCGGCGCCGGTGAGTGCCGAAGCGATCTCGGCCGTGGTGTCAACACCGGTGACTGTGATGAAGCTTGCCGAGCTGTTGTTGGCGCTGTCACCGGTGAGCGTCAGGTTGCCGCCGTCAAGCTTGTAGCCATCGCTGGTGAACTGGATGCCTTCGAAGCCGACTGGTCCGCTGACCGTCACCAGTCCGCCGGTGCCGGTGAACACGGCAACCGAGCCACGCCACTGGTCGTTGAAGTTGGCGGCGCCCGGAGCGCCGGTCCAGTTGGTGCCGCCGGCACTCCAGGTGCCGGCGCCACCATCGACAGTGCCGTTGCCGACAGCATCGGCGCTATCCCAGAACTGCACGATCTGGTTGCCGTTCTGGATGAACAGGTTGACCTGATGCGGGATTGCAGTCTGGATGGTGGCGCTGGCCGGCAGGCTCGAATAGCTGCCGAAGACGGAGCCATCGACATTGAACAGCCGGTAGTAGCCGGAGACAGCACCCGGCGTCAGCAAGGTGCCGCCCAGCGTCAGGTTGCCGGTGACATGGACGAGATCGTTGAGCGGACCGCCGACGGTCCCCGGCGCACCGAGTTCGAACAGGCTGGTCGAACCTGCCCCCAGCGTCAGGTCGCCGGCGACCGTCAGCGTGCCCGGACTGTTGCCGGCCGACAGCGTACCGTTGACGACGGTGTTGCCGATCGTGCCGTTGCCGCCGATAGTGGCACCGGCATCGACGGTCACGTTCGACGATGCGATCGAGCCGTTCACCAGCAGCTTGCCGCCACTTACCGTCGTAGCACCCGAATAGGTGCTGGTGCCAGTGAGTGTCAGAGATCCCGCACCGATCTTGGTCAGGCCGCCGCCGCCGGTGATGCCTTGCGAAATGGCGGTGTCGAAAGTGTCGGTATCGATCGTGCCGCCACCGCCGTTGAGAGCGATCTGGCGCGTGGCAGCAAGGTTGAACGACGCTCCCAGCTTCAGCGCACCGCCGTCGAAGGCCAAGGCGCCGGAGGCATCGCCGAAATTGGCGTCCCTCGAAGCCTGCACGACGCCGCCTCCAAACGAGGTGCCACCGGTATAGGTGTTGTCGCCGGAAAGTGTCAGCGTGCCGGTGCCGATCTTGGCCAGAGAGCCACCAGTGCCAGCGGATCCGTCGTTGATCGTCCCACTGACCTCCGTCGACAGATTGTTGGAGCCGACCGTCAGTTTCTTGGAGCCTAGATAATAGGTGCCCGCACCTTCGATCGAACCGACGGTCGTGCCGGCCGAGGTCAGATCTCCAATATGGAAACTGCCGCCATCCTCGATGGCAAAACGCCCGCTGCCACCGCTGCTGGTATCATGGAATTTGATCGAGCCGCCGGAGTTGACCGTGATGGTCGCGTTTTCTGCAGTGCTGTTACCTTTGAACTCCACTGTTCCCCGGGCAGTGATGACAGCGGTGCTTGCAGTGCTGTTGTCTGCAAAAGTCGTGACACCGTCGCTCTCGATCCGCGCTCCGCCGGCCGTGCTACGGTCTTTGAAAGACATGGCCGACATGTTGCGGATATGAGCCCGGTCCGCCGAGCTGTCGCCGGTGAAGTTGACCATCTGCAGGTTGAAGATGTCGGCGCTTGCGGCCTTGGAACTGTCGTTGAAGTTGAGGATGCCGCTGCTGTTGTTGATCTCGGCAGACCCGCCTGTGGCCGTGTCGTAGAAATTCAGCGTGCCGGCATTGATCCTGATGGTATTGCTGCTGCCACCGGCACTTGTGGCGTTACGGAAATTCGTGGTGCCGCTGCTGGTTATGGACAGCGCACTGCTTGCGTCGATGTTGACGATGTCAAAGCTGCCTCCCGCGGCCACGTCGACGGACCCGGTGATCTTGCCCGCAATGGCACCGGCACCTGTCGTGCCAAGCTGCAATGTGCCGCCGTTGACTGTCGTGCCACCACGATGGCTGCTGGTGCCGGTCAGCGTCAGCGTGCCGGTGCCAACCTTGCTAAGTGCCAGGGTCGGAGAGCCAGCAACGTCATCCTGGATCGTGCCGTTGAAGACGGTCGAACTGTTGTCGCGACCGACGGTCAATGTCGCGTCGGAAATTCCGGTGTTGGTCACAACCCCATCGCCGGTCAGCGAGCTGATCTCCTGATTGAACCCGCCGAGATCGATGGTCGCGCCGCCGGCGACACTGAACGCCCCGGTGGACGAAAACGCGTTGGACGCGCCGCCGCGCAGCGCGCCGCTGGAGACCTTTGTCCCCCCGGTATAGGTACTGGTGCCCGAGAGTATAAGCGTGCCATTACCGGCCTTGACCAGCGAACCGCCGGTACCGCTGATCGTTCCGCTGACTTCAGTCGAGAGGTCGTTGGAGCCAACGGTCAACTCGTTGACGCCGAGCAGATAGGAACCACCGCCAGCGATCGAGCCGGCGGTAAGTTTTTTGTCGCCGGCGGTGCCGGCCGAAGCCGAAAAATCGACTGTACCGCTGGTGCCGTTGATGAACTGGGCTGCACCGGCATTGGTGTTGGCCTCGAAGCGCACGGTGCCGTTGTTGCTGATCTTGGCGCTGCCAGCTCCACTGGACCCGAGGAATCCCAAAGTACCGTTGTTGGTGATATCGGCACTATCAGCAGTACTGGTTCCGTAGAAATAGGTCGCGGTATCGTTGGTGATGCGGGCATGGTCGGCTGAACTTGTGTCGTGGAAATTCAGCACGTCGCCAGAATTGTTTATGATGGCATTGCCTGCCCGGCTGCCGTTGAAAAAATCGAGATACTTGCTGTTGGTGATCCTGCTGCCGCCAGCGGTGCTGGTGTCGTGGAACTCCAGAAACTGGCCGTTGGTGATCGTGCTGCCGCCGGCGGTGCTGGTGTTGTGGAAATAGAATTCGCCGGTGTTGTCGATAATGGCACCGCCCGCGCTGGTGCCGTTGTAGAAATTCGTGGTCTTCTTGTTCGTGATCCGGGTGATGTCTGTGGTGTCGGCGTTCACCACGCTGAAGGTGCCATTGTTGACCGTCACCGCGCCCCGGATGGAGCCGGCAGTGCCCGCGATACCGAGCTGCAGTTCACCCGCACCATTCAGGGTGGTTCCGCCGGTATAGGTGTTGTTGCCCGTGAGAATTGTCAGCCCGGGAGGGCCACTCTTGCTCAGGCTGGCGCTGCCGGCAAGCGTCGCGCCGATCGTGCCCGCACCAACGAGGTTGAAAATGCTGGTAGCCTCGATCGTGCCGGTGCCCGAGATGGTGCCCCCGTTGAAGACAAGGCTCCCCACGCTGAGTTTGCGGCCGGCGTCAACGCTCAGTGTGGCCGTACCGGAATTGGTGAACGTGGACACGCCGATCATGTTGCCGCCGGTAAGCGACACCAGGCCGTTGGTGCCCTGGTTGTTGACGGCGCTCTGCAGTACCGTGACGTCACCGCCGAGAACGTTGATCTCACCGCTGTTGTTGACGGGGCCGGACCCCGGGGAAAGGTTCGCTAAACCAGTTGGGCCTTTGAAATTGATAACGCCGCCGGCGTTGTTGTTGATGGCGCCGTCGTTCGACACCGAACCGCCAGCGCCGACATTGATGATCCCGTTGTTGTCGAAGGCATTACCAAGGCCGAGGAGAGCTGCACGGGCAATCAAGTTGATCGTGCCGCCGTTGGTGATCACCCAGGCGGACAACAGGTTTTCATCGTCAACGGTGATCGTGCCCCCGGCATTGTAGAGACTGGAAAAGTCCGTCGCCCAGCCCGCGGCGCCCAGGGTAAGCGTAACACCGCCGTTGATCCGGAGAGCGCCGCTGTAGATGCCGGACATTTCCGTTGTGCCACCGGCCAGTTCGATCGCGCCGTTGATCGAACCTTCGTTGTGGATGCTGTTTGTACCGCCCGTGATGGTAATTGCGTTGACGGTGCCGTCACCACCCTTGATGGTGCCTGTGCTGGTGTTGGTCAGTTTAATGTCGTGACCGACAATGCCTACACCGGCTCGTCCCCTGGGAAGCTGAAATCCCGCACCAAAGCCGCCAGCGCCACCAAGACCTCCAGAGATGGTGCCGGCATTGATGATTGTAGCGCCGAGAGTGCTGTTAACGGTGATGCCATTGCCGCCGCCGCCGCCGTCCGTGATCCTGTCATTGGGGGTGAAGCCATTGCCCATACCACCAGCGCCACCGTTGCCGCCGGTTACCGAGACCCCGTCCAGGATGTTGACTCCGATACCGGCATTGGCGCCGCTCATGTAGAGACCGCTACCACCACCGCCACCGCCACCGCCCCCATTGATGGTCAACGCTCCGCTGGCTCGGGCATGTCCGCCGCCGCCGCCAGTACCGCCTGCTGTATTGCCCGAGACAATTGCCATTGCAGGATCGGTAAGGGAGAGCCCGGCGCCGCCGGCACCACCACCGCCACCGCCGGCACCGCCAGGCCCTCTGCCTGCACCACCGCCGCCACCGGAATCAGAGCCGCCAGCACCACCACCCAGAATGCCACCGCCTCCGGTGCCTCCGGCCCCGCCGCCAGTGCCAGTCACGACACCATTTCCGGACTGGCCGGCACCTCCTCCTGCTCCTGCAGTGGTTGTGGTCGGAGCATCCTGTCCTCTGCCGCCATCTGTACCAGTGCTCTGTGCGAAGGAGGATGTCGTAGCGACCACCAATGCCAAAGGCGCCACCGAGGCAGCCAGCAGCGCCACACGGACGACAACGGACCGGACCGCAAGCCGGTTGGTCTGCGTCAGGCTCTTCTTCTCAGAAATCACGAAAATGCTCCGCATACTTTGGCGGTGGAATTGGAGAGGTGCGGCCAGCGCGTCACGCGCGGCGGATGCCCCCGAAAAAAGTCGGAGGCTGCAACGGCGGGATTTTCCTGGGAGAGACAGGCAAACCAGCGTTCCGATCGGCCGAGTTCGCCCTCCACATCCTTGATTTCAAAATGACTTCCCCGCACAACGAGCCCTGCCCTGAAACGGCATCCCGGACCTTTCATCTCATTGGAAGCGCGGGGCCGTCCTGAAGCGGCGGCGAAGACTTTCTGAAGATTTTCTGATATCTGAACGATACGCGGCACGGCTGCGAAAGATGGAGATGGATGTGCTCCGGTTCGCCGGCTTCGAGCTTGATCAACGACGTGCCGAGTTGCGCGACGCCGGTGGCAGCCCGATAAGGCTGCGGCCGAAATCGTTCGACATGCTGCACCTGTTTGCAGCCAATGCCGGCCGTGTCGTCAGCAAGCAGGAACTGATGGAGGCGATCTGGCCGAACATCCATGTCGGCGAAGACAGCCTGTTCCAATGCATCCGCGAAATCAGGACCGCGCTCGGTGACGAGGAGCGCAGCCTCATCAAGGTCGTTTCCGGTCGCGGTTACCTGTTCGAGGCTGAAGTGACGGGCGCGTCCGCTGATTTCGCCGCACAGAGAGAATCGGAAACGCCTGCCCCGGACGCCGCATCGCAGGATGCCAGGACAACTCCAGTCACCGCTGCGACGCATGCGACACCGCAGGCAGAACGGCGCTTCTTCCGTGGCTTGCGCGGCTGGGCAACGCTTGTCGTCAGTTTTTGCGCAGTGATCGGATTTGCCGTCGCGGCGCCAGCCATCGCACCCAATCTGATTTTTGCGCGTAAGCTGCCCGTGGTGATGGTGATGCCATTCGCCACGACGGGTGACGATGCTGAATCGCTGGCGGTCGCCGGGAACGTGGCGGAGCGCTTGAGCGATGGCTTGGCCAGGGTCGATACGATCCGGGTGGTTTCATCCCGAACAAGGCCCGCGACGGCGTTGCTGGCCGGCGTGTCCGCCACTGTCGCGGATGCCGATTTCCTGGTGAATGGCGAGCTGGAGCGGAACGCCAATGCCTGGACGTTGGAAGCCCGCCTCACCGATACCGCGACCGGTGAAGTGAAATGGTCGACATCAGTATCGGTCAGTTCGGAGAACACCGAACTGAACGTCCAGCAGATAAGGCTCGCGGCCGGTCTCGGTCATGAACTCGCGCTGCGCATCAACGCATCGCTCTATCCCGACACCCGAGGGATCGCGCTCAATACACCTGCCGACAACGCCAAGGTTGTCGTCGAGCAGGCACTCGCTTCGATCAACCAGACGACGCGCGAACGTTTTGCCACCGCACAGGCGATGCTGGAAAACGGGCTGACGGCCGAACCAGACAATGTCGACCTGCAGGTCACGCTTGCCGCACTGCAGACGCGTGGAATCCAGATGGTCTGGTACAATCCCGTCGAGATGACGGCGGCAGAATCGAGAGCCCGATCGCTGCTGGAGCGGGCACTGCAGGCAAAACCACGATATCTGCCCGGTATGGAAGCTTACTGCCGTTTCCTCACCGCCACCAACAACTTCGTCGAAAGCCTGGTCGCCTGCGCCCGTGTGCTGAACCTCGATCCATGGAATGGTGGTGCGCTCTACCAGCTGGGCCTGACGCAGATCCAGCTCGGCCGTACCGAGGACGCGCTTGCCACATTCAGACAGGCAGATGCTTTCGACACTCCTGCGGTCTCTCGCTGGACCTGGAAGATCGGCATTGGCTGGGCACATCTCATGCTCGGCAACAATGACGAGGCCGTGGAGTGGATCAAGAAGTCCATTGCCATCACGCCTGCATCAGGGCGTCCTTATCTGCTGCTGGCCGCGGCGCTGCAGCGCGCCGGCCGCCCCGATGAGGCAAAGGCTGCCTTGGCCAAGGGAATGGCGCTGCGGTTGAATTCGAACGCCATCAACGTGCTGCCACCGGAGCGCAACGCCAGCCCGACTTTTGTCGAAGCCAGCAAGGGCATCGTGCAAACAATGGTCGATGTCGGACTTCCGAAGAACTAGAACAATTCCGGGAAAGTGCGCATCGAAGGCGATCCTGTTTCGCCGGAAATGCTCTAGCCTCGAAGCTTGAGCGCAGGGCCATGACCCTGCGCTCAGATTGGCGACGTCAGCGCGTCGCACCGTTGCGCTTGACGAAGTCGAGCACGACGCGGTTGAAGATTTCCGGACGCTCCCAATAGGCTGAGTGCCCGCATTCCGGAACGACGAACTTCTCTGCGCCGGGGATGCGGCTGTGCTGGATGCGCATCATCGACGGCGGCGTGTAGAGATCGGCATCGCCGGTCATCACCAACACCGGTAGCTTCCAGGCGGCAAGATGGTCCCAGACCACCTTGTTGGCATAGGCCTGCCCTTTCATCTCGCCGATCTTGGCCTTATGCTCCAGCTTGAGCCATGCCGCATGCCCCTGCGGATCCAGATGGCGATAGGACGGGCTGAGCTCCTTGAAATCGCCGGCCAGATCGTCGAACCCTTCCGGGTAGATCAGTTTGTAGATGGCGCGATAGTCATCATTGGTGACGCCGACGATGGTGTTGACGAGCACCAGCGACTGGACCCGGTCCTCATGTGAAACGGTGAAGTCGGTGGCCACCATGCCGCCGGCCGCTGTGCCGACGAGATGCACCTTCTTGAGGCCGAGATGGTCGATCAGCTTGAGCAGATCCTCGGAGCCCACGCCTGGCTTTTCGGGATCACCCAGCTTCGAATTCAGTCTGCCACGGCGGGAATAGCCGATCACGCGGTAACCGGCATCCGAGAACACCGGTTGCTGATAGCCCCAGACAGCACCACTGCCGGTGCCGGCATGCAGCAGAACGATCGCTTCGCCGTCACCGCCCGTGTCGAAATACCAGATCGAATGACCATCGCCGACGTCGAGCAATCCCTCCTTCTGCGCTTTCTGCTTCGGCAAGGGTGTCGGTACGACGCCCGGGTCTTCCTTGCTCTCGGTTGCGGCCACGGCCGCATATGGCTGCATGGCCACCGCTGATGCCGCGGCCCCCAACAAGGCCGCCTTGAAGGCCGTGCGGCGGCTGATGACGCCCCCGGAATTGTCAGACTGCATTTCTCCCTCCTCTGAACGTACCCATCCGTGGCGGCGCTTCAATCCGCTTCGCTGGCTCGGGTCTCTTTCTGAACGGCGCGATGGTCGAAAGATTGGGCTGAATCGTCAAACAACTAATTCGCAAGGCCATGTGACGAAACCTGCTGATGGGACGCCGGCTACCAGGAGCGTGCGGCCAGCAGCCATGCGACCATGGCGGCACCAACACCGGCCGCCCCCAGCACAAGCAGGGTCACCGGCATGCTCACGGCATCCGCCATGCTGCCGAAGGCCAGTGCCCCCAGCGCGTTGCCGCCGATGCTGGCGAAAAGCCAGAGCCCTATCGTGGTGCCGCGATAAGCGTCGGGTGTTTCGATCTGCATGACGGATTGTGCCGCGATCGCGGTGAATGTGCCCGACGCCCCCATCACCGCGGCCAGGCTGAGCGCAACGAACCAGTTCTGAATCAGCCCCATGGCCACCACTGCCGCTGTACCGGCGGCCATCCAGATATAGCTGCGCTGCAATTCTTCCAGATGTTGCGTCTTGCGCTTGCGCAGCGTGATCGAGATTCCAGCGAGCAGCGCGCCGGTGCCAACAGCGGAAAGTATCTGCCCCAACCCGCTTGCGCCGCGCTTGTACATGCCGTCGGCGACCGCCGGTAGCACTTCCAGCAGCCCGCGCGGCACCAGCGCGGTGATGGTGGTGATCGTCATCGCCTGGATCAGCCAGCCGTTCGCCCAGATATGGCGTGATGCTTCGACCAGTTGGCTGGTTATCCCCTCCTGAGGTGCGCTGTCACCTTCCCGTGTCCGTGGTCGAAGAAAGGCCAATGCCGCCAGCATCGGCAAGGTCATCAGGATTGCAGCGGCGATCGTTCCACCGGGATCCGTCTTCTCCAGAAGCAGGCCGCCGACGGCGGGACCGACCAGACGCGCGGCGTTGAAGTTGATGGAGATCAGTGTGATGGCGTTGGAGAGCGCCTCGCGTGAGACGATCAGCGGCACCAGTGTCAGCCGGATCGGCGTGTTGGCGCTCGAGGTAAGGCCGAACAGCAGCGCGAGAACGCTCAGCATCCATATGTCGAGCACGCCAAGCATGAACAGGGCACCAAGTGCCAGCATGAGGATGCCGAGCAGTGCCTGGGTGGTCAGGGCGCCGCGTTTGATGTCGACGCGGTCGGCCAGCACACCGAAGAACGGACCGGCAAACAGAGTCGGTGCAAACAGCAGGAATGAGACGATGCCGACCCAGGCAGCGGATTGCGTCAGCGTCCAGCTGAACCAGCCGATAACGACACGGTTGACCCAGATGCCGGTTACCGAGACGAAATTCGCCGCGAGATAGAGGCGAAAACTTGTGCTGTTGAGTGCGTTGAGGTGCATGACGGTAGTCGCGCGGGCAGCAGGATCGACAACTTGCCGTACGCGAGGTGCTCTGTTGGAATGGCATCGATCGATCGGCGCCAGGAGTTTTCCTGGCGCCGGAGACTGCTTGCGTCAGGCGGCTTCGTAACCGGCGATGCCCTTGATCTCGAGGAAATCCTCCAGACCGTATTCGGCATATTCGCGGCCGTTGCCGGACTGCTTGTAGCCGCCAAACGGCATGGCAGCGTCCCAGGCCGGGTAGTTGATATGGACATTGCCGGTGCGCATGCGGGCCGCAACCTTGCGGGCGGTCTCGATATCCTTCGACTGGATGTAGGAGGCGAGTCCGTAGACCGTGTCGTTGGCCAGTTCGACCGCGTGGTCAACGCTGTCGTAAGGCAGGATCGACAGCACCGGCCCGAAGATCTCCTCTCGCGATATGCGCATATCGGGCGAGACATCCGCAAACACCGTCGGGCGCACGAAATAGCCGCGGTTCAAGCCCGCTGGACGACCCGGGCCACCGGTCAGAAGCGTGGCGCCTTCATCGATGCCGCTCTGGATCAGGTCCTGGATCTTGTCGAACTGGATCTGGCTGACCACCGGCCCGAGATCGATGTCGGGCGCATTGGCCGGTCCCACCGTGAATTTCGCCGCCGCCGCCTTCGCGATGGAGGCGACTTCGTCATGCCGGTCACGCGGCACGAACATGCGGGTCGGCGCGTTGCAGGATTGACCGCTGTTGCCGAAACAGCCGGCGACGCCCTTCTCCACGGCAACCGAAAAATCGACGTCGGGCAGGAGAATGTTCGCCGACTTGCCGCCGAGTTCCTGGCTGACCCGCTTGACCGTATCCGCCGCCGCCTTCGCCACCAGGATGCCGGCACGGGTCGAGCCGGTGAACGACATCATGTCGACGTCGGGGTGATTGGCCAACGCCTGGCCGACAGTCGGGCCATCGCCATTGACGAGATTGAACACGCCCTTGGGCACGCCGGCCTCGTCGAGGATTTCAGCAAAGATGATCGCGTCGAGCGGCGCGACCTCGCTCGGCTTCAGCACCATGGTGCAGCCTACGGCCAGCGCCGGTCCGACCTTGCAGGTGATCTGGTTGAGCGGCCAGTTCCAGGGCGTGATGAGCCCGGCGACACCGATCGGTTCGCGCACCACCATCTGCCGGCCCTTCGCCTGTCGGAACGGATAGTCGCGCAGCACCTCGGCCGTCTTCTTCAGATGCGCAAGGCCGATGCCGACCTGCCATTCCAGCGAGAACTCGCTCGGAGCCCCCATCTCGCGCGAGACGACGAGCGCGAGATCCCGGCTGCGCTTCTTGTAGACGTCGATGATGCGATCCAGGAGATCGAGCCGCTCCGCCACGCTGGTGAAGCCATAGCTCGCAAAGGCCCGTTTCGCGGCCGCCACGGCCTTGTCGACATCCGCCTTCGAGCCGAGCGAAATTTCAGCGAAAGCCTCCTCGCTCGAGGGATCGATGACATCCAGCCGCCTCGGCTCGACCGGATCGACCCAGGCGCCGTCGATGTAGAACTGCAGATCATGAGACATGGTTTCCTCCAGTGCTTGTTCTGCCTCGACCCTGGTCATTCCGGCCAAGGTGAAGCGGGTTATGCCGGCCCGGTTAAATCGAAACGGCCCACGGCGCTGGCCGTCATGGACACGCGACCGGATGGCCCCTCGATCCAGAGGCTGTCGCGCTCCTTGCCGGCACCCGCGCGCGCGGTGAGTTTGTGCCCGACAATGGCAGGCGACACGCCGCGGTAGACGAAACGACGCGGAACACCTGCATCCTCCGTTGCCAGGTTGAGAAGCAATGTCGCCTGGATCGGCGCATGCACGACCAGGCCCTCATAGCCCTCGGTTTCGACGGCATAGGGAAGGTCGTAGTGGATGCGATGCCCGTTGAAGGTGATGGCGGAATATCGAAACAACAGGGTCGGTGACGTCGCCACCGACCAATCTCGGCTCGAGCGCCTTGCTATTTCCACTTCGTCCTGTGCCAGCCGTTCCGCGGTGCGAGACGACTGCCTGGCCGCCTCCCGATAGACGATATCGTGCCGTTCCCTGACGGCAACACCGCGCTCCGTCACATAGTCGCGCTCGACGCCGACGAACCACAATTCGCCTGAGCGTCCATCCTTGCGTGCAATATCGGCGATGGTTGAGACGCGCCGCACGCGATCACCGATACGCAGCGGATCGAAGGTTTCGACCCAGCCACCCGCCCACATGCGGCGCGGCGCCGGTACCGGCGGCAGTTCCCGGTTCTTCATCGGATGACCGTCGGGTCCAAGTTCTCCCATGCGGGCAATCGACGGCGCCAGGCACCAGTGAATGCCGAGCGGGGCGATACCGGAAGGCACGGCGGCAAGATGAGGATCGAACACGGCGCGAAAGCTGTCGACGAGCCGCTCCGTCACGACATCCTCTTCCTCGCTTCTGCGGCCGATCCACTCGGCAAAACTCGTCATGCCACTGCCTCCGCGGCCCACCATTGGGCCGCCCAAAATCCTGCGCTCCCGCCGGCATGGCCGGAACGTTGTCGCCTGCTTTTGTTGTTCGGCTGGCGGTCAGCCGAACATCCTGGAACGAGATGTCTTAGAACGAGATGCCACCGCCATTGGACCGACGCTGCACCAGGAAATAGAAGATCATCGCTACGATGCTCATCATTGCCGACCACAGCAGGCCGAGTGCCGCGACCTCGCTGAACTGTCCGTTGATGGCCTGGTCGAAGATCGCCACCGCGATGGTCTTGGTGTCGGGTCCAGCCAGGATGATCGCCGTAGACAGGTCGCGCGATGCATTGAGGAACACGAACAGCCAACCGGCGACGATCGAAGGCATCAGCAGTGGCACGACGATGCGGCGCAGCATGCCGAGCGGCGTCGCTCCACAGACACCGGCCGATTCCTCCAGCTCCTTGTGGAGTTGCAGTGAGCCGGTGAAGGTGTAGCGCATGCCGAACGGCAGGTAGTGCACGACGAAGGCGATGACGACAATGGTCAGAGTCGAATAGAGCGGGATCGGCGAACGCAGCGCCAGATCCATCATCGCCACGCTGAGCACGATCGACGGGATCAGCATGGGCAGCGCGATCATCTGGTCGAGCGCCGTGTGATAGACCCGCCGCCTGGCCACCAGCCAGCCGCAGATGACCATCAGCAGCATCGTGACCGTGGCAGCCGACGCCGACACGATCAGCGTGTTGGTGACAAGTTCCAGGTAACGGTCGTCGGTCAGCACCAAAGCGAAGTTGTCGCCCGTCAGCGACGAAAACGCCGACCAGCGCACCGGGCGGATGAACGGCGTGACAGCGACCCAGAGCAGCATCAGCAGCGGCAGCACCAGCACGATCAGCACATTGAGCAGGACGATGCCGCCACACACCCAGCGCGCCCAGCCCAAGGCCAGCGGTCGGGGCTTGTAGCCCTTTCCGGTCACGGTCGCGAAACGCGACGCATTCATCGCGAGGCGGCTGTAGAGATAGAGCAGCCCGGCGACGACGATGGTCAAAGCGACAGAGAAAGCGCTGGCGTAGCCGATCTGCGGCGGCACGGTGCGGATGCTGTCATAGATGTCGGTCGTCAGCAGCTTGATGCCGGCACCGGTACCGACCAGCTTCGGGATGTCGAAAGCCTGCAACGAGCGGATGAAGATGAACAGCGCTGCCGCGAAGGCGGCTGGCGCGGCAAGCGGAATGGAGACCCTGCGCATCATCTCGAAGACATTGGCGCCGCTCATCCGGGCTGCCTCCTCGAGCTCGGCGTTGGCCATGCGGAAGCTTGCGGCAAAGAGCAGGAAGGTCAGCGGAATCCAGCCGAAGCCCTCGATGATGACCATGCCCGTCATGGAATTGACATTGAACAGCAGACCACTGCCGCCGGCCAGCCTGTAGAGGTCGTTCAAGGGCCCAGTCGGTCCGAGGAAGAACAGCCATGCCGGTACATAGATGACGCCGGGAATGCTCAGCGATACGACCGTCATCAGATAGGCGAGATCGCGAAACGGCGCATTGGTGCGCTCGACGATCCAGGCCAGCGAACCGCCCATCAGGATGGCCAGCACGGTCGACAGCAAGGCGAAGATAACGGAATTGATCGTGCTCTGCAGGAAATGCCCGTTGGCCGCGAGGCGCGCGAAATTCTCCAGCGTGAAAGCGCCGGACGAACCATCGGGCATGATCTCGAACAGGCTGTTGCGCACAAGCGCGATGAAAGGCGGCAGGACGAGACATCCGACAATGACCACCATCACCAGCGACAGCAGCCAGAGCGGATCGCGGTAACGCCGCCCGGCCCCGGAAATCCGGGGCCGAGCGTCCTGGGAGGAACCATCAATGATGGCCGTCATTTGAACAGCTCGTCATAGATCTTGAGCCAGGTCTTGAGCGGCTCGGCTTCCTGCGAGGCAACCTCAGGCGACAGCAAGGTGAACTTGAAATTGCCGGTCTTGGGGCTGATCGCGGGGATCTTGGCCTGCACGTTCGGATGGCCGGGCGGATAGTTGGCTTCGCGGATGATCTGCGCGCCGTCCTCGGAGAACAGATATTCAAGGAAGAGCTTGGCGGCATTCGGATGCGGCGCGTTCTTGACGATGGCGATGGCGCCGAGATTGGCGACCAGCGGCTCCATCTTCACCCAGCCGATCGGCGCACCCTTCGCCTTGCTGATCTCCGCATGATGGTTGTAGGTCATCACGCCGATCTCGTACTGACCGGAGATCACCTTGTCGATCGCGACACGCTGGCTGCCCGGGTCACGGGCGATCTGCTGCTGGGAAAGCTTGCGCAGATAGTCCATGCCCTTCTCTTCGCCCATCGTCTGCAGGATGTTGCCGATGAAGCCGGGAGGACCCGAAACGCCGCGCGTATCGGTCCACACCATCTTGCCCTTCCATTTCGGATCGAGCAGGTCTTCGTAGGTCTTCGGCGCCTGGTCGGCCGGAACGAGATCGGTGTTGTAGGTCGTGGTCAGGAACAGCGTGTAGATGCCCGAATAGAGTTTGGACGCCGGCTTGAACATCGGGTCGTAGTCAGCAAGCGCCAGCGGCTGGTACGGCTCGATCAGATTGGCGGCACTGAGCGGAGCGATCGCGGTGCCGGGCGTATCGAAGAGATCGGCTTCCATCTTGCCGACACGCGCCTGGCTGGTCAGCTTCAGCACGGTATCGGCATCGCCGGTCGTGGCATACTTGACCTCGATGCCGTATTTCTTCTGGAAACCCTCGGCCAGCGGGCGCACGACCTGCGGAACGATCAGGCCCGTGTACCAGACCATCTGGCCCTCGGCCTTGGCGGCATCGATGAGTTCCTTTGACGGATCGGCAAAAGCCGGAGCACCTGCCAGCGACAGCGCCAGCGTGGCTCCGACCAGCCTCAAAAGAGTGCGGCGGGTATTGTTCAAAGAGTCCTCCCTTGTGTGTCCGGCTTGTTTGGCAAGCCGCGTGGCTTGGTTGCTGCCAAGTCTCACTGATGGTGCATGTTGCTTGCCGGGCCCCTCAATCGTCAAACGACTAAAAAGACCGCATCCGTGAGGAATCCTCAACTAGAAGCCCGGCCCGACGATGCCGATGCCCGCGCCGACTCTGCAGAGCCAGGCACGAAACCGATGTCATGCAGAAACGTCGCGATCGTTGCCGCGACGAGATCCGGCGTCTCGATCGCCATCACATGGCCCGTGTCCAGAACCAGCGATTGCGCTTCAGGAATCCGGGCCGCGATCTCCGCGACATGGACCGGCGGCCTGAAGCTATCGCGCGATCCCGCCGCCACCAATGTCGGACAGGACAGGCTCGCAAGATCGGCCGCCAGATCGAGGCCGATCAGCATGCGCCATGTTGCAGCGGAGCTTGCCGGATCGGGCAGCGGCGCACCATTGCTCGCCAGCGCCTGCGTCCCCTCCCGTGCGCTCTTCTCCAGCAGTTCGATCTTCTCGATCGTTGCGGCATAATTGCCAGGAATAAGACCGGTCGAGGGGGCAAGAAGTACGAGTGCCGCCACGCGCGGCGGCCATTTTGCGGCAAACCGTATCGCCACGGACGCCCCCAATGCCGCACCGACAAGGACGACCGGTCCAGGGATTTCCAACCCGTCGAGAATGCCGGCAAGGTCGGCAGCCGGCGTATCCAGGCTCAGCGATCCGGCGATCCGGTCAGACTGCCCGGCGCCGCGCTGGTCATAGCGAAGGATGCTCCAGCGCTCGCCGAGGTCCGCCGTTATCCCGTCAAAACTCTCGAGTCGGCCGCCCATTTCATGCACCAGGACAAGCGTGCCCGCATCGCGCTGCCGATGCTCATAACGAAAGCGCGCGCCATTGGCCTCGATCCACTGCATTCCCACCCCTGCTCCTCCTGCAACCGGTCTTTGCGACAGGGCACGGCATGCTGCCCATACCGTCAACCGATAGAAACTGACCAACCGTTGAGTTCTTTTAAGCCAGGGCCGCTTTGCTATGGGCGCCACCACTTGGATGAGAATAGCTCAACAAACGTTACGCTTAAGTCGGTTGACGGACCAAGGCCCATCCAAGAACTGTGGCAGCAGTTGTCCGTCCCTTGGGCAACATGAACGACAGTGCAGAAAAGCAGAATGCGGCGGTGTGCGAATGCCGCGGGCGTGGAGGCGTGATGAGACTTGCCGGCATGGCTGCCAAGACAGCTTCGGTGATCGGTATTGGCCAAACAGACTGGCCGGCGGATCACGCCCGGGTCAGAGCAGGCCAGAAGCCGCATGATTCTTATGGCTACGCAGCCGAGGCCTTTGTCGCTGCCCTTGCGGACGCAGGCATATCCCGGGCGGATGTCGATGGCCTGATCGTCGGGCCGACGGTTGCCTATGAGCGCGTTGGCGAGTTGCTGGGGCTGGATGTCCGCTGGGGCGGCCAGGCCGATGCGATGCTTGCCGTTCTCGAAGCTTGCATGGCTATCCACGCCGGCCAGGCCGAAGTCGTCGCCCTCGTCTACGGCAATGACCAGCGTTCGGCCGCGGTGAATTACGGCGGCGCCGACGCACAGGGTGGTTCGGCCTTCCTGTCCTACATTTACCACGCCCCATGGGGCTTCACCTCACAAGGTGCGCTCTACGCTTTGATGGCGCGGCGCTACATGCAGGAGCGCGGCATGAGCGAGGCGGAACTCGCCGAAGTCGCCGTCGCGCAGAGACTGGCCGCGTCACGCAATCCGCAGGCGCTGATGCGCAAGCCGATCACCGTCGAGGACTATCTCGCTTCGCCCTACATCTGCGAGCCGCTGCACCTGTTCGACTATTGCCTGATCAACGACGGCGGCGTCGCCCTGATCATCGCAGAAGCCGGCAAGGCCAGGCGCATCGGCCGTGCCCCCGTGCCGATCCACGGCATCGGGCGCCACGATCTCAACTCCGGCGCCACCAGCCTCGAGCCCCGCCTGACCGACTTCTATCAACCGGCGCAGCAGGCCGTCGGCGAACAGGTGTTTTCGATGGCCTCGCTCGGCCCCTCGGACATGGATGCGCTGCAGATCTACGACAGTTTTTCGCTGCACATCCCATTGGCGCTGGAAGGCTACGGCTACTGCCGGACCGGAGAAGTCGGCAAATTCATGCGCGAGCATGGCATTTCGCTAGCCAAAGGCCTGCCGGTGAACACTGGCGGGGGGCATCTGTCGGAAAGCTACATGCAGGGCTGGAACCACCAGATCGAAGCGGTGCGGCAACTGCGCGGCGAGGCCGGCGAGCGGCAAGTGCCTGACTGTCGCCACGTCCACTACAGCTCCGACGTTGCCGGCAAGGCCGTCTCGATCATCTACGGACACTGAGCCATGGCAAACTCCCAACGCGTCCTGTCGCTTTACGACCTGCCCCTATGGGACAGTATGGAACGCCAGAAAATGGCATTGCCGAGATGTGCACATTGCGAGCGTTTCCGCTATCCGCCGGGACCGATCTGCGCCGAATGCAACTCGATGGACTACGAGTGGACCGAAATCTCCGGCGAAGGCACCATCCTGTCGTGGGTGGTCTTTCACCGGCAATATTTCGAGGACTTTCCGCAGCCTTACAATGTCATTGCCGTGCGGCTGGCCGAGGGGCCTATCGTCGTTTCCAATCTTGTGGGCGAGGAGCCACAAGGAAGCTGGATCGACAGGCCGGTATCGATAACCTACCGGCGTCATCTCGACAGAACCCAGCACGCTTTCACGCTGAAAGCGGCGGACACCAACAGCTGACCCGAGGATAAGATGCGCGAAAACGAAGTACTCGTCGTAACCAAACACGGCCGGATGCCGACTTTCACGGTCCGTCCTGAAGGCGACGGCCCCTACCCCGTCGTCATCCTCTATATGGATGCACCCGGCATTCGCGAGGAGTTGCGGGACATGGCCCGGCGCATCGCGGCCCAAGGCTACTACTGCGCCCTGCCCGATCTCTACTATCGCCTGGGGACGGTGCGTTTCGACCTGCCGCGCCGGGACGATCGCATGTCGGCCGTCGTCGGCGCGTGCCTGCGCAGCATCGACAACGACACCGTAAACGAGGACACCGCCGGCCTGTTCGGCTATCTCGACGGTGAAGCGGACGCCAGGAGCGACAGGGTTTCCTGCGTCGGCTTCTGCATGAGCGGACGTTACGTGGTGTCGCTGTCGGCCTATTTCGGCGATCGTTTCGCATCGGCCGCTTCCCTCTACGGCGTCGGTCTCTTCACCGAAGACGACGGCTCTCCGCACAAGCTGATGTCGCAGGTGAAAGGCGAACTCTATTTCGGCTTCGCCGAGACCGACACGGCGACGCCGCCGGAAACGATTGCCGCGATCGAACAGGCGATCAAGGCAACAGGCGGCAATCACGAAAGCGAAATTCACCCTGACAGCCGCCATGGCTATTGCTTCACCGCCGGACGCGCCTACCAGCCTCAGGCAGCAGAAGCCACCTGGGCAAAGATGTTCAAGCTGTGGGAACGCACCCTGAAATGAAGCCTGCACGTCCCTATGAAGGGTTGACGGTCGTCGAGGCCGTCGGCGGCCCGCCTGGCAGCGCGCTTCGGCTCGCGGCTGCGATGGCCGGGCGCATCTTCGCCGACCTCGGCGCGACGGTGATCCAGGTCGAAGATCATGCCCCTGCCGACAAGGCGACATCCGCCATCCCGGATGCCCTGCGGCGATTCCTTTCAGCAGGGAAGTCGGTGGTCGATTGCAACCTTGACGATGCATTTCTGACCGGCATCCTGCGCAAGGCCGATGTCGCCATCCTCGACCATCGGGTCCATGGCTCGATCCCCGCCAATGATCTGCCGAACAAGATCGCATTGCTTTCGCTTTTCGGCGGCAGAAATGCCGAAACCGACATCACGGCAACCGAATTCACGGTTGCGGCACTGGGCGGCTTCCTGAACATGGTGGGCGACGCCGATCGCCAGCCCTTGAAACTGGTTGGTCACCAGGAAGCCTATGCGCTCGCCCTCGCCGCCTTCTGCGGTCTCTCCGCTTCCCTCGCCAGGGAACCAGGCTCGGACAGTGCGGCGACGATACGCGCCAGCCTGCTGGACATCGTCGTCTGGCTGAATTGGAAGGCCGTTCCGCTGGAACCGGATGCACCAACGCCACCGGGGCGCTCCGGTGCGTCGGCCGAATGGCGCATCGTGCGTTGTGCCGACGGCTGGATCGCGCTGGTCTACCAGGAGCCGGACTGGCCGCATCTGTGCACAATGGTCAAGGATGAGCGGATCCGCCAGGACAAGTTCGCCACACGCCAGGGGCGCCTGGAGAACGCCGTCGAGCTCGCCCAGGTCATCGAGCACGCATTCCTTTCGCGCACGCGCCGGCAGTTGCATGAAGAAGCGCTGTCGTTCCGCCTCCCGCTCGGCCCGGTATGGGCCCCCGAAGAGGCGCTGGGCGATCCACACAATGCAGCGCGCGCACTGTTCGAGGAATTGCCTCATCCGTCCCAGGCGCAAGGCCCGATTTTTGCGCCGCGCCTGCCGGTGCTGTGGAACGGTTCTGCATTTTCCAACACGATCGGAGCCATGCCGGTCGCAACAGCGGTCGGCATATCGTGAGTGTACTTAAAGGCTGCCGTGTCCTCGACCTCGGCATCATCACCGCTGGTGCGGCGACATCTGCGATCCTGGCCGACCTCGGCGCCGAGGTTATCAAGATCGAATCCCCGACCTACCGCGATCCTTTCCGGTTGTGGCCAACCGGTGAAGCCAAGGCCGACGACGACATGCCACCACTGTTTCGGGCCACCAATCGCAACAAGCAGGCGATCAGCATAGACCTCAAGCAGCCCGCTGGCCGCGAGGTCATGCTGCGGCTCGTGGCTTGCAGCGATGTGGTGGTCGAAAACTTCCGTCGCGGCGTGCTGCCGAAGCTCGGGCTTTCATTCGAGGCGCTGCGCGCCGTCAACGACCGCATCATCCTCGCCTCGGTTTCCAGCCAGGGCGAGACCGGGCCGGACGCGAGTCATGTTTCCTACGGCTCGACGCTCGAAGCGGTGGCAGGGTTTGCCTGGGGAACCGGCTATCAGGACGATGCGCCGGTGATCAGCGGGCGGGACGTGAATTATCCGGACCAGGTGGCAGCGATCTTTGCCGCCAGCATGATCACCACAGCTCTACGCTCGATCCACCAGGGTGGCCCTGGCGTGCATCTCGATCTGTCGCAGCGCGACCTGACATCCTTCCTCATCGGCGAGACTTTCGTTGCCGCCTCGATGGGAGAAGAAACCCGCCGCGGCGGAAACGCGCAGGAGCCGTTCCTGCTGCAGGACTGCTTCCAGGCTGCGGACGGGGCGTGGATCGCCATCTCGGTCCGTGCTGCCGATCTCGATGCCTTGAGCACATTGCTTGGCCGAAACATCAAGTTGGACGATACCGCACTGCGAAGCGCGCTGGTCGCTCATGTCGCGGCGCTGGACAGCGAAACGGCAACTCGATCATTTCAGGAAATCGGGCTGGCGGCAGCGCCATCCCAGGACGGCGCCGGCATGCTGAAACTCGAAGGCGAAAGCTGGTCGCATGCCATCCAGTGCTTCGACGGCAAACGTGTGAAAGGCTTTCCGTTCCAGATCGACGAAGCGCCGCTGTCGATCGAGCGCCCTGCCCCCGGCATCGGCGCCAACACCGCAGCGATCCTGAGCGAGATCGCCGGCTACAGCGCCGAAGAAATCGCAACGCTGGCGAAGGCCGGTGTCATTGAGCTTGGTTCGGCTTGAGAGCCAGCACCGCAGGTCCCTGCGACTCCGCCAGCCAGGCCTCGAACTCGACCACCTGCTCCATGATCCAGTCGCGGAATTCCATCAACCGGGAATCGTTCTCCGACTGCTTGGCATAGGTCAGGTAATAGGCATTGCCGTTGTCGTGGACGAAGTCGAACGGGGCGACAAGACGGCCGGCGACGAGATCGCCGGCAATCAGCGAGATCTGGCCGATAGCAATGCCGATGCCTTCGATGGCCGCCTGATAGGCAAGGCTTGAGCTTTCGAAATGCAGGCCCCGCTGGTCGTCGATATCGTGCCCTCCGGCGGCGTCAAGCCAGTCGCGCCAGTCGTCCGGCCGGGCCATCGAGCACAACAGCGTCGCTTCGTTCAGCTTTTCGACCGCCATCGTCCCGCCCATCGAGGACAGGTAAGCCTGGCTGCAGACCGGCACCAGCGCACTGTCGGCCAGCCTGTGCGCAATCAGGTCGGGCCAGTCGCCCTTGCCCATCTGGATCACCACGTCGGCATCGCCGAGATGGAGCAGGTTGGCCGGCATCGGCAGAAGAGTGGTCGTAAGCTGGATCTGGCGCGTCGGATAAAGCCGGTGGAACAGCGGCAGGCGCGGCATCAGCCAGCGCAGCGTGAACGTCATCGGGCAATGGATGCGCAGCGAACGTGCCCGGTGCGCCGACATCAGCCGCTTGGTCGCCCGGTTGATCTGTTCGAACGCATCGCCGAGCGCGATCGAATATTCTCGCGCCTCATCGGGTATCCGAAGATCACGGCTGGTGCGCTCGAACAGTTCAAGGCCGAGCACGTCTTCGAGCAGTTTGATCTGCCGGCTGATGGCGCCAGGCGTTACAAAAAGCTCTTCGGCGGCCTTGGTAAAGCTGACGTGACGGCCTGCGGCTTCGAAGGCGCGCAGTGCGTTGAGGGGAGGAAGACGTTTCGACATGCTCATCCTTGAGAAATACTCATTCGAACATTCCGAATGGTCAATTGACCATTGTCGCGATTTCGATTTGTCTAGACGTATGAATTCTGGCGATGTTGACGCAATTTTGCTTGCTAATCAACTACCACGATGCTCCCTGGAAGAATGATTTTGCAACGACGGCAAAGATGATGACGTTGCAGAAAATGTATTTGGCGATTGATTTTTTCTGAGCCGTAAAAATGAAAAAGATGAAACTCTACGGATCCTCCAGATCACCTTATGTGCGGAAGGTCTTGATCGTTGCTCACGAAACGGGAGCAATCCGCGATATTGTCGTGGAGCCGATGGTCGTCACGGCCCTGGCAGCCAACCCGACCATGCTCTCGGTCAATCCGCTGGGCCAGATCCCGACGCTGATCCTCGACGACGGCGAGGCGCTCTACGATTCAGACGTGATCTGCCGCTACCTCGATCTCGTGCTCGGCAAAGGCCAATTGCACCCGCGCGAGATTGCGGCGGAAATCGCAATGATGCGCCGGGTCGCGCTCGGTGACGGCCTGATCGCGGTGCTCATGAATCTGCTTTCGGAACAATCACGGCGCCAGCCGGATCATTCGGAGCGACGGCTCGCCGCATCGAGAGAGAAGCTGCCGCTGATCTTTGCGCATCTCGAAGCTGAAGCGACCTCAATGATAGACGCGCCCTTCGACATGGCGCAGATCACGATCGTGTCCGCCCTCTCTTATATCGACTTCCGCCTGTCGGCCGACGTTGTCTGGCGTGACACCTACCCCTCATTGGCAAACTGGTTTGCGGCGCTCAGCCAGCGGCCATCGGTCGTCGCGACGGCCTATTTCGACGAGTTGGCCGCCGCCGCCAGCGCCGGAAAACAGGAAAAAGCAGGAAAAGCATGAGCATCAACGGACAAGCCTACATCGTCGGCGCCTACGAACATCCCACCCGCAAGGCACCCGACAAATCGCTGCCGCAACTCCATGCTGAGGTCGCGTTCGGAGCGCTCGCGGATGCCGGCCTCGGCAAGGACGACATCGATGGCTATTTCTGCGGCGGTGATGCGCCGGGCACAGGACCGTTGTCGCTCGTCGAATACATGAACCTCAAGGTGCGCCACGCCGATTCCACAAATGTCGGCGGCTCTTCTTACATCCTGCACGTCAATCATGCGGCGCAGGCGATCGCCGCAGGCAAATGCAACATCGCGCTGATCACGCTGGCCGGCAGGCCACGCAGTGAAAGCCAGCAAAAGGGTGCGCCTCAGCGCGTCGACAACCCGGTGCAGCCGGATTTTCCATGGGAACAGCCTTTCGGCATGACCACGCTCAACGCCTATGCGATGTGCGCAATGCGGCACATGCACCAGTTCGGAACGACGCCGGAGCAACTGGCCTGGGTCAAGGTCGCCGCCTCGCATCATGCCCAGCACAATCCGAATGCGATGCTGCGCGATGTCGTGACCGTCGAAGATGTGGCGAACTCGCCGGTCATTGCCGACCCACTGCGCCGGCTGGATTGCTGTGTCATCAGCGATGGCGGCGGCGCGGTCATCGTCACCCGTCCCGAAATCGCACGCAGCCTCAAGCGGCCACTGGTCAAGGTGCGCGGTGCTGCCGAAGCGATCAAGCATCTCGCCGGCGGCGATGTCGACCTGACCTATTCCGGCGGAGCCCGCAGCGGCGCGCTTGCTTTCGAAGAAGCCAGGCTAACCCCCGCCGACATCAAATATGTCTCCGTCTACGACAGCTTCACCATCACCGTGATCATCCAGCTGGAGGATCTCGGCTTCTGCAAGAAGGGCGAAGGTGGCCGCTTCGTCGCGGACGGCAATCTGATCTCCGGCATCGGCAAGCTGCCGTTCAACACTGACGGCGGCGGCCTCTGCAACAACCACCCCAACCATCGCGGCGGCATGACCAAGATCATCGAGGCGGTGCGCCAGTTGCGCGGTGAAGCCCATCCCGCTGTGCAGGTCGCCAATTGCGATCTCGCCATGGCCCACGGCACCGGCGGCCTGCTTGGCACGCGCCACGGCTCGGCGAGCCTCATCCTGGAACGCGAATAGGAACCATCATGTCCATTTTGTCGAACACGCTACCGCATCACCCCGAAGTCCAGCCGTTCTGGTCCGCGCTTGAGGAAAGCCGTTTCCTGGTCAAGGGTTGTCGCAGCTGCGGGCGGGCACATTGGTATCCGCGTGCCCACTGCCCATTCTGCACCAGCGCCGACACCGAATGGCGGGAGGCCAGTGGCCAGGGGACGATCTATTCCTACAGCATCATGCGCCAGGCCAAGCCACCCTACGCCATCGCCTATGTGACGCTGGAAGAAGGCCCGACGATGATGACCAACATCGTCGACAGCGACCTGGAAGCGATCCGCATCGGCAAGGCGGTGGAGATTGTTATCCAGCGGCAGCCCGACGGCGACGTGCTGCCGATGTTCAAGCTCGCCTGAGCACGCCGTCACGATGAATTCTCAAGCAAGCTTGCCGAAAGCTCGCTTGATCATCGCGCCATGCGTCTCGAAGCTCCCCAATCAAGAAAATCAGAGAGGAAACCGCCGATGCCCGCCCCCATATCCCGCACGCTTGCCGAGTTTGCGGCAAAATTGAAATATGAAGACATTTCCGACCTCGCGGTCGAAGCGATCAATACAGGCATGGCCGACACCGTCGGCGTCATGATGTCGGGCATAGGCACCTCGGTCTCCAACATCGTGCTGGCCGAGCTCGGCACACGCGGCAGCAAAGGCGATGCCCGCATCTTCCTCGGTAGGGAACGCGCCTCGACGACCGAGGCAGCCCTCGTGAACTCGGCAACCACCACCAGTGTCGTCTATGACGACGTCGCTTTCTCCGGCTGCCACACCAGCACGATCCTGATGCCGGCGCTCGTTGCCGAGGCCGAAGCCAGCGGTGCTTCCGGAAAGGATGTCATCCGTGGCTACGCCGCCGGCTACGAAGCCTGGGCGCGCCTTTCGGAACGCGACCCCGACTCCTATGCAGGCAAAGGCTGGCACGCGACGGCGGCGTTCGGCCCAACGGCAGCTGCCATCGCTATCAGCAGCCTGCACGGCTTCGACGCGGATACCACTTTACGCGCGATCGGCATCGCTGCCGCGATGCCGGGCGGCATCACCGCAAGTTTCGACACCGATGTCGGTCCCTTCCAGGTCGGGCGCGGTGCGGCCGCCGGCGTCATGGCGGCACGGCTGGCCAAGGCTGGCATGACAACCCCGCACGACGGGCTGGAACGCAGCGGCCGCGGCATGCTTGTCGCACTTTCGCCAAAGGGAGCGGTGGATATCGATACGCCGATCGAGGATCTCGGCAAGGCGTGGCGTCTGGAAACCGTCGGCATCAACGTCAAGCAATATCCGTTCGGCAACATGAACCAGCGTGCCATCGACGGAGCCCTTGATCTTGTTCGGGAACATGACGTTTCGCCTGACGCGATCGAGCGCGTCGATGTGATGATCAGCGAGGCGCAATATGCCGTCGTCTCGAAATCGCCGTCGACCATCAACTTCGTGCCGAGCCACAGCATTGCGCTCGGCGTCGCGGGCGCCATCATCTCGCGGCAAGGAACATTCCATGAGCTGAGCGAAGCCTTCTACGGCCGACCCGAGGTTCAGGCGTTGATGAAGGTGATCAAGCCGGCAACCGACAAAAGCATTCCGGCCGACACCCAACCCAATCTCGGCTACAGCGGCGGCGTGCGCATCTATCTGAAGAACGGCACCATGCTTGAAAGCCCCAGCGTTCCTTATGCGCGCGGCCATTGGACCCGGCGGATGAGCGAAGAGGAACTCTGGAGCAAGTTCGCCGCCTGCAGCAAAAATCAATTGGATGAGGCCAAGGCCCGTCATCTGTTCGATCAGTTGGTCCAGCTCCAGAACGTTGCCAGGATCAGCGACCTCGCCGCCTGATAGCCAGCGATGCAGTAACCAACGAGACGCGGGCCATCGGCCCGCGTTTTGCTTTGTACGCCGCGTCATGATGCTCGCGGGCAATGGCGCACCATCCGGATTGCAACATGCAAAAAATCGAGGCAGACCAGGATCCGCCTCGATTGACTTCGAACGTACAGTTGGTTGGGTCGATTTTTATACCCCGGCGGCTTTCGCCGGTTCGCTTGGAACCAGCTCCCACGGAACGCCGAGTGCTGCCGAGCCTGGGAAATCGACGAACACTTCGGAGCCGATCTCGAACATGGTCTCAGGGCCTGCATTGATCTGAAAGACGCGCTCGCCGACCTTGACGTTGTATCGGATCATGTTGCCGAGGAAGCCGCTGAGCATGACGGTACCCTTGAGGCGATTGTCCCCGTCGTGAACCGGTGCCGCCAGCGGCTTGATGCTCATCGATTCCGGGCGGATTGAGACGGCGATATCCTTCTCGGCCGCCAGCACCTGCTGGAAGGTGCACTGGATTTCATGTCCGCCCTCCAGCACGACGCTGCCGAAGCCGCTTCCATTAACCTCGCGCCGGACCTTGCCGCGCACCAGATTGGTGGCGCCGACGAAACCGGCCACGAAAGCGCTGGTCGGACGGTTGTAGATGTCGCGCGGCGGCGCCATCTGCACCACATTGCCCTTGTCGATCACTGCGACCAGATCGGACATTTCCAGCGCTTCGGTCTGGTCATGCGTCACGTAGATGGTGGTGATGCCTACCTGCTGCTGCAGGCGCTTGAGTTCGGTGCGCATCTCGTCGCGCAACGTCGCATCGAGATTGGAGAGCGGTTCGTCCAGCAGCAACAGCTTCGGCTGTCGCACGATGGCGCGCGCCAGGGCCACGCGCTGCTGCTGGCCGCCGGACAGGCGGGTCGAGGAGCGGGTCTGCAGACCATCGAGCCCGACGCGCTTCAGCGCATCGTCGACGAGCTTGGTGACTTCCGCGCGGCTGTACTTGCGATCCTTGGCAACCCGCAAAGGAAAGGCGACATTCTCGAACACCGTCATGTGCGGCCAGATCGCATAGGACTGGAACACCATGCCGATGTTGCGATGGTTGAGCGGTACGGCAATGCCGCGCGAACTGTCGAACAGGACCTCGTTGCCGAGCCGGATCAGGCCGCGATCCGGCCGCTCGAGGCCGGCGATGCAGCGCAGGGTCGTCGTCTTGCCGCAACCGCTGGGTCCGAGCAGCGTGAAGAACGTGCCGGGCTTCAGCGAAAAGGTCGCCTCGCGTATGCCTCCAGCCGTGCTCTCGTCGGAGACGAAGAACATCTTGCTGAGGCCGGTCACCTCCAGGGTCATCGTCGAAGCTTTGTCCATGTCCTTCCCCTTGTTCTTGTTTGTTGCCGCCTCGACCGCGTCAGCATGGGTCGCGCCATTGGCTCGACCCAGCTCGGTGGGCGGTACGTCGTGTTCAGAGAGTTCAAGCATAGTGAAGCGGTGCCGCTGTCAGTTTCTGCAATTCGTCCCGCGTCAGTCCCTCGACCATGTCGATGACGACGAAGCCGCGAGGCGTGACGTCGAGCACGGCGAGGTCGGAATAGACACGCGTCACCGCCCCACCTGCGGTCAGCGGATAGCCGCAGCGTTCCACCAGTTTCGGCTGGCCGTCCTTGGTGGTGTGGGTGGTCATGATCCACACGTTGCGCACGCCTGCCGAAAGGTCCATCGCACCACCGACAGCCGGGACGCGGTCGTTGAGCGAGGTCGTCCAGTTGGCAAGGTCGCCATTCTGCGCAACTTCGTAGGCGCCGAGCACACAGAGATCGAGATGGCCACCACGGATCATCGCGAAGCTGTCCGCATGGTGGAACAATGAGGCGCCAGGCACCAGGGTGACATTTTCCTTGCCGGCATTGACCAGCCAGGTATCCACCTCATCGGGTGCCGGAACCGGCCCCATGCCCAGGATACCGTTTTCGGAGTGGAACACGACTTCCCGGTCCTCGGGAATGTGATCGGCCACCAGCGTCGGCAGGCCAATGCCAAGATTGACATACCACCCTTCCGGAATGTCCGCACCGACACGGCGCGCAATGTCGAGCTTGCCCCAGGGCTTGTAGGTGGTGACCGTCATTTCGTGCCTCCCTGTGCCGTGGCCACTTTGGCTATCGGCGGATCACCACATGGGACATGGACGACGCGATCGACGAAGATGCCCGGCGTGACGACATCGTTGGGCAGGATCGCGCCCAGCGGGACGAGATGCTGCGCCTGGACGATGGTGAGGCGTCCTGCCATGGCCATGATCGGATTGAAGTTCCGGCCGCTGCCGCGAAAGGTGAGATTGCCCCAACGGTCGGCTTCCCAGGCTTCGACCAAGGCGACATCGGCGGTAAGGCCGTGTTCGAGCAGATAGTCCCGCTCCCCGAACGTCCGCGTTTCCTTGCCCGCCGCCAGCTGTGTGCCGACGCCGGTCGGCGTGTAGAAAGCCGGAATGCCCGCGCCGCCGGCACGTATGCGCTCGGCCAGCGTGCCTTGCGGCACCACTTCCAGTTCGATCTTGCCGGCCCTGTAGAAAGTGTCGAATGATGAAGAGCCGCGCGGGAAGCTGCAGATCATCTTGCTAACGCATCCCCTGCCGATCAGCCGCCCAAGTCCGATGTCGGGTTCGAAGCCGGCATTGTTGGCTATGACCGTTAGGTTTCTGACACCCGTTTCTCCCAGCGCGTCCAGAAGAACATTCGGTTGCCCGACCGCTCCAAATCCGCCGACGAGCACCGATGCGCCGTCGGTTATTCCCGACAGCGCCTGGGCGACATCCTCAACCTGCTTGTTAATCATTCCCGGTCACGTCTCCTCACTGCGCTTCACGGCCAAGCTGCCATCTGCCTTCACTCGATCGGTGCCGCCGGCGCAATCGCACCGGCACAGGCTTAATCAGCGGCCAACATAATTCGGCGGGCGTTTTTCCTGAAATGCCCGCCGCCCCTCCAGCCTGTCTTCGGTATCGCGCAGCAAACCCCAGACCAGGCGCTCAAGCCTGATCGCTTCGTTGAGCGGCAGGGCCCGGCCGTCGGTGACAAGCCGCTTTATGGCGCGCACGGAAAGCGGCGCATTGGCCGCGATCCGCTCGGCAAGAGCCTGAGCTTCCCTCAGAAGATCGGCCGCCGGCACGATACGGCTGATCAGGCCGAGACGCAGCGCCTCGGTCGCATCCACCATATCGCCCGTCAAAAGCATCAGCATGGCATCGCTTGCGCCGATGGTGCGCGGCAGGCGCTGGGTACCACCGGCGCCCGGTATGGTGCCGACCTTGACTTCCGGCAGGCCGAAGCGGGCATGCGCTGCGGCAATGCGGATGTCGCAGGCCAACGCCAGCTCAAGGCCGCCGCCAAGTGCGTAACCATTGATGGCGCAGATGATTGGCTTGTCGATCGAGAAACCGGAAACGAAGCTGTCATCGCCGGCCCCAAAGGCTTTTGCAGCGTAAGTTTCCGAAATCGCCATCGTCTTCTTGAGGTCGGCGCCCGTACAGAATGCCTTCTCGCCGGCACCGGTCAGAACCACGGCACGGATCGCGCCATCGGCCTCAATGCGTGCCAGAATATCCCTGAGTTCGATCTCGGTTTCAGGATCGATCGCATTCATCGCCTCGGGACGATCCAGCGTCACCGTTGCAACATACCCCTCAACCAAAAATCGAACTGTCGCCACTCTGTATCCCTGAAATGCTGTCGATGGTGTCCATCGTGGCCGGACGGTAGGCAGCGAGCCCTTGACCGTCAAACGACTAAACGGCGCCGCCGTTTGACTTTTGCTCATCCATAGCGAGCACGAGGCGAACCGGCGACATTGCCATTCTTGAGTTTCGCTCGGCGCGCCTCAATCTCTGCCGCCGCTACTGAAATCCGCATTCATCGAGGAACGAGATGACGGTCCGGCAAACCAGCCGCGGTGTTTCCATGGCCATGTAGTGGGTGGTGTTGATCGCGGTCATGCGCGCGC
The DNA here is from genome assembly GCF_058790995.1 of Mesorhizobium sp. EU05-FHT14A09. NCBI lineage: Bacteria > Pseudomonadati > Pseudomonadota > Alphaproteobacteria > Hyphomicrobiales > Phyllobacteriaceae > Mesorhizobium > Mesorhizobium sp. EU05-FHT14A09. The sequence continues at coordinate 30,490 of NZ_JBYTDF010000016.1, forward strand.
CGGGGATCATTCCCGCGACCCGGGCGATATCCTGCTCGCTGCGCGAAGTGTCACGCATCGCATGCGCCACCAGCGTCGGACAGGCTATCCGCGGCAACAACCCGGTCATGTCGAGATCGGCGAGCATGCGCCACATCGCGCAAAGCCCGATCGGATCGGACGCCAGGCGCAGTGTCGCGAAGCGCGCCGGCACATCGGAGCCGCCATCGGCAAATGCCGCGCGTACGCCATGCCGCTCTATCGCCTCGATGCGACGCAACGCACCCTCGCGCCTTTCGGCGCTCATGCTGGTCGCCGGCGCCAGCATGACAAGGGCCGCCGCTCGGTCGGGATGGAGCGCGGCAAACGCAGCGGCCACCGAAGCGCCGACGGCGTTTCCTACCACCGCAACCGGCTCTTTGATCGACAAGGCCTCAAGCAGGCCAGCAAGGTCGTCAGCCAATTGCTCGACCGTGACGGGCCCGGGTACCTTCTCCGAAAGCCCGACACCGCGCTGGTCGTAGCGCAGGACGGATGCGAACTCCGACAGCGGCAGCACGACATCGTCCCAGCTCTCGAGGGCGCCCCCCATTTCGTGGATCAGGATGACCGGCGCGCGACGGCCTTTGGTGAAGTCGTATCGCAGTTGCAGGCCATTCGCCTCGATCCATCGCCCAGCCACACATGCCTCCCCATTTCACCCTCACTTAGTGCGGGCGAGACGGCGTGATTTCAACCGACTAAAGCGAACGACCATGTGAGGTGCGATCAACCAGTCGCTTCGCACGTCCATATCGCTGTTGAGCACAGCTCAACCGTCCATTCGGTTAAGTCGTTTGACGCAAACACCCCTGACTGACCAGTCTGGACCCCGGATTGCCTAGGCTGCATCGGATCCCTCCGGTCCGTTGCCGCCCAGAGAGGTTGGTCGCCGGATGGCCCATAGCATTGACGAAACCGCCCGCTTCACCAGCCGCGAAACAGCGCAATTACAAGCAGAGGCTGCCGCGCTCCGGGATCTCAGCTGGGGCAACGCAATCAGCTATTCACGCAAGGTTTTCATCCCTCTCACCACCATGTGCCGCAACACCTGCGGCTATTGCGCCTTTGTCAAACATCCCGGCCAGCAAGGCTCCGGCTACCTGTCGCCGGATGAAGTGCTTGAGATCGCGCGAAACGGCGAACGGCTGGGTTGCAAGGAAGCGCTGTTCTCGCTCGGTGAGCGCCCTGAGCGGCGGTATCCGGAAGCGCGAGAGACCCTGCGCCGGCTTGGCCATGCGACGACGATCGACTATGTCATCGACGCATGCAGGCTGGTGCTCGCGCACACCTCGCTGATCCCCCATGTCAATGCCGGCACGCTGACCGAAGCCGAGATCGCCGAACTGCGCGAAGTCTCCGGGTCCATGGGCATGATGCTTGAAACCGTCAGCAAGCGGCTGATGAAACCCGGCATGGCGCACCACGCCTGCCCGGACAAGTCGCCGGTTCTGCGGCTCAGGACCATCGAGGCTGCCGGACGGCTCGGCGTGCCTTTCACCACCGGTATCCTCATCGGCATCGGCGAGACATTCGAGGAACGTGTCGAAAGCCTCGTCGCCATCGACCGCATCCACCAGCGTCACGGCAATGTGCAGGAAGTGATCGTGCAGAACTTCCGCGCCAAGGCCGACACGACGATGGCGGCATGGATGGAGCCAAGCCATGAGGAGATGCTGCGCACGCTTGCCGTTGCCAGGCTGGTGCTCGACCCGTCCATCAGCCTGCAGGCGCCACCCAATCTCGACGACCGCTTCGAAGACTACATCGCCTCCGGCATCAACGACTGGGGCGGCATCTCTCCCCTCACGATCGACCACATCAACCCGGAACGCGCCTGGCCGGAGCTTTCCGAACTGGCTCGGCGCACGGCGGCACAAGGCTATCGGCTGGTCGAACGGCTTACGGTCTACCCGGCCTTCCTAAACGAGACCGCACCACTGGCCGCCGCCTTGTCGGACCATGCCGGCGCCGACGGTTTCGCACGCAGCCAGATCGTGAACTGACATGCAGGGCATTCCAAGTCTCATCGACCGCAAGCCGACGCTCGAAGCCAGCCTGGCGGAGACGAGCCTTCCGATCGCGCGAACCCTCGACGCTGCATTGGCAGGACGGGAACTGACGCAAGCCGAGGGTGAAACGCTCTTTAAGGCAGAAGGCTCCGACCTTGCCGCGTTGCTGCATGTTGCCGATACGGTCCGGAGGCAGCGCGTCGGCGACGAGGTCACCTTCGTGGTGGTGCGCAACATCAACTTCACCAATGTCTGCTACATGGCATGCCAGTTCTGCAATTTCGGCGTCCGCAAGGATGCGGCCGGTGCCGAATGGCTGTCGCTGGACGAAGTGGCAAGGCGGGCGGAAGAGGCTTGGAACCGCGGCGGCACGGAGGTCTGTATTCAGGGCGGCCTGCATCCGGATCTGCCCGCTGATTACTACGTTCAGATCCTCGAGGCAGTGAAACGCCGCGTCCCCGACATTCACGTGCATGCCTTCTCGCCCTTCGAGATCTGGTACGGCGTCAGGAAGAGCCGCATTCCGCTCGCCACCTATCTGGCGGGGCTCAAACAGACTGGGCTGGGCTCGATGCCGGGCACCGCGGCTGAAATCCTCGACACGGAGATCCGGCTGCAGCTGACCCGCAACAAGCTGTCGGCGGATGAATGGGAAACCATCATCCGCGCAGCCCATGGCGCCGGCATCCGCACAACTGCAACCATCATGTATGGGCACATTGACGGTCCTGCCCATTGGGCGGCCCATATCGCCCGCATCCGAGCCATCCAGAAAGACACGGGCGGCTTCACCGAGTTCGTACCGCTGGGCTTCATCCACGACCAGACTCGGCTCTATCGCGACCATCCGGCCGCACGGCCCGGCCCGACGACTGGAGAGAGCCTCAGGATGCATGCCGTCGCCAGGCTGATGCTGGCCGGGCACATCGACAACATCCAGGTCTCCTGGGTGAAGCTCGGGCCGGAGATGGCGCATCTCATGCTCCACTGCGGCGCCAACGATCTCGGCGGCACGCTGATGAACGAAAGCATCTCGCGCGCGGCGGGCGCCAGCCACGGCCAGGAAATCACGCCATCCGAAATGGTGCGGATCATCCGTGCGGCCGGGCGCGTGCCGGTGCAGCGCAACACGCTCTATGGCACGGTCGAGACATTCTCCGACCACGATCCCGCCGAGTTCGCTCCACTTGTCGAGCGGTCGCATGGAGCCAACCCTGTCGCGTTTCTCGGCGGACGCACCGCGGCCATGGCAGCGCGCTAGATGCGAACGTTCGCCAGCAACGTGGTGCTCATTGCCGGCGGCGTCGGCGGCGCCCGCATGGCCGAAGGCCTTGCCCGGGACTTGCCGGCGGGCGCACTGACGGTGATCGCCAATGTCGGCGACGACGATGATTTCTATGGCCTGCGTGTCTGCCCCGACATCGACACGCTGATCTACACACTCTCCGATCGCATCGACCGCAAACAGGGCTGGGGCGTCGCGAATGATACTGTGCGCGCGCTGGATGTGCTGAGCACCCTCGCCGCTCCAACCTGGATGAAACTTGGCGATGCCGATTTCGGACTGCATATCTGGCGCAGCTGGCAGTTGGCGGCTGGAAACAGCCTGACCAGGGTCACGCAGGAGGCAGCGGAGCGCCTCGGCGCCCGCGCGCGCATCCTGCCTGCCAGCGATGACCCGGTCCGGACCAAACTCAGGACCGCCGAAGGCTGGATGGATTTTCAGCCATGGTTCGTCGGCCGCCGTTGTGAGCCGAAGGTTCTGGAGCTTCGCTACGAAGGAGCCGAAAGGGCCAGGCCGGGAGCCGAAGCGCTGGCGGCCGTCGAAAACGCGCAGCTGATCGTCTTTGCCCCCAGCAATCCCCTGCTCTCGATCGAGCCCGTTCTCGCCGTCGACGGTTTCAGGACGGCGATCCACGCTTCGCGAGCCCTTAAGCTCGGCGTCTCGCCGCTCATCGGTGGCAAGGCCGTCAAGGGTCCACTCGCACGGCTGATGGAAGAGCTCGGCATGGTGGCGACTGCGGTCGGCGTTGCCGAACGCTACAACGGCCTGCTCGACGGCTTTGCCATCGATGCGCAGGACTCTTCGGAGAAGAATGAACTTCGGGCGCGCGGCCTTTCGGTGCTCTCCACCGACATCTTGATGCGCGATCCGGACGATGCGGAACGCCTTGCCGCCGAGGTCCTGGCCTGGGCGGCAGACCTGCAGGGCCACAGCCAAAAGGCCGCGTCGTGACCGTTGCCATCGCCATCCTCATGAAGGACCCGGGAGCGGCAAAGACGCGCCTGAGCCCCATCCTCGCAAACGACGCGCGCGAAAAACTCGCTTTGCTGCTGTTTGAAAACACGCTGCAGTTCTTCATGCGGACGCGTTCCAGTGAGCCGATCGGCGTCGTGACCGCCTCGCGGGAAACAGCGGCAATCGGCAAGAAATACGACGCATCCATCATCGAAGAGACGGAGCACGGCGACATCAATGCGGCCGCCGGCTGCGCCAGCGCATGGGCGACCGATATCGGCGCGACATCACTCCTCGTCGTTCATGCCGATATCGCGACCCTTGTCGATGAAGAGATCGACCAGCTGCTGGCTGCACGCGAACGCTGTTCGGTCGCCATCGGGGTTTCAGCCGATGGTGGCACCAATGCCCTGCTGTTGACGCCGCCCGATGCAATCCCTTTCTGTTACGGCCCGAGTTCCGCAACGGCGCATGAGGCGGCGGCTCGTCAAGGTGGTCGGTCCTGCGAGAAGCTGCAGCTTGCCTACCTGTCGAGAGACATCGACACGCCGCAGGACCTGCGCGACCATGTCGAAGCCTTCCGCAGTCCCGTCGAGGCAGAATGTTTTGCCGTCGCCACGATGCCGGAAGTCGCGGCAGGCGATGACCTGGCGACGCTGATCGCCGAAGCGCTCGAGCGGACAAGCCGCACTCTGACGGCCGGCGATATCGTGGTGATTGCCCAGAAGGTCGTTTCCAAGAGTGAAGGCCGCCTTGTCGCGGCCAAGCAGTTCCAGCCGTCGCAGCAGGCCATCGCGCTCGCCGCTGAGATCGGCAAGGACCCGCACAAGGTCGAAGCCATCCTTTCGGAATCCAGCGATGTGATCCGTGCCCGGCGCCAGCCGCCGGATGGACTGTTGATCACACGCCACCGCCATGGCTGGATCTGCGCCAACGCGGGCATCGACGAATCCAATCTGGGCGATGGCCGCGACGGTATGCTGCTCCTGCTGCCGGAAGATCCGGATGCAAGCGCCCGTGCGATACGCAGCGGCCTCGAAGCAAGATACGGCGCGCCCATCGGCGTGATCGTCAGCGACACTTTCGGCCGACCCTGGCGCAACGGATTGGTCAATATAGCGATCGGCACAGCCGGCGTGCCGGCCATTGTCGATTGGGCCGGTCGAACCGATGCCTATGGGCGTAGCCTGAAAGCGACGCTGCCTGCTTTTGCCGACGAAGTCGCGGCCGCCGCCGGCCTTCTCATGCAGAAGGATGCCGGCCTGCCCGTCATCGTTCTGCGCGGTCTCAAATGGCAGGCAATTGCAGGAGGCAGCGCCCGCGACGTGCTCCGTCCGGTAACGCAGGAGTTGTTCCTGTGATGGCGTCTACCCCGAAAAGATTTTGCTGAACGGCCGCATCCCAACTGGCCCGCAGACCGATGGAGTATGGATTTTGACAACGACACACTCAGGATCGACCGCCAATCGACCAACGTCCTTCTCCGTTGGCTTGAGGGGCGACCCCACGACATTTTCGGATTTCATCCGCTTGGCCGAAGACGTCGGCTTCAACGGAATCTGGACACAGGACACGCTGAACGATAAGAATTTCTCGCTCGATCCCCTGCATCAGCTTTCCTATGCGGCGGGCATTTCCAAGCACATGCGACTTGGCATTTCCGTGCTGTTTTCCGGTTATCGCAACCCAGCCGTGCTGGCACGCGATCTCGCCACCATCGACCAGCTCTCACAGGGCCGCCTTACTGTCGGCATGGGCGTCGGAAACGCCTATCACCGGCCACGGCTCGCCGCACTCGGCATCCCGACCGACAAACCGACGGTACGCCTGGTGGAAGGCATTGCCGTCATGCGCGCGCTCTGGGCGGAAGGCGAAGCCGATTTCAACGGCGAGATCTATTCCTTTTCGGGTATCCGCATGCAGCCCAAACCAGTCCAGCAGCCGGGACCGCCGATCATCATCGGCGCACGCAGCGAACCGGCGCTGCGGCGGGCGGTCGCCATTGCCGATGGCTGGACAGGCGCAGCGATGATTCCCGCCGAAGAACGGGACGAGGAGTTGGCGATCCTGCGCGACGAACTGGCTGTAAGCGGCCGTGATCCGGCAAGCTTCTCGATCTCGGTCAACGTCTATGCTGCCGTCGAACCGACCCGCGAAGAGGCCCGTGACCGGGTGCAGCAGATCCTGTCCGTCGGCTTCAAGGACAATCCTGTCTACAGCGTCGAGGGCATGGCTGACCGCGTTGCGGTGTTCGGCCCGCCGGAAGAATGCGCCGAGGGCCTGCAAAAGCTCATCGCCAAGGGTGTCGACGAGATCGTGCTGCATCCGATGTACGACCACCCCAACCAGCTCAAGCAGTTGGCCAAGGCCGTCGAGATCGTGAGACGCGCCTAGAGCGTTTCCGTTTTTCACGGAAACGCGGAAACGCTCTAAGCTTTTATTTTCGCTGCATTTTTGTAACGCCAAGCGATTCCACTTGGCTACAAAATGCTCAAGCACCGTCACGCGTTCGATCCCAGCAAACGGAAAGCAGCAGCATGCCAGAAAAACCCATCATCGGCATCATTGGCGGAACCGGCGACCTTGGCTCCGGCCTCGCCAAGGCCTGGGCCGCCGCAGGTTATGAAGTCGTCATCGGCTCCCGCTCGCGCGCGAAGGCGGAAGCCTTCGCCAGCGAGCTTGGCGGCCTTGCGAAAGGTCACCACAATGTCGGCGCTGCAGCGGCGGCGGATGTCGTCGTTCTGGCGGTTCCCTTTGCCAGCCATGCGGCGACGCTGGACGAGATCAAACCAGTGCTGCAAGGCAAGATCCTGGTCGACGCCGTCGTTCCGCTGGTGCCCCCGAAAGTCAGCACAGTGCAACTGCCCGAAGGCGGTTCGGCAGCGCAGATCGCGCAGCAACTGCTTGGCGACGGTGTCCGCGTCGTCTCGGCCTTTCACAACGTCGGCGCCAGCAAGCTCCACGCCGGCGGACGTGCCGACTGTGACGTGCTGGTGTTCAGCGACGACAAGGAAGCCCGCGATGCCGTGATCGAACTGGCCGGCATCGTGGCCAAGCGCGGCATCGGCGGCGGCGCGCTGGCGAATTCGGCTGCGGCGGAAGCGCTGACCTCGGTGCTGATCTGGATCAACCGCAGCTACAAGGTGTCGGGTGCCGGCATCACGATAACCGGTCTCTGAAACGGACGACCCGCTGTCCGGATGCGGAAATACAAGCCGTGAGGAAATTTCAAAAGCCCATTCTAATAAGTGGTTTGAACATTTTATGACGGAAAAATACCCTCCAGAATGCAGCTAAGCGCAAAACGCTAGCAAACTAAGATCTGTCACAGATCTTATTTGGAGGGGAAATTGAAAAATATGTATCTTTTGCTTAGCGCGTCGGCGCTGAGCACGATCTCTTTTGCCGCGAACTCAGCAGACAACACGGTTGTTGCCGAACCTGAAACCGCTGAATACGTTCGCATCTGCGATATCTATGGCGCTGGCTACTTCTACATTCCGGGCACAGAAACCTGCCTGCGTGTCGGCGGTTTCATCCGCTACGAAGTTCGTGCCGGAGACGGTCCCTATGGCGGCCACAACGATGTCGCCGACAAATCCGGCGGCACGGATGATACCTATCACGTGCAGGGACGCTTCTCACTGCGCACCTGGACCGGCAGCGAGACCGAACTCGGCACGCTGTCGACATTCACACAGACCAACTTCTCGTATCGCGACGGCTATCACGGAGATCCGAACCTGGTCGCCCTCTATTACGGCTGGGTTCAGCTCGGCGGCCTGCGCATCGGCAAGGATGAATCGGTCTTCGAAACCTTCGCCAACTATGCCGGCTCGGTCATCGGCGACGACATCGTGCCTTACAGCCCGGTCGAGACCAACCTGATCAGCTACACCTACAAGAACGACAACGGCATTTCGGCTGTCGTCTCGCTCGAACAGGGCGGCAGTTCCTATGGTGCAGACTACTCGCTGGACTCCTATGTCCCGCATGTCGTCGGCGGTTTGAAATATGCTGCCAAGTGGGGCGCCGTCACGGTGGTGGCGGGCTATGATGCCAATTACGAAGAAGGTGCCATCAAGGCGCGCCTCGACGGCAAGATCAACGAGCAGCTTTCGTTGTTCGTAATGGCTGGCTACGGCAGCGGCGACGAAGACAGCTTCAATTACTACAAGCCCTGGAAGGGCGACTGGGCGGTCTGGGGCGGTGGCTCGTACCGCATCAACACCAAGCTCAAGTTCAACCTGCAGGCATCTTACAGCGACTCGGGCGTCAGCAAGGGCTCGGGCGCTGCGCGCGGACAGGCGGACAATCATTTCGCCATCGTCACCAACGTCAATTACGAACCAGTGCCGGGGTTCGTGATCACGCCGGAAATCGCCTATTTCAGTCTCGATGACGGCAAGCCGGCGACGGACGATGACGGGTTCTCCGGAATGGTCCGTCTCCAGCGCAACTTCTGACCAACCGACCGACACTCTCCACTTGTCAAACCCGGCAGCCATGCTGCCGGGCATTTTTTGTTTGTCTTACCTCAATGCGAACGCACTGAGGAAACCCGCATCCGTCAGCCGGCTGCTTGCTGCCGATCCTTGCCGCTCGCCACCTTCGAGCTGGTCGATCCTGAATATGATCCAGTATGTGTGAGATCAGCGGCGATCCGCAATTCGATGGCGCCCAGCATGCGCTGAAGGTCCGCCAACAGGTCCTCCTGCGCCTCCAGTCCGATGCTGATGCGCAGCACCAGGTCGTCGCCAACCCATTCCGTGGCGGTGCGATTCACCTTGACCGGCATGGGCGCGACGAGGCTGCGCGTTCCTCCCCAGGAGGCGCCGATGGCAAAGGTCTGGAGCGCGTCGAGCGCCGCGGAGACATGTTCGACAGCTTCCGGAACGAAGACAACGCTGAACACCCCGCTGGCTCCAAGGAAGTCGCGCTTCCAGATGTCATGGCCAGGACAATCGGCAAGCGCGGGATAGAGCACCCGCTGCACGAGCGGATGGGCCTGCAGCCATTCGATCGCCGTCATCGCGCCTTGATGAGCATGCCTCATCCTGACGCCCAATGTTTCCATGCCGCGCAGCACCAGCGACGCATCGTCGGGCGAAACACCGATGCCGAGCCGGCCCATGCTCGAGCGAATGCTCAGGAAATGCGCCTCATCGGAGACGGTGATCGAGCCCATAAGCACGTCCGAATGGCCGGAGACGTATTTGGTCAGCGCTTCCGTGACGATGTCAGCGCCATGCAGAAGCGGCTTGAAGTTCAAGGGGGTCGCCCAGGTGTTGTCGCAGCCGACCAGCGCGCCATGCCGGTGCGCGACCTCGGCGATCTTCGGCAGGTCCTGGACTTCCATGGTGGTCGAACCCGGCGATTCACACCAGACGATCCGGGTGTGCTCATCGATCAACCGCTCGACCTCCGACGGCGATGTCGGATCGTAGTAGACGACGCTCACGCCAAACCGCGGCAGGTCGCTATCGGCAAAATCGCGGACCGGCGGATAGGCGGTGTCGGCGATCAGGATCTTGTCGCCGGCCTTGAGGAAGGCGAGCATCGCAATCGTATTGGCGGCCTGGCCGGATGGCACCAGCAGCGTTCGGCAGCCCTGCTCCAGTTCCGTGACCTTGTGCTCGAGCATGCGCGTCGTCGGCGTGCCGTAGAGCCCATAGGAATAGCCGTCCGGTCCCCGCGAAAGGCGATTGGCATAGGCAGCGGCATTTTCAAAGACGATGGTGGAGGCGCGATAAACCGCCGGCCCGAGGGATTCGAACCCCTCCATCTTCGATTTTGGCGTGATCACGCACCGGGTCAGGTCGTCCATCGTCGATCTTCCTTCGATTTGCTGCCGAACCAAACCACATCAAAATCTATTCCGTCCAATACTAAGATCGAGGCATTCTATTCGCATTATTTATACATAGGTCGAAAAACCCGGCCTGTATTGGTTGCCGGCACTTAGCCTGCGGCATGGGCAAAAATCATCTGAACGAATGCCGAAATTCAAGACGCATGACTTTTCATTCAAGTCACTTGACAATCACTCATCATAGTTGAATCCTTCGCGTGCTAAGTTTCCAACTTGGCACAAATGGGAGGGGAAACATGAAAACGACCAGGCGTATGTTCCTGGCCGGCGCGACCGCGCTTGGCGCAGGCTCACTCATCATTGGACCGACAGGCAAACTGGGCCGCGCCTTTGCGCAGGACGGCAAGACCTTGTCCTTCGCGGCCGCCGGCACCGTCACCAGCAGTTGGGACCCGAGTTCCCACACGGTGGCACCGCAGATCACCGCCGAAGGCTTCCTGTTCGGCCATCTGACCAAGTGCCCGATGACACCCGAAAATCCGGGCGAGATTCTTCCCGACCTCGCGGTCGAATGGAAAGTGATCGATCCGTTCACTCTGGAATACAAGCTGCGCCAGGGCGTCACCTTCCATGACGGCAAGGAATTCAAGGCCGAGGACGTCAAGGCGACCTATGAATATGCCTCGCAGCCGAGCCGGCCGGCATCGGCCTGGTATCCGGGTCAGGTCGAGGTCGAGATCGTCGACGACTACACCGTACGGCTGAAGACCGAGAAATTTGGCTATCCTGCCCTGAACTTCTGGTACGTCTCGGCCTTCCTGCCGATCCTGTCGGCCAAGGATGTCGCCAATCCGGATGTGCTCAAGCAGCGGCCGAATGGCACCGGCCCCTTCCGCTACGAAGCGACCAAGGGCGACCAGATCATCTTCAAGGCGTTCGACAAGTTCCATGACGGCAAGCCGCAGATCGAGACCGTTCTGTGGAACTACGTGCCCGACGCCAACACGCGCGTGCTTGGCCTGCTGAACGGCCAGTACCACCTGACCGAGCGCCTGGAGCCCGAGCAGTTTGCCTCGCTCTCCAAGGAGGCCAACATCACCACGCAGCGCGGCCTTTCCAGCGAAAACAAATATCTGCATTTCCGCTGCAACAAGCCGCCCTTCGACGATGTGCGCGTGCGCCTGGCAGCAGTCCATGCCATCGACCGCGAACAGGTCCTGGCGGTGGTCGGCGACGCGGGACAGGCCTCGAACTGCCACATCTCGCCAGTGAAGTTCGGCTATACCGACGTTGCCACCTATCCGAAATTCGACCCTGAACTCAGCCAGAAGCTCCTCGCCGAGGCCGGCTTCCCGAAAGGTCAGGGCCTGCCGGAGATCGAATACATCACCTCGGTCGGTTTCTATCCGAAGACTCGCGAATATGGCGAACTGATCACCGCCATGCTGCAGGAACAAGGCTTCCCGGTGAAGCTGACGACACTGGAGCCGGCCGCCTGGGAAGAACAGCTCTACCGCCGCGCCGACGGCCAGGGCCCGGGTCACATCGTCGATGTCGGCTGGATCACCGGTTCGCCGGAGCCGGACCTGGTGCTGCGCCCGAATTACCTGTCGAAATTCGCACTGATCAACGGCATCTCCGACCCCGAGATCGATGCGGCCCTCGACAAGGAGCGCAATGCTGCCTCGACCGACGAACGGCTGAAGATCCTGCAGACCGAAACCTTGCCGCTGATCGCCGCCAAGGTGCCGAGCATCTCGCTGTTCTCCTCGGTGTTCCTGCGAGCAATGTCGAAGAACCTGCAGGGCGTCTACTTCTACCCGAACGGCCCGATCGATCTCAGCAAGGCGACGCTCGCCTGAACCTGGCAAACGCGTGCGGCACCGCTGGTGCCGCACATCACTTTGTCTCGCGCATGATCGCCGGATCATGCGCCGCGCGGCGGCGGTCGGTCCGGCTGTCGCCTGCGCCTGTTGCCTGAGAAAGAGTTCATGGCATTCGCGATCGAATTTTTCCTGCGACGCATCGGCCAGGGTCTGGTCATCGTGCTTCTCGTCGCTTTCGTCATCTTCACGCTGCTGCGCATCGTGCCTGGCGATCCGATCCGCATCATCCTCGGCCCGATGACCCCGGCCAGCGTGCTCGAGGAAACGGCAAAGAACCTTGGCCTGCGCGATCCGATCCTCGTCCAGTTCGGCCGTTTCGTGGGGCAGGTTGCAAGCGGCGATCTCGGACGGTCGTTCATCCGCGGCGTCCAGGGTGGCAGCACCGGCGGATCGCAGGACAGCGCTGGTTTTGATCCGGAGAGCCGGGCTTCGGTCGCCGAACTCATCGGCACCGCCCTGCCCTACAGCCTGCAGCTAGCTGCTCTCGGCATCGCCTTCACCTTGCTTGTCTCGGTGCCGATCGGGCTTGCCGCCGGCCTGCGCAGCGGGCGCTGGCCGGATCGGCTCGGCCTCTATGTCAGTTCCTTCCTGGTATCGCTGCCCAACATCTGGGTCGGCGTGGTGCTGATCTTCCTGCTCTCGGCCAAGACCGGCCTGCTGCCGGCGATCGGCTACAAGGGTTTTGCCTACACGATCATCCCGGCGATGGTGCTGGCCATCGAGCTGTCGCCGGTGCTGATCCGCGCCATCTCCGTCTCGGTCGCCGCCAATCTCGGCGAGACCTATTTCGATGTCGGTCTGGTGCGCGGCCTGTCGCGGCGCGCCATGATCGCCAAACATGTGCTGCGCAATGCCGCCGTGCCGCTGCTCAACCTGTTCGGTGCCCAGATGATCGGCATGCTGCTCGGCGGCCTGTTCGTCGTCGAGTACATCTTCAGCTATCCCGGGCTCGGCATGCTGACCATCAACGCCGTGTTCCAGCGCGATTTCCCGATCATCCAGGCGGTTGCGATCCTGGCCAGCGGCGCGCTCGTCGCCATCAACATGCTCGTCGACTTCGCCTCGACGACCATCGACCGCCGCTTGAAATTCTGAGGCCGGCAGATGAACAATTCAGCCGCACAGGCCTCCCCTTTGAAATCCGCTCAGCCGACGAGAGGCCGAGGCGTCACCGCCCGGATCCTCCGCCGTGCCTGGAGCTACACCGAGATGCGCGTCGCCGCCTCGGTGTTCCTGGCGCTCGCGCTCCTCACCTTGCTCGGCCCCTTCATCATCGACGCGTCGGCCACCAAGATGAACGTGACCGACAAGTTCCTGCCGCCGCTCTTCATGGAAGGTGGCAAGCTGCCGCATTTCCTCGGCACCGACCAGCTCGGGCGCGACCTGTTGCTGCGTTCCCTGATCGGGCTGCGCAACGCCTTCGCCATCGGCGTGGTCAGCGTCATCGGCATGTTTGTCATCGGCTGCGCCATCGGCATCTATGCCGGCTACCGCGGCGGCTGGGTTGACGTGGTCCTGATGCGGCTGACCGACGTGCAGATGTCGATCCCCGTGGTCATCCTGGCCATCACCATCCTCGGCATGTCGCGACCGTCGCCGGCATCCGTGATCGCGGTGCTGGTCCTGGCCAGTTGGCCGGTCTATGCCCGCGTGTCGCGTGGCGTGACGTTGTCGGAACGGCAGAAGGAATATGTGCGCGCCGCCAAGATCCTCGGCGCCAGCGACCTACGCATCATGGTGCGCCACATCGCGCCGAACATCCTGCCGCCGATCGCTTTCGTCGCGGTGCTCGACGTCGCGCGCATGATGATCTTCGAAGCGATCTTCGGCTTTATCGGCATCGGCATCCAGCCGCCGACCCCGACCTTCGGCACCATCATCTCCTCGGGCACGCAATATCTGCTCAACGCCTGGTGGATCACCATCGTACCCGGTGTGCTGCTCGCTCTGGCGCTCAGCAGCCTGAACCTGATGGGCGGCGTGCTGGAGCGGGCCCGCAACCAGATCCTGCAGGGGCGCGCGTGATGGGCCAGATCATAACGCTGCCTGCCGCAGCCACCGACGAACCGCTGATGGCCGTGCGCGGCCTCTCGGTCGCCATCGATGGAAGCGCCGGCGAACGGCAACTGCTTTCCGACATCGACCTGACGGTGAACGCACGCTCGGTGCTTGGCATCATCGGCGAAAGTGGTTCAGGCAAGACCATCCTGTCGCGGGCGCTGGTCAATTGGGTACGGCAACCGCTCAGGATCACCGGTGGAACCGTACGCTATGGCGGGCGCGACCTTCTCACGCTTCCGGAAGCCGAAATGGCACGGCTGCGCGGACGCGAGATCGCCTATATCGGTGCCAACCCGACCAGCGCGCTCGATCCCACCGTACCGGTCGGCCACCAGATCCTCGAAAAGCTGCGCACCGTCTCGCCACAGCTTTCGCGCGAAGCGGCACACAAGCGCGTGATCGACACACTCGATGCCGTGCGCATTCCCTCACCGGCCCAGCGCTTCGACGAGTACCCCTTCCAGTTCAGTGGCGGCATGATGCAGCGTGCTCTGATCGTCGACGCACTCGTCTCCAACCCCAAGCTGCTGATTGCCGACAACATCACTCAACCGCTCGATGTGACGGTGGCGGCGCAGATCCTGCGCCTGCTGCGCGATCTGCAGAAAGATTTCGACACGGCGGTGGTGTTCATCTCCTCGTCACTCGGCATCGTTTCCGAAATCGCCGACGACCTGATCGTGCTCGACCGCGGGCGCATCGTCGAACACAGCCCGGTTGCCGACCTGCTGCAGAAACCACAGCACGCCTATTCACGTGAGCTGATCGCCAAGGTGCCGAAACTGTGGTCGATCGGCGAGACGATCCCCAGGCCGTCTTCCGCCGAAGTCGTGCTCGATGTCCGCGATGTCGAGAAGACCTATGAAGTCCGCGACCGCAAGGCGATCTTCGCCCATCGCAAGGTCAAGGCGGTGCGTGGCGTTTCCTTCACCGTCCGGCGCGGCGAAAACTTCGGCATCATCGGGGAATCGGGCTGCGGCAAGTCCACGCTGTCGCGGCTTTTGAGCTGCCTCGAAGCGCCGAACAGCGGACAGATCCTGTTCGAAGGCCAGGACATCGCCACGTTGCGCGGCGCAGACCTTCTGGCGCTGAGACGACGGTTCCAGCTGCTGCTGCAGGACCCCTACAACGCCATCGCCGCCCATTGTTCGATCGGCCGCACCATCGCTGAACCGCTGCTGATCCAAGGGCTCGGCAGCCGGAGCGAGATCGAGGCCAAGGTCAAGGCGGTGATGGCCGAGGTCGGCCTGGCGGAAACGCTTTACGATCAGCTGCCGGTCGGTCTCAGTGCCGGCCAGCGGCAGCGAGTCAACATCGCCCGCGCGCTGGTGCTGGAACCGGAACTGCTCATCCTCGACGAGACGCTGTCGGCGCTCGACCAGGTCGAACAGGCAAAGCTGCTCGACCTGTTCGAAACGCTGCAGGCCAGACGCGGCATCACCTATGTCTACATCTCCCACGATCTCGCCATGGTGCGGCGGGTCTGCGCGCGCATCGCCGTGATGTATCTCGGCCGCATCGTCGAGCTGGCCGACAACGAGACCATGTTCGAACGTTCGGCACATCCCTATACGCGGGCGCTGCTCAGCGCCGTACCGACCGTCGAACACAAGCCTTACCGGATGGCCACCTACCTTCTGGAGGGTGAACCGCCGGATCCGATCGACATCCCGCCCGGCTGCAGTTTCCGTACACGCTGCCCGTTCGCTTTCGACCGCTGCGCCGTCGACGATCCGGTTCGCGGCGCTGACATAGGCGTGAACACCAGCGCCTGTCACCTGCGCGCCGACAGCCTGCCGCCGGCGGAGACAGAAAGCGCATCGAACGGAGCGCCTGCGTGACCCTCAGTGAAAACCAGAACGGAGGTCGGCGCATGGGTTCGGCCGAAGCTTTCTTCAACGATCGCCAGGCGGTTTACGCCGGCTGGCGCCAGCATCTGCACCAGTTCCCGGAAGTGGCCTTTCAGGAACACAAGACCGCCGCCTATGTCGCGGAACGCCTGAGTGAAATGGGGCTCGCGGTCGAGACGGGCCTTGCCGGAACCGGGCTTGTCGCCACACTCGAAGGCGACGAACCCGGGCCCGTGCTTGGGCTGCGTGCCGACATGGATGCATTGCCGATCCTGGAAGAGAGCAAGCTGACCTATCGCTCGCGGCACCAGGGCGTGAGCCATGCCTGTGGCCATGACGGGCACATGGCCATGCTGCTTGCCGCGGCGGACTACCTTTCTCGCCACCGTCTCGCCGGCAGCGTGCGTTTCATCTTCCAGCCGGCCGAGGAAGCCGAAGGCGGTGGTCGCAGGATGGTCGAGGAAGGGCTGTTCGAGCGTTTCCCGGTCGACGCCGTGTTCGGACTGCACAACTGGCCAGGATTGCCGCTCGGCACTGTTGCGGTCAGGCCCGGACCGATGATGGCGGCGATGGATCTTTTCACGGTAACCATCAAGGCTTCCGGCGTGCATGCGGCACTGCCGCATCTCGGCACCGACGCCATCGTCACGGCAGGCGCGTTGATCAGCAGCCTGCAGAGCATCGCCAGCCGCGCCGTGGATGCCATGCAACCGGTGGTGGTGTCGCTGACACAGATTCATGGCGGTAATTCGCTCAATGCCTTGCCGGGCGAAGTCGTGCTGCATGGTACGGTGCGGGCGTTCTCCGAACAGGCGCGGGCAACGGTCCAGCAGCGGCTGGAGCAGGTCGTCAACGGCGTCGCCATTGCGCATGACGTCAAGGCCACACTCGCCTTCACGCCGAAATATCCAGCCACCGTCAACGATCCCGGCGTGGCGGCGGCCGCCGCGGTCATCGCCGCCGAAACCTGGGGCGAGCAGTCGGTGATCACCGAATTCGAGCCCAGCATGGCATCGGAGGATTTCGCCTTCATGCTGGATGCCAAGATGGGCTGCTATGCCTGGATCGGCAACGGCAACCGCACGCCGCTGCACAATTCGGGCTTCGACTTCAACGACGCGCTAATCCCTTACGGCGCGCTCTATTGGACCGCGCTGGTGAATTCCTGGCCCAAAACGACAATCGGAACAGCCGCACAGGCGTGATCGCCCTTGCACGATGAGGAGAACAACAGATGAGACTTGCTGGCAAAAGGGCTTTGCTGATCGGCGCGGCAACCGGCATCGGACGTGCCTGCGTCGAGGATTTCGCCCGCAACGGCGCGGCCGTTGTTGTGGCCGACATCAACGAGACGGCGGCGGCGGAAGCCGCAGCACAGGCCCGCACGCACGGCGCAACCGCCCACAGCATTGCCTGCGACGTGCGCGATGAGGGTTCGGTGCGCAACGCCGTCGACTATGCCGAGCGCGAACTCGGCGGCCTCGACACCCTGGTCTTCCTGGCCGGGTTGATGCGCACCGGCGCCATCGACGGCGTCGAAGCCGCTACCTGGGACGCGATCTTCAACGTCAATGCTCGCGGCACCTTCTTCGCGGCCAAATATGGCGCACCGGCCATGAAGCGCGCCGGCGGCGGCAGCTTCATCACCACATCGTCGCTCGCCGGCCTGCGCGGCGCGCCGGGTATGACCGCCTATGCCGCGGCGAAGGGCGCGGTGATCGCCTTCACCACCGCGCTCGCGCAGGAACTGGCTCCAGCCAACATCCGCGTCAACTCCGTCCTGCCCGGCTGGATCGACACCCCCTTCAACACGCCGGCTATTGATTATATGGGTGGCGTCGAGTCGCACGGAGAAGTCGTCCGCCGCATCGTGCCGCTCGGCAGGCAGGGAACGCCGGCGGAAGTTTCGCCGATTTATGTGTTTCTCGCCTCCGAGGAGGCGCGCTACATTACCGCCAAATCGATGATGGTCGACGGCGGCATGGCGCACTGAGCCGGCGCGAATCTGGAGCATGCCCCCGTAAAGTTGCAGACTTTTCGGAAAAGGAGCATGCGACCAACAAGGGAAGAACGGACCAAGGAGGTCCGATACATGACGGATGCGGCAGGGTCGGTGCTCGACCATGAATTCGAGAACCTGTCCGACGCCCGGCGCCGGGTCGGCATCAAGCTCAAGCTGGCGCGTCAGACCAAGGGCCTGACGCTGAAGGAGCTCGCCAGTCGCAGCCGCTGCTCGGAGAGCCTGCTCTCCAAGGCTGAGAACGGCAAGGCGTTGCCTTCGCTACCGCTGATCCACCGGCTGGTGCGGGTGCTGGAAACCAACATCAGCTGGCTGTTCGAAGAAACCGAGCCGGAAGACACCCCCGTCTTCCGTGCTGGCGAGCGGCCGGTGGTGACGCTCGACAACCGGCCAGGCGATGGTGCCGGCGTCTCGTTCGAACGCATCATTCCCTACAAGGGCGGCCACCTGCTTCAAAGCACCATCCATCACATCGATGTCGGCGGTAAAAGCGGCGAGGCCATCACCCATGAAGGGGAAGAAACCGGCTATGTGCTGCGCGGCAGGATCGAATTGAACCTCGACGGCGTCGTGCACAGCCTGCAGGCGGGCGATGCCTTCTGCTTCCGCTCGCATGTGCCGCATTCCTATCGCAACACCGGCGACGAGCCCGCCAGCATCCTGTGGACCTGCACGCCGCCGACATTCTAAATCGGCCTTAGCACCATCAAAAGCGGCTGCTTGCGTGGAGAGCCTTTGCCTCACGGCAGAGATACAGCAGCGCCGGCTGCGGCTGGGTCTCATCGAGCCCTCGGCATGATCGCACATGGAGCAGCGCATCCTCGAAGGCCGGGAATTGCTCTGGCCGCGCAAGGTGCAGATAAAGCGCGATGGTGCCGGCGGAACGGCTGCGTCCGCCACGGCAGTGCACCAGCACATTGCCGGCGCGGTGCTTCGGATAATGTGCCTTGCCCGGACTTTGCTGGTTGATGATGCCGTGCAGGATATACGCGGCGCCGAGAAGATGATGGGCGATGTTGCCCGGCCCGTCGATCAGGCCGATATGCGTGCGCCTGACTGTTGTACCATCACCGAGCGCCAGCGGCGGCATCTCGATGTTCACCGCAAGGTTCATCGTCGAGGTGATGCCATTGCGCAAAAGCAGATCGGCATCGTTCGCGGCAACCGCGTTGCCGATGAAAAGCGTCTTTCCTTGGTCGTCGATATCCGCAAGCACGGGCAGCAGAACCGGAAGACGATCTTCCTCTTCCTCGGTCATCTGCCGGTTGTCGCTGTGGTTGATGTTCATGCTTGCAGTCCTATTCCGCGGCTTTCAGTAACTGGTCTCGATCGACAGGCAAGGGAATAACCCTCGTTCGGCACAGGCGGCCGCCAAGCCATTGCCCAAGCCGAGACATCTCTTCCGGCCGCACGAAAGCTGCCACCACCTTCCGGGCGTCGGTCCGGGTGACGAGGTCCATCGTATCCTGCAGCCGCGGATGAACATTCCAGCGCAGCCATCGGGCCTGGCCCTGTTGCAACATGTCCCAGGCCGGCGTCCGTGCCGGAACATGACCGGAGAACAGGAAGCGAAAACCCTCGTCCCGACGGAACAGAAGCTGCGCCGCCAGTCCGGTTTCCGCATTGGCCTCCGTCGCCACGATCACCTGATCCGGGGACCATTGATCCTCCAGTGGCATCGACGGCATCAATGCAGCGATGCCCATCCGGCTTTCTGCGCTGATCATGCCATCCTCGCCGCTGGCGAGAGACTGCATTTCCCGGCGCACCACAGGACAGGCGACCGCCTTCAGCCCCAGTTCGTGCAGGGCCAGCATCATCTCCGGCCCCCTGCCGCCGGCCGGCACGCACAGCACCGCGCCAGGTACTGCGAAATCGGCAATCGCTCCGATCTGGTCGGAAAGCGCCTCGTCGAAATCGCCATAGGACGCATCGGTTATGAGGCAGTCCGCGGCGGGGGGCGGGTCAAAGGGCAGCAGCAGCGATTCCGCGCTCCAGTCGCCCATATAGAGAACACCGCCAGAAGCGGCGAAATGGAACCATATGCCACCCGGCGCATGGCCGTTTCGGCCGACGGTGACGGGCAGGCCGGTGATTTCCGCTTCTCCCCGGACCGGCAAATGCCGGCGCCGATCCAGCGGGAGCACCACGTCGGAGATCTGCCCGAATGTCAGGTCGGTCGCATAGACCGGTGGGTTGCCCAACTGGCCTGCAAGGTCAAGCGAGCCGACGTGATCGATATGGGTATGGGAGAGACAGATCGCGTCGACGGACCCGACCCCAGAAAGATCGGGTTTCACGCCGGGCTGCGGCCCTTCGCCCAGATCGAGCAGAATGCGCCGGCCCTGCATCTCCAGCAGGAAGGCGGCAGGAAGCTTGCCGCCCAGCCCGCTGACAACAGTCAATTTTGCCAAGGCAACACCCCTTTCGGCAGGTGGCGCGAGAAGCGTGTCGCCACCAGCATCAGGATCAGAACGGCCACGATCATCAGGCAGCCGACAGCCGCGGCCAGCGTCGACGACCCGCCCTCTTCCAGGAAGACCACCATCGGGCCGATGGTGCGGGCATTGGACGACACCAGCAGGATCGAAACCTGGATTTCATTGAGCGCACTCATGAACACCATGACGCCGCCGGCGACCGCCGCCGGAGCGACCAGTGGGATGATGACGTCACGCATCCGCGCCAGGAACCCCGCTCCGGCCACCTGGGCCGCCTCTTCCATGGAACGGTCGATCTGCGCGAAACCACCAAGGACGGGACGTAGCGCGAGAGCCAGGAAGCTCGAAAGATAGGCGGCGAGAATGATCCAGACGGTGCCGTAGATGCTGAAGCCCAGGAACGGCAGCGGTTTCAGGAAGAACAGGATCATCGCCACAGCGAGAATGATGCCGGGCAGCGCATAGGCGAGTTCGCTGAACAGATGCAGCACGCGCACAAGCGGGCCGCGCTTCCAGACGATGAAATAGGCCATGAACAGCGAAACGACCATTAGGATGACGACGGTGACCGATGTCAGCAGCAGGCTGGTCAGGAACGCGTTGCGGATCGAGGCCTGATGCACGAGGGCATTGGCATAGTTGACCAGCGTCAGCGTCTTCCAGCTCAGCTCCTGCCCAAACCCGTTGACCAGCGAGGTCGCGACGAGCGCCGACAGCGGCAGCGCCATGGTGAGCACGATGAACAGCCAGCTGGCCGCCTCGACGACGGGGCGCCAGCGCCCCAGTCTTATCTCGAGCGAACGGCCCACGCCGTCGACCCGCACATCGCCACGCTGGCCGAGCCAGCCGCTGACGGCAACGCCAACGATGGTCAGCGATGACAGAAGCAAAGCGAGCACCGCCATGTCGGCGAGCGCCGAGGGGCCGTAGCTGTTCATCTGCTGGTAGATCAGTGTGATCAGGGTCGGATACTTCGCCGGAATACCCAGCATGGCCTGAATGCCGAAATTGCTGATCGACGAGACGAAAGCCAGGGCAGCGCCGGCAAACAGACCTGCCCGGGCCAATGGCAGGATAATTGTGAAGATCAGCGGCCAGCTGGTGGCACCGGCGGCGCGAGCGGCTTCCACCAGTTCGGCAGGCAGACGCCGCAGGGCCGCCCGCACGGTCAGGAACACCAGCGGCGCGTGATAAAAGCCCAGCAGCAGGATGATGCCGCCCGGCGAATAGAGCGGATGCCGTCCGCCATTGTGGAGGGAAAGTCCGAGCAGGCCCAGCACCGGGCTCGACGGTGAAAAGGCCTGAACCCAGGCAAGCGCCGTCACCTGCGGCGGGATCATCAGCGGCAGCACGAATGCGAACACCCAGGCCGTCTTGAAGCGCATGTCGGTGAGGACGGTCAGCGCGGCGGCAACGGTGCCGAGCACCATGGCAAGCACCGTGGACAGCAAGGCAACGACCAATGTGTTGGTCGAGGCGGTCAGGACCTTCTTCTTCCAGAGCAGTTCGGCGACATGGCCGAGATCGATCACGCCGGCCGGCGCGATCGCGGTTATGGCAAGGCGCAGCAACGGCGCGAAGGACACGCCGGCGACGAAGACCACCAGCAGCCCCAGCACCACCCATTCCGCCTTTGGAAGAAGCGCCGGCAACCGCCGGCGCTCCTCGACCCTTTCCATGGCAATCAACGCCATCTTCTGTCAACCGCCGAAGATCTTGGTGAACTTCTCGCGGGTCTCCTTGTCGGTCGCCACGGCATTGTCCGCATCCATCGGCAGCAGCTTGATCTCGGACAGTTTCGGGAAACCGGCGGGCGGCGTGATCGACGGATCGATCGGCAGATTGCCCTGCGTCACGACGAGCTGCTGACCTTCCTTGGACAGCAGGAAGTCGATGAACTTCTTGGCGCCCTCGGTGTTCTTGGCGGTCGACATGATGGCGACCGGCTCGGTGATGAAGGAGACGCCATCCTTCGGGAAGATCAGGTCGACGGGCGAACCCTTGGCCTTGGCGCGGATCACGTCGGCGTCGGCGATGATGCCATATTTGGCCAGGCCACTGGCGACGGCCTTGAGTGCCGGACCATTGCCGCCTTCCGGCGCGATGTCGAGCTTGGCCAGGCCTTCATAGAATTCCCAGCCGATGCCCGGCACATTGACGACACTGTGCAGATGATTGAGCGCCGCCCCCGAATAGAGCGGGCTCGGCACGGCGATCTGGCCCTTGTTGTCTTCCGTCAGCAAGGCGCTCCAGGTCTCGACCGGCTTGGCCTTCTCGGTGTTGTAGGCGATGCCGGTGGAGATGATCTTGGTGCCGAAGAACGTCATGTCCTTGTCGTAGGTGCTCTTGTCGTAAGAGCCGACCGGGGCCTGCGGATAGGCCTGCAGGCGGCCTTCCTTCTTCAACTGGCCAAGGTTGATGGTGTCGGCGACCAGCAGCACGTCCGGCTTGACGTCGTCGGCTTCGATCTCGGCACGCAGCACGTTCAGCAGCTGGCTGGTGCCGTTGCGGGTCCATTCCACCTTGATGTCGGGATATTTGGCCTGGAAGGCATCGACCGTCTGCTGGGCGATTTCCGGTGACTGCGAGGTGTAGAGTGTCAAGATTTCGGCGTTGACGGCCGTCCCGCTCAACAAGACGAGCATGAGGGCTGTGGTAAGTCGCATGAGAAGAACTCCTGTTGCTGTGAGAGAGGAAAAACCGTCAGGCGGCGGCGGGAATGACCCAGCCGTCGCTGATGCAGATTTGGATCGTGTCGTCCGCCGGAATGGAGACATCCGCCGGTGCATGCAGCGTCAGCTGCAGATCCGACTCGGCGGTGACGAGGAAATCGACCTGGCTGTGGTTGCCGCGGTAGATGACCCGCTCGACCTTGCCGGCAAACCCGGCTTCGCCCGGTTGCGCCAGGCGCATGCCAGAAGTGTGGACCGAAAGCTTGGCCGAGGATCGACCCTGTTCGCTCCTGCGTGCCCGGACACGATGGTCCTTGCCGAAGATGCTCACGACAGCGGCCTCTGCGTCGGGGCGCACATCCTGCACCGGCAGCACCTGACCATTGCCGATGAAACGGGCGACCATTTCGCTCTGCGGTTCGCGATAGAGGTCGCGTGGCCGATCGAATTGCACGAGGCGGCCGCGATCGATCACCGCGATGCGGTCGGCCAGCGCCATCGCCTCGGACTGGTCATGGGTGATGTAGACCATGGTGGCGCCGGTATGTTTGTGGAAACGCACGAACTCGTTTTCCATCGCCGCGCGCAGATGCACGTCGAGATTGGCCAGCGGCTCGTCCAGCAGCATCACCGATGGCTTGGCCGCGAGACAGCGCGCCAGGGCGACACGCTGGCGCTGGCCGCCCGAGAGGTCGGACGGCGCGCGCTCCGCCAGGTTCTCCATGCCGACGACCGACAAGGCATCGCGGCTGCGCTGTGAACGCTCCTGCGCACTGACTCCGGCGATCTTGAGCGCATAGCCGACATTATCGGCCACGCTCATATGCGGCCACAGCGCATAGTTCTGGAACACGATGCCGATGTTGCGCTTCTCCGGAGGCACATTGGCCTCCCTGGAGGACACGACGCGATCGCCGAGCCGGATCGTGCCTTCGTCCGGCGTCTCGAACCCCGCAAGCAGCCGCAGCAGGGTGGTTTTCCCACAGCCCGAAGGTCCGAGGACCGCGATGAACTCGCCGTCTTTGATATGCATGGTGACACGGTCGAGCACGCGCTTGTCGCCATACATCTTCGACAGGTCACTGATGACGATATCGGCCAAGACCGTTTCCTCAACGATTTGAAAAGAAAAGACTTTTCTTGTTTTCCGGCTCTGGACAATCGCATTGCAACTTCATAACAATGCTTTTGCACACGTGTGCAATCTAATGAGCTTGTGCTTCAGTTTTATGACGACAAAGACAAAAGTTCAGGTCATCCACCCCGGACCAGCACACCCCGCAGCGATGGAGTATGGACAATGAAGAGCGGTTTCATCACGGCTGCGGATGTCGCCAGGGAGGCCGGCGTGTCGCGTTCCGCCGTCTCGCGGACGTTCACCCCCGGTGCCAGCGTCTCCAGGGATGTGCGGGATCGGATCCTTCGCGCCGCCGACAAGCTTGGCTACCGGGTCAACAGGCTGGCGCAGGGCCTGCAGATGGCGCAGTCCAATCTTGTCGGCGTGGTGGCAGCCAACCTGACCTCGCCCTTCAACACCGCCTTGCTCGACGGCATCAGCGCCGCGCTGTTCAAGCGCGGCCTTCAGTGCATGCTGTTGAATGCCGAAGCCGCACGCGACGACATCGGCACCCTGGTCAACCAGGTTCTGGAATACCGGGTGCGCGCGGTGATCATCCTCTCAGGCGCGCCACCCGAGGAGATCATCGAGGCCTGTCTGCGCAACGATGTGCGCCTGATTCTGATCAACCGCGGCACACTGCCCGGCAATGCCGACAAGATCGACACGGACGACCTGACCGGCGGGCAACTCGCTGCCGAACGCATGCTGTCGGATGGCCGGCGTCACGTCGCGATCGTGCGCAGCGGCAATGGCAGCGTCAGTCAGAAACGGCGCATCGAGAGCTTTGTTGCCCGCATGAGCGCGGCGGGAGCCAGGCTCACCCCGTGGACAAGCGGCCCGAACAGTTTCGAAACGGGACGCGAGGCCGCACGCACGCTCCTGGCCGACCACTCGATCGACGGCGCCTTCTGTGCGACGGACCTCATCGCGCTCGGCTTCCTCGACACCGTCCGGTTCGAGCTGGGCAAGGCGGTGCCGCGCGACTTTTCCATCATCGGTTTCGACAATATCCCGGAAGCCGCTTGGCCATCGCTCGGGCTGACCACGGTGAGCCACCCCATCGAAGCTTTCATCGAAGCTATCCTGAACTGTCTCGACGATGATCGGCAGCTGTCCGAAGGCGCGCTGAACTTCACGATCCCGGTCGAACTGATCGAGCGGGGGACGACCGGCGCCCATGACGCGTAGGAGAACTTAACCGGCAGGCGGCCGCGACAGTTGCTGTGCGGCCGCCCTCCCCCGCAACGGGTTAAAAACTGCCCTTCACGCCGACACCGAAGGTGCGCGGCATGGTCATGCTGGCCTCGACGCCGCCGATACCGCGGTTCTGCTGCATGTAGGTGGGGGCACGCTCGTCGAAGATGTTCTTGACGTAACCATAGACCTGCAAATGCTCGTTGAAGTCGTAACTCGCACGAGCATCGGCAATCGTATAGGGCTCGATCAGGTAGCTCGGCGTGTTGGCCGTGTCGGAATAATACCTGTCCATGTGGCGAACCTCGCCGGACAGGTTGAACTTTTCCGTCACGTCCCAGCTGGCGCCGAAGCTCAGCATGTAGCCGGGTGACTTGGCGAACTCGTTGCCCTCATAGGCGACGTTGCTCGAAATCCTGTCGATGCGCGTGCGCAGCAGGCCGGCGCTGGCCTTGAGCGTCAGATTGTCGAGGATGCGATAATCGGCTCCGACCTCGAGCCCATAGGCGTGCGCCTTCTCGGCGTTGATCGTGTAGGACTGCGCGACACCCGACGAGATCACCACAGGGATCGTGTACTGGGCGTTCTTGAAATCCATGTAGAACAGATTTCCGTTCAGCGTGAGCGTGTCGTCGAGCAGGTTCGCTCGGGTGAACAACTCGTAGTTCCAGAGCGTTTCTTCCTCGAACGGCATCCATTTGCGCGCATTGAGGTTCAACGAGACGCCGCCGGGATTGTAGCCACGGTTGACCATCGCGCCGACGGTGAGATCGGGCGTCACGGCGTAGGCCAGCGAGACCTTCGGCAGCACGGCGCTGAAGGTGGTGTCGAAATTCACCGGTTGCGGCGCGAAGACCGACCTGCCGGCGCGCTGGATCTGGTCCTGCTGGTAGCGAAGGCCGCCGGTCAAGGTCCAGACATCGGTCAGCCGGTAGCTCGCCTCGCTGAAGAGGCCGAGATTCTGCTTGGTATCGTCGAAGGTCGACAGGCCGCTGAGGTAGAGCACCTCGTCACTCTTGGTATGGGCGTAATAGACACCGGCCACACCACTCAGCGCATCGCCCTGCTCGCCAAAGGTCACACGTGCTTCGTTGGAAGCATTCTTCTGCTCGACATCGGCATCGCCATTGTTGACGAGACCGGTGGTGCGATGCACGGACGACGCCGAATACTGCGTTTGGTTGAAGAACTTGAAGCCGTTGCCGACGTCATAGCTGATGTCGAGGATGCCGGTGTTGGTGTGCTGCTTCCAGGTCGGCATCGTCGTGGTGATGTGGTTGAGATCCTCAAACGGCATCGATGCCGCTTCCTGGGATGGCCGGTTCGAGCCGTTGTGCGAATAGGTGAATTTCGCCTCCAGGCCGGGAATTTCGGCCGGCTGCCACAACAGCTTGAAGCGGGCGTTCAGCGCGCTGAAATCCTGGTCGGTGTCGCCGTGCTGGAATTTGGGGCTGATGTAGTCGATGAACGTATCGCGACCGGAATAGTCCACGGCCAGACGCGCGGCGAGCTGGTTGTCGACGATCGGCCCAGACAGCATGAACGAAGCCCGCTTCGAATTGTAGCTGCCGATCTCCGCCTGGTAGGCACCCTCGGGCGTGAAGGTCGGATCCTTGGTGTTGACGATGATGGCACCGGCAATGGCGTTGGCGCCTTGCGAAGTCGTCTGCGGGCCGCGGAAAACCTCGATGTTGTCGACATCCCAGACTGACGCGGCGCCGAAATAGAACTCGTTGTAGTTCAGGTAGTGGCCGTCGAGATTGATGGTGGCACGCGGCACCGTACCGCCCCAGAACGACCCCTGCCCCGTGAGCGGTCCCTGCGTATCCTGCCCGCGGATGACCGGCGTGCTGACAGTGTCGGTATAGACGACATTGGGCACATCCTGGATCACCTCGGACACGGACGCGTTGCCTGTCTTTTCCCTGGCGATCTGCTTGCCGGTGATGACGGAAACGGATGACGCCGTATCCTTGAGGCTGCGCGCGATCTTTTCACCGGTGATGACGATGCGCTCGAGCAAGGTGCTGCTCTCAGCCGCGGCCTGCGGTTTTTCCTGGGCCGACGCAGCGGTGGCTGCGAACATCGACACAATCGAAAGCGTGCTGGCGCCCACCTTTAGTGACGCAAGAAAACGAGATGGCATGAAGTCCCCGATCGCCCAAACAAGAAACGCTGGCTGGGAACGGACCGTGGCTCGCGGATTGAATGATGAATTCCACAATGCATAGCGCATTCCGCATGTCAACACGGCGGGTGCTTCTGTTCAGCAAGGGTGCCCATATTGCCACAGGCAAAATACCGGCTGGCGGGTGCGATTGATCACGGGGCCGAAGCACCGTAACGTCCCCGCGTCGTTAGCCGAGATACGGCCCTCGTTCATTCCAGCCCTGATGTTTGCCTGCATGATTGCCCCAGCCACGCTTTTGCCGCCCGGTACGGAACAGAACTTGTGAAACCAGACCACTCCGACGACGACGGCAGCAGTGCCGGCAAACGCTCGACCACCATCCAGTCTGTATCCATTGCAGCCCGTTTCCTCGACATCCTGGCGCGGGCCGATGGTCCGCTGGCACTGGGCGAAGTCGCCCGGCAGGGACGCACAGGCACTTCGACGGCGCATCGCTACATGCAGAGCCTGGTGCGCGAGCGGCTGGTGGCGCAGGATCCGATGACCGGTCGCTATGATCTCGGACCGGCCGCGCTCAGCATCGGCATCGGCGCGTTGCGGCGTATCGAACCCATAGAGGTCGCCGCGCGCCTGATGAAGACGCTGGCGTCGGAAATCGCGGCAAGCTGCGGCGTCGCGATCTGGACCGACCAGGGCCCGACCATCATCCGCTGGTACCGCAGCTCGGATTTTTCGATCAGCACCGTCTCGCTCGGCGACGTGCTTCCGCTCGACAACACCGCGTGCGGCCTGGCCTTTCAGGCTTACCTGCCGCGCGAGACGATCGCCGCGGCACGCAAGCGGCAACCGGCCACCTTCCGCGGCAGTCCGCCGTCGAAGGAAACGCTCGATGCGGCGCGCCAGTCCGCCGGCGTTGAACTCAACGAACATCTGTTTTCGCTGCTCACCGGCAAGGCGGCACCGGTGTTCAATGCGCAGAATGAGATCGCCTGCGTCGTCACCACCGTGTCCTTCGTGAAGACGGCCGAAGCGACCGACCACTGGGGCGCCCTGCGCGCAGCGGCCAGGCAGGCCTCGCTCGAATCCGGGGCGTCTCCGGACCGCGGCTGAACCGCGCCTCACCGGATGCCCAGGTGCTCTCGCAGCGTCGAGCCTTCATAGTTGCTGCGGAACAGACCTCGCCGGACCAGTTCGGGAACCAGCTCTTCAAAGAAGAGGTTGAGTGAGTTCACCGAGCCGCCGGGCAGCGCGATGAAGCCGTCGAGCGCGCCAGCCTCGAAGCGTTCGACGATATCGTTCAGCACATCATCCACAGTACCGACCGAAACCCAGTGGGCGGAACCGACAACCTCTGGCCGTGCCAGCACATCTTCGACCGTCGGGCTGTTGGCGATGATGAAACGGCGCAGCAATTCGGCATGGGTCCGGCTGCGGACCGGATGATCGGAAGCAGGCAGCAGATCAGGACCGATGCGGCTGCCCGGAGCAAGCGCGCCGACGTCCAGCCCAAGTACGGCCTTCAGCGCTTCCATACGACGATCACGCGTCAGATGCGCATGGGCGCGTTCGTGCAGCCTCCAGGCTTCCTCGCGGGTTTCGGCAAGAAAGAAATAGAGCCCGGGCAGGACACGGACGGCATCAGCCGAGCGGCCGTGCCGTTCCGCTCTGTTGCGCAAGTCCTTGCGCAACTCGATGCCATCGCCGATGTCCGGCATGGCGGCAAAGGTCGCGTCCGCGACCGACGCCGCGAAACTGCGGCCGATTTCGGAGGCCCCGGCCTGGAACAAGGGGGGTGGACCGGCCGCATGACCGGGAACGTTGAGAGGCCCTTTGACGCCAAAGAACTCGCCGGCGTGGTCGAGCGGACGGACAGCGGACGAGACGCCCGGATAGCTCTGCCAGAGTTGACGCACCACTTCGGTGAACTCCGCCGCCTTGCGGTAGCGGACTTCCGGCGACGGCATCGGCTCGGTGCCGAAATTCGCCGCGCCCTCGATCGAGGTCACGATGTTCCACCCGGCCCTGCCGTTGCTGATCCAGTGCAGGGACTGGATCTGGCGGGCGACGATGTAGGGCGGATTGAAGGTTGTCGAGGCAGTCGTGACCAGTCCGATCTTCTCGGTCTCGCGCGCGATCGCGGCCAGCATCATCGTCGGGTCAAGCCCGACATGGGTCGATGAATGCGCCACCATGGCCTGGTTCATGACGAGGTAATCAGGCCTGAAGACGAAGTCGAGCTTTGCTCTTTCTGCTTTTTGAGCGAGCTCGACATGGTAGTCGGCCGGCCCCATGCCTGCCGACAGCGCCTCATCCGGGTGCGGACGCGGTCCCTTGAGCCAGGTGGATGTCAGGCTCAGTCCGATGTGCAGCTTCCTGCCTGTGCTCATGCCGATTGTTTTCTGTCATCTGGAGTGTGGACTGCGAGCACCCGCCGCCCTTTCGGGATGACCAGCGGCGTTGCCGAGACCGGATCCGCGATGATGACCGAAGCCATGCCGAAAACCGTCTCGACCAGTTGCTCGGTGATGATCTCAGCCACCTTGCCCTCGGCGACGATCACCCCGTCCTTCATGGCGATCAGATGGGACGCGTATCGGCAGGCCTGGTTGAGATCGTGCAAAACGGCAACGACCGTGCGGCCCTGCCGATTGAGGTCGGCCAGGAGGTCGAGCAATTCGATCTGATGAGCGATGTCGAGAAAAGTGGTCGGCTCGTCGAGCAGCAGGATGGGCGTTTCCTGCGCCAACACCATGGCGATCCATGCGCGCTGCCGCTGGCCGCCTGAAAGTTCGTCAATCAACCGATCGGACAGATCTGCCATATGCGTGGCATCCAGCGCGGCAGCCACTGCCTCTTCGTCGGCCTTCGACCACTGCCGGAGGAAGGATTGATGCGGATAGCGCCCCCGGGCGACCAGATCGGCAACGGTGATCGCATCGGGAGCGAGAGAACTCTGCGGCAACAGGCCGAGCCGGCGGGCGACCTCCTTCGCGGGGAGTTCCCCGATGCTGCGTCCGTCGAGGACGACCCGGCCAGTGGAAGGCGGCAGCAGCCGCGACAGCGCACGCAACAGCGTGGACTTGCCGCAAGCGTTCGGCCCGATGATGACGGTGAAGGAACCATCCGGGATCACCACCGACAATCCGGTCGAGATCACCCGCTTGTCGTAGCGAAGCGTCACGCCTTCGGCATGCAGACGATGCGCCATATTGCCCTTCTTGCCTGACCGCTGTTCCGTGGGAATGCAACTTCGATGTCGCATTACGGAACGGATATTGCATTGCGGAATACAATGCCTATTGTGGAATAAACAAGTCATGTTTAACACCCTTGACGATGACGCAAGGTCGCACCGCGGCTTCCCTTCAATTCCCGACCCGATCTTCCCCAATGATGTTGATCCAGAAATTCGCCCTCTCCCTGATGGCCGTCGCGGCAATCGCGACGATGCCCGATCGAGCGTTTGCGCAGGAACAGCACTGGCCGAGAACGATCGCCCAGGACGGCGGCACGCTGACATTGAAATCGAAACCCGAGCGGATCGTATCGACCACGCCCAGTGTCACCGGCATCCTTTTGGCGATCGGCGCACCGGTGATCGCCACTGCCGCTGCGACACCCACGATCCTGACCGACAAAAAGGGGTACTTCCTGCAATGGGCATCGGCGGCCGACGAACGCGGCGTCGAAATCCTCTACCCCAATCTCAACTTCGACATCGAAGCCGTCATTGGCCAAAACCCGGACTTACTCATCGCGTCGGCCACGGGCGCAGACAGCGTTGCACAGCACCAGGCTGAGCTTGCCGCGCAAGGCGTCCCCACCATGATTGTCAACTATTCCAACCAGAGCTGGCAGGAGATCGCCGTCGAACTCGGCAAGGCTACCGGCCTTGAAGCGGAAGCAGGCGACGCCATCAAGCGCTTCGACGACTATGCCGCACAGGCGGCGCTCTCGATGTCAGGCCGGAAAGGCAAGATCAGCATCGTTGGCTACAACATTGGCGGCAGCTACTCGATCGGCAGGCCCGAAAGCCCGCAGGCCAGGCTGCTCACGGCTCTCGGTTTCGAGGTAATGGGATTGCCGAAAGGTCTCCAGGGCGATGTGACCAGGCGCTCGGACTTCGATTTCATCTCGCGCGAGAACTTGTCGGCCGCGGTCGCGGGTGAGACTGTTTTCCTGCTGCGTGGCACGGAAAAGGACGTCGAGGCGTTCATGGCCGACCCCATGCTCGCCAACCTCCCCGCTGTCGCGAACAGGAAAGTCTACGCGCTTGGGCCTACCTCGTTCCGCATCGACTATTATTCAGGACGCCAGATGATCGACGCGATCACCGCGCACTTCCGATAGCCATGCCCCCTGAGAGTCTGGCCGAGAGACCGTCTCGGCTCCTTCAGCGACGAAAACGTATCCGGATCCTTGCCTGCGCGTTCCTCGTGCTGGCAGCCGTCAGCATGCTCAGCTTGGCCGTAGGCTCGCGGCCGGTTCCGCTCCTTGGCCTGCTCGAGACATTCCGGGCTTACGATCCACTCAATGACCAGCACCTCGTCATCTGGGAGCTGCGGACACCACGCACCATCGTTGCCATCCTTGCCGGTCTGGCCCTGGGCATCGCCGGAGCCATCATGCAGGCGATCACCAGAAACCCGCTGGCGGAACCGGGATTGCTCGGTATCAATGCCGGTGCAGCAACAGCCGTTA
Source organism: Mesorhizobium sp. EU05-FHT14A09 (assembly GCF_058790995.1). Lineage (NCBI taxonomy): Bacteria > Pseudomonadati > Pseudomonadota > Alphaproteobacteria > Hyphomicrobiales > Phyllobacteriaceae > Mesorhizobium > Mesorhizobium sp. EU05-FHT14A09. The sequence goes on from NZ_JBYTDF010000016.1 coordinate 62,647, forward strand.
TCGTCGGGATCGCGGCATTCCATCTCACGGCTATGATCCAATATGTCTGGTTTGCCTTTGTCGGCGCAGGCCTGGCGGGCGTTGCCGTCTTCATCCTCGGCCGCGCCCACGAAACCGGCACCAACCCTGTCCGCCTCGTGCTTGCCGGCGCCGGCCTGTCGGTCATGCTGGGTTCGCTGACCGGCATCATCATGCTCAACGCCCCGCTCGAAGTGATCGACAATTTCCGCCATTGGTGGGCAGGTTCCATCGAAGGGCGCGGTTTCGATGTTGCCGGCGTGCTTGCCGCTACAGTGATGATCGGCCTCGCGATCGCATTTTCCATATCGCGGGACCTGAACGCCATAGCCCTAGGCCGCGACCTTGGAGAGGCCCTCGGCGTCAGGCTGCGCAGGACATGGCTTCTGGCGTGCCTCGCCGTGATGCTGCTGGCGGGAGCTGCGACTGCCGGTACTGGACCGATCGGCTTCGTCGGACTGGTCGCCCCTCATATCGCCCGCTCCACCACCGGCCCGGATCACCGTTGGCTGTTGCCGGTGTCCGCACTGTTTGCCGCGATCCTGCTTCTGTGCGCCGATGTTGTCGGGCGTGTTGTCGTCGCCCCTGCCGAACTCGCCGCAGGAATCGTCGTCTTACTCGTCGGCGGCCCTTTCTTCGTCGCTGTGGTACGCAGGTATCGGTTGGCGCGGCTATGAAAGCATCCGGTTCCCTCGTGCTGAGAGCCGCAGGTCTCTCATTGCAGCTGCGCCCACGTGCGGTCGTGGTGTGCGCGGTGCTCGTGCTGATCTGCGCGGTCATCGCCATCATGCTCCTTGGAACCGGAACACTGCCCCTGACGGCTGGTGAAGTGGTCGACGCCCTGTTCGGCGCCGGTGGCAATCCTACCGCGGAGCGCATCATCCTGCGCGTTCGGCTGCCCCGGCTGGCAACCGCAATGCTGGTTGGAGCTTCGCTCGGCATGGCCGGTGCGATCTTCCAGTCGCTTTCGCGCAACGACCTCGGCTCCCCGGACATCATCGGCTTCACCACAGGAGCCGCAACCGGCGCCCTGCTGCAGATCGTGCTCTTCGATGCAGGTCCCCTCGCCGTATCGCTTGCGGCATTCGCCTCCTGCATCGCCACTGCCGCGATCATCGTCCTGCTTTCCACGAGGAACGGGACAACCGGCGGCTACCGACTTGTCCTGGTTGGTGTCGGCATCGGTGCGATCCTGTCCGGCATCAATACGATCCTCCTGGTGAAGGGTGGGCTCGACCAGGCCGCCGCCGCTCAACTGTGGCTGGCCGGCTCACTCAACACACGGACCTGGGCGCATGTGGTCCCGGCAGCCATGGGCTTCGTCGCGATCGTTCCCGTTGTCGTCCTCAATGCCCGTCAGACAACGCTGCTGGAAATGGGCGACGACATTGCGATCCAGCTCGGTGTCGTTCCGGAGCGCACCCGGCTGACCATGGTGATGGCTGCTGTTGGCCTGACAGCGATCGCGACCGCGGCTGCTGGTCCGGTCGCCTTCGTCGCGTTGGCCGGACCACAGCTTGCCAGGCGCCTGACCCGTTCGCCCAACGTGCCATTGGCAAGCGGCGCGCTGATGGGAGCACTGCTGGTCCTGCTCGCCGATCTGATCAGCCAGCGCGCGCCTTTCCAGGTCAACATGCCCGTCGGCCTGACCACCGGCATGCTTGGCGGACTGTATTTGCTGTGGTTGCTGACACGAAAGAGAACGCTTTAGCTTTCAGTCCATCCGGACCAGGCTTCAGGCCGTTGCTTCGTCAGGTGACGCGTCCTGCTGTTCCGAGTCTCCTGCACGCCTGCTTTTGATCTTCTGGCGGACGCGATCGCCGAAGGCAACGAGCATGCCCAGTGGGGTGCGCGCGCCGAGAACGGATTGCAGCGTCACGCCCTCGGTTGCAAGCCTGCTCTTGAAGGCATAACCGCCGCAAAGAAAATCGACCGTATGCAGGCCGCGATCAATCGACCACTGTATGTAGTCCATGATCAGGACCATACCCGGCGAAGCCCGGCTGAATTCCGGATCATACGTCGTGACGAATGCCATCATCACGTCATGCTGGACGATGTTGATGGAGACCGCGACCATCGCGCCGTTGCACTCGATCACAAAAATGCGCAGCACGCCTGCACGCGCCAACACGTCGACCAGCGCGGCGAGCACGGACTCGCCTTCGTGGAAAAGATCGGATTCCAGCGACTGCTGCACCAGCCATCTGCGCTTGAGGAGAGCGAGCCGCTCCAGCATCGGCCCAAGCGGCTCGTGAGGTTCGAGCAGGCGAAACGTCACCTCGCCCGCCTCTTCCATCATCTTGATGCCGCGGCGATAGTTCTGACGGGTTTTCTTCGGATGCGTCGCCAGCCATTCGGCTCCGCTCGCCCATGGCCCCGCCACACGATAGCTGACCTCTTCGCGATGGTTGCGACGCAGCTTGATACCGCCCGAAACACCTGGCGTGAAAATCCTCTGCGCAGCCGCGTCCGGCAGAAGGCGGTTGATGAAAGCGATATCGAAGCCGCCCGCCGACCATATGCGAGCCCACAATTGCTCAAGCGCGGATTGGGAGCATTCAGGGGCAACCAGAATGTCTCCATAGTCCGAGTAGCTGCTGGCCGCCCATTCGAGAAACCGGAGACCTTTGCGCCTGCCGATCGCCAGGGGCATGAGGGCGACCAGCCGATCGCCGTTCCAGATCAACCCGATCCGCAATGAGCGCTGGTCGCGGTCGCGTACCGTGTTCCACCACGCTGAGATCCAGCCATGGCTCTGAAAGATCAATCCGTCGGTGCGTCGCCACAGATCGGTCCAGCCTGGCTCGATCGCCTGCAAGCGATCTGCCGAACTGACGATCTCCAGACGCTCTCCCCCAACTGCCCCGATCACAACAGTTTCATTCATGAGGGGAGACGATCCTCCGGCTGCGCCGCAACCGCGGCGCGTTTCTTGAATGGACGAATGAGATGACCCGCCATCTTCTTGAGAGGCAGGAGATAGAGGCCGTAAAGCGACTGATAGTCGCGCACATCGCGATCCATCAAGCCAAATTTGAGATCCTCATCCGGCTTCGGCACGTAGTGCGTTCCGAACATGCGGTCCCAGAATGAAAACAGCAGTCCGAAATTCTTGTCATAGTGTTTGGGGTTCACGCTGTGGTGCACCTGGTGCCAATGCGGGGACAGGATGATGTTGTCCAGCCGGCCGAATGAAATATTGAGATGGGTATGGCGGACGAAATCCATCATCAGGATGTTCCGCATGACATAGACATTGATGCCGAACACGGCGACCTCCACCGGATTCAGCGCGATCAGGCTCCAGATTCCGAAGCTGATGCCAGGAATGACGCCGTCCCAGGCTCGGTTCATCAGCTCGTCAAGCGGGTGAACCCGATCCTTGGTGATACCGACCATGACTTCAGCGGAATGGTGCACCTTGTGCAATTCCCACAGAAACGGGAACCGGTGCTGGGCGACATGGTAGAGATAGTAGGAAATGTCATAGGCAACCAGCATGGTCGCGGTGAACAGGACGAGGGTCACCGGACCGGCAGGGCCTTCGATGAGCGGCTCGGATATACCGAAGAGCCAGCCGAGCGACTCTCTCGTCGCATAGCCCACCGCGGCAACGAAAACGAAGCCGGCAGGAATGAGCAGGAACGGCATCATCAATTTCTTGGTGATCCAGAACAGGAGATCCGCGCGTGCCGACGGGTGCATAATGACTTCAGCCGGAAAGGCGAAGTCGAAGAAATCGCGGAGGGACTTTTTCTCGACCGTTCGCCAGTAGACGATCAGCGCACTGCCCAACGCTGTAGCCAGGAGCAGGCCGAGAACAGGCAGATTGATATTTGCAATTTTTTCCGCAATCTTCGCGACCAACTCAGAAAACATCAGTGCGGCAACTCCTGGGCCGTGAGACGGCGGTCCGGCGAATTACGAAGCGCAAATCTGCCGCATGTTGCCTGCAGCAATAAGCATGGTGGATGCAACGGCCAGGGCACGCATATGGCATCAGTACCAGCTTAATTCTAGCACGACCGTTAACTGTCCGAAAATAACCAAGTCGAATACCGTCAAATGATGGTTGCCGCGGAGATCAGCGATGCTTGAGCAACGGGGGGACGCGGCGGCTTTGCGTCCGGGATTGCACAAAAACAAGGAGTTGCGGCGGCTCAGCGTTGCCGCGGCTGTTTTTAAGGTAGCGTGCGTCGCAATCTGGACGCTTGGCATGGCGATAGCAGCCGAAGCCGCGGCCCTGCCGCTCAAACGCGGTATGGGCCTGCACGACTGGCTCAACTGGGCACCGATCGGGAAGGATGGGACGTACAAATGGCCGCCCTATCGCAGCGACGTGCAATGGCTGAGGGAAAGTCGGTCGCAAAACGACTGGCCCGGCGGCGGCGAGGCGGAGTTTGCACGCATTCGATCAATGGGCTTTGATTTCATCCGGTTGGCCGTCGATCCCGGCCCTTTGCTTGCCAGTCAGGGCGCAAAACGGCAGCAGGCCCTGGATATCCTTTCATCGGCGACGGAACGGGTTACGGCATCCGGCCTGAAGGTGGTTTTCGACCTGCACAGCGCCACCCAGGTCCCGGCCTACAGCATCGATATGCTCAATGGCGGCGCCGACAGCAAGGGTGTCACCGACTATCGCGAAGTGGTCGCGGCAGTCGCCGCCATGCTGGTCAAGATCGGCACCGACAAAGTAGCCCTCGAACCCTTTAACGAGCCCGCCTACGATACCTGCCATTCTAACGACCCTGATGGCTGGCAACGCATCATGACGGATACGGTTCGCGATATTCGCGCAATCAGCAGCGAACTCACCATTGTCGTAACCGGCGCCTGCGGCGGCAACATCAGCGGCCTGGTCAATCTCGCTCCCACCTTTGACGATCCCAATATCTATTACAGCTTCCACATGTATGAGCCGCACAGCTTCACCCACCAGCGCTCCGTGGAGCCCGACGGCAGCTTCGTTTCCGGCCTCCCCTGGCCCGCCGACAGCAGCACGCCCGAAGTGGTGATCGAAACGCTCAAATCGCAAATGGACATCGCCGGCGTGAGCGCCGCGGGCCAGCAATTGAACCTTGCCAGGGCTCGCCCCCGTATCGACCAATACTTCGCGGAGAATTGGGGACCGACTCAGTTGGAGGCGCGTTTGCGTCAGGCGACGGATTGGGCACAGGAGCACGGCATTCCGACCCAGCGGCTCTTCATGGGCGAGTTCGGTGCGATCCTGATGTCGGATGATGGACGCAGGGGAGCGTTCGAAGCAGATCGTTCCCGCTATGTCGCGGCAGTGCGGCAGCAGGCGGAGCGCTTCGGTATCCCATGGGCGGCCTGGGAGTACTCCAACGCGGCTGGCATGACCCTGATCCCACCCACGGGGCCGCTGGTGCCAGACCAGGATCTGCTGCGGGCATTGGGTATGCCATAATCCGCTCTATCATCAGGCCGCAGTATCAGCGCGGCCGACGGCCCTTCGATACGGCTGCCAGCCAGATATTGCAGATGGTATTGGCAAACGATGTGAGTTCAAGTCGTTCGCGATGCACCGCCAGTGCCGCTTTGCCGAGCCGCTCGCGCAATGCCCTATCCTCGACCAACCGGGTCATTGCCGTCGCCAGGGCCTCGACATCCCCAGGCTGCACCAACAGACCGGTCTGCTCGTTGGTGATGATATCCTCGACAGCGCCGACCGGCGTCGCCACGACGGCAAGTCCACCGGCCATGCCTTCGATGACCGAGACCGGAAGGTTTTCGACGAACGAAGGAAGCACCAGAATATCCGCCGATGCGATCAGCGATGCGACTTCGTCAGGTCCCGCCCAACCGGGAAAAGCAATCTGCTCGGACAGGCCGAATTCGGCTGACTTCGTTCGTGCCGCCTCGACCTCCCCCTTTCCGGCGATCGTGGCACGCCATCCTGCGACGGACTTCATGCGGTGCAACGCTTCCAGCAATTGCGGAATACCCTTGTCCCTGACGACATGGCCCAGAAACAGAATATGAACCCTGTCGCCGCCGCCAAGATGCGGGAGTGTCGGGATTTCGGCAGCGTTGGGCACGATCACGATATTTGGTCCAGCGCCTGGCGCGCGGCTTGCTATGAAGTCACGCCAAACTCGGCCCAAAACCACCACGCGGCCGGCGTTCTCGAACATCTGTCGAATACAACGGTTCTTGAAGCTTGGGCTGTCGGTCCAGAGCTTCGGATATCGCCCGCCGTGCAAATGCAGGACATAGGGGATACCGAGCAGCCAGGCGCATTTCGCAATCACCAGTTTGCGATAGGTGCTGCCGAAATCGGACACGTTTATGTGGACGACGTCCACACGCCCGGCAAGACATGCGGCCACCATGCGCAAGCAAAAGGCACTCATGTAGAAGAACGAAAGCGCGACCGGCCCTGAACCCCGGCTCGGAAGAAAGCGAGCGTCGACATCTGTTCGTTGCTGCCGTTCAAGCTCCTTTCGCAGCGCGGCCATGATGCGATCGATACCGCCCTGGCCCGACACGCCTTCAGGTGTCGCGACCATAACGTAGGCTTTTTTATCCTGCATGAAGATACCACGACGTGTTCTGGAGTTTGAATAGCATGGGTCAGGCAAATCCAGCGCAGAGTTTGCCACTAAGGTTTACAATCAATCCTTTAGTTCAAACTGAATCTGTTCACGCTCTGCCGATATAGCTGGATTTCATGCCGGGCAACGGCTAATCAAAGGCGAACTGCCGGGATACGCTTTGCTGCTACGCTCCACACTCATCTATGGCCCAGCAATCCTGCTGACGCGCATCTCAGCTTTGCTCCTGCTCGTCGTCATGACGCGGCTGATCGACCAGACCGAGTACGGCCTGCTTACTCTGGTGGTCACCGTCGGCGAAATGACGGACGTCGCCGTCACCAACTGGCTGCGCATCGCCCTGCTCAGGCTCGGCGGCAAGGGTGATGATGTCAGTCGCGGCAGCCTGAAGCTCGCGGGAGAAGTGCTATTTGGCAGCACGCTGCTGGCGCTGGTCGTTTCCGTGGTTGCTTCGGCGGTGATCGTACCGGAACGCTGGGTCGAGTTTGCAATCGCGGTCTGCAGCTATCTGATTGCCGGCGCCATCGGCCGCTTCGCGTTGACGGTCTTGCAGATGCAACAGCGCCATTCCGTCTACTCGGCGCTTGAATCCCTGCGCGGCGTGCTGCAACTCGTGCTCCCGGTCGCTGCTGCCCTGCTGTTCCACCCTTCGTTTCTGACGGTTTCGCTGAGCTCGAGCCTCGGCGCGCTGATCGCCGGCATCGCGGCATGCATCGTGGCCTTCCGTCATCTCGTCCCCGGCCCGCCGCGCTTTACGCACAGGGAATTCTTTGCGCTTGGCGTTCCACTGGTGGTCATGGCTCTTGCCGGCTTCGGCCTCAACAGTGCGGAGCGGATATTTCTCAAGGTCTACTACGATGCCGGCGCGGTCGCGAATTTCGCAGCTATCTACGTGTTGGCGCGGCAGCCGATCGATATGATCGCCAACGCCATCAATATGGGTGCATTTCCCGAAGTGGTCAGCCGCTTCGATGAGGAAGGGCGAGATGCGTCAGCGCAACTGCTTTCCCAATTGATGGCGCTGATGATCCGCCTTTGCCTGCCGGTAGCTGCGATGCTTATCGCACTCAACACCGACATCACGCGGTTACTGTTGCCGGCGGACTATCACGGCGTCAGCCTGCTGTTTCCGATTATCGCCTTCGGTGTTCTCTGCTCGAACCTTACAAGCTATGTTTATGGCGGCGTCATCCATGCGCACAAGCGCCCATGGCTGCTGATCATCGTGACGTCGCTCGGTTCTGTCGGAACGATCGCCCTCTCCCTGCTGCTGATCCCAACAATGGCGGAAACCGGCGCCGCTTTGGCTCTGGCGGGCGGATCGCTGGTTGCCCTGGTCGCCTGCATTGTGATCAGCGGAAGGCTGATGCCGGTGCCAGTGCCATGGCGCGACATCGCTTTTTCGATTGTCATCTCGCTCGTCACCGGTTTGACCGCTCGTCTTGCCACTGACCTGCTGGGTGATGTGTCGCCCGCACTTTCGCTCGCCATCGGCGGCACGGTCGGTACCGTGGTCTTCCTGGGACAGGTCTGGCTGCTCCATCCGGAGGCCGTGACTCTGCTCCTGGCCAAACTGCGCAGAGCCAACGACGCGCCTAGAGCTTGAACTTTCGGCGCGCGCGCCGGTCCCGGAACTCCCGAAACAGCAATCCGGCATAGGCGGTGTTGGTCTCGTAATAGCGGCGCCACAAGCGTCGCGGCTCCTGGGCGAGGCGAAACACCCACTCCAGTCCGAGTTCCTGGATCAGCACCGGTGCGCGGGCAACCTTGCCGCCATAGACGTCGAAACCGCCGCCGACACCCGTGACAAAGCTCGGCTTGAGCTTGTCCCGATAACGCTTGAGAAAGCGCTCCTTGTAGGGCGTAGGCATGGCCACGAAGAGACAGTCGGCGCCCGAGGCATTGATCGCTTCAACGATCCCAGCCTCGTCCTCGGGCTTGAAATAGCCATTACGCCGACCGGCCACCACGAGGCTCGGGTAATCCCTGGCAAGTCTCGCAGCAACCGCATCGAGGACATATTGTTCGGCGCCTAGCAGGAACGGCTTGTAACCACGCTCCGCGCACAGGCCGAACAGGTTGAGCATCACGTCATAGTTTGCCACGCGTTCCGGCAATGCCAGGCCACAAAGGCGCGCGCCCCAAAGCACGCCTTTGCCGTCGACATTGACCATGTCCGCCGCAGCGATATCTTCGTGCAGTTCGGTGCTCTGCCGCATGCTCACAATCGTGGCGACGTTGACGACCACATGATGCAACGGCCGCCGCGAACGGATCGCCTCTTCGATGATAGCCATTGTTTCGGCCATGGTCAGCGAGTGGATCGGCGCTCCGAGGAATTCGTATCGCCGTGACGCCAGCAAGGGGTGTTGTGCCCATGTCGAGTCTGCCACGCTCATGCGGCCTCCTCTGCGCCTGAGAGTGGCGAGCGGTCGATCCGTGATTTTTTGCCGCCGAAATAGATGCCGGATCTGTCTGTCGCGAGGAACTTGGTCGCCAAAGGTCCGCCACGAGATCTCGAATAACCACCATTAGAGTGACAACGGTTTGGAAAGTACGTCTGCGACCTAATCCTTGACATCCGATTTATGACCAGTCCATGTGGCTTCACTTAATTAGCCTCTTGATTGGAGAGACCAAATCAAGAGATAGCTTAAGTGGTTTGGCTTCTAGAAGAACATATTCAGTTGACCAGTATATTAATTATCAGCCACGCTGACGGATCTCGACGCTGGCAGCATGAACTTTTGGCGCGTTTGAAAGCGGCTGGCCACACGGTTTCCAGCTTCCGCGTAGCGACGCCCATGCCCGCAGTGCATGCATTGGATGCAGTCCTGACGATCGAGAGCTGGCGCTTTGGTCCCTCGCTGGCAAGTCCCTCCGATCCATTGCCGAACAGCGATTCCGGTCCTGCCGATATTGTCATCGATCTCACTGCCAACGCAACGGCCAGCACCATCAGACCAGGCGTGCCGGTCCTGACACTCGAATTTTGCGGCCACAGCACCTTTCCTTCAGGCCTGGTTGAGATACTGGCGCGTAAACGTTTGCCAGAACTTGCCGTTCGCCGCGATGGAGTGACGGTTGCCCGGGGGCGGCCCGTGCTTTGGGATCGTCTCTGGCTGTCGCGCAGCTGCGATGACCTGCTCGCCGGAACCATCTCGTTGCTTGTACAAAGCGTCGCCCGTTTTGCCGCCGGCAAACTCGGACCGGTAACTGATTTGCCGGCTCCGATCACGACAGGCAACGGATTTCTCCGGCACTACCTGCCCCATTTACTGGGGAACCTGAGGGACAGGGCCAGACAAAAATTCAGACTTCGGCAGCGCCCTTTCTATTGGCAGGTCGCCTACCGGCTGATCGACGGGCCTGGCGTCGCAGAAACCGGCAAACTCGACGGCACGCCATTCACAGTCCTCGCGGATGATGGCCACCGCTTTTACGCCGATCCTTTTGTCTTCGAGAGCGATAGCCGGTCCTATCTGTTTGTCGAAGAATTTCCCTACGCGACAGGTCGCGGTGTGATCTCCGTTGCCGAACTGGGAGATGATGGGACGTTCGGTGTACCGAAGGTGGTCCTCGAAGAACCCCATCACTTGTCCTATCCGCAGGTATTCGCTCATGCCGGGGAGATCTTCATGATCCCCGAAAGCAATGCCGCGCACGAACTAGTGCTTTATCGAGCTGAACGGTTTCCGGATCGCTGGACACGCGACACCGTCCTGATGACAGGCAGGCAGTTCAATGACGCGACGCTGCTCGAAACAGATGGACGCTTCTGGCTACTGGGGACCGAGAAATTTGGCTACGGCAATGCATCCGATACGATGGCTGTCTATTCCGCACCGTCGTTGCGCGGCCCCTGGACTGCGCATGCCTTGAATCCTATTGCGATCGATCATTCGGGGACCCGACCCGGCGGTGCCTTTATCCGGCAGAACAACACGCCGGTGCTGCCGGTGCAGAACGGGTCGAACGCCTATGGCGGTGGCCTGGGGCTGATGCAGCTAGACCAGCTCGACGATTCCGATGTGCGTTTCGCCCCGCCCCGCCCGATCGACACGGGTCCGGCCTGGGCCCGCTCGGGCATCCACACGCTCAATCGTGTGGGACGTGTCGAAGTGGTTGACAGCGCCGGCTGATCGCCTCACTCGGCACGGATATGGGGCTTTGCATTTCGACCGGAAACGGAAGCGCTCGGCGCTTTGCTCGTCCACGGATTGCTGTAGGCCAACAGCAACATGACGATCATGGTAATGCTCGGCGCTTTTGACGAAAGCGCATTGTTCGACAACGAAGCAATCAGGAATGTCATGGTGCCGATCCGCGCCGGCAGCTCAACGCCGCGCAGCAATCGGAAGATAAACCAGACGATCAGCGTCATAAAAAGCAACCCCGCCGGCAAACCGAACATCATGGAGATCACCACCGGCGAGCTCTCGATAAAGGGCAGATTAAGCTTCTCGTTGACGACCTTCAGGAGCTCCGCACCATCCATGCCGAAGAAGATCTCTTTCCAGCTGAGATAGCCATACACCTGGTAGATCGTGACGCGCGCCATGAAATTCGCGTCAAAAATCGTATCACCGAAGCGCGCGAGCAGCCCGCCTGCGAACAATGCAGCCACCAGTGCCGCACCAATCGTCAGAGTGAACAACAACACAATGAACTTGGCCTGCCGTTCATGCTTGGGCGACAGGCGCGGCCAGCGCACGAAAAGCAGCAGAATGAGGATTTCGCCGGAAGCGAGGATCAGCGCGGTACGAGCGCCTGAGGCCGCACAGCCAATGTACAACAGCAAGATAGCGCTCAGTCGCACCCACATGCGCCAGTTCGTCACCGCCGCGAAACCGATGGCTGCGGCACAGATTCCCCCAAGCTCCAGCGGGTGCGACGACAGCCCGATCGGTCTGAAAACGGGTTCGGCTTCCTCATAAGGCATCAACCGATGCTGGGTTATCGCCTCTACGGTGGCAATCACGGCGCTTGTGATCAGAAGAACCAGCACGATGTCGCCCAGTGTACGCCGCACCTCTGTATTGAGGCCCAGCATCAGCAGGCCAGCCGCGCCCGCCCCTGCATATCCATCGATGATAAATCCAGAGGCGCTGGCATGTCCGCTAGCAAACAGGAAAGCGACCATCGCAAACATGGACGCCGAAAAATACAGCAGGGCTTTGAACGTCGCGATTTCGTTGCGGTGCAACAAAAACGGCCGACTGAAGAGAACGACGACGAGCATCAGGCAAATCGCATAGGTGCCGATATGCAATTTGACGATGAATGAACCGCCCTCGGTCGTATAGGGAACGAACCTGTTCATCGTCTGGACCGACACGCCGAAGCGAAGCAGAAAAGCAACCGCCGCACCCAGCAGGAACAGAATGGACAGCGCATTCTGGCGGCGCGCCTTGCTGGCCTCCAAACTTTCCAATCCGCCGGCGAGAGAGCTCATGGTCTATCCGTGTGGAGGTATCGAGCAGCCATTCCAGCTCATGAAACCAGATCAAATTTCCGCAAAACGCGGCAGAGCAATTCCAGCAAAAGTGCGCAGCGGTTTTGCGTCCAGATTGCGTAACAAAGAGTCAGAGCTTTTCGGAGAAACCGGAAACGCTCTACGAGACGATGCGACAAGATACACAAACATGGCAAATGGAACATTAACGAACCGTCGGTGCCACGCGTGAAACTCAGCGAATTTTAACCAGTTGATACCATGGTTGGCGAGGCGGATTTCAACATCGAAGACCGCGATCGGATCAAGTTGGCGAGGTACGCCGCAGTCGCGATGAACCGGCTGGGCTCCCCTGCCAGGACACGCGCTCCATGGCGCGCGGCTGATCGACAGCAGACAGCAGGGCACAGTCATGGGGAAACGCATCGTCTTTCACATAGCGAGCCTTGGCGGCGGCGGCGCTGAGCGCGTCTTTGTCCTGATGGCAAACGAGCTGGCCTCCCGCGGGCACGACGTCACGCTTTTTACCTGGAATGCGGAAGGACCCAATGCCGCGCTGCGCTCCGCTGCGGTGCATCTCATCGACTTCGGCCTTGCTGTGAAAGACGCCCGCTTTGGCAAGGTTGCAACGCTGAAGGCGATGATGCGAAGCGCCCGCCTTTTCAGGCGCCTTGACCCCGATGCGGTCTATTGCGGGCCGGAATTCGCCAATCTGGTCATGACGCTGGCGCTGCTGTTGGCGCGAAGCCGCGCAAAGTTCTTTCCGAGTTTCCACGCAGCCGCATCGTTGCCAGCGAGCACGCGCGGCGCGCGCGTGGCGACCTCTTTACTGTCCAGGCTGACGGCTGCACGCACGACCAAAGTCATTGCCGTTTCGGCAGGTGTCGGCCGTGACCTCATCGCCCGCGGCTTTCCCGACACCAAGGTCGTCGTCATCAACAACCCGCTGCCGCCGGCGACGGTGTCCCAGAAACGCTCCTATGCCTGGCAGGAAAGGCTGGCTGCGATGGGCGGAGGTCCGGTCATCGTGACTGCAGGCCGCCTCGTGCCGGTCAAGGATCATCGCACCCTGCTGCGGGCCTTCGCGACCCTGCGCACCAGCCGCCCGGCTCGTCTCGTCATCTTCGGCGAAGGCCCGCTCAACGCGGATCTGCGTACCTATGCCGAGGAAACCGGAATCGCCGCCGACGTGCTCTTTGCCGGCTACGTCAGCGATCCCGCAGCCTGTTATGTTGAAGCCGACCTGTTTGTGCTGTCATCGACGAGCGAAGGTTTTGGCAACGTATTGATCGAAGCGATGGCCGCTGGAGTTCCCGTGGTTTCCACGGACGCACCGCATGGTCCGCGTGAGATCCTCGAGAACGGCCGTTTCGGCCCGCTGGTGCCGGTTGGCGATGCGGCTGCCTTGGCAAAGGTGATGTCCGAAACATTGGAGCGGCCGATCCCTGCCGCCGTCCTGAAAAGCAGGGCCGCGGACTTCGATGTCAGAAAGATCGGCGATCGCTACGAAGCGCTGCTCGACGCATAAGACCAGTACCGCGCACCGTCGGCCCTGAGGACCAGGCATCGTATCATCAGCCCGCGTCCAACATGGAAAACAAAATATTAACCATGTTTCGGTACTCAGGAAGCGTGGTGAATATTAGCAAGGGTTAACACGATGTCCGCGGGTCCCCGCCCTCCTACGTCCGCGGCGGGCGCCGGTATCAGCCCCTATGAGCGGATCGAAAATGCGCGGCGGGCCAGCGCCCAGAAAGCCCAGCAACGCGCTTCGACCGTGGCACGCGCGCTCACATCGGAGCCTGTGATCGCCAACGAACCCGAGCCTGTCGTAACGGTGACGTTGGACAAGATCGGATCCTTTCTCGAACTCGATTTTCGGCGCCTGTTCACCTGGCTACGCGCTGGCCTCATCATGGCATGTCTGCTGGCCATCGTCGGTGGCATCGCCGGCGGTGCTTATGCGCTGCTGGCCAAGCAACGCTACACCGTCACAACGGACATCCTGATCAACCCGGGCAACCTGCAGGTTATCCAGAACGACCTCTACCCTCAGTCCGGCCAGATCGACAGCCAGATCCTGAGTGCCCGCAGCAAGCAGCGTGTCCTGACCTCCAACAGCGTCTTGTCGCGTGTCGTCGACGAGCTCGAACTTTTCAATGACCCGGAATTCTACAATCCCAAAAGCAAAGACGATGACGCAGGAGCCCCCAAGCCCGATCCGAAACTCGCTGCGCTGAGATCCCTGCAAACCAAGGTCAAGACCGCCTCGGATGACAAATCGTTTGTAACGACACTGTCCGTAACGGCGCGAACCGCGGAAAAAGCCGTCGAGATTTCGCAGAAGATCGCCGAAAGCTTCCAGGAAGAACTGGCGAGCACCGACGCCTCCGGAGCGAAGCGGGCGGCGGCAGCTCTCGACGCCAGACTCGGCCAACTCAAGGACGACGTGCAGGCGGCGGAAGAAAAGGTCGAAGCCTACAGGCGCAGCCGTAACCTGTCTTCGAGCAATGGCCAGCTTGTCAGCTCCCAAACCATGACGCAACTCAACGGCCAGATCGTCGAAGAACAGGCACGCGCTGTCGCCGCGAAAGCGAACCTGGACGCCCTGGTTGCCTCGGGCATCAACGGAAGCCCCGCTACGCCGGAAGCGTCAGGGGCACTCGCCCAGTTGCGCGAGAGGGCAAACGGCTTGCGGCAGCAAATCGATTCACAGGCCATGACCCTCGGCCCCCGCCACCCGGTGATTGTCCGCCTCAGGACGGAACTCGGGACAGTGGACCAGCAGCTGAGAACCGAATACGCGCGCACCGTCGAGCAGGCAAAAGCCGATCTCAACAGGAGCAAGGCCTCGCTGGCTTCCCTCAACGCCAGGATGAACGACCTGAAGGGCAGTGTCTTCGACGACAATGAATCGGAGGTCACTCTGCGCGAGCTTCTGCGCGACGCGGCATCGAAGAGCGCGATCTACGAGAGCTTCCTGTCGCGCGCCCGCCAGATCACCGAGCGCGAGCAGATCGACACCACCAACGTGCAGGTGATTTCCATGGCGGTGCCGCCGAATGCACGCTCATGGCCGCCGAGCACCCCCATCATGATCGGCCTGGGCGCCGTGGGTGGTTTTGTGCTCGGCATGCTGCTGGCGATTGCCTTGGGCATCCTGCGGGATATGCGCAACCCGCCAAGCCGCCCGGAAACCAATGCCGGCCTGGCCTGATATCCGAGCGTTTCCGCTCTCACGGAAACGCTCTATCTATTTGTTTTATGAGATTCCGAGCGCAAAAGCGCTGCACATTTGTGCTGCAGACTGAGCCAACCCTCTTCTCTGGATGGGCTCATTCCTCCACGACAGCCATCACCGACACGCAATCCCCTGCCTTCACCAGTCCGGGAAAATGCCGGGCTGCGAGCAGACCGGAAATCTTCGCCCTGACCTCCTGCGGCGACTGCCCGGTGCGGCCGGTCGAATGGATGCGCGCGACGACCGCGCCAGCGTCGATCGGTTCACCGAGATCGACCATCGTCTCGATCATGCCGTCCTCCTCGGCAAAGCAGAAGCAGTCGCCGGACGGCATGTCGAGCCAACGTGTCGGCAGTCTCTCGACAGCACCTTCGACGATACCTTCATGGCGAAGCACATTCAGGATGCCGCGCCTGGCGATGCGCACCGTCTCGGCGCGTGAGGTGCCGCCGCCACCGAGTTCGGTGGTGACAAAGACCTTGCCCATCTCCTCGGCCGCCGTGTCGTACATGCCGACCGCATCGATCTCGAGCATCTTCATCGAAAAGGGCGCGGAGAAGGCGTCGACCGCTGCGAAGGCGCGGGCCTCCTGTTTCTTGTCTGGCAGGATATGGGCGGCGCAGAACGGCACGAAATCCAGCGTGCGCCCGCCGGAATGGAAATCGAAGACGACATCGGCGCGGGGCAGCAGTTCACGCTGGAAGTAGTCGGCGATCTTCTCCGTGACCGTGCCGTCGGGACGGCCAGGGAAGCTGCGGTTCATGTTGCCCTTGTCAATCGGCGAGGTCCGCGTGCCGGCGCGGAAGGCCGGATAGTTCATCGCGGGCACGATGATCACCGTGCCGGAAACCGCTTTCGGATCGAGCGTGCGCGCGAGTTCATAGAGCGCCAGAGGACCTTCATACTCGTCGCCGTGATTGCCGCCGGTGAGTAGCGCGGCCGGGCCGGCGCCGTTCTTCACCACACAGATCGGGATCATCACCGAGCCCCAGGCGGAATCGTCGCGGCTGTAGGGCAACCGCAGGAAGCCGTGCTGGACGCCGTCGCGACCAAAGTCGACGGACGCGGATATGGGAGAAGGCCGTGACATCGTCAGTCCTTCACCACCAGCTTGCGCGGCACGTTGGCCAGGCACTCGACCCCGGTCTCGGTAATCAGGATCGATTCCGTGATCTCCAGACCCATCGTCTCCAGCCACAGTCCGGTCATGAAATGGAATGTCATGCCAGGCTTCAGCTCGGTGCGGTCGCCGGGGCGCAGGCTCATGGTGCGTTCGCCCCAGTCCGGCGGATAGGAGATGCCGATCGGATAGCCGGTGCGGTTATCCTTGACGATGCCGTATTTCTTCAACACGGCGAAGAAGGCGTTGGCAATGTCCTCGCAGGTGTTGCCGGGCCTCGCTGCCGCCAGGCCGGCTTCCATGCCTTCGAGCGTCGCCTTCTCGGCGTCCAGGAAAGCCTGCGTCGGCTTGCCGAGGAAGACCGTGCGTGAAAGCGGGCAATGATAGCGGTGGTAACAACCGGCGATCTCGAAGAAGGTGCCCTCGCCCGCCTTCATCGGCTTGTCGTCCCAGGTGAGGTGCGGTGCCGACGCATCCTCGCCCGACGGCAGCAGCGGCACGATCGCCGGATAATCGCCACCGAAGCCATCGGCGCCGCGGATGCCGGCATCATAGATCTCGGCGACGAGATCGCATTTGCGCATGCCGACCTCGATCTTGTCGACGATACGCTGATGCATTGCTTCGACGATGCGGGCGGCCTTGCGCATGTAGTCGATCTCGGTCGCGCTCTTGACCGCGCGCCGCCAGTTGACCAGCGCGGTCGCATCGACGAAACGGGCATTGGGCAAGTGCTGCTGCAGCGATGCGAAGGCCTTGGCCGAAAACCAGTAATTGTCCATCTCGACACCGATCCGCTTGCCATCCCAGCCGCGCTCGGCCAGCAGGCCGGCGAGATAGTCCATCGGGTGGCGCTCGGTCGACTGCACATAATGGTCGGCATAGCCGATGATGTTGTCGTGGTTCAGGTAGGCGGTGCGTTTGGCGCCGTTGGCATCCTGGCCACGTCCGTACCAGATTGGCTCGCCATGCGGCGGCACGATCACCGCCTGATGCACGTAGAAGGACCAGCCGTCATAACCTGTCAGCCAGGCCATGTTGGAAGGGTCCGAGCAGATCAGCACATCGATACCCTTGGCCTCCATCGCCGCGCGTGTCTTTGCGAGGCGTTGCGCATACTCCTCGCGCGAAAACTTCAAATTGGGCTGCATTCTTCCAGTTTCCTCGTTTTGGCCCTTGGTGGGGCCGCATCAGCTTTCAAAGATTGTTCCGGCACCCGCCGCCCTCGCCCGATCCCGCGCCAACGTGGCGATGGCGGTGTCCTGCACACCCGTGCCGGTGAGATCGGCAAGCGTGATATCGTTTGCGGTACGCCGGCCAGCCTTGAGGCCGGCGACGATCTGGCCAAGCTCGGTGACCACGCCATCGGTCGCCATCAGCCCTGCATCGATAGCGTGGTGCAGTTCGCCGAGCCGCCGCGTCTGCCGGGCGCTGTCGGCAACGTAGAGATCGGCCATGCGGATCACCGCCGGCGCGATCTCGTTCTTGTGTTCGGCGTCGGAGCCCATGGCGGTGATGTGCTGCCCGGCCGAGACAAAGCCGGCGTGGATCAGCGGTTCGGTCGCCGGCGTTGTGGTGACGATCACGTCAGCCCCCGTTGCCGCTTTCGCCGCGTCGGGCTCCGCCCGCACATCGATGCCCAGCCGCTCGCGCAGTTCGCCGGCGGCCATCTCCGCCTTTGCGCTATCGCGCGCCCAGATGCGGACTTCGGTGATCGGCCGCACCAGCTTCAGCGCTTCCAGTTGCAACTTCGCCTGCATGCCGGCGCCGAAGATGGCAGCTTTCGTGGCATTGGGCCGGGCAAGATGTTTCGCCGCGACCGCGCCGGCGGCGGCTGTGCGGATATCTGTGAGATAGCCGTTGTCGATCAGCAGCGCCTCAGTGACGCCGGTCGCCGCCGACAGCAGCACCATCAGCCCATTGGTGCTGGGCAGGCCAAGCGTGGGGTTGTCAAAAAAGCCCGGACTGATCTTGATGGCGAAAGCATCGATGCCGGGCACATAGGCCGTCTTCACGTCGACTTCGCCGCGATGCTCGGGAATGTCGAGCCTGAGTATCGGCGGCATCGCCACCTTTTCCGTGGCCAGCGCGCGGAAGGCATTTTCCACGCAGGCCACGGCCTCGAGATCGAGCTTCACGAGGCGGCGCAGGTCCGCTTCGGTGAGGATGGTCATTGGCTTCATGCCGCCAGCTCCTCCTTGCCGCATACGATGTCGCGATGCCGGCCCATGTCGATGTTGCGGCCGGACAGCACCAGCACGACCGGGCCTCGCGGCCTGACCTTGCCGGCCAGGAGCGCCGCAATGCCGACCGCGCCGGCGCCCTCGACGATCTCGCGCTCCTGGCTGTAGGCGTGGGTGATGCCGGCGGCGATCTCCGCTTCGGACAGCAGCACGACATCGTCGAGCAGGTCGCGACACATCGAGAAGGTCAGCTGGTTGTCCAGACCGATGCCGCCGCCGAGCGAGTCTGCCAGGGTCGGCACTTCCTCGACCTGGACCGGCCGTCCGGCATCGAGACTGGCTTTCATGGCCGCGCCGCGCTGCATCGAAACGCCGACTATCCTCGTGTTCGGCCTGGTGCCTTTCACAGCGGCGGCAATGCCTGCCGCAAGCCCGCCGCCAGACAGCGGCACCAGCACGGTCGCGACGTCGGCAACGGCACTGACGATCTCGAGCCCGAGCGTACCTTGCCCGGCGATCACCGCCGGATGATCGAAGGGCGGCACCACGACCAGCCCTTCTTCCGCGACCAGCCGCTCGACCTCGACCTGGGCATCGTCCTGGCTGTTGCCGACGATGCGGATCTCGGCACCGAGACGGCGAATCTCCTCGACCTTGTTGACCGGAACCAGCCTGGACATGCAGATGACAGCGCGCATGCCTTCGAGCCTCGCGGCAAAGCTGAGCGCGCGGCCGTGATTGCCGGTCGAGGCGGCGACGACGCCACGTTTCCTGTCTTCGGCGTCGAGCCACGCGATCGCATTGGAAGCGCCGCGCAGCTTGAAGCTGCCCGTCGTCTGGCGATGCTCGAGCTTGAGGTACACCGGGACATCGAGGCGCTCTGACAGGGTGACGGAGGCTACGGCCGGCGTTGCAGCGATCTTGCCCGCGATGCGATCACGCGCGACCAGGATATGCTGGAAGGTGACTGTATCCATGGCTGTCAGTTACGCGGCAATGGGCTGGTCATCAGCCTGCCCCATTCGGGATAGGCGCTGTCATCACCACAGAGCCTGAGGCAATTCCATGCGGTCGCCTGGTTGGAGGTAACGACAGGGCGACCGATGGCTTCTTCGATCGCCACGGCAGCGAGCGCCGAACGCAACGCCGTGCAGGACACGAACAGTGCGTCGGCTTCCGGGTGCACGGCCTGGCGCGCCAACTCGACAAGCGTCGAAGGCGGGATGCGGGCCATCTCGCGGTCGTCGTCGAAGCCGAGGCAGGTGAAGGAAGCGATGTTGAAGCCGCGGCTGACAAAATAATCCGCCATCGGCCGGCTGGTCTCGATCGTGTAGGGCGTCAGCACGCTGATCGTCCTGGCGCCCAGCGTCTCCAGCCCTTGCATGGCCGCCATTGGCGGCGTCACCACGGTCACGCCAGGCTTGGTAACCTGTATCGCAGCCTCGATCTCGGCGTCGCCTATGACCACCGACGCCGAGGTGCAGGAATAGCAGATGGCGTCGAGTTTTTCGTCCGGCAGGATCAGGGCGGCGGCTGCGGTCAAAGCCGGCTGCATCTTGCGCAGGTTTTCCGGCGTGGTCGGGTTGGCGTAGGCGACGCGCGCGACATAGATGCCGATGCGCTCGCTCGCCACCATGCGCCGGTAGTCCGGCTCGGTGGTGTGGTCGGTCGCCAGGATGATCAGGCCGACACGCTTTTCCAGCGGGCGCGGGTCCAGCGCCGGACGCTCCGGATGCAGGTGGATGTCGGGTGCCATGCTTATCGCTCCACCTTGCCGTAGCGCCGTTCCAGCCACCGCAGCAGCACCACCGAGAAAAGGCTGATCACCAGGAAGAAGGCGCCGACCAATGTCATCGGCTCGACATAGCGGTAGTATGTGTTGGCGACGCTTTTGGCCTGGTTCATCAGTTCGAGCACCGTGATGGCCGAAAGCAGCGGCGTTTCCTTGAACATGGCGATGAAATAGTTGGCCAGTGCCGGCATCATCGGCGGGATAGCCTGCGGCAATATGATGTGCGTCCAGGTCTGGCGGGCATTGAGATTGCAGGCCTTGGCGGCTTCCCATTGGCCGCGCGGCACGTTGTCGATACCGGCGCGATAGACCTCGGCCGCATAGGTGCCGTAGTGCAGGCCAAGCCCGATGACGCCAGCGGTCAATGGCGGCAGCAGCAGGCCGAAGTCAGGCAGCACGTAGAAGATGAAATAGAGCTGGACCAGAAGCGGCGTGCCGCGGATGAATTCGGCAAGGAAACCGACCGTGCGCGAGAGGATGCGGTTCTCCGAACGTCGCAGCAGCGCGATTGCCAACCCCAGTCCTGCCGCGAGCGCGGAGCCCAGGATGGTCGCCAGGATGGTGATCTTCACGCCCTCGAGGAGGGTCGGCATGATCTCGCGAACGAAGGCCCAATCCCATTCCATCAAACGCGCACTCCGTCGAGACCGCGTGACAGGCGGCGCTCCAGGCCGCGCGTGCCCCAGGAGATCAACATCGCCAGCACGAAATAGATGACGAGGATGGTGGCGAACGGCACCAGCGTGTTGCCGGTCTGGGCGCGCACCACCTGCGCCTGGAACGTCAGGTCGGCCAACGAGATCAATGACACGACCGACGTGGCCTTGAGCAGTTCGATGGCATTGTTGCCGAATGTCGGCAGCATCACCAGCAGGGCCTGCGGCAGAATGACATGGCGCATGCCTTGCCAGCGGCCGAGATTGAGCGCCGTGCAGGCTTCATATTGTTCCTTGCCGATCGACTGCACCGCACCGCGCACGACTTCGGCGGCGTAGGCGCCGACATTGAGGCCGAGCGCCAGCACGCCGGCCTGCAATGGCGTCAGTTCGAAGCCGAGCATGGGCAGCACGAAATAGGCCCAGAACAGCTGGACGAAGATCGAAGTGCCGCGAAAGAACTCGATATAGACCGTTGCCAGCGCACGCACCGCGAAGAAACGCGACAGCCGGCCAAGCCCGGCCAGGAACGCCATGACAAGCGCCAGCACCGATCCCATCAGCGTCAGCTTGATGGTGACCAATGCTCCTTGCAAAATCAGGTCGAGATATCCGGACCAGTCGATCATCAGGTCTTCCGGTTGACGAAAACGGGACGGCTGCATCCTCCTCCCCGTGAGCGGGGAGAAGGAAATGCATTGCGTCTCACTTTGCCGCGCAGAGCTTGTCGCGCGTCGTCGACAACGCCGCTTTGGCCGAGAAGCCATACGGCTCGATGATCTTGGCGAACTCGCCGGTCTCCTTCATCTTCGCCAGCTCGACGTCGAAGGCATCGCGCAGCGCGGTGTCCTTCTTGTTGAAGGCGGCACCGTCGCAGTAGACGGGTGCACCCTGCACCGGCGCGATCACCTCGAGATTCGGATCGTTGGCCTTCTTCATCAGGTCGTTGATCGAAAGCACCGGCAACGAATAGGCGTCGATGCGGCCGTCCTGCAGCATCTTGATGCCGCTCTGACCATCCGGCACCACGATGACGCGTTCGCGCGGCACGCCGGCATTCAGCGCCAGCTTCTCCTCGGTTCCGCCACCCGGCGCGCCGATGGTGGCGGCGGTGTCCTTGGCAACATCCTCATAGCTCTTGAAGCCCTTGGGATTGCCCTTTTTCACCAGCATCGCCTCGGCGTCGCACAGCACCGGCTCGGAATAGGCGACGGCAGCACAGCGCTCCGGTTTCATGAACAGGCCGGCTGTCACCACGTCGAAACGCCGAGCCTGCAGGCCCGGGATCATCGCGCCATATTCGGAAATCGAAGCGGCGACGTCCGCCACACCGAGCCGCTTGAAGACTTCACGCGCGACATCGGGGCCAGCGCCAGAAACCTTGCCGTCGGCCGCAACCGCCGTGTAGGGCGGTTCATTGGCAATTGCCAGGCGGGCAAAACCTTGGCTCTTCAGCTGTTCGAGTTTGCTGTCTTCAGCGCGGCTGCCGACGGCGGTAGTTGCCAAGACGCCCAGTGTGAAACCGGCGATAGCTGCCGTGGTTGCAAATGTCCTCATTGTTCCCAGCTCCATGTTTTTTCGGTTTTTGTTGGCGGTCGTGATGTTGCCTGCGCGGCACTCATTCGCTTCCGCTCGGCGTCAGATGCGATGCCCCGCCGCGATGATCTTCTTCAGGAAGCTCTGCGTGCGCTCCTGTTTGGGGTGGCGGAAAATGTCGTCGGGCTTGCCCTCTTCCACGATCTTGCCGCGGTCGAAGAACAGCACCCGGTCGGCAAAGTCGTGGGCAAAACCCATTTCGTGCGTCACCAGAAGCATGGTCATGTCGGTCTCGGCAGCGAGCTTGCGCATGACATTCAGGACTTCATCTACCAGTTCGGGATCGAGCGCCGAGGTGACTTCGTCGAAGAGCATGATCTTAGGCGACAAAGCGAGCGCCCTGGCGATCGCCACCCGCTGCTTCTGGCCGCCGGACAGCTGCGAAGGCATCGCCTTGGCCTTGTCGGCAAGGCCGACCATGTCCAGCAGTTCCATCGCCCGCTTCTCGGCGGCGGCACGCGGTATTCCCTTGGTCAGCATCGGCGCCAGAGTGACGTTGTCGAGCACGCATTTGTGCGGAAACAGGTTGAAGAGCTGGAAGACCATGCCGATCTTCTGGCGCATCCTGGCGAGATGCCTTTCGCTCGCCGGCACCAGCGCGCCTTCGCGCTCCATATGGTAGAGCTGCTCACCCTCGACCTCGATGTGGCCGCCGTCGATGCGCTCGAGCGTCATCAGGATGCGGAGGATCGTGGTCTTGCCGGATCCCGACGGGCCGATAAGCGCCAGCTTCTCGCCTGGCATCACCTGCATCGACAGCCCGTCCAGCACCTTGAAGGCACCGAAGCTCTTCGAAATCGCGTCGATCTTGATGATGGGCGCGGCCAATCGTCTATCCCCGTGTTGGAGAATTCTTGTCTGCCAGGGCGTTTCCGTTTTCACGGAGACGCTCTAACTCTTCCACGCAATCCCGGACGCAAAACCGCTGCGCACTTTTGCTGGAATTCCCCTAACGATGGGGAAGCAACAAAATCATGTCAATTGACAAAATAATCTCATGACAATTTTTCCAACTCGCACAGGTCATGCGTGGAAGCCCAGGGCCTTAGAGGCCCTGGCGCGTCGCATGATCTTTTTCTGAAGGTCTAGATTGCCAGCAGGAGATGTTCGGGGTCGGCGAGCAGCAGGCGCGTGACAACACCGAGGCCGGTGCGCAGCTCGCTTTCGGTGGTCGACCCGATCGAAATGCGCACAGCTGGATGCCAGGGGGCTTCGGAAATGCGGAACGATGCGCCGGGCGCAATCGCCACGCCCTGCAGCCGCGCCTGCGCTACGAACCCCTCTTCCGCCCGGTCCTCAGGCAGCGGCAGCCACAGGTGCAGACCGTCGGCATGGGCATGGAACGTCACCCCGGCCAGGGTTTCCGCTGCGATGTCATGGCGTCGGCGCACCGCTGCGCGCTGCCAGCGCACCAGTTCCATGGCGGTGCCGTCCGTCACCCATTTGCTGGCGATCTCTGCCACCATCGGCGTCGCCATCCAGTTCGACACAAGGTGCCGGTTGGCCACCGCCGCGACATAACGATCCGGGGCGGCAAGGTAACCGATGCGCAGGCCGGGCACGGTGATCTTGGAGAACGAAGTGACGTAGAGCGTACGCTCCGGCGCGAAATAGGCAATTGGCGGAGGGCGATCCTCCAGCAGCGGACCGAGCACATCGTTTTCGATGATGGCGATGTCGTGCTTGCGCGCCACTTCGGCGATCTGCGCACGCCGGACACTGCCCATCAAGGTCGCGGTCGGATTGATCACCGAGGGCTGCACGAAGACGGCGCGGATGTCGGAAAGCTGGCAGGCCTCATCCAGCGCTTCGGGCACGATGCCATGGTCGTCGATCGGCAGGCCTTCCAGGTGGAAGCCGAGATAACGCGCCAGCGGCACCAGCGTGTGATGGCCGATCGCCTCGGTCACCACAGTTGAACCGGGCGGCGCCACGCTCATCAGCGCCACCGTCATGCCGGCGGTCGCACCGTTGGTGAGGGTGATGTTCTGCGGTGAAGCTTCGAGACCGCACAGCTTCAGCCATTCGGCCGCAACCGCGCGATGGCGCGGAAACACCATGTTCGGCCGGAACGACAGCGCCGAACTGGCCGGCAGCGTCTCGGCCAGCCAGCCGAGCGCCTGCTTCAGCTTCTCCAGGTGCATCGGCTCGCAGACCGGCTTCAGGATCGACAGGTCGATCACTTCGCCCGGCCGCTCTGGCAGATAGGGCGGATCCGGCTCGCGGCGCTGCGTCTGGACGAAGGAGCCACGGCCGATTTCGCCGGCGATGAGGCCGCGCCGGATCAGTTCCTCGTAGGCGCGGCTGACCGTCTGCACCGAGAGTTTCAGTTCGTCCGCCAGCGCCCGGTGCGTCGGCAACCGTTCGCCATTTGCCAGCCGGCCGTCATGGATGGCGCGCGCGAACTGGTCGGCCAGCGATAGATAGGCAGGACGGCGGATCAACGCCGGATCGGGACGCCACAATGTCATGACTTCATTAGAGATCGAAATCAGTGCAATTGACAATCGGAATCATGCACCTGCATGGTGTTGGCGACAGGAAAAGCGACCATTATGACCGGACTGAAACTAGACGCCATTGATCTGAAGATCCTCGACGCCATCCAGCGAGACGGGCGCATCACCAAGCTGGCGCTGGCCGAGCAGGTGGGATTGTCGCCAACGCCGTGCTGGATGCGGCTGGCGAAGCTGGAAAAGGCCGGCATCGTCTCGGGCTATCATGCCCGTATCGCCATGCGCGCCATCGCTCCCATCGCCACGGTGCTGATGGAAGTGACGCTGGGCGCGCACCGGCAGGCCGACTTCGAGCGTTTCGAGCGCGCCATCCGCGACATTCCCGAGATCGTCGCCTGCTGGTCGGTGGGCGGTGGCGTCGACTACCTGCTCAAGGTGATGACCTCCGACATCGACGCCTACCAGCGCCTGGTTGATGCGCTGCTGGAGCGCGAACTCGGCATCGACCGCTACTTCACCTACATCGTCATCAAGACGGTGAAGGACGAGGTCGTGCTCCCCTTGCCGGAGTTGCTCGCAGGCGACTGAGGGTCGCTGAATCTCTCTCTTCCATCCCACCAGAAGAGAGAGTTTCTCTGCCAGCCGCATGCGGAATGGTCTTTCTCTCGCATCGCCGTCCCTAGACTGCAGGCATCCGAAACGGAGGCCCCCTCATGTCCGCCCATTTCGCCCCCCATCAGCGCCATGAAGCGCTTGACGGCCTGACCGACCGGCGACTCCTCCGTGAGCATGCCTATGTCAACGGCCATTGGACCGCGAGCGACATTGCCGCCGGTTTCGAGGTGACCGATCCAGCCACCGGCGCGAGCCTGGCATGGGTGGCTGCCCTCGATGCCAGACAGACCAGCCAGGCGATCGATGCCGCTGCCCGCGCCCTGCCCGGCTGGAAATCACTGCTGCCACAGCAACGTTCGATCATCCTGCGCAAATGGTTCGAATTGATCGTGGCGGCCAAGGACGACCTGGCGCTGCTGATGACGCTGGAACAAGGCAAACCGCTGCAGGAATCGTTCGGCGAGATCGACTATGCCGCATCTTTCGTCGAGTGGTACGCGGAGGACGCGAAACGGCTGAACGTTGAAACCGTCACCAGCCACCTGCCTGGTGCCGAGATGGCCGTTCGGCGCGAGGCGCTCGGCGTCGTCGGCGTGGTGACGCCGTGGAATTTCCCCTCCGCGATGCTGACGCGCAAAGCGGCGGCAGCGCTTGCAGCCGGCTGCACCATCGTTGCCCACCCATCATCCGAGACCCCACTCTCGGCGCTTGCACTTGCCGAACTCGGCGAGCGCGCCGGCCTGCCGGCCGGTGTGTTCAACGTGGTCACCGGCGACGCCGCCACCATCGTCGGTCAGCTCTGCGTCGATGCCCGTGTCCGGGCGATGAGCTTCACCGGCTCGACCGAGATCGGACGGCTGATCGCCGCGCAATGCGCGCCGACGATGAAGCGCCTGGTCATGGAACTGGGCGGGCATGCGCCGCTCATCGTCTTTGCCGATGCCGACCTCGACAAGGCAGTGAAGATCGCCGTCGACGCCAAATTCGCCACCTCGGGACAGGACTGTCTCGCCGCCAACCGCATTTATGTCGAACGGCCGCTCTATGATCGCTTCTGCGCGGCCTTCACCGAAAAGGTCTCGGCGCTGAAGGTCGGCGGCGGCCTCGCCGCCGACAGCGACATCGGCCCGCTGATGCACGAGCGGGCGGTGAAGAAAGTCGACGAACAGGTGAAGGATGCCACGACCAGGGGCGCGCGTCTGCTCTGCGGCGGCGAACGTCATGCGGCGGGTGCGCTGTTCTACAAGCCGACCGTGCTGGCCGACCTTTCCGACGACGCGCTGATCATGCGTGAGGAGACATTCGGCCCTGTGGCGGCGATCACGCCCTTCGATGCCGAGGACGAAGTCGTCGCCCGCGCCAATGCTTCCGAATACGGTCTCGTCGCCTATGCCGTCACCGAGAATGGCGCGCGCCAGCGGCGGCTGGCAAGCGCGCTGGACTACGGCATGGTGGCCGTCAACCGGGTCAAGATCACCGGCGCCCCGATCCCCTTCGGCGGCGTCAAACAATCCGGTGTCGGGCGCGAGGGTTCGCGCCACGGCCTGGAGGCCTTCACCGACCTCAAATACATCTGCTTCGATCTGGCGTGAGCCGGCGGCTGAGACAAAAAGGAGACGACATGCTGCAACAATCCAACGAACTCACCGCCTGGGATCGCGACCACTTCTTCCATCCCTCGACCCATATGGGCATGCATGCGCGCGGCGAGATGCCGAACCGCGTCATGG
Organism: Mesorhizobium sp. EU05-FHT14A09; assembly: GCF_058790995.1. Lineage (NCBI taxonomy): Bacteria > Pseudomonadati > Pseudomonadota > Alphaproteobacteria > Hyphomicrobiales > Phyllobacteriaceae > Mesorhizobium > Mesorhizobium sp. EU05-FHT14A09. The sequence goes on from NZ_JBYTDF010000016.1 coordinate 90,087, forward strand.
CCGGTGGCGAAGGCGTTACCGTCTGGGATACGACCGGCAGGAAGAGCCTCGACGCCTTTGCCGGGCTCTACTGCGTCAATGTCGGCTATGGCCGCCAGAAGATCGCCGATGCCATCGCCAAACAGGCCAGCAGCCTCGCCTACTACCACGCCTATGTCGGGCACGGCACCGAGACCTCGATCAAGCTCGCCAAGATGATCATCGACCGCGCGCCACAGGGCATGTCACGCGTCTATTTCGGCCTGTCTGGCTCCGACGCGAACGAAACCAACATCAAGCTGATCTGGTACTACAACAACGTCCGCGGCAAGCCGGAGAAGAAAAAGATCATCTCGCGCTGGCGCGGCTATCACGGCTCGGGCGTGATGACCGGTTCGCTGACCGGCCTTGCCGGCTTCCACAACGCCTTCGACCTGCCGCGCGCGCCGATCCTGCACACCGAGGCACCCTATTATTATCGTCGCGCCGACCGATCGCAGACCGAGGAGCAGTTCTCGCAATATTGCGCCGACCAGCTCGAGGCGCTGATCCTGGCACAGGGACCCGAAACGATCGCGGCCTTCATCGGCGAACCGGTGCTTGGCACCGGCGGTATCGTGCCGCCACCCGCCGGCTACTGGCAGAAGATCCAGGCCGTGCTTGCCAAATACGACATCCTGCTGGTCGCCGACGAAGTGGTGACCGGCTTCGGCCGGCTGGGTACGATGTTCGGCTCCGACCATTACGGCATAAAACCCGACCTTATCACCATCGCCAAGGGGTTAACTTCGGCCTATGCGCCGCTCTCCGGCGTCATCGTGCGCGACACGATGTGGAAGGTGCTGGTGGAAGGTTCCGACAAGCTCGGCCCGATCGGCCATGGCTGGACCTATTCGGCGCATCCGATCTGCGCCGCGGCCGGGGTCGCCAATCTGGAGCTCATCGACGAGATGGGGCTGGTGAAAAATGCTGGCGAAACCGGCGCCTATCTCAACCAGCAGCTGAGCAAGGCGTTGGGCGACCACAAGAATGTCGGCGAGGTGCGCGGCGAAGGCATGCTGGCGGCGGTGGAATTCGTCAGGGACCGCGACGGGCGCGTCTTCTTCGACGCTTCCGAGAAGATCGGGCCGCAGGTATCCGTGGCCCTGCTGGAGCGCGGCGTCATTGCCCGGGCGATGCCGCAAGGCGACATCCTCGGCTTCGCACCACCGCTCTGCCTGACCAGGCAGGAAGCCGACACCATCGTTGAGAAAACCGCCGATGCGGTGCAAAGCGTCTTTTCCAAGGTCTAAGAAGCATGAACGCGATTGCCAGACCTTTGCCCGACACCATGGCCGCCGTTCTGTTGACCGGCCATGGCGGGCTCGAGAAGCTTGTCTACCGTACCGATGCGCGCGTGCCGAAACCTGCCGCCGGCGAAGTGCTGGTCAAGGTAACGGCCTGCGGTATGAACAATACCGATGTGTGGGTGCGGCAAGGCGCCTACGGTACGGAGGAGGATGCAGCGGCCGTTTCCACCTGGCGCCGCCAGGGTAACACACTGACCTTTCCACGCATCCAGGGCACCGACACGGTGGGCGCGATCGTCGCCGTCGGCGAAGGCGTGTCGCCCAGGCGGCTCGGCGAACGGGTGATGGTGGATTTCTCCATCTACAATCGCGACGACGATTCCCTGGCAGACATCGACTATATGGGCCATGGCCGCGACGGCGGTTACGCCGAATACCAGGTGGTGCCGGCCGAGAATGCGCATGTGGTGGAGACCGAGCTCACCGACATCGAGCTGGCGACCTTCTGCTGCGCCTACCTGACCGGCGAGCAGATGCTGGAACGCGTTCGACTGCAGGCAGGTGAGCGCGTTCTGGTCACAGGCGCATCGGGCGGTGTCGGCTCGGGCATCGTGCAGTTGGTCCGTGCGCGTGGCGCCATCCCCTATGCCGTGGTCGGAAAGGGCAAGGAACAGGCGCTGCTCGACATCGGCGCGGAGAAGGTCATCACGCGCGGCGTCGCCGACCTGCCCGGCGCGGTGGCCGAGGTGACCGGTGGCAAGCCGATCGACGTGGTCGCCGACCTCGTCGGCGGACCGGCCTTCAACGACCTGTTGCGCATCCTGCGGCCGGAAGGCCGCTACACCACGGCCGGCGCGATCGCCGGGCCTGTGGTGCAGCTCGATCTCAGAACCATGTATCTGAAGCAGCTTCAGCTCCACGGCTCCTCGCAGGGCACACGCGCCGACTTCCGCCGCATCGTGCGCTACATCGAGGAGAAGAAGATCAAGCCGCTGGTCGGCGGCGTTTATCGGCTCTCGGATTTCCACAACGCCCAGACCGACTTCATGGCCAAGGACTTCGTCGGCAAGCTGGTGGTCGTGCCTGACGCGATGTGGCAGCGCGGCTAGAGCGTTTCCGTTTTCTCGCAGGACACTCCAGCTCCGCCACACACTTTCCTTGGAGTGCTCTAACCGATCGTCCGCTCCAGGACACCGACCCAGTTCCTCCAGGCGATCTTCTCGATCAGGTCGCGTCCATAGCCGTGACGCTCGAGCGCTTCGATCAACCGCGGCAGGCCCGATACGTCGCCGATCTCCGCGGGGATCGGTGCGCCATCGAAGTCAGAACCCAGGCCGACTCCGTCTTCGCCCAGCCGCTGCAGCATGGCGTCGAGGTGGCGCAGCATCGTGTCGAGTTCGGCGCTCTTGCCGTCCGGGCCATCGGGATGGAGGAATTCGACGGCGAAGTTCAGCCCGACCATGCCACGCGTCTCACGGATCGCGTCGAGCTGCCAGTCGGTGAGGTTGCGCGCGTGCGGGCAGATCGAATGCACGTTGGAATGCGTCGCCACCAGCGGTGCGTCGCTGATGGCCGCAACGTCACGGAACCCCTTTTCGTTGATGTGAGAAAGGTCGACCAGGATGTTCAGCTGGTTGCAGGCCCTGACCAGCGCCTTGCCGGTATCGGTCAACCCCGGCCCGGTATCGGGAGATGACGGATAGCGGAACGGCACGCCGTGGCCAAAGATGTTGGGACGGCTCCAGACCGGACCGAGCGAACGCAGCCCGGCCGCGTGCAGCACATCCAGCATGACGAAATCGGCATCGATCGCCTCGGCGCCCTCGATGTGGAAAACGGCCGCGATCACATCACGTTCCATCGCGACCCGGATGTCGGCCGCGCTGCGGCAGACTGCAAGAGCGGCGGCACGCTCGAGCCTGAACAGGATCGAGGCCATGGCGAGGGTGGGTAAACGCGCTTCCTCCGTCGGCAATGGCGGCGGCAAGGGTTCGTCATTGCCCAGCACCGAGGCGGTGAAGCCGGGATCCTCTTCTCCCGGTGAGGGCGCGAAGATGGCGAACATGCCGCCGGCGAAGCCACCCTTGCGGGCTCGCGGCAGGTCGATATGCCAAGTCGCCGGCGCGCCTTCCGTGAAAAGCCGCACCTTGTCGGCCTCGGTCGAGAGGTGGAGGTTGAGCAACGTATCGTTGTGGCCGTCAAAAACGGGAATGAGATCGGGCATGATTGTCTTGTACTTTGCGTGTTGGGCTGGAAGCGCGCCGGGTAACAGCCGGTGCGCCCCCTGTTCTTCAGTCTGATTTCGGTCCAGGCTTATCGGGCAAGCTTCGCGCCAACGAGCAGATCATCGGCAACCGAAGCTCGGAACTTCCGGTTTTCGTCCGTGCCGTCGATGTTCATCAGCACGGCCACCGCCTGGCTCTTGTCCTTGGTCAGGATGACCATGTTGAGGGCGCCATTGTCGCTGCCGGTGTGTCCGACAGCCTTGTGGGTCGCAGTCTCCTCTTCCGTCCAGCAAAGACCCTGATAGGGGTAGATCTTGCGATCCACCTGCCGACGCAACATGTTGCGGACTGCAGCTTGGGACAGGATGGCTTTGTTGCCCGTTTCCTGTCCCAGCATCGCGTGCAGTGCTTTCGCGAGATCGCTGGCGGAACAGCGCAGCATGCCGGCGGGCACGTCTGGATAGCCCTGCTGCGGCAACTCGACGAACTCACCCTTTTCATACTGATAGGGCTTGGCGAGCACATCTGGCGCGAAGTCCTTTAGATACCAATGGGCATTCCGGATGCCGAGCGGCTCAAGCACGTTGGCCGCCACATAGGAAGGGAATTTCTGCTTGCTGACGTGTTCGACGATGTAGCCCGCCAGGGCGATCGCGATATTGCTGTAGTCCCATTTGGTGCCGGGTTTTCCCTTGAGGAACGATTTCGGCGAGTAGGCACTGCCGCCTTCCGCAAGATAGCCCTTCAGCAGATCCGGCAGGCTTTGGGTCGGATCGCCGGGGAATGAAACGAAACCATAGCCCTCGTCGGAGATGCTCGATGTATGGGTGACAAGTTGCTTCACGGTGATCGGCAGCTTCGGATGACGAGGATTCCGGACCTTGAAATCGATGAAATCATTGACGTCGCCGTTCAGGTCATAGCCCTTGCGCTCAAACAGCTGCACCAGGGCCGAGACGGTGAACAGCTTGCTGACCGACGCCAGATGCATCGGCGTGTCGGCTGTGAGCTTGCGCTGCTTCTTGAGGTCGGCAAAACCAAAAGCTGCCGTGTAACGTGTGGCATTGTCCCTGGTCGTTATCGCCACGGACGCGCCGACGACATTGGCTGCCTTCATTCGATCCGGAACGCTGGCTTCGAAGTCGCGGCGCCAGCTCTCGAACGACTGCTTCTGCTTGTCTTCCGCCAAAGCGATTTGCACATGCGGCATGAACAGTCCCGCCAATCCCATCTTGAGCAGTGAACGTCGCGTTGAAATCATGATCAATGTCCTTGCGTGGCTCTCATGTCCCGGTTGGACCCGGGGTGTCGGAATGGCTGACGCTTGGTGGCCAGCCGATGAAGTGTTGGTGCATGCGCCGGGACGGTCCCGGCATCAGAAATCGCGTTGAATGCTGAGGATGCCCGCAAACGCGTCGCCGGATGTCGCGGACCTGCTGCCGAACGACGTGTAGTCGAGCTCGGGCGTGACGATCAGGCCCGGGATCACCTCATAGTCGGCGTTGAATGCCAGGGCGTATGTCCCCGAATCCGCATAGGCGACCTGGCTGTTGAGGGTCAGTTTCGGCGACAGGCTGGCGGACAGGCCGCTCCATGCGGCATAGGTGCCATCCCACGCTCCATAATAATTCGGCTTCTCGGGATCGGACTGATAGCCGCCCATGACGAATGCCGTGAACGGACCACCCAATCGCAGATCCAGTCGTACCTTCGCGGCGATCTCCTGGAACACGGCATCATAGCCGAGGATGGTTGCGATCGCTCCCCAGTGCCTTTCGAGCTTCAACCCTCCGACCAGATGCGGCATGTAGCTGTCGATCAGATGGTCCTGCATGTCAGGCGCGACGGGCCCCTCACCTTCCTCGTCGTCTTCGATCTCTCCTTCCTTGCTGCTGGTGTCGGCGCTCGCCCCCTGCTCCGCTCCGAACATGGCTGAAAGCCCGTTGCCGAGCCGCGCCGTATAGCTGACCTGATTGGTCATGCCGCCGGCATAAGGAATGACGTCGTCGCTCGAGACATTGCCGGCCGATCCCAGCCAGACATCGAACTGTGAGTCCGAAGCGCCGATCAACAGCCCCCCCAATTCGATCGTTGCTGCGGAAAAGCTCGCGCCTTCATTGGTGCCGTCGGTGAAGTTTGCCTCGATCTGGAAAAATGTGTTCAGAGCCCCCAATTCGGTTTCCGAGCGGGCGTCGGCATTCAGCTTGGCTTTGGTATGCTGGCCCCAGCTCTTCTTGCGTTCGCCGGTGTAGACGTCGGCACCGGCTGAGACTTCGTAGCTGACATAACCGCCGATCTTCAGGCAGACATCGCTTTGCGGAAGCTGGATAAATCCCGCGCCCATCACATCACAGGCGCGGAGGTATTGGGCCGGCTCGGGATCGGGGATAATCTCCGTTTCCGCTGCGGCGGGGTGTGGGATTTCAAACAGGAGTGCGCTCAAGCCCCCCAGAACCAGACCAGATTTCATTGTCTTCCCTCTGTTGGTTTTTCATTGGTTTTGTTTGAAGTCTCGAAAGTTCGGCATCCCTTGTTGCCCTGACGAACCCCTCGGAAGCCTTGAGGAGGCGTCTAGTGTAGTCCTGTGTGACGGTGTGTGAGACGAGGTCGGC
>NZ_JBYTDF010000017.1:0-55919 GCF_058790995.1 Mesorhizobium sp. EU05-FHT14A09
AGCGTCTCGGCGACGAAGCGGCCGCCAAAAATGCCGAACATGCCCTGCTCGTCGGGACCAGTGCGGAAGGAATTGGGCAACGCCGGCTTGTTCATGAGGGGTTCCAGCAGCAACGACCGGCAACAGGCCGGTTTCTCGATTATCGCTTAATCCTTTCCAGCCCGAAATGTAAACCACCGACGGCCTTTTGGGGTCGTGTCGGCACGGTTCGGCGCTACCCCAAGACGTTTCCCAAAAACGGAAATGCGGGGCGCGCTGACTTTTCCAGCCAGAATCCGCACCGTTTTGTCGGAAGCGCGCGACGTCAATCGTCCTACCGGCGTCAACGCAACGGAAAGGCACCAAAACATGCGCAAGATCATCGCCGCATTGCAGGTTTCCCTCGACGGTTTCATCGAAGGCCCGCAGGGCGAACTGGACTGGATCACGAGCTGGGAAGACGAATTCGAAGTGACGCCGCAGATCGATGCCTGCATTCTCGGCGGCGGCATGTATCCCGGCTATGAACACTACTGGACCTCGATCATCGCCGATCCGGATGGGGTGATCGAACTGGCGGGACGGCCGGCCACGCAAGGAGAACGGGACTATGCAAGGTTCGCGGCGGGTACTCCGCATTTCGTGGTCTCGCGCACCCTCAAGGCCATCCGATGGGATGTCGCGCACATCGTCGGAGACCTGGCCGAGATCGCGAAACTGAAAGACCGCCCTGGCAAGAACATGCACCTGGTCGGCGGTGCCGCCCTGGTGTCGAACATGATCGACGCCGGTCTGGTCGATGAGCTGCGGCTGGTGGTGATCCCCGTCATCCTGGGCGGCGGAAAAGCCCTGTTCAAGGATGTGCGGCACCGTCATGCGCTGGCGCTGGAGGCCGCCGACCGGCTGAAATCCGGCAATGTGCGGCTGACCTACAAGGTCCTGCGCAACTGAGGTTGCGTAAAAACAGGGAGTGAAAGCTTTTCCGGGTTCCCGTGAAAAACGGAAACGCTGCGGAGCGCCGTCTTGAGATCAGGCGGCGCTTCTCGTCTGCGCGGATCTTACCGCCTCGAAGAACGCGGCGATCAGCCCGACATCCTTGACCCCCGGTGCGCTTTCGACACCGGACGAAATGTCGAGGCCGGGCGGATTGGCGATCGCCAGTGCTTCGCCGACATTGCCGGTGTTGAGCCCGCCCGACAGCATGTAGTCGAGACCGGCGTCCAGACCGGTCAGGATACGCCAGTCAAAGGAAACGCCGTTGCCGCCGGGCAGCTCCGAGCCCTTGGGTGGCTTGGCATCGAACAGGAAACGGTCGGCGACACCGCGATAGGGCGCAATCGCGGCGAGATCGCCAGCTTCGCGCAGCGACAGCGCCTTCATGACCGGCAGGCCGTAGCGGGCTTTCACCGCGGCGACACGTTCGGAGCTTTCGGAGCCGTGCAGCTGCAGCATGTCCGGGGCCATGACCGCCACGATCTCGTCCAGGAAGGCATCATCGGCATCGACCGTGACGGCAACGGCCTTGGCCTTGCCCCGGGCCGCCTGGCGCAGGCGTCCGGCTTCGGCAGGCGTTGTGTTGCGCGGGCTCTTGGCGAAGAAGATGAAGCCGATGTGGCTGGCGCCGTTGTCGAGCGCCGCCGCCACGGCGTCGTCGGTCTTGAGACCGCAGATCTTGATATCGCGTGTGTTCATCTCGCGTGCCATAGGGCGGCCAAGTGCCACGAAAAGGCGGCAAAGTCGAGGAAAAGCGATGATTGCCGAAATGCTGAAAGCGGTTACCCTGTCGGCAAACGGGAGCAGCATCGCCATGGCCGAGAACACCGTCGCGGAACTGAAGGAAAAGCTGGCCCAGGCACGCGACGTGATCGCGCATCTGATCGACAAGGCCGCCTACAACGGTGCGGAGGCGCACCGCGCACTCGACTATTTCGGCGGCGATGCCTTCGACAGGACATTCCTGCCCTGGCCGCGCCAGGAGGACGAGGGACTCAGACCCGACGAACTCAACGCCGCCAATGATGACTGAGTCTCTCCGCGCCTAACGTTCGTTTTCGGTCGCGGTTGTCGCGGCGCCGATCTTCACGAAGATCCGCTCCAGCGTGGCGAGATCATCGGCGTCGAGCACGGTGATTTCGCGGGGTGGCCTGCGGAATTCAGCCAGCAGCTCGTCGCGCGTTTTACGGCCCTTGGCCGTGAGCATCACCAGCTTGACGCGGCGATCCTGAGGCGATGCCTTGCGCTCGACCAGCCCGGCCTTCTCCAGCCGGTCGACGACCCATGTCGTGTTGGAAGGATCGCTTTTCCATTGCCGTGCCAGTTCGCCGATCGGCCGGCCAGACGAAGCATCCAGGCTGGAAAGCGCCCTTGCGTCGTTGGGGGTCAGGCCGCGCCGGCGCAGGCTTTCCGTGCGTTCCGGCGCCGAACGCATGAAGAAGTCGAACATCAGCCGCCAGACCAGGGCGGCGCTTTCATCGGAGGCGGTCGTCATTGCGTCGCTGCTAAATATTTGACTCTTACCATATTGGTACTACTGTAAATAAATCGAGAGGTCAAATCCGAGGCAGAGATGAGTGAATTGAAAAGGCCCTTCGCGGGCAAGGTCGCGCTTGTGGCCGGTGCCAGCAAGGGCATCGGTGCGGCGACCGCGGAAGCTTTCGCCGCCGCAGGGGCGGCGGTCGTATTGATCGCCCGTTCCGGCGATCTGGTCGAGGCGCGGGCGCGGGAGATCCGGGCCAGTGGCGGCAAGGCCGTCGCCATCCGGGCCGATGTCGGCGACGATGAGCAGATGGCGCGTGCGGTCGAGCAGACCGTCGCCGAATTCGGCAGGCTTGACGTGGCCTTCAACAACGCCACCGACGGCCCACGGCCAGCGCCGCTCGCCGAACTCGACCTGGAAGGGTTCGGGCGCGGCATCCACACCAACATCGCCGGCACGTTCATCGGCATGCGGCACGAGATCGCCGCGATGCTGAAGGGCGGCGGCGGCGCCATCGTCAACATGGCGTCCGTCGCCGGTGTCAACGGTACCTCGGGCCTGGCGGGTTATGTCGCCGGCAAGGCCGGTATCATCGGCCTCACCAAGGCGGCAGCGCTCGACTATGCCGACCGTGGCATCCGCATCAATGTCGTCGCGCCAGGCCCGATCCTGACGCATCATCTCGAGGCGGCAGGGCCGGAGGCGCAGCGTCAGGCCGGGCTTGCCACGCCGATGCGCCGCATCGGGCGCGTCGAGGAAGTCGCCAGCGCTGTACTGTGGCTTTGCTCAGAGGAGGCCGGTTTCATCACCGGCGCGGTGCTGCCGATCGATGGCGGCCAGACCGCCGGCAACAAGATCGCGATGAACTATCGCCAGGGCGAACCGATGCGGGCTGCGCCGTAGCGAAACTGTTGCGCGGCCGGCGCGGGCAGGGTCGATCAGGCCCGGCCGGCGTCCGTCGTGTCGACCAGCCATTCGCGGAACGCGGACATGGCCGGGGTCTCTTCGCGCGATTTCAGCCGCGTCAGCCAATAGCTGCCGGTGTGCACGACAATGTCGAAAGGCTGCACGATCCGTCCAATCGCGATGTCATGGCTGAACATGGCCACCGGAACGAGCGCGACGCCAACGCCGCGTGCCGCCGCCTCGACCAGCGTCAGCGAGGAATCGAACATCCAGCCGCGCAGGCCGGGGGCGTCCAGCCCGGCAGCCTTGAACCACAGTTTCCATTCGTCCATCCGGTAGGAGCGCAGCAGTTCGGCATGGGCCAGATCGGCCGGCATGGCGAGACCGGGCTGCAGCGCCGGCGCGCAGACCGGCGAGAGCGGGGCTTCCATCAGGTGAAAGGCTTCGGTGCCGTGCCAGGCGCCGTCGCCGAAGCGGATGAAGAAGTCCAGCCCGTCGAGCAGGATGTCGGAGCGGTTGTTGTTCGTCTTCAGGCGCAGGTCGAGATGCGGATGCTGTGCCTTGAACGCATTGAGCCGCGGCAGCAGCCAGCCGATCGCGAAGGTTCCGACCACGCCGACCGTCAGGATCTCGCGGTAGTTGCCTTCCTCGAACTGGCTCAAGGTGGCGCTCATGCGCCTGAAGGCATCGGTAAGCACCGGCAGCAGCGCATGGCCCTCGTCGGTCATGGTCAGCCCACGCGGCAGCCGCTTGAACAGCGTCACTCCCAGCGCGTCCTCCAGCGCCTTGATCTGGTGGCTGATCGCCGTCTGTGTCACGCGCAGTTCGAGGCCGGCGCGGGTGAAGCTGCAATGGCGCGCCGACGCTTCGAAGGCGCGCAGGGCATTGAGCGGCAGTTGCGACACTTCCATGAGTTATGACCAAGTTTTGTTCATGCCTGAGCTTAGAATTGATCGTTTGCCTGGGGCAAGGGGCAACGCCATAGTCGTTCCCGAGAGTCGCGATTGGGAGTTGGCCGCAGATCACTGAGATCGTCGGCGTTCGTTTCTCTCCTTCAATCAACGCTGATATGGAACACGCGAATGACGATGTCTCTTTCGCGCCGGCAGGCTCTTGCCGGCAGTCTTCTGGCCATCCCGACCTTGGCGGCTTTCAGGTCGGTCGCTTATGCCGAACGCGGCGGCGAGGCTGAAAACAAACTCGCCGAACTGGAGCGCAAGCATCCCGGCCGTTTCTGCGTGACGATCCTCGACCTCGGCAGCGGTAAACGCATCCAGCACCGGGCTGACGAGCGCATCCTCATGTGCAGCACTTTCAAGGCGCTGCTGGCCGCGCTGGTTCTGGCACACGTCGACAAGGGGGAGGCCAAGCTGGACGAGCGCATCGCCTTCACCAGCAAAGACCTCGTTGCGGTTCACTCGCCGGTGACCAAGCCGCATGCCGACGGGCCGGGCATGACGATTGCCGAACTGTGCGACGCGACAGTCACGATCAGCGACAACACCGCCGCCAATCTACTGCTCGCCCGCTTCGGCGGTCCGGCAGCGCTAACGGCTTTCTGCCGCCGCATCGGCGACGACGTCACGCGGCTCGACAGGACCGAACCCGAGCTCAACCTCCACGACGGCCCCGATGACCAGCGCGATACCACCACGGCGGCGGCGATGACGGAAACCCTGCGCAAGCTGCTGTTCACCGATGTCCTGTCAGCCGCGTCGCGTCATCAGCTGGCGGCGTGGCTGATCACCAACAAGACAGGTGACAGGCGGGTGCGCGCCGGCCTCCCGGCGGACTGGCTTGTCGGCGACAAGACCGGCACCAATGGCGACGAACAGGGCAATGCCAATGACATCGCGGTGATCTGGCCTCCGGATCGCGCCCCGCTGATCGTGACGGTCTATTGCGAGATCCCGAAGATATCGTCGAAGGAACGCGATGCCGTCATCGCCGAGATCGGCCGCATCGCAGCGCAGGTTTGACATGACCGGCCTACCGAAAGGTTCAAAGACCATGACCAGACTTCTGAAAATCGGAACCGTTGCGGCCGCGCTCCTGCAGGCCGGCGCCCACGCCCAGGCCGCCGACGGCAAGGAACTTGAGCAACTGGTGAACAAGACCGTGCGCCCGCTGATGAAGGAAAACGACCTGCCCGGCGTGGCCGTGGCCATCACCGTCAACGGCAGGCAGTTCTTCTTCGGCTACGGCGTCGCCTCCAGGGAGAGCGGGCAGAAGGTCACCGAGAAGACCATCTTCGAAGTCGGTTCGGTGTCGAAGACCTTCGCCGCGACGCTGGCTGCCTACGCGGCCGAAAGCGGTACGTTTTCCTTGTCCGAAAAGGCGAGCGCCTATCTGCCGGTGCTTTCCGGCAGCGCCCTCGACAAGATCGATGTCCTCGACCTCGGCACCTACACCGCCGGCGGGCTGCCGCTGCAAGTTCCCGATTACGTGACCAACCAGGACGGCATGATCGCCTATTTCCGGGCCTGGAAACCGGAGTTCGCCGCGGGCACGCACCGGCGCTATTCCAACCCCAGCATCGGCCTGTTCGGCTATCTCGCGGGGGAAAGCATGGGTAAGTCCTTCGACGCGCTGATGGAAGGAACGATCCTGCCGGAGCTCGGCCTGTCCAGCACCTTCATCCACGTGCCCAAGGAGCGCATGGACGACTATGCCTATGGCTACAGCAAAGCCGGTAAGCCGATCCGCGTGTCGCCCGGCGTCCTGGATTCCGAAGCCTATGGCATCAAGACCACCGCGCCCGACCTGATCCGCTTCGTCCAGGCCAACATCGACGGCAAGGTGTCGGACGAGAAGCTGCGCCGCGCCATCGCCGCCACCCATGTCGGCTACTACAAGATAGGCGAAATGACCCAGGGGCTGGGCTGGGAGAGCTATTCCTACCCGACCAGCCTCGACACGCTGCTGGCCGGCAATTCGGCGGACATGGCGTTCAAGCCGCAGAAGGCGGAGAAACTCGAGCCGCCGGTTCCGGCGGGAGCCGAGGCCTGGCTCAACAAGACCGGTTCGACCAACGGCTTCGGCACCTACGCCGCGTTCATTCCGGCCAGGAAGCTTGGCATCGTCATTCTGGCCAACAGGAGCTATCCGATCCCGGCCCGAATCAAGGCGGCATATCGCATCCTGTCCGGCATCGAGAAATTGTCCGGACTTTAAAAAGTCCATCCGACGCCCGGAGAGGCATCCCCGCAGGAGCCCCAGCATGATCAAGATGAGTGTCTACTATCCGGCCAATGGTGGCTCGAAGTTCGATCACGACTATTACCGCACCACTCACATGCCACTGATCAAGCAACGGCTCGGCGATGTCTGCCTGCGCTACGAGATCGAGAAGGGCATTGTGGGTCGCGAACCCGGAAGTGCGCCGGAGTTCGTCGCGGCGTGCCACGTCTACTCGCCGAGCCTGGAGATTTTCCAGCAGACGTTCGGCCCCCACCGCGCGGAAGTCGCCGCGGATGTCGCCAACTATACGGACATCGCGCCGATCGTGCAGTTCAGCGAAATCGTTGCAGACTAAGCGGCAGGCAAGGCGCCACCCTCGATCGCGCGCCGTAACGACTTGCCATCGAACCGGCCGGGCCTTGCCTGGCCGGTTCTGTCTTCGCCGTCTGGACCATGCCATGGAGTTGCTTCCGACGAGGGCCGGGGCCATCTGTGCGGAACAATGGCAATGAAGACCGACGGCGAGGAAGACTTAAGGCGATGATCGGCGACCTCACCATCAGGGCGCTTGAGACCAGCGATCTGGACCGGATCGCCGCGACGGACGGCGGACCGGCCTGGAATGCCGATCCCGGGCTTTGGCAGGGCTATCTTGCCGATGCCGATCGAGACCGCCGCGTCGTGCTGCTCGCCTTCCAGGGCCGGCATGTTGTCGGTTACGGCACGCTGCTGTGGCGGTCGGACTATCCGCCTTTCAGTGAAGCCGGCATTCCGGAAATCAACAATCTGGTCGTTGCCCAGGCCGCGCGCGGTGGGGGTATCGCCACGGCGATGATCGGCCGCTTCGAGCAACTCGCCGCTGCAAAAGGCAAGCCGGTGATCGGCCTGGGTGTCGGTCTCTATGCCGATTATGGCGCTGCCCAGCGCCTCTATGTCAGGCTGGGTTATCTTCCCGACGGGCGCGGCATCACCTATGGCGAGAAGCCGGTGGTTCCCGACCAGTCGGTGCGCGTCGACGACGATCTGATCCTCTGGCTGATGAAATCGCTGTGAGCGGACCGCGCGACATCATGCCTGATCCGATCGCCGGCTCGCCAACGTCCGCCGAGATCGCGGCGGCGCTGAAGCTGCCGCCATCGCCGAAGGTCGTTTCGACGGGCCAGAACAATCTCGTACTCGATTTCGGCGAGACGATCGTGCGGCTGCCATATTATCCATCCGGCGTTCGCGAGCTGACGCGAGAGGCCGATGTGCTGGCTGCGTTGCGCCCGCATTTGCCGCGGCTTCTGCCCATCCTGGAACTGCGTGACGTCGGCGGTCACGTCGTCTCCATGCACCGCAAACTGCCGGGCGAGCCGATCACCGATCCCGGCGTGCTGCCGCGCGAGGGCCAGAATACCTTTGCGCTCGATCTCGCCGCCTTTCTGGCGGCATTGCATGCGCTGCCGGTCTCGCTCCTGCCCGGCGCCGAGGCCGTCGATCCGCTGGCCGAATGGCATGATCTGCTGCGGCAATGCGAACGGCACGCCTTCCCGCTTCTGCCTGCGGATGTCGCTGCCGACCTCAGGCAACGGTTCGGTGCCTTCCTGGCGGATCCCGGCATGTCGGCGCGAACGATCATCCACGGCGATTTCGGCGCCGGCAACATCCTCGCCCATAATGGCCGGCTCTCGGGCGTCATCGATTTCGCAGGCTGTGGCATCGGCGATCCGGCCTATGATTCCGCGAGCCTCGCCGCCGGCTTTGGCGACAGTTTCCTCGCTCTGGTCGAACGGCACACGCCGATATCCGCGCCGACGCGCGCGCGGATGGCCTTCTATCGCTGCACGTTCCCGCTGCTGGATCTGCTGTTCGGTGTCGAACAGGGCGATGACGAGGCACTGCAGGCCGGACTGCGCAGCTTGACCGGCCAGGCAGACCAGCGAATTTAGCGCATCGCCACGCATCGCCACGCATCGACCTGCTTCGATCGACGGATTGCCGACAGCAGTTGCTACTCGAACGCGATCGCCTGCAGCGCGCCGCCATTCTTTTTCAGCCAGGCTTTGCAGCGCTCGGTGTCGGGGCAGAGCTCCTCGCACAGCTTCCAGAATTTCGGGCCGTGGTTCATCTCCTTCAGATGCGCCACCTCATGCGCCACCAGGTAATTGATCACCGGTGGCGGCGCCATCATGATGCGCCAGGAGAAGGAGAGGTTGCCGTCGGCGGTGCAGGAGCCCCAGCGGCTCGACGTATCCTTGAAGCGGATGCTTTTCGCCTTGCGGCCGATCGCATTGGTGTGGCGCTGCACCAGCGCTTCGATGTCGCGCTTGGCTTCGCGTTTCAGGAAGTCGGCGACACGCCGCGGCAGGTGCAGCCGATCGCCATGGATGGTGAGCGTCGGCCCGCTCGCATCGGCGCCGACCACGACGGTGCCGCGCTTGCCGGGCTCGTGCAGGACGAGATGCGGCACGCCGCGCACCGGAACCTTGATGCCCGGTCGCACCTGTGGCCGGTCCGGAACCTTGGCCAGCCTCTGCTCGAGCCAGCCCTGATGACGGCTGAGGAATCTTTCGACTTCGCCCTGGCGCAGGCCCGGCGGCACGGTGATGCGCAGGCCTTGTCCGCCGGCATCGATCCGGAGGGTCAGGCGCCGCGCGCGCTCGTTCTCGACGATCCTGAGCGGCAGCGTGCGGCCAGCCACATGATGCTCGCGCTCCTCGACGGGAGCGGGTCTCGGCTTGGTCAGGTTGCGGAAGAAGGCGAAGGACATAAGAGGAACATAAGCGATTCGGGGAAATCTGTAGCGGTCTTCGCAGCGATGTGATCGCTGCAGGGGCAACAGAAACCCCACAAGACAACGGCGCCGCTTTTCAGACGGCGCCGCTGGAACTCATGCTGATCGCATCGATCAGTCGTCGAGCAGGGTCGTGCCCTTGCCCTTGGCTGGCTTGGCAGGGGCCGGCTTGATGGTGGCCGGCGCGGTCGGCCTGTTGCGCTCGGCCATGAAGCGATCGAACTCTTCCTGGTCCTTGGCGCGGCGCAGTTCGCGGGCATAGTCGTCGAATTCGGCCAGCGTCTCATCGAGCTTGCGGCGCTCTTCGGCGAGGCGCTCCAGTTCCTTGTCGCGCCAGTCGTCGAAGGCGACATTGCCGGTGCGGGCGGAGGCATGACCCCAGCGATGCGCCTTGTCGGCGCCACGGCGGCAGCCGGCAAAGATGCCATCGGTGGCCTTGTTGACGTCGCGCTTGAAGCCGTCGAGCCGGTCGCCCCAGATGATGTAGGCAAGCATGGCGAGGCCCAGTGGCCAGAACACCACGAAGCCAAGAACCATCAGCGCGATGGTTGCCGGCGTCCAGGCCGGGCGGATCAATGCAGTCGTGTTCATTTCTCCCGTTCCTTTGGTTAAGCATTTGCAGCCAAGTGACATCACTTGGCGTCGCACAATGCGGCGAAACCCAAAACCTGGAGCGTTTCCGCGTTTCCGTGAAGAACGGAAACGCTCCATAGGCAGCCAAGCACGGCTGCTGCCAATCGAGGTGGGAAGAATCGGCGCCTTCTTCAAGACGAAACGGTCGCCAACCGGGCAACCGCCTGTAAAGCCTAGCGATTTTTTGCGTGATCGAGCAGAACCACGATCATTCCCGCGACCAGGCCCCAGAAGGCGGCGCCGACGCCGAACAGGGTCAGGCCTGATGCCGTGACCGCAAAAGCCGTTGTCGCGGCCATGCGTTCATGCTCGTCCTTGAGCGAGATCGTCAATGCATTGGTGAAGGGCCCCAGCAAGGCGAGGCCGGCGACCAGCACGATCAGGCTTTGCGGCAGGACAGCAAAGATCGCCACCAGCGAGGCGCCGAAGATCGCGAAGACGACATAGGCGAGCGCATAGAACGGCCCGGTCTTCCAGCGCTCGGCCGGGTCCGGGTGAACGTCCGGCCCGGTGCAGATGGCGGCCGAGATCGCAGCCAGGTTGGAGGTCGAGGCGCCGAACGGCGCGAGCAGGAAGGACACCAGCCCGGTGAAACTGATCAATGGGCCGGGTTCTGGATTGTAGCCCGCCGCCCGCAGCACGGCGAGGCCGGACAGGTTCTGCGAGGCCATGGTGACGAGATAGAGCGGCAGCGCCAGCCCGATCGCCGCCTTGGCGGTGAAGACGGGTGCAATCAGCGTCAGCGTTGAAAGTTCCGGCGCCGGCAGGCTGCCGACCCGGCCGGTGAGGAAAGCGGCAAGTCCGCCGCCAACCAGCACCGCAAGCACCGACAGCGCCGGGTTCCACAACCGGATCAGGAAGAAGGCCGCGATCAGCGGCAGCACCAGCCATGGATCGACGGGAATGGTCCTGACCGCATTGAGCGCGAAGGTGACGAGGATGCCGGCCAGCATGCCCGACGCCACCGAGGCCGGGATTTTCGAGATCAGCTGGGTCAACGGCTTGATCAGGCCGGTCAGCACCAGCAGTGCGCCTGCGATCAGGAAGGCGCCGACGGCCTCGCCGATCGAAAAGCCGCTCGATGCCGCAATCAGCGCCGCCCCCGGTGTCGACCATGCGCTGATGATCGGCATCCTGGTGCGCCAGGACAGCCACGCCGTTTCCACGGCCATGGAGATGCACAGCGCGGTGACCCAGCTTGCCGTCTGCAATTGCGTGGCGCCGACGGCATTGGCGGCGGCGATGATAATGGCGAGCGTTCCGCCGAAGCCGACGATCGCTGCGACGAAGGCGGATATCGGGATGGAGAGGCGCATCAGCCGGCCCGCTCGACGAGAGCTTCGACCGCCCGTTGCAGCAATTCCAGATCCTGCGGGCGCGACAGCCGGTGATCGCCCTCCGGCACCAGCGACAGCGTGACGTCGTCGGAGGGCAGATGGCTGACCAGCTTCAGCGCGTGGCTATGCGGTACATCCGGATCGGCAAGGCCCTGGATGACGTGGACCGGGCAATGCGTGTCGATCGGGCCCGTCATGACGAGGTTGTCGCGGCCATCCTCGATCAGCGCGCGCGTATAGATATAGGGCTGGTCCGAATATTCGGACGGCTCGGCGAAGAAGCCGTTTTCGGTGAGGTCGCGACGTTGCGCGTCGGTCAGCGTCGGCTCGATCAGATCCGCGGTGAAATCCGGTGCCGGCGCCAGCAGCACCAGCCCGGCGACGCGGTCGTCGCCGGGCTTGCGCAGTTCCTGCACCATGCGCAGCGCGATCCAAGCCCCCATCGACGAGCCGACCAGGATCTGCTTGCCCCTGGCATGGTGGCGAAACACCGCGAGGCTTTGCGCGAGCCAGGTCGAGATCGTGCCGTCATTGAAGTCGCCGCCGGACTCGCCGTGGCCGGAATAATCATGCCGCAGGAAGGCATGGCCGTTCCTGCCGGCCCAATCGGCAAGTGTCTCGGCCTTGGTACCCAGCATGTCGGATTTGTAGCCGCCGAGCCAGACCACGCCCGGTGCCTTGCCGGACTGATGGCGGACGGCGATGGCGATCCCGTTGACGGCGAGAAAGTCTGGAGCGGTCGGCTGCATGGCGCGGTTCCTGGCGCATCGGGTCTCGAAACGCGATACGCGGCATCAAAGGGTAGAGCGTCGAATACTTGTGCGCGCCGCTCTGAGGTTGCGCTTCTTGGCATGGCTGGGACGCAGCGAAAAGGGCGCTGTTCAGTTCTTTGCTTGGTTCAGAAAGCAACAGTGGGACTAATTTGCCCGAACAGGTGATTTGTTGTCGCGCCTGTGCTATTGACTCGCGCCGCGCGGTCACCACATTGACGCGCCACAGCAAATTCGAACTGAAATCCAGAACGCCAACGGCTCGAGGAGACCACGACAATTCGCAGACCTTTCAAAGCAGCGGCGCCCACGAAGGATGGCCCGCGCGCAAACCGGGATATCCGCGTCCCCCGCGTCCAGCTTATCGACGCAGAAGGCAAGAACCGCGGTGACGTTTCCATCAACGAAGCATTGCAGCTGGCAGAGGAAGCCGGGCTGGATCTGGTCGAGATCTCGCCCAACGCCGTCCCGCCGGTTACGAAGATCCTCGACCTCGGCAAGCTGAAATACGCCAACCAGAAAAAGGCAGCCGAAGCTCGCAAGAACCAGCGCGTCATCGAGATCAAGGAGATCAAGATGCGCCCCAACATCGACAGCCACGACTACGACGTGAAGATGCGCGCCGTGCGCCGCTTCTTCGAGGAAGGCGACAAGGTCAAGCTGACGCTGCGTTTCCGTGGCCGCGAAATGGCGCATATGGAACTCGGCATGCAGCTCCTCAACAAGGTGCGCGAGGAAGTCGCCACCATCGCCAAGGTTGAGGCGGAGCCGAAGCTCGAAGGCCGCCAGATGATGATGGTGCTGGCGCCGCGTTGATCGTCGCCAAGCCAGGCCTGTTCCTGACAAAGGCGCTCCGTGACAAGCGGGGCGCCTTTTTCCTGCCTTAACCAGAGCATTTCCGGCGAAACAGAAACGCCTGCAATGCTCTACCTCTTAGTTTTGACGCAATTCCGGACGCAAAACTGCTACGCACTTTTTGCTGGAATTGCTCTCGGTGATTTGTCGCCTTTGTTGCGGCGTTCTGCGGACTTCTGAACATGAACGACAAAATTGCCGAGACCGATGCCCGGCGCGCGCTTGGCACGTATCAGTCTCTTCGGCGTCTGGTCCTGGCCATCCTCGTCGTGGCGATGTTTGCGGCCCTCTTGTTCGGGGAGGCGGTCTATCCGCCGGAAAGCTTCATCCACGAAACCGTCGAGATGGCCGGTGTGCTGATGATCTTCCTCGGCATCATCGGACGCCTGTGGTCGACGCTTTATATCGGCGGGCGCAAGTCGCATGAGGTCGTCACCGGCGGACCCTATTCGATCACCCGCAACCCGCTCTATGTCTTCTCGACGCTGGCCGCCGCCGGCGTCGGCGCGCAAATGGGCTCGCTTGTCGCCACGGCCGGTTTTGCCCTGCTCTGTGCCGGCGCGTTCCACATCGTCATCCTGCGCGAAGAGCGCTTCCTCAAGGACGAGCTCGGTGCTCCCTACAAGGCCTATCTCGCCCGCGTGCCGCGCTTCATTCCCCGGCTTTCGCTCTACCAGGAAGGCGACACCGGCTCCTTCCGTCCGCGCCTCCTGCTCAACACGTTGCTCGATGGGTTGGTCTTCCTGATCGCCATGCCGATCTTCGAGCTGATCGAAAACGCGCAGGCTTCAGGCGCACTGCCGGTGCTTTTCCGGCTGCCCTGACCGCCGCGATTTTTCCGCAAACCGGCCCGACAAAATCCGCAAACCGACCTGACAAATACGCCGCCGCAGTTCTGCGGTCGGGACCCTTGCCATGTCGACTCCGCAATCATCCGAGGCGCTCGAAGCATTGGGGCGCTATCAG
Organism: Mesorhizobium sp. EU05-FHT14A09; assembly: GCF_058790995.1. Taxonomy (NCBI): domain Bacteria; kingdom Pseudomonadati; phylum Pseudomonadota; class Alphaproteobacteria; order Hyphomicrobiales; family Phyllobacteriaceae; genus Mesorhizobium; species Mesorhizobium sp. EU05-FHT14A09. The sequence continues at coordinate 13,879 of NZ_JBYTDF010000017.1, forward strand.
CGGCGACGGCGCGGCAGTCTGGCCATCCTGGTCGCCGTCTTTTTCGGGCTCATCATCTTCAGCGGCTCGCTGCATGACGAGCTTACGCATGAACGCATCGAATCGACCGGCCTCGCTTTGATCCTGGTCGGCATCGGCGGGCGGCTCTGGTCGATCCTCTATATCGGTGGCCGCAAATCCGCCGAGCTGATCTCGACCGGTCCATATTCGGTGATGCGCAACCCGCTGTATTTCTTCTCCACGATCGCCGTCACCGGCATCGGCGCCCAGACCGGCAGCCTTGTCGTGACGGCTGCTTCCATGCTGCTCAGTGCGGCCGCGTTCCATATCGTTGCCTTGCGCGAGGAGCGCTACCTCAAGTCCGCTCTCGGCGCGCCTTATGAAGACTATTTGCAGCGCGTTCCGCGGTTTCTTCCCAAACCCTGTCTGTTCAGGGACCAGGCCGAGGTGACGTTCACGCCGCGCATCTTCAATCTCACCTTGCGCGACGGGCTGATGTTCCTGCTGGCCATTCCCTTTTTCGAACTCATCGAAGAGGGCCAGGAGAAGGGGCTGGTGCCGATCCTGTTCTCGTTATACTGACCGCGGACATGCAGGCAGGGATTGCGCGGCCGGCATCTTTGCAGTATAGGGCCGCGTTCCAGAAAAACCGCCCGGCAGGGCATGCCGTGGCGGTTTCATTTGCTTTCCAGGCTTTGGTCGGCCCGGAAACAACAACAAGAAGGCCTCAAGCCTTCGCATAGGAGTAGCAAAATGCCCAAGATGAAGACCAAGTCCGCCGCCAAAAAGCGGTTCAAGATCACTGCGACCGGTAAGGTCCTGTCGGCTGCGGCCGGCAAGCGTCACGGCATGATCAAGCGCAGCAACAAGTTCATTCGCGATGCCCGCGGCACGATGGTTCTTGCTGAACCGGATGGCAAGAAGGTCATCAAGAATTTCCTGCCGAACGGCCTCTGAGCCCGGCTGCGTCCCAATTTAAGGAGATCATGACATGGCACGTGTAAAGAGAGGCGTTACCTCCCACGCCAAGCACAAGAAGGTCCTGAAAGCCGCCAAGGGTTTCTACGGCCGTCGCAAGAACACCATCCGCATCGCCAAGCAGGCGGTCGAGAAGTCGCTGCAGTACGCCTATCGCGACCGCAAGGCGCGCAAGCGTAACTTCCGCGCGCTCTGGGTGCAGCGCATCAACGCCGCTGTCCGCGAGCACGGCCTGACCTACGGCCGCTTCATCGACGGCCTCAACAAGGCTGGCATCGAGATCGACCGCAAGGTCCTGTCCGACATGGCTATCCACGAGCCGCAGGCTTTCGCCGTGCTCGTCGGCAAGGCCAAGGTCGCGCTCGAATACCTGAAGAACACCACCCCGAATGCTTTTGAAAGCGCTGTCGCCTAAGCCAGCGTCTTCCCAAGCTTTTCGAAATCTGATTTGGGAAACCCGCGCTGGCTCGGCCGGCGCGGGTTTTTCTTATGCCGCGCTCCAAAGCAACCTAATGGCTATCAGGCAGACCGCTGCCCCGTAGTCCCGATCGAAAGAGTTTTATCGTGAACGCCAACGCTGGAAATCTCGAAGTCCTGGAGAGCGCGCTGCTTGCCGACATCGCAGCCTCTGCCGACGAGCAGGCAATCGAGGCCGTGCGCATCGCCGCTCTCGGCAAAAAGGGCTCCGTCTCGGAGTTGCTGAAGACGCTGGGCGCGATGACCGCCGAGGCGCGCCAGGTCCAGGGCCCGGCGATCAACGGGCTGAAGAACCGCGTCACCGAGGCGCTGGCTGCCCGCAAGGCCGAACTGAAGAACGCCGCCGTTGCCGCCCGCCTCGTCGCCGAGACGGTCGATGTCACGCTGCCGGTGCGCCAGTCGCCGGCGGAACGTGGCCGCATCCATCCGATCAGCCAGGTCATCGACGAAATCGCCGCCATCTTCGGCGACATGGGCTTCGCGATCGCCGAAGGCCCGGACATCGAGACCGACCATTACAACTTCACCGCGTTGAATTTCCCCGTCGGCCATCCGGCTCGCGAGATGCACGACACGTTTTTCCTGCAGGCGGGGGAGGGCAACGAGGCCAGGCTGCTGCGCACCCACACCTCCCCGGTTCAGATCCGCACTATGGAAGTGCAGAAGCCGCCGATCCGCATCGTCATCCCGGGCAAGACCTACCGCATGGATTCGGACGCGACCCATACGCCGATGTTCCACCAGCTCGAAGGGCTGGTCATCGACCGTACGGCCAACGTCGCCAACATGCGCTGGGTGCTGGAAGAGTTCTGCAAGGCCTTCTTCGAGGTGCCGAGCCTGAAGATGCGCTTCCGTCCGTCCTTCTTCCCGTTCACGGAACCGAGCCTGGAAGTCGACATCCAATGTGACCGTTCGCGGCCGGGCGAAGTGCGCTTCGGTGAAGGCAACGACTGGATGGAGATCCTCGGCTGCGGCATGGTGCATCCCAATGTGCTGCGCGCCGGCGGGCTGGATCCGGACGAATACCAGGGCTTCGCCTGGGGCATGGGCATCGACCGCATCGCCATGCTGAAATACGGCATGCCGGACCTGCGTGCCTTCTTCGACGCCGATGTGCGCTGGCTGTCGCATTACGGTTTCCGCCCGCTCGACATGCCGACGCTGTTCGGCGGCCTCAGCACCTGATGATACAGACGGTTGACGACACACCGCTCGGCCGCTTCCAGATCGACTGGGGCATTGCCGAGCCGACGATCGAACTGGGAAACATCGTTTCGCGGAACGAGGAGCCGCGTGCGTTGACCTTTGGCGATCCGCTCTATCCGACCCAGACCCAGACCCTTGGTGTCTACCGAAATGAAGCGAGTGGCGCGTTGCTGCTTGCCGCCGAGATCACCGCCGGTGTCTGGGCGCTTGGACGGCAGATCAAGGACCCCGCGGTGACCTTTGCCTTCGGCGACAGTCCGGAACTGCAGGACGAACTGCTGGCGCTGGTGCTTGCAGGCCGCAAGACCGCGACCTGCGGTGCGCTGCGTGACTTCGGCGATCACGAGCCGGTGCCGGTGGTCGGACGGCGCGATGTCGTGCTTGATGGTTTGGGTCGTCGCGCCGCGGTCATCGAGACGGTTTCGGTGGAGATGAAGCGCTTCGACGAGGTCGATGCCGCCTTTGCCCGCGACGAGGGCGAAGGCGACCTGTCCTACGACTACTGGCGAGAGGCGCACGAAGCCTATTTCGGCCGCAATGGCGGCTATTCGCCCGATATGATTTTGGCTTGCGAGCGGTTCCGGCTGGTGGAAGTGCTCGACCGCAACAATACGAAACGAGTGAACCCATGAAATTCACCCTCTCCTGGCTCAAGGATCATCTGGAAACCGATGCCACGTTGGACGAAATCGTCGAGCGGCTGACCTCGATCGGCCTCGAGGTCGAATCGGTCGACGACAAGGCGGCGCTGAAGCCTTTCGTCATCGCCAAGGTGCTGACGGCCGGCAAGCATCCGGACGCCGACAAACTGCAGGTGCTGAGCGTCGACATTGGCTCCGGCGCCCCGGTACAGGTCGTCTGCGGTGCGCCGAACGCACGCGCCGGCCTGGTCGGCGCTTTCGCCGCGCCCGGCACTTACGTTCCCGGCATCGACGTGACCCTGTCCGTCGGCAAGATCCGCGGTGTCGAAAGCCATGGCATGATGTGTTCCGAGCGCGAGCTCGAACTGTCGGACGAGCACAACGGCATCATCGATCTGCCGCAGGACGCCCCGGTGGGCACATCCTTCGCCGCCTATGCCCATCTCGACGATCCGGTGATCGAGATCAACCTGACGCCGAACCATCCGGAAGCCACCGGTGTCTACGGCATCGCGCGCGATCTCGCCGCGTCCGGCCTCGGCAAGCTGAAGACCGCGCCGGTCGAGCCGGTTGCCGGCAAGGGCGCCACCCCGGTCAAGGTCAGGATCGATGCGCCGGATCTGTGCCGCGTCTTCGCGCTCAGGCTGGTACGCAACGTCAAGAATGGCCCGTCGCCGAGATGGCTGCAACAGCGGCTGCTGGCGATCGGTCTGCGACCGATCAATGCCCTGGTCGACATGACCAACTACATCACCTTCGATCGCGGCCGCCCGCTGCACGTCTTCGACGCTGCCAAGGTCGCGGGCGACCTGGTCGTCCGTCGCGGCAAGGAAGGCGAAAGCGTGCTGGCGCTCGACGGCCGCACCTATGCGGTGACGCCGGACATGTGTGTCATCGCCGACGACAATGGCATTGAATCCATCGCCGGCGTCATGGGTGGCGAACATTCGGGCTGTGACGAGAACACCACCGACGTGTTGATCGAGGCGGCCGTCTGGGAGCCGCTGACCGTGGCGCGCACCGGCCGTACGCTCGGCATCATCACCGATGCCCGCTACCGCAACGAGCGCGGCATCGACCCGGCCTTCAACACGCCGGGCATCGAGCTTGCCACGCGCATGGTGCTGGATCTCTGCGGTGGCGAGTCGGCCGAGATCGAAGTGTCGGGCGAGACCGGTTTCACGCCGAAGGTCGTTTCGTTCCCTGTGTCGGAGGTCAAGCGCCTGACCGGCATCGACGTGCCTAAGGCCGAAAGCCTCGAGATCCTGACCCGGCTCGGTTTTGTCGTGAAGGGTGATGGCGATGTCGTCGAGGTCGCGGTGCCGTCCTGGCGCCCGGATGTCGATGGCAAGGCCGACCTCGTCGAGGAGGTGATGCGCATCCATGGCGTCGACGAGATCCGGCCGCAGCCGCTGTCCAGCCATGGCGTCGTCAACGGCAAGATCCTGACCACATTGCAGATCCGCACCCGTGCCGCCAAGCGTGCGCTGGCCGTGCGCGGCATGATGGAAGCGGTGACCTGGTCGTTCATCCCGGCCAAACATGCCGAGCTGTTCGGCGGTGGCCAGAAGCATCTGAAGCTGGCGAACCCGATCGCTGCCGACATGTCCGACATGCGGCCGTCGCTGCTGCCCGGCCTCGTTGCGGCGGCACAGCGCAACGCCGATCGCGGTTTCGGCGATGTCGCGCTGTTCGAGGTCTCCGGCACTTATGAGGGCGATACGCCTGAAACGCAGCGTCGTGTCGCTGCAGGCGTGCGCCGCGGCACCGCCAGGCTCGACGGTTCCGGCCGCCACTGGGCCGGCAATGCCCAGAGCGTTGGGGTGTTCGATGCCAAGGCCGACGCCATCGCGGTGCTGGAAGCCTGTGGCGCGCCGGTCGACCGGCTGCAGATCGAGACGGGTGCGCCGTCCTGGTACCATCCGGGTCGCTCCGGCGTCATCAAGCTTGGTCCCAAGGTGGTGCTCGGCCATTTCGGCGAATTCCACCCGACGGCATTGGAAGTGCTCGATGCTTCCGGTCCGCTCTGCGGTTTCGAAGTGTTCGTCGATGCCATTCCCGAGCCGAAGGCCAAGCCGACCCGCACCAAGCCGAAGCTGGAACTCTCGGCCTTCCAGGCCGTGAAGCGTGACTTCGCCTTCGTCGTCGACAAGGCGGTGGAAGCCGGCACACTGACGCGCGCTGCTCTGGCGGCCGACAAGAAGCTGATCACCGGCGTTTCCGTCTTCGACGTGTTCGAAGGCGCAGCGCTCGGTGCCGGCAAGAAGTCGATAGCCATCGAGATCGCGATCCAGCCGGTGGAAAAGACGCTGACCGACGAGGATTTCGAAGCGCTGGCCAAGCGTGTGGTCGAAAACGTCGCCAAGCAGACCGGCGGCGTGCTGCGAACATAATACCTGTGGCCTGGATGTTGACTCATCCAGGGCGCCTCAATCGCCGGGGCGGCCCTTCCGGGTCACATGACCGTCTGTATGGGAGATAACAACGATGCCGGCGATCCGTACCACACGACTTCCCGCCGGCGTCGATGTTCCGGTGCTCGGCCAAGGCACCTGGTACATGGGCGAGGACCGGCGTCGCACCGCTGACGAAGTGACGGCGCTGCGGCTTGGGCTCGATCTCGGCATGTCGCTGATCGACACCGCTGAGATGTACGCTTCAGGTGGCGCCGAGGAGGTGGTGCGCGACGCCATCGCCGGCCGCCGCGATGAGGTCTTCCTGGTCTCCAAGGTGTTGCCGTCGAATGCTTCGCGCCAGCGCACGATCGCGGCCTGCGAGGCCAGCCTGAAGCGGTTGGGTACCGACCATATCGATCTTTATCTGCTGCATTGGCGCGGTGGCGTATCGCTGGCCGAGACGGTTGAGGCCTTCGAGGCGCTGCAAGCTGCCGGCAAGATCGGCCATTGGGGCGTCAGCAATTTCGATCTCGACGACATGCAGGAACTGGCGCGCGTTTCCGGTGCCGTCCAGACCAACCAGGTGCTCTACAATCTGGACAGCCGCGGCGTAGAGTTCGATCTTTTGCCGGCTTCGCAGGGTGCGACCGTTCCTATCATGGCCTACTCGCCGATAGGGCAGGGCGGTTTCGCGGGCGACGACAGGCTTGCTGCGATCGCCGGCCGCCACGGTGTCAGCACCACGCAGGTGGCATTGGCCTGGGTGCTGCGCCACACGGATGTGATCGCCATTCCGAAGGCGGTGAAGCCGGAGCATGTCCGCGCCAATCGCGCGGCTGCCGATCTCGTGCTGACAGAAGCGGATCTCGCCGAACTCGATGCAGCCTTCCCGCCGCCACGCCGCAAGGTGCCGCTGGAGATGATCTGAGATTAGAAACCCGAGCCAGCTGCGGGGGTGGTGCTTGGGTGCGTCCTTCGAGGCTCGCCCGCCTGGGTTTTGCTATCTTCCAATGTCTTGCGGGCTCGCACCTCAGGATGAGGACCGTCAGACCGCTTCGGGAGAACTCCGGGCGTCTCGGAACCTGGGCCCAGTTGTACAGCGGTCCTCATCCTGAGGTGCGAGCCTGCACGCCAGTGGAAAACAGGCGCGATCATAGTCGGGCGAGCCTCGAAGGACGTACCGAAAACCTGAAAATGGCGCCCTCGCTTCTGCCTTTTCCATGTGCCGGCTCTTGCAAAGCAGCTGGCCATTTCCCACATTCCGTGCGCGGACCGGGCCCCTCTGACGTCTATGCAAGACGTGATGTCGGACCGCTGAATTGGGCCCGCTTGCATATTCACCGGAGCGGGTTGTGGAGAAGGACCCGATGATCTCTGGCAAGACACGTTCATTCGCATTGTTGGCAACGCTTCTGATGGCGTTCACGCTGGTGTCGACCGATTTCGCCGACGCACGGCGCGGCGGCAGCTTCGGCAGCCGCGGCACACGCACCTTCCAGTCGGCGCCGCCAACGCGCACCGCGCCGAACCCGACCGCCCCGGTCGAGCGTTCGATGACACCGAACACCGGACCGACAGCGACAACGCGGCAGCAGCAGCCTGGCATGGCGCAGCAGCAGCGCCCCGGTCTGTTCAGCGGTCTCGGTGGTGGCCTGATGCGCGGCATCCTGATCGGCGGCCTGCTCGGCGTGCTGTTCGGCTATGGCTTCGGTGGCATGGCGGGCGCGCTCGGTTTCATCGTGCAACTGCTGCTGGTCGGCCTTGTCGTGATGCTGGCGCTGCGCTTCTTCCGCTCGCGCCAGGCGCCGGCAACTGCGACCGCCGGCGGACCAGCCGCCAGCAACGGCCCCAGCGAGATGTTTGGACGCATGGCCAATCGTGACGCTGCCGAGGACGAGCGTCCTGCCGGCAATGGCCGCGCCGGTTCGTTCGGCATCCCTGGCTTCGGAACGCAGTCGGCGCCGGCCTCGCAGGATTTCGAACTGGAAAAAGGCGACCTCGACCGGTTCGAGCGCATGCTGGACGAAGTGCAGACCGCTTTCGCCAAGGAAGACCATGCCGGCCTGCGCCGCCTGTCGACGCCCGAAATGGTGTCCTACTTCTCGGAGGAACTGGCCGAGAATGCCCAGAACGGCCTTCGCAACGATGTTGCCGACGTGCATCTGGTGCAGGCCGACATCGCCGAAGCCTGGCGTGAGGACAATCAGGACTACGCCACGGCTGCCTTCCGCTACGAGTCGGTCGACGTGATGCGCGACCGCAAGACCGGCAAGGTCGTCGAGGGCGACGAAAAGCTCACCGAGACGACCGAGCTGTGGACCTTCACCCGTCCGCGCGGCGGCGACTGGAAGCTGTCGGCGATCCAGGAAGCGTCTGCCTGAGTTGACAAAAGGCCCGCGAAATTCGTGGGCCTTTTCATTTGCGGCCTTTTCATTTCTGGGGCGCGTTGCCCGAACTGGCGAATCGCCGTCATCTCGCTTCATGAACCATCTGCGCCATTCCGGCCTGCCCGTTGCCGAACAGGCGATTGCCTTGAAGACGATCCTGCGCGCCGACCCGATCGTCCGGGAAGCGCTCGCGCTGGCGCGTGATCTCGGCCTGCAGGACTGGATGGTCGTTTCGGGCGCCATCTACAACAGCGTCTGGAACAGCCTGACCGACAAGCCGGCCGGCCACGGTATCAAGGACATCGACCTTTTCTATTGTGACGGTTCCGACCTTTCCTACGCGGCCGAGGATGTCGTCATCCGGCGCGCGGCTTTGCATTTCGAACGGCTGCCGCTGCCGGTGGAAGTGCGCAACCAGGCGCGGGTGCATCTCTGGTATCCCGACCGTTTCGGCCGCACTTGCCCGGCCTATGGTTCCAGCGCCGAGGCGCTCGGCTATTTCGCCTCGCGCACGCATGCGGTCGGCGTGCGGCTGACATCGGTGGACGACCTCGAGATCGTCGCGCCCTTCGGGCTCGACGACATCTTTTCTTTTCGCATCACCCCGAACAGGGTGATGGACAATCGCGAGACCCATGAGGCCAAAGGTGCACGCGCCATGCGGCTGTGGCCGCAGATCACGCTCGAACCTTGGTGAACGGCTAAAAGGCACACGATGCGTATTCTTCTCATTTTTGGCGCCCTCGTCGTTGGAACGATCGCCGGCATTTACCTGTTCGGGATGATCTGGCGAACCACCGCTCCTGAGGGAGCAGTGGCGATGATCGTTGGAGGCGCTACGCCGGTTGGCCTCGGGGCTTGGGCATTTCTCGGCACAAAGGGAGCTGACGGACAGCGGCCAAGCCTCAGCAATGTGCGAACCTGGTTCACTCTTCTGGGGATCGTCGCGGCCGCAGCCGGGCTCTTTGTGCTGTTGATCGTAGCTCTTTTCCTGGTCGTTCAGCGCGGCTAGCGGGATATCAAATCGCGGTTAGGCCGCGACGCCGGTGCCCGTTCTGCAAGGTTGGCGTTTGGCGAAATCCTCGGCGGGAGCGCCCCTCTCCCCGTTTACGGGGAGAGGATGCCGGCAGGCAGGTGAGGGGCGGCACGAACAGTCGACATTCTCCAAGCAAGTGTTGCTTGGATCGGAAGGCATCTTCATTCGTCGGCGTTGCCCCTCATCGCCCTGCCGGGCACTTCTCCCCGTAAATGGGGAGAAGGAGGCTGCCCGCAACGATGGTGCTTGTCCTGCAAAGTTGGCGACACCGAAGCACTTGTGTGCGCACGCTGGCCCACAGAGGGAGAAGAGAGAACGCGCCGATCATTGCTGAAACAGCGCGAGGTTGAGCCAGCGCGACATGCGTCAGCCGTTGACCAGCGCCAGCGCTTCTTCCGTGTAACGCTTGCCGACGACCTTGTCGGGCGACAGCGCATTGCCGATTTCGACGACTTCCGCTGCGGTCAGTGCAATCGCCGCCGCGCCTGCATTCTGCTCCAGGTGATGGATCTTGCGGGCGCCTGGGATCGGCACGATGAAGTCGCCCTGATGCAGCACCCAGGCCAGCGCCAACTGGGCCGCAGTCACGCCTTTTTCCTTGGCGAAGCGTTCCAGAGTGGCCACGGCCCTGGCATTGGCGTCGAGTGCTTCCGGCTGGAAGCGCGGCAAGGTATGGCGCCAGTCATCCGCACCAAGCTGCTCCGGTTTGTTGATCGTTCCGGTCAGCAGGCCGCGTCCGAGCGGGCTGTAGGGCACGAAGCCGATACCGAGTTCGCGGCAGACGTCGAAGATCTCTTCTTCCGGATCGCGGCTCCACAGCGAGTATTCGCTCTGCACAGCGGCAATCGGATGCACGGCGTGGGCGCGTCGCAGCGTCGTGGCACTCACTTCCGAAAGGCCGAGCGCACGCACCTTGCCTTCCTTGACCAACTCCGCCATCGCGCCGACCGTGTCTTCGATCGCCACGCTGGGGTCGACGCGATGCTGGTAATAGAGATCGATGACGTCGATACCCAGCCGGCGCAGCGATGCTTCGGCGACGGCTTTGACGTGTTCGGGCCGGCTGTCGACGCCGATCATGCGTTCCGCGCCGCTGCCCTGTTCGGAAATCTTGAAGCCGAACTTGGTGGCGATCGTCACACGGTCGCGCACCGGCTTCAGCGCCTTGCCGACGAGGATCTCATTGTCGAAAGGCCCATAGACTTCCGCCGTATCGAAGAAGTCGACGCCGATATCGACGGCATGGTGGAGCGTGCGGATCGCCTCGGCTTCCTCCTGGCCGCCATAGGCAAAGCTCATGCCCATGCAGCCAAGGCCGACGGGAAAGACAGTGAGTTCGTTTCCGAGTTTGCGCTTTTGCATCGCGGTTCTCCTTGATTGCGATGCGAGAGAGATAGCGCCTTGCCTTATGTTCGATAATCGCCTCATAATTGCACGGGATATTCTAAAAGTTAGAACAATGGATCGAAGTCATCTTGCCCAGCTTGCGGTGCTGGCCGCCGTGGCGGACAGGGGCAGTTTCCGTGGCGCCGCGCGAGATCTGGCGATCGCGCCGTCAGCGGTCAGCCACGCCGTGTCCAGCCTGGAGGCCCGTCTCGGCGTGCGGCTGCTGGCGCGCAGCACGCGCTCGGTCGCGCCGACCGAGGAGGGAGCCCGGTTGCTCGAACGGCTGCGGCCGGCACTCTCGGAGATCGACCTGGCTCTGGAAGCGGCGATCGAGGCGAGGGATCGACCCGCCGGCAATCTGCGGCTCACCGTGCCGCGCACCGCGCTGAACCTGGTGCTGGCGCCGAAGCTCGGAGCCTTCGCAAAGGCCTATCCCGAGATCGTGCTCGACATCGTCATCGAGGACCGTTTCACCGATGTGGTCGAGGGCGGCTTCGATGCCGGCGTGCGGCTTGGTGAAAGCCTGCAGCAGGACATGGTTGCCGTACGCATCGGTCCGCGGATCCGCAGCGCCGTAGTCGGTGCGCCGTCCTATTTCGCCAGGATGCCGAAGCCGAAACATCCCCGCGACCTCGTCGGCCATCGCTGCATCCGCTTCCGCTTCTCGAGCGGCGTGCTCTATCGCTGGGAGTTCGAGAAGGACGGCGAGGAGATCGAACTGCCGGTGCAAGGGCCGCTGATCCTCGGTGTCGACAGCGCCATCATCCGCGCGGCCATCGATGGTGCGGGGCTGGCGTTCGTCTTCGAGGAATATGCCCAGCAGGCGCTGGCGACCGGCAGTCTCGTACGGGTGCTGGAAGACTGGTGTCCGCCCTTCGACGGGTTCTACATCTACTATCCGAGCCGGCGTCAGATGCGGCCGGCACTGCGCGCCTTCGTCGATTTCTTCCGCTGGCGTGACCGGGATGATTGACCGCGTTGCGGTCGTTCATCCGTCATGGTGCTTCTGATCAGGAATACACGGGCCCGCTACGGCTGGATCTCGATCCTGCTGCACTGGTCCGTTGCCCTGCTGTTCGCCGGCCAGATCGCGCTTGGCCTTGCCATGGTTCGCGTGACCAGCCAGCGCACGGCCTTTGAACTCATCCAACTGCACAAGTCATTCGGCTTCCTGCTGCTTGGTCTTGTCGTGCTGCGGCTCGGCTGGCGGCTCGCCAACGTCACGCCGCGACTTCCCGCCGGAACCGGACTGCTGGAAAGGCGGGCGGCGCCGGCCGCACATCTTGCGCTCTATGCGCTGCAACTCCTCCTGCCGCTCACCGGCTGGGCGCTGGTGTCGGCTTCCGTTCTCGAAATTCCCAGCATGCCGTTCGATCTGTTCGTAATGCCCAACCTGCCCGTTGCCGTCTCGGACACGGATGAGACCTGGTGGCGGGCGACACATGCCTATCTGGCCTACGCAGCCATCGTGCCGGTCGCGGTGCATGTGCTGGCCGCGTTGCGACATCACTTTAGCCTGGGAGACAACGTGCTTGCCCGCATGATCTCGCCTTCACACCAGTGTGATGACAAGGAATCGGAATAGGCGCTTTCCGCCGCGCGTTGATCACCCGAGAGCCGCAGTCAGCCAGGAAGCTCCGATGTCGTCACGCCTCGCCCTTTTCGCGCTCGCCGCGATGGCCATCGCGGGCCCCACGGCTCACGCAGCGACCTCGCTCTCGGCGGCGGGTGGCCGCTATACGATCGATCAGGTCGGTTCCAGCATCCGCTTTTCCATCGGCAAGGCCGGTGGCGGCAGTCTTGATGGCGCTTTCTCCCGATTCACCGGCAATATCCGTGTCGACAATGCCGATGCCGACCGCTCCGAAGTCAACATCACCATCATGCCGGCCAGTGTCGGAACCGGTCAGAGGCGGATCGACGCCTTCCTGCGTTCGGACGCCGTCTTCGATGCCGACAACGACCCGGAGATCCGCTTCCGCTCGACCAGCGTGCGGCGAACCGGCGAGACCACGGCAACGATCGCGGGCAATCTCACCGCGCGTGGCAAGACGTCGCCGGAGAAATTCCAGGCCGAGCTCAAATCCTTCGCCGGCGGCACGATCACCTTCAGGGTCACGGGCAAGGTGCTGCGTTCGCGCTACGGCATGGACGTCGGCACACCGATCTACTCCAACGTCGTTGAATTCGACATGACGCTCTCAGCACAGCGCAGCTAGAGCATGATCGCGAAAATTGAGCGGAACACCGATTCAAGCCAATCGCGTTCCGCTCCAGAAAGCTGCCGCAACGGCACTGGTTTTTCAGCGCGTTTCGCGCAAGTCTCGCCAGCACAGAATCTTGCGAGGAATGCTGGATGTTTCGTTGGGGTGTGTTGTCGACGGCCAAGATCGGGCGCGAGCAGGTTCTGCCGGCCATCGCCGATTCCAGCAATGGCGTGCTGACCGCCGTCGCCAGCCGTGATGTTGGCAAGGCCAGGGCCTTGGCCGACCGTTTCGGCGCGCCGCACGCGTTCGGTTCCTATGAGGAGTTGCTGGCATCGCCGCATGTCGACGGCGTCTACATCCCGGTGCCGACGTCGCAGCATGTCGAATGGGCAGCCAAGGCGATCGAGGCGAAAAAACACGTGCTGGTCGAGAAGCCGCTGGCACTCGACGCCAAGGACATCGCGCCGCTGATTGCGCTGCGCGACCGCCACAAGGTGCTGGTCTGCGAAGCTTTCATGGTCGTCTACCATCCGCAATGGATCAAGGTCCGCCAACTGATTGCCGACGGCGCCATCGGCCGGCTGCGCCATGTCGAAGGGTGCTTCACCTACTACAATGTCGATCCCGGCAACATGCGCAACCAGCTCGATCTCGGCGGTGGCGCCCTGCCGGACATCGGCGTCTATCCGGTCGTCTCCACGCGCTTCGCGGCTGACCGGGAGCCGGTGCGGGTGCAGGCGACGGTGGAGCGTGACAAGACTTTCGGCACCGATGTCTATTCATCGGTTCGCGCCGATTTCGGCGATTTCGAATTGTCCTTCTATGTCTCGACGCAGATGGCCGGGCGCCAGTCGATGGTGTTCCATGGCGACAAGGGATTCATCGAAGTAGCCTCCCCCTTCAATGCCGGCGTCTACGATCACAACCGCATCGAACTGCACAACCAGAACCATGCCGAGACGCAGATTTTCCGCTTCCCGGGCGCGCAGCAATACAAGCTGCAGGCCGAAGCCTTCGTGCGCGCCGCGCAAGGTGGCGACGATCGCGTCTTCACGCTGGAGGAATCGGTGCTGAATCAGAAGGTCATCGATACGATCTTCCGCGCCGGTGACAAGGACGGCTGGGAGACGGTCTGACAGCGTCGGCCCTGGCGGGAGGAACAAGCCGGGATCGACGACGCCAAAGGGAGGGAACATTGGCTTGCGATGCGGATGTCATCATCGTTGGTGCTGGTCTTGCGGGACTGGTCGCCGCGGCCGAACTGGCGGAAGCGGGCAGGAAAGTCCTCATTCTTGACCAGGAGCCGGAGCAGTCGCTCGGCGGCCAGGCGTTCTGGTCGTTCGGGGGCCTGTTCCTGGTCGACTCGCCCGAGCAGCGGCGCATGCGCATCCGCGACTCCCACGACCTTGCCCTGGAGGACTGGCTGGGCACCGCGGCTTTCGACCGTCCGGAGGACCACTGGCCACGCGAATGGGCGAAGGCCTATGTCGGTTTCGCGGCGGGTGAAAAGCGCGCCTGGCTTGCCGAGCGCGGTATCAAGTTCTTCCCGGTCGTCGGCTGGGCAGAGCGCGGCGGCGGCAATGCCGTCGGCCACGGCAATTCGGTGCCGCGTTTCCACGTCACCTGGGGCACAGGCCCAGGCGTGATCGAGCCCTTTGTGTTGCGGGTGCGCGAAGCGGCGAAGCGCGGGCTGGTCACCTTCAAGTTCCGGCACCGCGTCAGCGAACTGACGAGGAGCGGCTCGGCGGTCGACGGTGTGCGCGGCGAACTGCTGGAAGAAAGCAGCGTCGAGCGCGGCGCCAAGAGTTCGCGCATGGTAACGGGCGGCTTCACCTTCAAGGCGCAGGCGGTCATCGTCGCCTCCGGCGGCATCGGCGCCAATCACGAACTGGTGCGCCAGAACTGGCCGGCGCGCCTCGGCACGGCGCCGAAACGGATGATCACCGGCGTGCCGGACCATGTCGACGGCCGCATGCTGGCGATCACCGAAAACGCCGGCGGCTCGATCATCAACCGTGACCGCATGTGGCACTATGTCGAAGGCATCAGGAACTGGGCGCCGATCTGGACCGACCACGCCATCCGCATCCTGCCCGGCCCGTCGTCATTGTGGCTGGACGCGCGCGGCAAGCGTCTGCCGGTGCCGCTTTATCCCGGCTTCGATACGCTGGGCACGCTCGCCCACATCATGCAGACCGGCTTCGACTATTCCTGGTTCATCCTGACCGAGAAGATCATCCGCAAGGAGTTCGCCTTGTCAGGATCGGAGCAGAACCCGGACCTGACCAACAAGAGCTGGCGCCAGGTGCTGCAGCGCGCCACATCGGGCATCCCAGGTCCGGTCAAGGCCTTCCTCGACAAGGGCGAGGACTTCATCGTCGAGCGTGAACTTCCGGCGCTGGTCGCCCGCATGAACGCGCTGGTCGGCGGCGAGCCATTGCTCGATGTCGCTCAGGTCGAGCGCGAAATCCGTGCCCGCGACATGCAGCTCGACAATCCCTTCTCCAAGGACATGCAGGTGATCGCGCTGCGCGGCGCCCGCAGCTATCTCGGCGACAAGCTGATCCGCACCGCCAAGCCGCACAAGATGCTCGATCCCGCCAACGGGCCGCTGATTGCGGTGCGCCTCAACATCCTCACCCGCAAGACGCTGGGCGGCCTGCATACCGATCTCGACAGCCGTGTGCTGGGCGCCGATGGCCAGCCGGTCGAGGGGCTTTATGCCGTCGGCGAAGTGGCCGGCTTCGGCGGCGGTGGCGTGCACGGCTATGCGGCGCTCGAAGGCACTTTCCTCGGCGGCTGCATCTTCTCCGGCCGCAGCGCCGGCCGCGCGGCGGCCAAGGGCGTGCGTTAGGTCGCGCTTTTCCTTCTCCCACAGCGGGAGAAGGAGGAGTGTAGCCTCAGCCCTTCTTGCCGTTGCTCTTCCTGAGATCGCGCAAAAGGTTGGAACAGCTTGTCGGCGTTTCAAGGCCGATCGGGCCGTTCACCTTGGCCTTGGAATCGGCCATCAGCTTGTTCACCTTGGCCTGTGGGTCCTGCCATTTCACCTTGCGCGCGAACTTCAGCAGCGACGTGCGCATCTCGTCCAGTATGCCGGGCGTCTTGATGTAGGCGGCGCACTGCTGGGCGAGCGACAGCGACATCACCTGGCCCATGAACTGGCTTTCATATTGTTTCGGAACCTTGAATTCCTGGGCCGCAGCCGGTGAGGCGGCAATGACGAGGGCAAGAAGGGCGGTCGCTGGAATCTTCATCTGTAGTAACCCTGGCATTGTCGTCTATATCCGCTCGATATCGCGCCTCAGCACGATCAGCGAGGTCAGGTCCTCGACGCTGGCGTGCGAGGCGATCTGGTCGCGCAGCGTGTTGAGCCGGTCGATCGACGGCACTTCCACTTCGACCACCAGATCGACCTGTCCGGAAATGGACGATACCCGCCGCACCTCCGGATGGCGCGCGAGCTGGTCGAGCACGCCGATCGAAGGGGTACGCACCAGCGTCACCATCAGGAAGGCGGAGAGCTGGTTCTGCTCCAACTGGCCGATATCGGCGCGGTAGCCGCGGATGACGCCGCTTTTCTCCAGCAACGCCACGCGTTCGCTGGTGGCGCTGCGCGAAAGCCCGATGCG
The DNA here is from genome assembly GCF_058790995.1 of Mesorhizobium sp. EU05-FHT14A09. Lineage (NCBI taxonomy): Bacteria > Pseudomonadati > Pseudomonadota > Alphaproteobacteria > Hyphomicrobiales > Phyllobacteriaceae > Mesorhizobium > Mesorhizobium sp. EU05-FHT14A09. Next base: position 30,222 of record NZ_JBYTDF010000017.1, read on the forward strand.
CGCCGCCAGCGTCTTCAGCGGAATCCGGGCCTCCTTGGACAGGATGGCGAGGATGTCGCGGTCCTTGGTGTCGAGTTCCTTCATGGCGATTTCCGCTCACCGTTAATATGCCGGTCGAAGCAGGCATAGTGCCGGTCTGACCGACGCTTTGCCGGATGCCCGATTTTTCCGCCCGTGCCAAGCTCCCTGAAGATTAAATCCGGACCTGCAATGACCAATATCACTCACCCGGCTCCCAATTTCTCGCTGATCGAAGCCCGAGCGCTTGCCGTCAGCCATTTCGGCGTCTCCGGCTCGGTCGGCTCGCTCGACAGCGAGCGCGACCAGAATTTCAGGCTGGCGTCGGAAGACGGCGACTGGATCCTGAAGGTGGTCAATGCCAGCGAGCCGCGCGGCGAGAGCGAATTCCAGACCGCGCTTCTGGATCATCTCGCCGGCAGTGGGATCGACCTTGCCGTGCCCTCGCTGAAAAAGACGCTGGACAACACCTCGCTCGCCTTCGTGGCGGCCAATGACGGCACACGCCATGCCTTGCGGCTCGTCTCCTGGCTGCCTGGCCAACCGCTGGCGGAAGCCGAGCGCTCGCCCGAAGCCCTCGAAAGCCTCGGCCGAGCACTGGGCAAGCTCGATCGTGCGCTGCAGGGTTTCATCCATCCGGGTGCGCTGCGTAGCTTCGACTGGGACATCCGCCGCGCCGGCGCCTCGCGCCGTCGCCTGACGCATGTGAGCGACGCCAGGGACCGGGCGCTGCTGGAGCGGTTCCTCGATCGCTTCGACGCCTATGTGGCACCGCGCCTGCCCGGGCTGCGCGCGCAGGTCATCCACAATGACGCCAATGACTGGAACGTGCTGGTCGACGCCGCCAATCCGAAACGTGTCGCCGGCCTGATCGACTTCGGCGACGCGCTCTATGCGCCGTTGATCGCCGAACTGGCCGTAGCCTGCGCCTACTCCATTCTCGATACCGAGGATCCGATCGGCGCGGCAGCGAAGCTTGCCGCCGGTTTCCACGCCGAATATCCGCTGCGCGAGGAAGAGATCGATCTGCTGTTCGATCTCATCGCCATGCGCCTCGTCACCAGCGTGACCCTGTCGGCGCTGCGCCGGCAGGAGGCCGGTGACAATCCCTATCTGGCTATCAGCGAAGCGCCGGCCTGGCGCATGCTGCGCCGGCTCGACGCCATGAACCGCAGCTTCGCCACCGCGATCCTGCGCCATGCCTGCGGTTTCGATGCGGTGCCGGGCGCCCGCGCCGTCACCGGCTGGATCGCCGCCCACGCCAGGAGCCTCGCACCGGTTCTCGACCGCCATCCGGCCACCCTGGTCAAGGAACTGGTACCTTATGGCGATCCACAGCATCCGATGACGGTCGCGTCGGCGGCGCAGGAACCGGCCAAGGCCAGCGCGTGGTGGGACGCTCACTGTGCCGAACACGGCATCGAACTCGGCATCGGCCCCTGGGGCGAGGTGCGCACCGTCTATGCCAGCGACATGTTCCAGTCTCGCTTCGTCGAACAGGAGCGCCGCATCCATCACCTCGGTCTCGACCTGTTCATGCCGGCCGGCACCAAGGTGCACACGCCGCTTGCGGCGACCGTGAAGAGCGTTGAGATCGAAGAGGATGCGCTGGGCTATGGCGGCCTCGTCGCCCTCGAACATGTGCCTGAAGGCTGCCCGCCATTCGTCACGCTGTGGGGCCACCTCGCCCATGAGGCGGCGTCCCGATTGAAGCCCGGCCAGCGCCTGGAAGCGGGCGATGTCGTCGGCGAGATGGGCGTGGCCGCGCAGAACGGCGGCTGGGCGCCGCACCTGCATTTCCAGATCTCCACCGACACCGGCCTGTCGGCGCGCGAGATCCTCGGCGTCGGCGAAGCGCGCTATCTCGACGTCTGGCGCGAGCTCTTCCCGGATGCCGCCGAACTCGCCGGCATCCCGCCGGAAACCTTCGTCCAGACCGGCCGCAGTCGGCCGCAGATCGTGGCGGCGCGCAAGACCTCTCTGCTGCCCAATCTGTCGATCTCCTATTCGGAGCCGATCAAGTTCGTCCGCGGCGAGGGCGCCTGGCTGATCGATGATCGTGGCCGCGCCTATCTCGACTGCTTCAACAATGTCTGCCATCTCGGCCATGCCCATCCCGACGTGGTCGCGGCGATTGCCCGGCAGGCGGCCAGGCTCAACACCAACACGCGCTACCTGCACGACGCCATCGTCAGCTACGCCGAGCGGCTGACGGCAACGTTGCCGGAAGGGCTTTCGGTGGCATCCTTCGCCTGCTCGGGCAGCGAGGCCAACAGCCTGATGCTGCGCATGGCGCGCAATCACACCGGGCAGAGCGACACCATCGTGCTCGACTGGGCCTATCACGGCACGACGCAGGAATTGATCGACCTCAGCCCTTACAAATACAAGCGCAAGGGCGGCAAGGGCCGGCCCGCGCATGTGTTCGAGGCAACGATCCCCGACAGCTACCGCGCTCCGACAGACTGGCCGGTCGCTGAGCATGCCAGCCGCTTTGCCGAAAGCATTGCCGAGCAGATCGCGGCCATCAAGGCGCAGGGCCGCGCTCCGGCACTGTTCATGGCCGAATCCATCCCGAGCGTCGCAGGACAGGTCTTCCTGCCGGAAGGCTATCTGAGCGAAGTCTACGCCATGGTACGCGCCGCCGGTGGCGTCTGCGTCGCCGATGAAGTGCAGGTCGGCTTCGGCCGGGTCGGCAGCCATTGGTGGGCGTTCGAGACACAGGGCGTGGTGCCGGACATCGTCACCATGGGCAAGCCCATCGGCAACGGCCATCCGATGGCGGCACTTGTGACGACGAAGGAGATCGCCGCCACCTTCAACAACGGCATGGAATATTTCAACACCTTCGGCGGCAACCCGGTGTCCTGCGCTGCCGGCCTTGCTGTGCTTGACGTCATCGAGCGTGACCGCCTGCGCGAGAATGCGGCGGGCATCGGCGCCTATCTGGTGGAGCGCTTCCGCGAATTGCAGACGCGCTATGACGTCATCGGCGACGTGCGCGGCATGGGGCTCTTCCTCGGCATCGAACTGGTCGAGGATCGCAAGACCAAGGAGCCGGCGACGGCGCTGGCGCGACGCATCAATGATGGTGTCCGCGCGCGCGGCGTGCTGATTGGCACGGAAGGCCCGCATGACAATGTGCTGAAGATGCGGCCGCCGATGATCTTCAGCCGCGCCAATGCCGATCATCTGGTCAGCGCATTGGACGACACGTTCGGCGAGGTGCTGGCGACGCGCTAGCTGCCTCACGGAGGATCTTACCCGGCGGATCGGTCGCCGGGCAGTTCACGGCAGGAAACTGAATCAACGCCGGCGTGTTCGCGCCGGCGTCAGGAGAGGCTTTGCATTGGAGCGTTTCCGTTTTTCACGGAAACGCGGAAACGCACCAATTTTTTATTTCACGCAATTCCGGACGGAAAACCGTTTCACACTTTTCCTGGAATTGCTCAGAATAACAGGGAGGAGACTATGAAGACACGTCTTTTAGCAGCAGCGTTTCTGGCAACAACGGCAGTTTCCCTGCCGGCAAAGGCCGATACGCTCGACACCATCAAGCAGCGCGGCACCGTTACCTGCGGCGTCAGCCAGGGCGTTGCCGGTTTTTCCGCCCCGGATGACGCCGGCAAATGGCACGGCTTCGACATCGACTTCTGTCGCGCCGTTGCGGCCGCCGCGCTCGGCGACGCCGACAAGGTCAGCTACGTGCCGCTTTCGACCAAGGAGCGTTTCACCGCGCTGCAGTCCGGTACGGTCGACCTGTTGTCGCGGCAGACCACCTGGACGCTGTCGCGCGATGCCGGCATCGGCATCCATTTCGTTGGCACCGCCTACTATGACGGCCAGGGCTTCATGGTGCGCAAGGACCTCAATGTCGACAGCGCGCTGAAGCTGTCCGGCGCGACCGTCTGTGCCGAGCAAGGCACGACGACGGAGCAGAACACCGCCGACTACTTCAGCGCCAACAAGCTGCAATACGAGCCGGTGGTGGTCGACTCCGCCGAGGGCATCATCAAGGCCTTCGACAGCGGACGCTGCGATGTCTACACCACCGACGCCTCCGCGCTCTATGCGCAGCGTCTCAAGCTGGCCAATCCGGACGGCTATACCGTGTTGCCGGAGATCATCTCGAAGGAGCCGCTGGGGCCAGCTGTACGCCAGGCCGACGACAAATGGTTCAACGTCGTGCGCTGGACGCTGTTTGCGCTGCTCGAAGCGGAAGAACTGGGCATCACGCAGGCAACGGCGGATGCTGGCCTGACCTCCACGAACCCGGCGGTGAAGCGTTTCCTCGGCGTCGACGGCGACAATGGCAAGCAGCTCGGGCTCGATCCGCGTTTCGCCTACAACATCGTTTCCAAGGTTGGCAATTACGGCGAGATCTTCGAACGCAATCTCGGCCAGTCGAGCGCGCTCAAGATCGACCGCGGCATCAACAAGCTCTGGAACGCCGGCGGCCTGATGTACGCCCCGCCGCTGCGCTGAGCGGCAGTAAGCGCATCGACACCCAAGTAATAGGCTTCCAGCCCGGGTACGGCGCTGCCCCTCATCGCCCTGCCGGGCACTTCTCCCCGTAAATTGACGGGGAGAAGGAGGCTGGCCGCAACGTCGGCGCCTTGCTCTGCAACGCTGGCGATTGGCGAAATCGCCGACGCACGCGTCCCTCTCCCCGTTCACGGGGAGAGGATGCCGGCAGGCAGGTGAGGGGCAGCGCCAACTGCAAACCTACGCTTCGGACAGCTGCCTTGCCCGTCCGGAGCGCATTGCGACGATGATGCCGAGGACAGCCGCGATCGGCAGCAGCCAGGGTGCATAGTCGAGCAGGCCGAGGCTGCCGGTCAGTGTCGCGTAGTTCTTCATGACGAGGAGAGCCGCAGTACCAAGGCCGATGGTCGCGACAAGGGCGACCAGCAACTGAACCAGCGAACCGGCCTCCCTGTCGCGGTTCTTCCACGTGAAAACCGCCACCGAAAGCGAGGTCACCGCCTGCAGGATGATGATGCCGAGCGCTGCCAGTCCGAATGTGCTGGAGAGCAAGGTCATCAGCGGGTCGGCATCGGCGATCGCAAACAGTGCCACCGCGATCGATGAAACCACCGTGACGGTGATGCTGGCGACATGCGGCGACTGCAGGTGCGCATGCAGGCTGCCGAGCATGTTTGGCAGCATGCCTTCGCGGCCGAGCGCGAACAGGTAGCGCGCGGCAGCATTGTGCAGGGCAAGCGTGGCAGCAAGCGCGCTCGTCACCATCAGGAACTGCACCGCCACCAGGAATGCCGGGTGGGTGTATTGGGCGAAGGCGCGGAAAACCAGCGTGCCGGGGTTCTCGCTGGCCGCAGCCACCACCTTGTCTTCGCCGAAGGCCAGCACGACGGCCCACATGGTGATCGCATAGAAGAGGGCGATGAAGACCACGGCGGTGATGAGCGCGCGGCTCACCGTGCGGTGTCCGTCGCGTGCTTCCTCGCTGTAGATGGCGGCGGATTCGAAACCGAGGAAGGAGACGAAGGCGAACATGAGGCCGACGCCGAACGAGCCACTGACGATGTTGGGCAGGCTGAACGAACCGAAAGTCACCTGGGCCGGGCTGCTTGGCGCAAGCACCGCCACCGTCAGCACAAGCAGGATCAGGACCTCCAGGGTCAGCAGCACAGCGAGCAGGCGTGCGCCGAGCGTGATCTCGCGGTAGCCGACGATCGCCGTGATCACCAGGCAGATCGCGCCCCAGACCTTCCACGACAGGTCGATGCCAAAATTCTCGCTGAAGAACACGCTGGCGAAGAATCCGAAGCCGCCGACGCTGCCGACGACCATCATGCCGTAGACGACGATGGCGACGAAGGCCGCAGCTCCGCCGGCAAGCGGTCCCAGCCCGTGGCGGACATAGGCATAGAAGGCGCCGGAATGCTGCACATGCGGACTCATGCGGATGAAGCCGATGGCAAACAGGATCAGCACCAGCCCGGCGAGCAGGTAGGAGCCCGGCATGCCGACGCCGTTGCCCATCAGGACGCCGAGCGCGCCGTTGCTGGCGACGGCCGCCAGCGGCGCCGCGGCAGCGACGACAAGAAAGAAGATGTCGAAGGAATGCAGGCTGCGCCTTGGCGCGGTGTTGGTGGAAGACATGGTGTTTGGATCCGGCGATGGCGTGAAACGAAAAGAGGAAGGCAAGCGGCGCCCGCTCTTACGGCAGGGTCACGCGCTTGCCTTCCAGGGGTGTCGGCAGCGGCCCGCGCAGCAGCTTGTCGTCGGCATCGTAGAAGTTTGCTGCGGCTGTACCGGTGAAAGCGTCGCCGGCGAGGTTGATCTCGTAGGAGATCTCGCCGCGGCTGACGAATTTGTGGGTCTTGCGGTCCGCGGTCACCTCGACGAATTTGCCGATGACCCTGCCGTCCTTCTCGGCCCAGATGCCCTTGCCGTCGCTATCGCTGTTGTCGGGATTGCCGGAGTCAGGGTTCGCCTGCTGCATGGTGCCGTCGGCATTGAAGACGAACATGTGATGGGTGAACGGCGCGTCGACCGCCTTGACCACCCATGTGCCGACGATGCCGGCGGGCTTGGCTGTGTCTCCCGCTTTTGCCGATGTGCCTGCCGCGAAAAGCACCACCGCAGCCGGTACTATGATGGATCTGGCGAGCCGTGAAATCGGGCCGGATTTGGAAAAATGCATCGATAGCCTCCCTTGTGTTGGCAGGACCGCGCCGCCTGTTCCCTGATTGATTATGCTTTCGGGCGGCGGGTCCGGTATTCCTGATCAGTCCTCGTTCCAGGGCGCCCACATCGCCTGCGCGGCGGCCCAGTCGTCATTGCCTTCCGAGGGTGCCGGCGTGTAACGCGCGCCCGGCACCTCATGCGCCGGCAGGGTCCAGGTGCCGCGCTCGACCAGCCTTGCGATGTTGTCGCGATAGACCTCGTCCACGGTCGCATGGCGCTCCGGATCGCGGTTCAGCCACAGATTGCGCGGGTGGATCGGCTTCTCGTACATTTTGGAGAACAGCTCGGTGCGCAGGTCCTTCAGCCAGTTCGAATTGAGGTTCATGGCGCGGAACTGCCGCAGCGCCTCGATGTCTATCAGGCTGGCCACCATGGTGTTGGCGCCGCTGGCCGAATAGGAACTGATGTTGCCGCGGAAGTCGACGATGTGGCTGTTGCCGCCGGCGATGTCGATCGGATGGCGCGAGCTCGGCGAGAGATAGACCGGCCCGATGTTGGGGCACAGCATGTAGACGCTGTTGAAATCGGCATGCGCCCGGTTCTGGATCATCCAGCTGCCGCCGCCGGGATAGGATGAACCGGTCATCGGCATAGCCTCCGAAGGACGATAGACCACTTCGGCGCCGCCGAAGGCGAGTGCGCGCACCGCTTCCGGATATTCGCCGTCGGAGCAGCAGATGGTGCCGATGTTGCCGATGTCGTCGGTGCGCAGCACCGGGTAGAAAGCTTCGATGCCGTCGCCGAACAGCTCGACCCAGCGGTCGTAGATGTCATGCGGCGTGCAACTGCGCTCGCGACACCAGATGTGGTTCTTGGCGGCGCGGTGGACGAGCTTGCCCTTGCGGTCGATGACGAACAGCGTGTTGAAGAAGCGGTCTTCCATCACATCGGGCCAGCGCGCCTTGCACTGGCCGATGATGTAGGTGTCGTAGTGACGGGCCAGCTTGCCGAGCGCCTCTGTCTCTTCACCGGGCAGGTCGATGAAGATGTCGCGCGCCGCGGTGACATGCGGTACGTCGAAGATCTCGTCGGTAAACCCGGTCAGCGCGCCCTCGGCCAGGGCCACGACACGGATCGGCGCGTTGATCGCGCAGATCGAGACGGCGGCATGGATGGCTTCCTCGATCGTCTCCAGATTGTGGCGGATATGCTTGCGCTGTGCGACGCCGGTGACGATGGTCGAAAGGCCGATCGCCATATAGGGCGCGACATAGGCGGGACGTGAAGCCATTCCGGTCGATACTCCAACTGTCGGTTGGAGGAACGATGTCCATGGGAAGAGGCGTTGGCGCGGGCCAAGCCATATCCCTCGAACGCCGCGTTCCTCCCAGGCGTATTCAGGAACCGTCAGGATAGGGAGTCATCTTGGCCCTGGGCTATCATACCGAAGTACGACGCCAGGCTGCGATCAGCCGCGGCCGTGCAGCTTCTTCATCAGCTCGGCGCGGTTGCGTACGCCGGCCTTGACCAGGATGCGGCTGATGTGGGTCTTCACCGTCGGCAGTTCGATGTCGAGCCGCCGGCAGATGTCCTTGTTGCACATGGCGGCGCCGACAAGGTTGGCGATCTCGCGCTCGCGTGGCGTGAGCCCGGGAATGTCGAGCGCCGACGCTTCGTCCTCATCGGACAGCACACTGTCCTCGACAAAACCGACCAGCCTGTCGAGGAAGGTGAGATTGTCGGACGTGAAAGGTCCGTTGCGTTCGCTGCGCAGCAATGAGGCGCCGGCCACGATCCGCGCTCCGGCGCGGAAATAGAGCTCGGTCTGGTGCACGGTGTTCTGCGGCACCAGGAATTGCTCGAAATATTCGGGCGCGCCGGCATCGCGGCGCGCGGTCTCGCGGGTCACCGAGCGCAGCCTGATGCCGGCCTGGCCGACACGTTCAGGGTGCAGCGGGTCGAAACGCCAGAAGCGGTGGTAATAGCGGTTCAGCCAATAGGGCGAGAGGCCCGACAGACGATGGTCGACGACATGCTTGCCGTCCTCGACGCGATAGAAACAGCATCCAACCAGCGGCATTGCCGCCGCGACGACGGTCAGGAACTGGTCTCCGAAGGCTGTCCTGTCGAAATGCATAAGCGTTGGCCCGATCCACGGAAGGGCCATTTCGGCCTCTCCGGCTCCCCTGTCGCGGCGATACTTTAACATCATAATATCGTTATGCGGCTGCCAAAATAAATCGAATTCCAACAATCGGGCCGCTCCTGGATCAATTTTTCAGGGTCTTGGGCCCTTGCAAACGCCAATTTGTTCAATGACAACCGGATTCGAGCCGGAAGCCATTCCGTTTCCGGCCAGATGCGGATTCCGGCTGATGCCGATGCGCCGCAACGGGAAGTATAAGACAATGTCCGCGATCGAAGCCGGTGTGAGAGCTCCGGAAAGCCTCTGGCGCTCCGAAATCAAGTCAACGCTGTCGCTTGCATGGCCAATGGTGCTGACCAATCTCGGCCAGACGGCGATGACCGCCACCGACGTCATGATGATGGGGCGGTTGGGATCCGAAACGTTGGCCGCCGGCGCGCTCGGTTCCAACCTCTATTTCATGCCGATGATCTTCGGCCTCGGCCTGATGCTGGCCACGTCGCCGATGATGGCAACGGAGCTCGGCCGTTTCCGCCATTCGGTGCGCGACGTGCGCCGCACCGTGCGGCAGGGGCTCTGGTCCGCCATCTTCATCGCCATCCCGATCTGGATATTCCTCTGGAACGGCGAGCGGATCCTGCTGGCCATGGGCCAGGACCCCGTGCTCGCGCATCAGGCCGGCATTTACATCCACTGGCTGCAATGGGCGCTTTTGCCCTTCTACGGCTATATCGTGCTGAGGTCCTTCATCTCGGCGCTCGAGCGTCCGGGCTGGGCCCTGATCATCGTCTTCATTGCGGTGAGCGCCAACGTGCTGCTCAACTGGATGTTCATGTTCGGCAACCTCGGCGCGCCGAAAATGGGCATTGCGGGCTCCGGCCTCGCCACCACCATTTCCTCGGTGCTGATGTTCATCGGCATGGTCCTGGTGGTGACACAACAGAAGAAGTTTCGCCGCTATCATCTGTTCGGCCGCTTCTGGCGCTCCGACTGGCCGCGTTTCCGGGCGCTGATGAAGCTCGGCCTGCCGATCGCCGGCATCCTGGCCTTCGAAGTGACGATCTTCAATGCCGCTGCCTTCCTGATGGGGCTGATCAACGCGCCGTCGCTGGCCGCGCATGCCATCGCCCTGCAGATCGCTTCGATCAGCTTCATGGTGCCGCTGGGTCTCAACCAGGCCGTCACAGTGCGCGTCGGTCTCGCCTATGGCGCCGGCGACAAGGACGGCATCAGTCGCGCCGGCTGGACCTCCTACGCCATGGGTGTCGGTTTCATGTCGTTGACCGCGCTCACCATGATTTTATGGCCGCGCGTGCTGATCTCCGGCTTCATAGACGTGCATGACCCGGTCAACAGCCAGGTCGTCGGCCTCGCCGTCTCGTTCCTGGCCTTCGCGGCGCTTTTCCAGATCGTCGACGGCGCCCAGGCTGTCGGCGCCGGCATGCTGCGCGGCCTGCACGATACCACGGTACCGATGATCTACGCTGCGATCGGCTACTGGGGCGTCGGTCTGCCGCTCGGCGCGCTGCTCGCCTTTCATTTCGGCTTGGCCGGCATCGGCATCTGGATCGGCCTTTCGACCGGACTGGCGGTCGTCGCCATCCTGTTGCTCAGCCGTTGGCTGCGCCGCGACCGACTGCCGGCGAAATCAGGCCCGATCACCATGCATTGATCGGGCCTGACCGGCCGCATCGCTGCCGAACGCGCGGTGATGGCGTCAGTATAGCACTGCTATAGACTCATCTCTATAGCAGTGCTATAGAGCGTGTATGGAGACACGCGACACCCTGCTGACTGCGGCCCTGAAGATCCTCGAGGAAGAGGGCGAAGAGCAGTTCTCGACTCGCAACGTCTGCGCGATCGCCAACGTCACCGCGCCCACGCTCTATCATCACTATGGCAGCGCGGACGGCCTGCTGAGCGCAGCCATCGCTGAGGCGTTCGCGCAATTTCTCGAAAGCAAGAAAGCGGCGGTCCAGTCGCCCGACCCGGTGACGGCACTGCGCGAAGGCTGGGACGACTATGTGCGTTTCGCGGCGGCCCGCCCAAGGCTCTACGCGGTGATGATGGGCCGTGTCCTCAAGGGCGGTCAGATGCCTGCGGCCGAGGAGGCGCATGCGCTGCTGATCGAACGCATAGCGGCGATCGCCGCCAGTGGTCGCTTGGCGCTGGCGATCGAGGTGGCGGCCGACCTGGTATGGGCCTCGGCGAATGCCGCATCCCTGCTTCACGTGACGGCCCGGCTGCGCAAGACGCCGCCGCCCACGCCTGCTGTCCTCGAGAACATCCGCGAGAACGCCATGCAGGCAATCCTGAATTCTCCCTCAAAGGATCCATCGCAATGAAAATCCTCGTCACGGGTGGGACTGGTCTTGTCGGCGGGCGCCTGATCCCGCGACTGGTGGAGGCCGGCCATGAGGTGTTTGCCCTCACACGTTCCGCATCATCCCACGGCCGGCTCAAGGCATTGGGCGCATCGCCGGTCGATGCCGACCTGGAGAGCAGTGCGCCCTTGACCCTGCCGGCGATCGACAGCGTCGTGCATGCGGCCGCGCTGTTCCGCTTCTCGGGCCCGCGCGAACCCTATTTCCGGACCAATGTCGACGGCACCGCTGCACTGCTGAAGGCCGCCGAGAAAGCCGGCGCAGGGACCTTCGTCTACATCAGCGCGGCGGGCATCATCATGGACGATGCCGGCTCGGCGATCCGTCACGCCGATGAAAGCGCGCCTACATTCCCGAAGCATTCTTCCGCCTATCTGGCGAGCAAGGCGCAGGCCGAGGCGATCGTGCTGGCCGCCAACAAGAGCGGCTTCCGCACCATCGCGCTTCGCCCGCCGGCGATCTGGGGGCCGGGCGATCCGTTCAGCCGCGCGCTGCCGACGGCGATCAGGTCCGGGCGGTTCGCGTTCATCGATCGCGGCGACTATGCCTTTTCAACCTGTCATGTCGACAATGTCGTCGAGGCGGTGCAATGCGCGTTGCAGCGCGGCGAGGGCGGGCATGCCTTCTTCATCAGCGATCGGGAAAGCACGACCTTCCGCGAGTTCGTTGCGGGGCTCGCCAAGTTGCAGGGCCTGTCCATCGATGGGCTGCGCTCGATCCCCTATCGGCTGGCATCCACGCTCGGCCGCTCGCTGGATGCCATCTGGGCCATCACGCGCCGGAAAAGCGACCCGCCGCTTTCGCGCTCGATGGTGCGCATGATCGGGCGCGAGTTCGGTATCGATGATGCCGCCGCGCGCCGCGAGCTGGGCTATGTCGGACGAACTTCGCACGCCGATGGCTTGCGAAGCTATGGGGCGACGGCATGAGCGCGGCTCAGCTGTCCGACGACATTGCGCCGAGCAGCCTGCGGATGTCGCCGAAATAGGCGATCGACCCGAACACCAGCGCAGCCACCGTGACGAAGAAGATCGACACCGCCGCCATGGTCGGCGTGTAGCCGTAGCGCAGCGCGTTGAAGATCTTGATCGGCAGCGTCTCGGTGGTGAAGCCGATGGTCATGTAGGCGACGATGTATTCGTTGAGCGACAGCACGAAGGCAAAGGCGAAGCCGGAAACCAGATAGGGCAGGATCAGCGGCAGCACCACGGTCTTCAGCACCGTGCGGTCGTCGGCGCCCATCGTCGACGCCGCCTCGACCAGCGAGCGGTCGATGGACGCGAAGCCGAGTGACAGCGTCACCAGCGGCAGCGTCACGAAGAAGATCGCGTGACTGATGATCGCCGTGTAGAACTGCCCGAACAGGCCGACCGTCGCCCAGAAGCTCAGGAAGCCGAGCGCGGTGATGACCGGCGGCAGGATGAAGGGCGCGAGACCCAGCACCTGGAAGATGTTCGCCCAGGGTGCGATGCGCCGCCACAGGAACCAGGCCAGCGGCAGCGCGATCGCAACCGCGATCGCCGCCGAGCAGATGGCCAGCGTCACCGAATGGATCAATGCCAGCCGCCATTCGGGATCGTTGAAGATCTGTCCATACCAGGCCAGCGAGAAGCCTTTGGGCGGGAAGGTCAGCTCCTGCTTCTGGTTGACCGAGACACCCGCCACCACGATCAGCGGTGCCGCCAGGAACAGCGCCACGAGGACGAAATAAAGCCGGCGAAGCACGGTCATAGCGCGTTCTCCTTGCGGCCGACCAGCAAAGTGAGCCCGACCAGCGCCAGCGAGATCAGCACCAGGAACACCGCCATGGCGGCCGCGAACGGCATGTTGGACTGGTAGATCGCCTGATCGGTGATCAGCACCGACAGCGTCCAGTTCGATGGCCGGCCGAGGATCTGCGGCAGCAGGTAGCAGCCGAGCGCGAAGACGAACACCATGATCAGGGTTGCCACGATGGTGTTGCGCAGTGCAGGAGCGACCACGTTGAAGAAAGCGCGCACCGGCGAGGCGCCCAGCGTGCGTGCGGCTTCCAGCAATGTCGGGTCGAGCCGCACCAAGGCGGGGTAGAGCACCAGGATCGTATAGGGCAGCGCCTGATAGACCATGCCGGTCAGCACCGCCCAGAAGCTCGGCAGAAGAGCCACCGGCTCCTTCATCAGCCCGATCGCGACGAACAGGTTGGTGATGCCGGCGGTGCGCGAGAACAGCGTCGACCAGGCAAAGCCGATGATGACTTCCGACAGCGACAGCACCGACAGCAGCCCGACCAGCCACAGCGTCTGCACGGCGCGCGGGCGCTTGGTCAGCAGATAGGTGAAGGGAAAGGCGATGACCACGCAGCACACCGCGACGAGGACAGCCAGAAGCAGTGAGAAGCCGAGCACCGAACCGAAGAAGGTGGTGAGGAAGCGCGCATAGTTGTCGAACACGAAATCCGGCGTGTAGAAGCCGGCCGGGTTGCGCTTGAAGAAACTCACCGCGATCATGATCGAGAACGGCACGACGAAGAAGACGATGAGCATCAGCGCCGGAAAGAACAGCGGCGTGTAGTCGACGAGGGTCCTTGCCGGTTCGCGTCTCATGGCTGCAGCACCACGCAGCTTTCCGGCGGCAGCACCACGCCGATGGCCTGGCCGACGCTGACATTGGGCCGCTCGCGCGGGGTGGCGACCGCCACGATGGTGGTGCCGCCGGCCTCGACGAAGGTTTCGACCGTGCCGCCGAGATCTCGCACGAAGCTGACGGTGCCCGGGATCGCGCCGGCGCCGGGCGTCGAAAAATGGATATCCTCGGGTCGGATCGAGATGGTGGCCTTGGCCGCGCCCAATGGCAGGGCGACGCCGGGAACCGCGGCGCCCAGCACGGTGGTGCGTCCGGCGCTGTCGGCCTCTGCCGGCAACAGATTGGTGATGCCGATGAAGTCGGCGACGAAGGCATCCGCCGGCTTGCGGTAGATCTCGATCGGCGAAGCGGCCTGCAGGATCTTGCCCTTGCCCATGACGACGACCAGGTCGGCCATGGTCATCGCCTCACGCTGATCATGGGTGACGACGACGGTGGTGATGCCCAGGCGCTGCTGCAACTGGCGCAGTTCCACCTGCATGGCTTCGCGCAGCTTGGCGTCGAGCGCCGACAGCGGCTCGTCGAGCAGGAAGAGTTTCGGCGACAAGGCCAGAGCGCGGGCGATCGCCACACGCTGGCGCTGGCCGCCGGAGAGTTTCGCCACCGGCCGGTCGGCGAAGCCGGGCAGATGGATCATCGCCAGCAGTTCCTCGACGCGCTTGCGCTGGTCATCCTTCGAGGCGCCGCGGATGCGCAGCGCATAGGCGATGTTCTCGCCCACCGTCAGGTGAGGGAACAGCGCCAGCGACTGGAACACCATGCCGAGATTGCGCTTGTGCGTCGGCACGCGGGTGATGTCGTCGCCGTCGAGCACGATGGCGCCGCTGGTCGGTTCCTCCAGCCCGGCGATCATGCGCAGCAGGGTGGTCTTGCCGCAGCCAGAAGGGCCGAGCAGGCAGATGAATTTTCCGTCCGGGACGGAGAGGCTGACATCGTCGACAGCGGCGAAATCGGCAAAGCGTTTGGTGATCGAGTTTATGGACAATCCGGGCATGGCGTTATCCTGCTTGGCTGGTCGTGCATGCGGATGGTTTGGTCGCTTCCGCCTTGGAAACTAGCGGAAGGCGGTCGAGCGGTCGATGCGAAGATGCGGAGCCCGCAAGCGGGCTCCAGATGTCGTCGCGAAAGTGGGAGCGTGATCAGCCGACGATCAGCTCGGTCCATTTCTGGTTGATCGCGTCGGCCTTCGACACATAGAGGTCGTAGCGCGGGATGATCGGCGCGATGTCGGAAGACACAGCGGCGAATTCTTCCGGCTTCAGGTCGAGAACCTCGCGCTTCAGCGTCGGTGCGGTGCCGACATTGCGCGACATCAGGCCCTGGATCGCCGGCTGGCTCATATAGTCGATGAAGGCGTGCGCCTCGTCGACCTTCTTCGAGGCGCGCGACAGCACCCAATTGCCGGAATCCTGGATGCCGCCTTCCTTCGGGAACGTCGACCGCACAGGCTGGCCATCCTTGGCGGCAAGGCCGGTGACGTCGTGGTAATACTGGCCCATCGGGATCTCGCCCGACTTCAGCGCCTGCTCGAACTGTGCCTCGTCGCGGTACCACAGGCGCACATTCGGCTTCACTTCGGCGAGCTTGGCAAACGCCTTGTCGATGCCTTCGTCGGTGTCGAGCGCGTTGGTGCCGCCCATGAAGGTCTTCGCCGTCACCTCGACGAGGAAGGAGTTGGAGGCGAGCGCCAGCAGGCCGAGCTTGTCGGCATTGGCCTTGTCCCACAGCGCATCCCAAGAGGTTGGCGCGTCCTTGTAGACATTGGTGTTGGTGACCAGCGTGATGTACCAGGCTACCGCGCCGATGCCGGCGACGCGGCCGTCCGGATATTTGTTGATGAACTGCGGCAGCAGGTCGCCATAGTGCTTGAACTTGGCGGTATCGAGCGGCTGCCACAGCTCGGTCGACTGGCCTTTCAGCGTCGAGGTCTGCGACATCATCGAAAGGTCGGCCGGTGCCTGTCCGGCCTTGGAGGCCTGCTCCAGCTGCACCAGCCAGGCTTCGCCGGTCGGCTCGGCCACCGATTCAACGGTGATGCCGGTCGCCTTGGTGAATTCCGGGAAGATGTGCTGGTCGAACGACTTCTTGAAATAGCCGCCATAGACGCCGACCTTCAGCGACTTTTCCTGGGCGCGCAGGATGGCGGGCATTGCCAGCACGCCCGCGGCGGCAACACCGGCGCCAAGCACGCTGCGCCGGCTGAGCATGGTCTTCATGATCTCGGTCATCACTGTTCTCCGTTGTTCCGGCTTTGCCGGGTTCCCTTATGGTTTTCTTATAAAACGGCGTCACTGGATAGAGCATGATCTGTTCCGAAAACCAGTTCGGGGATGATGCTCCCATCCAGCGGTGTCATCCCTTCAACGCCGGGCTGAACACCATCAGCGACAGGATCTCGAACAGCACCTGCGCGCCGGCATGGGCGGTGTTGGTGGTGGTGTCGTATTGCGGCGCCACTTCGACGACGTCGCCGCCGACGATGTTGAGGCCTTTCAGCCCGCGCAGCAGTTCAAGGACTTCGCGCGTCGTCAGGCCGCCGACTTCCGGGGTGCCGGTGCCGGGCGCAAACGCCGGGTCGAGGCTGTCGACATCGAAGGAGATGTAGGTCGGGCCATCGCCGACGATCTTGCGGGCCTTCTCGATGATGGCGGCAATGCCGAGGCCCGGAACCTCTTCGGCGTGAACGACCGTCATGCCGGACTCGTAGGTGAACTCCCACAGATATTCGGCGGCACCGCGGATGCCGATCTGGATGGTGCGCGACGGGTCGAGCACGCCGTCGAGCACCGCGTTGCGGAAGGGGCCGCCATGGTGGAACTTGGTCTGGTCGAACGCGCCGCCGGTGTCGCAATGCGCATCGATGTGGATCATGCCGACCGGCCGGTTCTTGCCGACGGCTTTCAGGATCGGATGGGTGATCGAATGGTCACCGCCGACCGACAGCGGGATGACGCCGGCGTCGACGATCTGGTTGAGCCGCTTTTCAATGTCGTCGTGGCTCATCTCCAGACGGTAGCGGCTGCGGAACGGCACATCGCCGATATCGGCCACGCGCAGTTCATGGGTCGGGGCGCAATCCAGCACGTGATTGTAAGGTCCGATGCGTTCGATGGTGCGCAGCGCGCGCGGGCCGAAACGCGAGCCCGGGCGATTGGTGACGCCGAGATCCATCGGCACGCCGATCATCGCCACCTGCAGGTCGCCGAAATCGGGATTGTCGGCGGCGACTTCGCGATACGGTGCGGTCAGGAAGGTCGGGATGCCGGAGTAGGGCGCCAGGCGGGTGCCGCCCTTGGAGAAGATCTTGTCCGCGACCCGGCGGAACTTCGGATCGAACAGCTCGCCGCCATGGCTCTCGCCATATTTTTGGCGCAACGCGTCGAGCTTGCCTCTGTCGAAACCCATCCTGCAACTCCTCCTGTTGCACATGACCCCGAAAATCGGGATCGATTTTCGGAAAGGATCATGTGCCAGATCAAACTGGCGAGCCGCTGTGCCTCCGATGCGGGGCATGAACCAGTTTCGGCTGCCTGCGATACCGTGTTTTTATGATTGATTGCCGCGGATTGTCGGGGTGCGCGGATGGAAAATCAATTGATATTGTTATAGCGCTGGCTGTTAGAAAACCTCACACTGTACCTTGACACTCCCCCATGACCCGCCGTCTTCCACCCCTCAACCCCTTGCGAGCTTTCGAAGCGACGGCCCGGCACGGTTCGCTTTCCAAGGCGGCGGCCGAACTTCATGTCACCCATGGCGCGGTCAGCCATCAGATCAAGGCGCTGGAACAGTCGCTCGGCGTCAAGCTGTTCGAACGCGCCGGCTCGCGCCTGAAACTCACGCCACACGGTGCCGAGCTTCTGCCGGCAGTATCCGGCGCCTTCGAGGGCATCGCTGCCGCTGCCGCGCGGCTGACCCGCCCGGCCAGCAGCGGCGCTCTGGTCGTCTCCTGCGTGCCGGCACTGTTGTCGCTGTGGCTGATCCCACGCCTCGGATCGTTCACCGCACGCTATCCGGACATCCGGCTGAAGCTCCTCGCCTCCAATGATGACCGGGACATCCGCCAGTCCGACATCGATGTCTGTGTGCATTACGGCGACGGCAGCTGGAGCGACTGCTGGATCCGTAAATGGTCGGGGCTGGAACTGTTTCCCGTCATCAGTCCGACGCTCGCCAACAACCGGCCGATCCGCTCGATACGCGACCTTGCCGACCACGTCCTGCTGCACGGCGACGACGGCCGCGAGTGGCACACCTGGCTTGCCGCCGCCGACGCGCTCGATCTCGAGCGGGTCTGCCGGCGCCATCAGTTCAACGACGCCCGCCTGTCGATCGAGGCGGCGCTGCATGGCCACGGCGTGGCGCTCGGCGACACGATGACGGCGAGCCGCCTGCTGGCGATGGGCCAGCTGATCGTGCCGTTCGGTCTCTCGGTGCCGGCGGTGGACGATTTCTACGTCATCTGCCGCAACGAGATGCGCTCTACGCCGATCGTGCAACTGTTCGTGGACTGGTTGTTCGCCGAAAAGGCCGAGGACGAAAGCCGGGCCGAAACGGTGGGCACGCGGCTCAACGCGCGCCGCAAACGGCCCATGCTGCAACTGGTGGCGAAGACCGAAGAATGATCCAACAGTCATCTTGAATGACCGTTGGCGTGCGCGACCGCGCGCCGCGCCCGTTGGCGCGCAAGCCAAGTGGCCCGGATGGGCCGCGCCGGCGATTGAGGCGTCCTGGATGTGTCAGCATCCAGGACCTCTCGTATAAGGACGCTCGACAAGCGCCGGCGATGCCCCCATGTTCATGGCTTCCTGCCGTGCTGCTGAAGGGCGGGAAGCGCGTTAATCATTTCAATGCTAAGAGGCCTATCCGGTAACGGATGGGGTGGAAGCAGGTTTCGGACATGGCCAAGACTGACATTGCGCGGCGCGTCTACAACCACACCTGGAAGCTCGACCCCATCGTGCGGTCGCTGCTCGATACCGATTTCTACAAGCTACTGATGCTGCAGATGATCTGGGGCATGTATCCCAAGGTCGATGCCACCTTCTCGCTCATCAACCGCAAGACCAAGGTGCGGCTGGCCGACGAGATCGATATCGGCGAACTGCGCGACCAGCTCGACCATGCCAGAACGCTGCGTTTCACCAAGAAGGAAATGATCTGGCTGGGCGGTAACAACTTCTATGGCCGCAAGCAGATCTTCGAGCCGGAATTCCTTGCCTGGCTGGAGAACTTCCAGCTGCCCGAATATGAGCTGACCAAACGCGACGGCCAGTTCGAGCTCTCTTTCTCCGGCCCGTGGATGTACACCACGCTGTGGGAAATCCCGGCGCTCGCCATCATCAACGAATTGCGGTCGCGTTCGGCGCTCAAGGCCTTCGGCCCATTTTCGCTCGACGTGCTCTATGCGCGCGCCAAGGCCAAGATGTGGGCCAAGACCGAACGTCTCAAGCAGCTTCCCGGCATCCGCATCTCCGACTTCGGCACGCGCCGCCGCCACTCCTTCCTGTGGCAGCGCTGGTGCGTGGAAGCACTGAAGGAAGGCATCGGCGATGCCTTCACCGGCACCTCGAACGTGCTGCTGGCGATGGACAACGATCTCGAAGCGCTCGGCACCAACGCGCACGAACTGCCGATGGTGCTCGCAGCACTGGCCAACTCCGAGGCCGAGCTGCGCCAGGCGCCCTACAAGGTCCTGCAGGACTGGCAGCGCTACTATGGCGGCAACCTGCTGATCGTGCTTCCCGACGCTTTCGGCACCGCTGCCTTCCTGCGCGATGCGCCGGACTGGGTCGCCGACTGGACCGGCTTCCGCCCGGACAGCGCACCACCGATCGAGGGTGGCGAACGCATCATTTCATGGTGGCGCGAACGCGGCCGGGATCCGCGCCAGAAACTGCTGATCTTCTCCGATGGCCTCGACGTCGACACCATCATCGAGACCTATCGTCATTTCGAAGGCAAGGTGCGCATGTCCTTTGGCTGGGGCACCAATCTCACCAATGATTTCGAGGATTGTGCGCCGGTGCCGACCGACCGGCTGAATGCCATCTCGCTGGTGTGCAAGGTCATCGAGACCAACGGCCGCCCGGCCGTGAAGCTCTCCGACAATCCGGCCAAAGCGACAGGCGATCAAAAGGAGATCGAGCGCTACATCCGCGTCTTCGGCGAGGAAGCGCGGGTGCGTCAGCTGGTCAAAGTCTGACGATGCATGAATTCGAAAAGTAGCAGACTTTTCGTAGCATGATCATGCGGCGATACCGGAGGCCGGCGGGCATCGTTGCCGCGCGCCGGATGAGCAGACAGCCCCTTCATCGCCGGGGCATGACGTTGATTGGCGCCGGGGTCGCAATCGCGGCAGCGTTTCTTCCCGTACAGGCCTTGGCGCATGCTTCCGATCGCGGCCACGTCCTGCTTTTGCCGACCAATTATTATCTGGCCGGTGGTGCCTTCGCGGTGGCGGCGTCGTTCCTGGTGCTCATTCTGGTGTCGCCGCAAGCGCTGGGCCGCTTGTGGCGCAGGCGTCGTCCCCTTTTCAGGTTCGCGGATGCCGCACGCGTAGCGGTCAGCCTGCTTTCCTTCGCTGTTTTTGCCGCGCTGGTCGCAGCCGGGTTCTGGGGCAGTCGCGACCCTCTCTCCAATCCCTTGCCGTTGACGATCTGGACGTTGTTGTGGACCGGCATGACCTTGGCGCAAGGGGTGTTCGGCGATCTCTGGTCCTGGCTGAACCCATGGTATGGGCCCTGGCGGCTCGTCACCTGGCTGATCGGCGCCCGGCACGGACGAAAGCCTGTGCCGTCGTGGATCGGCTATTGGCTGGCTTTCGTGTTTTTCCTTGGCTTTGCCTGGTTCGAGCTGATTTATCCCGCACCCGACGATCCCGCGAGACTGGCGATCGTGGCCAGCGGTTACTGGCTGCTCAGCTTCGCCCTGATGCTGGTGTTCGGTTATGACGGCTGGAGCAGCCGAGGCGAGTTCCTCAGCGTCTTCTTTTCGATGTTGGCAGGGTTCTCGCTGCTGGAGCGCAATGAGGCCGGCCGGTTGTCGCTGTGCTGGCCCGGCGCCAAACTGCTCGATGCCTTGCCGCTGCCGCCGAGCGGTGCTGCTTTCCTGCTGCTTGCCCTGTCGTCGGTCTCTTTCGATGGGTTGATGCGAACCTTCTTCTGGCTTGGCTTCAACGGCATCAATCCGCTCGAATTGCCCGGCCGCACCGCGATGACTGGCATAAGCAGCATGGGTCTCGTCGCGACGTTCCTGTTGCTGGCGTTTCTGTTCGCTGGCGCGATCCTGATCGGCCGCTGGCTGACGGGGAGCCGTCCGTCTCTGCTCGAGCTTGCCGGGCTGCTGGTCTGGTCGATCGTTCCGATCGCGCTCGCCTATCACATCGCGCACTACCTCACCGACGTGCTCGTCAACGGTCAGTATGCACTGGTAGCCCTGTCGGATCCCTTCGCACTGGGCTGGGATCTGTTCGGGACAGCGCATATGCCGGTCACTGCCGGCGTGACCGCTGGCGCGGACGCTGCCTGGTGGCTGTGGAATATGCAGGCGGCCCTGATCGTAGGCGGGCATATTCTGGCCGTGCTCGTCGCCCACGCTTTGGCGTCACGGCTGGTGCCTGCAACGTCGCAGGTGGCCTTGTTGCAGGTTCCACTCACCGTGCTGATGGTTGGCTATACGCTTTTCGGTCTCTGGCTGCTCGCCACGCCCACAGCAGGCTGATGCCAACAGTCATTTTGGGTGACCGTTGGAGCGCGTGACCGCGCCGGCGCTTGAGGCTTATGATGCCTCTTACGGGCAATGTTGGCTTGCCTTGGCAGGGGTTTAATGCTTGGTTTGCCTCGCGATTTCGTGCGGCCGCTGAAGGCCGCGGGTCCATGCCATGAGGGGGAATTCGATGACTGGCCGCTTCTTCGATCTGAGCAAGGGCAAGACCTCCCGCCGCACCGTCCTGAAAGGACTGGCAGCCGGCGCCGGCCTGGCGGCAGCACCTGGTCTCGTGCGTTATGCGCAGGCGCAGAGCTCGGCCCCGATCAAGATCGGCTTCCAGGCGCATCGCACCGGCATCGGCGCTGCATACGGGCGCTGGTATGAAAGAACGACCGCCGCCGCCGTGAAAGCGATCAATGCTGCCGGCGGCATCAATGGCCGCCCGATCGAAGTGGTCATCGAAGACGACGGCACCGACGCCGCGCGGGGTGCCGAAGTGGTGGCCAAGCTTGCCACCCAGCACAAGGTCGACATCGTCTACGGAACCCTGTTCTCCAATGTCGTGGTCGGCTCCGCGCCGACGGCAGGTGAACTGAAGATTCCCTATTATGTCGTGTCGGAAGGCTATCACGTCGCGTCCGGCAAGTTGAACCGCTATGTGTTCCAGCCGGGCATCACCGACGTGCGCGCGCAGGTGACTTCCGTTGCGCCATGGATCGCCGCCAATGCCGGCAAGAAGATCACCATGATCTTCCCTGACTACGCTTTCGGCTACGACCATCGCGACTACCTGCCGCCGGCCCTGCAGAAGGCAGGCGCGGAGGTCGTGGCAAAGATCGCGATCCCGCCGACGGAATCCTCCTTCACCAAGTATTTCCCGCAGATCCCGTCCGATACCGACGCGATCTACCACGTCATGGTCGGGCCGGCGGTGCTCACTTTCGTCAAGGAACTGGGCGACTTCTACGGGTCGACCGGGCCGAAGCTGTTCGGTTTCATCGACTCGCTGGAAGCAGTCGACATCAACAGCCCCGGCCTCGAATATCTCGACGGCAGCCATTTCTGGGAAGGTTCGCCGCGCTACGCGCAGGCTGATGACACCGATGCGCAGAAGGCCTATCGCGCCGCCGTCGGCATCGACGACAATGGCGCGGCCGTCGCCGACGCCAAGGACGTTTCCACCGCCGCCCATATGTTCGGCTGCTGGGAAACACTCTACGTCATCAAGAAGGCGATGGAGGATGCCGGCTACAAGGGGCCGGAAGATCGCGCCAAACTGGTCGAGGCGACCGAGGCGCTGACCGAATTTGCCGAGGGTCCGGAGCATCCGCAGGGCAAGAAGCTCTTCAACGGCAAGATCCACCAGTGCTTCGGCCACCAGAACATCTCCAAGCTGGAAGGCGGCAAGCTCAAGGTCGTGCACAAGACGGCGATCGAGGACGGCATGTACGAGCCGGAGGCCGACTACACCAAGCAGTCTCTGTGATGATCCTGCCGTCGAAGGCCGGGACCTGAATGGCTTTCGGACCGCATCTTCTGCTGGCTACCCTGGAAGGGCTGGTTACCGCGGCAGTGCTGGCGCTGACCGCGCTCGGCCTGTCGCTCGTGTTCGGCGTGATGCGCATCGTCAACGTCGCCCATGGCGAATTCTTCATGCTGGGCGCGGTGCTGGCCTGGGCGGTGGCGACGGCACTTGGCGCCCACCCGGCCATCGGCTTCGTGGCGGCGCTGATCGTGGCGCCGCTGGTGGTCGGTGCGATCGCGCTGCTTTCCGAACGGTTGGTGTTGCGCCGGCTCAATTACGATCCGGAAGCCACCATCGTCGCCACAATAGGCCTGCTCTACATCATCCAGCAGCTGGCGCTGAGCTTCTATGGCCCGGAAGCGCGGCCGGTGACGCCACCTTTCAGCTATCGCGTTCTGCTGCCCTGGTTCGGCTATTCCGGCTACAAGCTTTCGATCATCGCCGCATCCGGCCTGCTGCTCATCGCGACATGGCTGGTGCTGACGCGCACGAAGATCGGTCTCGTCATGCGCGCGACGCAATATGATCGCGAGATGGCACAGGCCTTCGCCATTCCGGTGGAGCGCGTCTATGCCGGCGTCTTTGCGCTGGGAGCCATGCTGGCGGCATTCGCCGCGGTGCTGATCGTGCCGATCAGTCAGGCGCACTATCTGATGGGGCAGGATCCGCTGCTGTTGTCCTTCATCGTCGTCATCATCGGCGGCCTCGGTTCACTGCGCGGCACCGTGGTGGCGGCACTCCTGATCGGTTTGTCTGACGGCATCGTCTCGATGTTCTTCTCGCCGACGCTGGCCAAGCTCATCGCGACGCTGGTGGTTGCGAT
Organism: Mesorhizobium sp. EU05-FHT14A09; assembly: GCF_058790995.1. Classification (NCBI taxonomy): domain Bacteria; kingdom Pseudomonadati; phylum Pseudomonadota; class Alphaproteobacteria; order Hyphomicrobiales; family Phyllobacteriaceae; genus Mesorhizobium; species Mesorhizobium sp. EU05-FHT14A09. Next base: position 54,104 of record NZ_JBYTDF010000017.1, read on the forward strand.
GGTGCTGGTGTTTCGTCCGCAGGGCCTGTTCGGAACGGCGGCCCGATGACGGCGACGGCAAGGATCTATGGGCTGCATGTGGCCGTGGTGGCCGTGCTGTTCGCGCTGAATTTCCTGCTGCCTGACTACCATCATGGCCTGTTCGCACGCATCCTGGTGCTGGCCACCTTCGCCATGGGCTACAATCTCCTGTTCGGCTATGCCGGTCTGCTGAGCTTAGGCCACGCCATGTTCTTTGCCGCTGGTCTCTACGGCAGCGGACTGGCGATCACCTATCTCGGTTTTGGTGTTCTCTCGGCCTTCGTCGCTGGCCTCGCCTGTGGAACCATTCTGGCGCTGGTGGTGGGGGTCCTGGCGCTCCGCACCTCCGGTGTCGCCTTCATGATCGTCACCATGATGTTCGCGCAGGCCTTTGTGCTGACCATCGTCTATTTCAACCAATGGACGGGCGGCGACCAAGGACTGGTGCTGCAGCAGGCGAGCCGCGTCCTGACGATCGGCAGCGCCAGCCTCGATTTCACGGCGCCAACCGTGCGTTACCTCACTGCACTCCTGCTGTTTGCCATCGTGCTGTTCGTCACGCTCGCCATCGTCCGCTCGCGCTTCGGCCGCGTCCTGGTGGCGATCCGCGAGAATGAAGAGCGCACGCGCATGCTTGGCTACGACACCTTCGCCAACAAGCTGGCGGCGGTCGTCCTGTCGGGCATTTTCTGCGCCGCTGCCGGCGCCGCCTATGCCTTGCTGTTCGGCTATGTCGGCTCCAATTTCGCCTCGGTGCAGTATTCCATCCTGCCGCTGCTGTGGGTGCTGGCCGGAGGAGCTGCCACCACGCTCGGCCCACTGGTCGGCACGTTGTTCATCTACTATGTGACCGACATAGCCAGCAGCTACACCTCGGCCTGGCTGTTGATCGTCGGCGCTGCACTCGTGCTCCTGGTCCTGTTCGCGCCGAAGGGTATCCTTGGTGCCGTCCGCCGTCGCTGGATCGGGTGGCTGCCATGACCCGGTCGTTGCTGACGACCCGAGGCCTGTCGCGCGATTTCGGCGGACTGCGCGCCGTGGACAAGGCCGATTTCAGCCTGATGCCGGGAGAGATCCGCGCCATCATCGGCCCGAACGGCGCCGGCAAGACGACCTTCGTCAGCCTGATCTGCGGCCGCATCCTGCCGTCATCGGGCACGATCGATTTCGCCGGTGCCGATATCTCCGCCTTGCCGGCGTTTCGTCGCGTGCGCCTGGGCATCGCCTACACGTTCCAGGTCACCAGCGTCTTCGCCAATCTCTCCGCCTACGACAATGTCGCGCTTTCCGTACAGCGCACCTTGACCGATGGCCGTTCCCGCGGCGCGGTACGCACCGGTGCCATGAAAGCGCTCGAGCAGGTGGGCCTTGCGGATCGTGCCGGAACGCTGGCCGGGCAGCTCGCCTACGGCCACCAGCGCCTGCTGGAAGTGGCCATGGGTCTGGCGTTGCAGCCGCGCCTGCTGATCCTGGACGAGCCGACGCAAGGGCTCTCCGATGGAGAGATCGAAAGCTTCGTCAGCCTGATCCGCGAGATCGCGCGCGGCGCCACCGTGCTGCTCATCGAACACAATATGCCGGTGGTGATGCAGCTTGCCCATCGCATCACCGTCTTCGACGCCGGCCGCATCATCGCTGAGGGCGATCCGGCGGAAATCCGCGCCAACACGCAGGTCCAGGAAGCCTATCTCGGAGCAGCGCATGGCTAGCCCGCATTCCTCACACTCGATGCGGCCTGCGCCGGTTCAAGAAACCGACAGGGCAGGAGCCGTGCGCAGCCGCGATGCGGGGCATC
>NZ_JBYTDF010000018.1:0-14117 GCF_058790995.1 Mesorhizobium sp. EU05-FHT14A09
AACCTCGTCGCGCCTATCGTCGACTTCAAGGCCGGTCTCACGGCGCGTTCGGGCAGCGTCAGCGTCAGCAATATTCTCAAATCAGACCTTACATCGGCCCCTCCGATGGTCATGACGGCGGGGGGCGGCCTCGCGCAGTTCATTTTGCATGGTGGCGCCACGATCGATACCCGCGGACAATGGACCAACACCCTAACTGACCCGGCTGATTTTTCAGGCCTCGCTCATGTTGATGGCGGCAGCGTCTCGTTCACATCCACTCAGAATGTCATCCTTGCATCCGGAAGTCGCATTGATGTCTCGTCCGGGGTCACGCTTTTTCGCAACGGAACGACAAAGGGCGGGAAAGGCGGCGATATTGCCATCGAGGCCAACGTCTACACAGATTTGAGCGGCGCGCCGACAGGCAGATTGGTGCTCGACGCTGAGTTGCGTGGTTATGGCTTTGAAGGCGGCGGCAAGCTCAGCGTCGGCGGGTCGCCCGTGCTCATCGCCGACCATGCCACGGGGCTTGAAGCCGGGCAGGTTTTCTTGACGCCAGATTTCTTCAGAAAGGGTTTTTCGCAATACACGATCAAGGGCAGTCTGCTCAGTTCCGGCGATGTCACCGTCGCGAACGGCACCATGCTCTCTGTGGAAATGCCGGTCTACCGGTCCACTGCCGCAGCCTATGGCACACCCACCGGTATCGATTCCGCCACCGCATTCGAGATTTGGACACCGCCGCTCTATAGTGCGCAGCCTGCCGCCAGAACCATCGCCCAACGCAAGGGAGCAAGCCTCGCGTTTGTCGACGTCGGTGATGTTTCGATCAACACGGGCTCGCGTATCGAAGTTGATCCCGGGCAGACCATCGCCATATCGGCGCTGGGCCAAATCACGATCGATGGACGACTGAACGCGTTTGGTGGGGCTATTACCATCAACAATCGCCGCGCGGATATTGCCGGCATCGTGCCCGGACGTTCAATGTGGATCGGCGACAACGCTGTGCTTGATGTGGCTGCGCGTGCGGTTACCGCCCTCGATCAGCATCAGCGGCCGTTCGCCCGTGTGTCGAATGGCGGTACGATCAAGATCGGTGTCGCTGCACTCACGCCGAACTCGAGCGGACTTCTGGATTCGGTCTCGCCCGCATTCGTTATCATCCGCCCGGGCGCGATCCTCGACGCATCCGGCGCAAACGCCACGATTGATCTTACGACGGGTGATAATTTCTTCGCCAGGTCTGACGTCAGGACGTTGTCCAGCCATGGGGGCTCGATCACGCTGGCGTCCTCCACAGGACTTGCGCTTGATGGAGAGATGCGCGCCTTCGCGGGCGGTGCAGGGGCCTCCGGCGGAAGTCTCAATGTGATCCTTGAATCAGGATCATATACGTCCGTCGACATTGATGCGGTCAAGCAACCGCGTATTTTGACCATCTCTCAAGCGCGCCGGCCATCGTCGCTGCCCACAGATCTTGAACCGGGCAAGCATCATAGCGAGCTCGGTTATTCCAGGGGGCGGCTGAGCGCCGAGCAGGTGCAGGCGGGGGGCTTTGACAATCTGTCGTTCTGGAGCGCCGATATCCTGCGTTTTGAAGGAGATGTCTCGCTTCGTCTCGATCAGAGCTTGATCTTGCAGCGTGGCGTCATCTCCGTCGCCGACGCGACACCAAACGCGCATATCGCCCTCTCGGCGCCAGTCGTGCGTTTCGATGGCACAGTCGCACGGGAGATCAGCTCCAATGGATTGGTTCGGCCGTTCCTGCGAAATTCGGGGACGGGAAGTTGGCGACCTGCAACTGAGAATGCCGCCCGATTGACGGTGGACGCAGACCTGATCGATGTCGGCAATTGGGTCCGGTTTGGCGTATCCGATGTATATGACATCGCGTTCATTACGCATGACCAGACTGCGAAGGCCCCGATCGAGGCGCCGGGCTTCAGCCACATTCATTTCAACAGTCGCGGCGACATTCGTTTCCGCACTGGCTCGCTCGCCAGCGCGGGCGATCTGACGCTGACTTCGACGCAGCTTTATCCTGTCACCGGGGCGAGCGCTACGATCTTCGCGGGTGCGTCATGGGATGGGTCTGGAAACACCCCGCGTCCGAACAGCACTCTCGCTATTGGCAGCAATGGCAAGTCGGCGCAGACGCCGTCGTCCATTTTCGGCGCACTCGGGCTCGTCGCCGGTATCGTCGAACAGGATGGCGTCCTGCGCGCGCCACTTGGCTTCATTCGCTTGGGCGGCATGGTCGGCGGCGCGGGCTTATTCAGTCAAAATAGCGACCACGTGGTTCTGCGCGATGGCAGCATAACCTCAGTCAGCGCGGCTGGCCTTGTCCTCCCTTATGGCGGCACGGTCGATGGCCTCAAGTACAATTACAATGGCCGGGAGTTGACCCCCCCCGACCTGATGGTGCTCGACGCCATGGGCAAGATCGAAATCGTCTCGGGCAAATTCGTTGCGGAATCGGGCTCTGTGCTCGATCTCTCAGGTGGTGGCGAGCTTGCCGGCGCTGGCTTCATCGCGGGCCGCGGCGGATCGGTCAACATTCTGAGAACACCGCTCTCAAACGCCAATCCGGCCTTCGCGTTCAGCGCGGCAGGTAACAAAGTCTATGCCATCCTTCCAGGCAATGCTTCGGATTATGCGCCTCTCATGCAGGAAACAGGAGCAGGCGACCCGGCGATTGGCCAGCAGATCACGATCCCGTCTGGCATTCCTGGGCTTCCGGCCGGCACGTATACGTTGCTGCCGTCAAACTATGCCCTGCTGCCAGGTGCTTATCGCGTCGAGATCGGCGGTAGTCTGCCGCGCGATACGGACGCGACAGCGCTTGGGAACGGCTCTTATGCCGCGGGCGCTTATCTCGGTGTTGCCAATACGGCAATCCGTGCAGCTTTGCCGAACCAGATCGTGGTGACGCCTGGAACGACAGTGCGCGCCCATTCGCAATTTAACGAGACGAGTTACAGCAGTTTCGCACTCGAACAGGCCGGCCGATTCGGCACCACGCGTGCGCGCCTGCCCATAGACGGCAAGCAACTGATATTGACCCTCGAGGAGGCCGGCGATGCCCTCGATTTCAAAGGCACTGCATTGTTCGCGCCTGGCAAGGGTGGATATGCTGGATCGCTGCTGGTTCAGGGCTACCGTCCGATAGAAATCAAAGCCTCCGGTGCTCCGGCGACCGAGGGCATGATCGCGCTCGATGCGGAGGATTTGTCGCGCTTTGACGCTGGGACTTTGTTCGTCGGCGGATCGTATAGCTATGTCGGTGGCGGAACCGTTTATCTGCGGTCAAACTTCTCAACGGCGGGCAGGATTGCCGTGCGTAAGGGCGCCGTGGTCGAAGCCGGTCAGATCGTCTTGGCGGGCAATAACGTTTCGGTGGAAGACGGAGCCATCCTCGATACGACCCGTAGCGACTTTGCCGCAGCTGACTCTACCCTAGGTTACGTCTTTGCGAATGGCAGTGCGCCCGATGACGTGACGTTCAGCTCTGTGCTCATGGTCGCGAACGGATGGCTCAATCTTTTGCCGGCGGTGGCTCCCAAGGACGGTCGGGCGAGCCAGTTGATGGTTGCGGACGGCGCTATCTTGCGTACGCGCGGGACCGTCGGATTTGTCGCGGCCGATCAGCTTTCGCTTGGGCAGGCGCAGCTCAACGCACGCTATCTCGCATTGAGCCTGCCCGCCGTGAACGTGGGAACGAAAGCTTCCCTTGCTGCCGCGGAGGCAGCGGGTGTGCTCGGCACCGGCTGGAACCTGACGCAGACGACGCTGGATCGTCTGCTTAATCCGGCGACAACGAATCTCGCATCGCTCGAGCGACTGTCGTTCTCGGCGCGCGATGGGATCAATTTCTATGGCAATGTCATGCTCGATGCGCGCAATCATGCTGGCGGCTCAGCCAGAACCATGGTCGTGCTCAACACGCCGGCCATATATGGCTGGGGCGATTCGGGGACGTCCGCTGTTCTCGCCGCCGATACGCTCGTCTGGAACGGCATCGCCTCTGGAAGCGGCACGGTGGAGAGCCCTTATACGAGCCTGAAGCCACCCGCCGTGCGGCCGGGGGGAGCCGGCACCGGATTGGGCCATCTCACCTTCAACGCGCGCGATATCCATTTCGGTTACGATCCGCTGGCGCGCAGTCAGAGCAGCGCGGATCTCGAACGGTTGGTGCTTGGCTTTTCGGGCGTCGATATGATCGCCAGCGAAAAGATCACAGCCAACAATCGCGGTATCGTCTCTTTCTATCAGAGCGGTACGGATGCGGCCTCTTATGCAGGCGGCAATCTCACCATCACCACGCCACTTTTCACGGCAGATAGCGGCGCGATGATCGACATTCGCGCGGGAGGCGAGATCAGGGTCAGGGCGGCGGGCACGGCCACCGCTGCTTCCGCGCGCAGCGACCTCGGCGGGGAGATTCGCTTGAAGGGCAGCACGATCACTCTCGATACAACAGTCGCATTGCCAAGCGGGCGCCTGATCATGGGGGCACAAGGTGACATCGTGTTCGGTGACCGCGCCCTCGTCGATCTCGCGGGCCGCGCGATCTCCTTCTACGAGGTGAAAAAATACAGCTGGGGCGGCAGCCTCGAAATGGAAAGCAGCGCCGGTCGCATCATCCAGGCTGCGGGCTCGGTCATCGATGTGTCGGCCCGTAACAATAACGCCGGTTCGGTCAAGGCCTCTGCAACGAATGGCACCGCGACCTTTGACGGTATGTTACGTGGCGAGACGAGCGGCGGCCACGATGCAGGCGGGTTCTCGCTTTCCGCGAACATCATCGGCAATTTCGTGGACTTGAATGCGAAGCTGAACGCTAGCGGCTTCTTTGGCGAACGTCGCTTCGTCACCAAAAGTGGCGACATTACCGTGGGCGGCGAGGTGAGGGCGCGTGTCGTCAATATCTCGGCCGATGGCGGTAGCCTCATCGTGAATGGTAAAATCGATGCGAGTGGCGAGCGGGTTGGTAGCATTCGGCTTGCGGCGCGCGACGATCTCACGCTCGCGTCCGGTGCCATACTCGATGCGCATGGCACCCTATTGCAGGTCGACAGCCACGGTGCGCCGATTGAGGCCTCCAATCGCGCGTCGATCGAACTGACAACGAAGAATGGCATCGTTACGCTCGCCGAGGGCTCCACCATCGATTTACGATCAGCCGACGGATTTGCGCGCGGCAAGCTCGAAATCAACGCGCCGCGCGTGGGTAACGACAGCATCGCCCTCGGCGCGGCGAAGGGTATCAGCATCTGGGGGGCGGCCAGCATCGCTGTGAACGGGTTCCGCAGCTATTCGCCAGCGGATGGCATCATCAACCAGGCCTATCTGGACGGCATTCACATCGACAGCGACGCCTTCATCAATGCGGCAAGCCTGAATGGTGCATTGCAGGCACAGCTTGCCGGCCTGAGAGCCTATGGTTCGGCCTACCGCCTGCGGCCGGGCGTGGAGATCACCAACACCAATGACCTCTCGACGCAAGGCGATCTCGATCTATCGGGCTATCGTTATGGCTCCAGTGTCGATCCCGGCGTGCTCGTCGTGCGCGCGGGCGGCAATCTCAAGATCAACGGCAACATCAATGACGGCTTCGTACCAGACCCAGACGTAGTGATAGCGCCGATGCTGGCACCTGGCTCCTTGTCGTGGTCCATGCGCTTCGTCTCGGGAGCTGATCTTGCCGCAAGCGATAAGCGATCGGTCAAGCCTATGCATGTACTGGGCGAAAGCGGCGATCTTGTCCTCAAAAATCCGCACCCTGCAGGGGATTTGGGTGCGGAAGGGATCAGCGTGGTGCGCACCGGCACTGGCTATCTTGATCTTATCGCCGGCCGCAACTATCGGCACGCCTCACTTTATGGCGTCTACACCGCCGGCACCGCTTCTGCCGAAACACAAAATTACAGCGGCATTTGGCTCCCTGACGGAGGCGGTGATGTCCACGTCGAGGCTGGTGGTACCCTGGCTGGTAACAGCTACATGACCGGCATCGACACGAACCAACGGCGAATCAACGGGTGGCTGCGTTCGGAAAACGGCGCATGGGGCATCAATTTCGGCGCCTATTTACCGAACACCTGGGGTCTCAACGAACTCGCGGGCTTTGCCGGAATCGGCGCATTGGGAGGCGGCAATGTCCACGTCACTTCAGGCGGCGACGCTGGAGTCATGGCCCCACAAAGTATGGATCAAGATATCGGAATAGATGTCTACAAGGCCAGTGGTCTTGAGATTGCGATCGGCGGCGGCGGGTACCTCGACGCGAACGGGACGCTGCGGCAGACCGGTGGCGGCGATCTCGTGATGAAGATCGGTGGCCGTCTCAACACGGCGCCGCTTTTCAAGGCGAACCAGCCGGGCGGAGGTATGCTCGTCAATGTTCGCGGCGATATCTCGGTCACAGCCTCCGCGATCGGTCTCGTGAGTGCGAGAAGCTACGGGCGGCCTCTGGGCTATTCCGATCCGCGCCCGATCGATCCTACGCGCGCCTATGACTACAGGCTCGATAGTGGCCTGATGCTGGCATTGGGGGACAGTCGCGCCACCATCAACACACGCGGCAATCTCGTCATTCTGCACGCCACTGATCCTGGCGCGACCGATCCAGCCAGTGCTGACGGCACCATGCTGCCATCCATGAGTGCACCTGGCTTCTCGCTGTGGACCAGGCGCAGCGCCATTGATCTGTTCTCGGCAGGTGGATCCGTTGCGCCCATCTCATCCTTCGACATCGATAGCGCCGGGACGAACAGCTTTTATTCCTATGCTCAAGACATCCCCGATCGGCGGCCTTATCCGCCGGCTCTCGGTGTCGTGGCTGCCGGCGGCAACGTGTTGATTTTTGGTCAAGCCGAGTTGAAGCCGCTGTCAAACGCGCGGCTCGACTTGCTGGCGCGCGATTCGATCCATTACGGTTTCAACCCAGTAGGAGAAGGCAACTATCTTACCGTGTGGGGAAGCGGATACGCGAACAACGCGCTATCCGATCCGCTGCGGTTCTATGCCGTGAATGGGGACATCACCAACATTCACACGGGATATCTTCGACAGATGGGTGCGATAGGATCAGAGCCCCTTTATATCGGTGGTGGGCCGGTGTGGATACGGGCTGGTCGAGATATTATCGCCGGCGGTGGCCTCGACGATCCCACGTCCGATTGGGCCAACGAGGCTGGAATCGGCGGATTGATCGTCCACAGCCGCGACAATGATATGTCGATCATTCAGGCTGGCCGAGACATCATCTACCCCAATTTCAAGGTTGGAGGTCCGGGTGTGCTCGCGCTCACCGCAGGCCGCCATATCTACCAGGCCGACAGTGGTTCATTGCTCAGCTTGGGTGCTGTCGTTCCGGGCGATACTCGTCCAGGCGCGTCGATCGTTATGACAGCAGGTAGCGGCGCGAACGGTCCAAATTATGCAGTTTTGCTGCCGTATCTCGATCCGGCCAATCTTGCGATTGCCGGCACCCCGCTTGCAGACCAATCCGGCAAGGTCGTCAAAACCTATGAAAAGGAACTCATCGTCTGGCTCAAAGAGCGTTACGGCTATGTAGCGGTTGGTGATGAAGATGCGCGCGTCTATTTCTCAGGTCTCGCATCAGAGCAGCAGAATGTCTTCCTCCGGAGCATCTACTTCGCCGAACTGCGCGAGGCCGGGCGTGAGCACAACAATCCGAACTCGACGCGCTTCCAGTCCTATCTGCGCGGCCGTCAGATAATCGCGGCTCTGTTCCCGGAGCGCGATGCCTCGGGCAATCCGATTGCCTACGCTGGCGACATCACGATGTTCGGCGGTTCGGGTGTGCGTACGCAGTTCGGGGGCGACATTCAGATGCTGGCGCCGGGCGGGCAGATTGTCATTGGTGTGGAAGGGCAAGTGCCGCCGTCCACCGCCGGCATCGTCACACAAGGGCAGGGTGACATCGGACTCTACTCGAAAGGCTCGATCCTGCTCGGCCTATCGCGCATCATGACGACTTTCGGGGGTGATATTGTCGCCTGGTCGAGCGAGGGCGACATCAATGCCGGACGCGGTGCCAAAACGACGGTTCTCTATACGCCGCCTAAGCGGGTCTATGACGATTACGGCATGGTCACGCTATCATCGAACGATCCGTCGTCGGGCGCCGGCATTGCGACGCTGAACCCGATCCCGGAAGTGAAACCCGGCGATATCGACCTGGTTGCCCCGCTCGGCACCATCGATGCCGGCGAGGCAGGCATCCGGTTCTCCGGCAATGTGAACGTTGCCGCCTTGCACGTCGTCAATGCGGCCAACATCCAGGGCCAGGGCACGGTGACCGGCGTGCCGCAGGTCGTTGCACCAAACATCGGCGGCCTGACCGAAGCCGGGAACGTGGCCGGCGCTGCGTCCAAGGCTGCGGCCAATCCGGCCCAATCCGGAGCCAACGAGCAGCCGTCGATCATCATCGTCGAAGTGCTCGGTTTCGGTGGTGGGGGAAGCGGAGACGAACCCGAGGATCAGAAAGAACGACGTCGGCGGAGTGCTGCCGCCAGTCAGCAAAGCAGCCAGAATCCAGACAGTGCCTACCAGGTCCTGGGTGCAGGTGAAATGACCACGGACCAGGCCCGCCAGCTGATCGCAGAACGTCGTCACGCTGCCGGGCAGTGACGATCCGGCGTCCTTGAACATTAATGAGCATACGGCGGCCAAGCAACCGCCGTATGCTTTCTCGGCGCTGCGCCTTAAAGTCTCATGCCGGCTGCCGTTGTGCTGGATTGCGGCGATCTGTGGCACCTCGCCCTGGCCTCCTGCATGCCGGTGATGGCTCACGATGGTGGCCGTGCCTGCGGGCCCGTTTCGTCCGCGTGCAGCGATCTGGAAGGGCGCGGTGGCGGAGATCCTGTTTTCGCGATCCCAAACCCAATGCGGGGATGCATCCTGCCAGGCCCTTCGTGACGAGGTCATGTCTGGTGCGAATTTTTGGCGGGTTTGCGTCTTCTCGCGTGTCTACGAAACAGGACCTTGTCGAGGTTGCGTGCGGCCTCTCAAGATCCTGGAGATAGTTTCGCGACCGGATCCGTCGAAGCGCAGTATCCAGGGGGAATATCTGTTCGGTGGCGGGCCAGAAAATCTGCTCGTACGGTGAGATGTACAAGGATTTCGACGAATAGATCTGAAAGCTGATCGGCGTGGCGCTTGCGATTGTGTCATGCCGATTGATCCTGACCGGCTGAGGATACGCGTTTCGTAAGCTGGTAACTCACCTCTTCGACCAGAAACAAATGCGAGCGTGCCAATTACCGAAAGGGACGGGGGCGGCTGTCGGCAATTCACGCTTCAGGCCGCCCTTTCCGAAGCGTGTCTCGTCTTCGGCCGATCGCGACGCGGTCGGATCCGTGCTCACGATCTGGCGGCTGGTTGCAACGGGAGGATGTGTGTCATGATGCTTGAAAAGATCGCCCTGCACCATCTGGAGCGCAAGGCGATTTTTTACACCCACCGGCCCTCGGAGAGTTTGGTCGCGCGCAATCCCGAGAGGGATCCGCTGGAATTTTCGATGCGCGATCGCCTGGCGGCACTCGGCTGGCCTCGGATGGAAACGGTGGAGGATGATCTTACCGGTTTCGCCGCTGACGATGTCTCGCGGGCCGGCTTCGATCGCCTGTTCGAGGAGGTCCGTCTCGGCAAGGTCGGGGCGATCGCAACGCGCCAGCTATCGGAACTCGCACGCAAGAACCTTGATTGGCGACGACTGGTCGACATGTGCCGGGTTGTCGATACTGTTCTGGTCGACGAGGAGATGGTTTGTGCGCCGCGTCGGAAGGATGACCTTCTGCTGTTGGGATTGCGAGGCGATGCCAACGAAGATGAGCTCGGTCTGCTGCGCCAGCGCTCGCTCTCCGCGCTCTACGAAAAGACCGTGCGCGGCGAACTGGCCGTTGCTGCCCCGGTTGGCTTCGTAAAGGTCGACGGCAGATTGGAAAAAGATCCGGATCGCCGCGTTCAGGAGGCAATCGCCCTTGTGTTCGACAAGATGGCCGAACACGGGAATGCCGAGCATACGCTGTTGTGGTTTCTCGAGCATGGGCTGGATCTGCCTACCAAACGCAGCAACGGCAAAATCACCTGGAGCAGACCGAGATACGCGACCATCTGCCGGATGGTTGAGAACCCGATCTATGGCGGCGCGTACGCTTGCAGGGATGTTCGTGTTACGCTCGGATTTGATCCCTTCGCTGCTCGTCTGCCCGCTATCCGGAAGAAGCCAGTTGAATGGCTTGCGCTGGTTCCCGACGCTCATGAGGGTTATCTCAGCTGGGAGCGTGCGGTGGCGATACGCAGGACGATAGGTGGCAATCCCGGTGCTGGTGGTCGCCACGGACCGCGGCATGTCGATGATGTCGTGGAACCGCGCTTGCCAGGGTGGCGTCGAGATGTACACAACAGGGTTTCGACCGAGATCATCGAAGCGGTTCGACAGCTCGTGCTCGTCGCCAGTGATCGCGTGATCGCAGGAATTCTCAATCGCAACGGCCTGTTGACGGGGCAGGGCAATCGCTGGACGCGCGAACGCGTCGCGGCGCTCAGATTGCATCACGGTGTGCCGGTCTTCCGTCCGGCTGCGGACGGCCTCGAGCCATGGCTCAGCCTGGACGGCGCCGCGCAGTTGCTCGGCGTCACACCGGACACGCTGCAGGTCGCCGCCGAAGCCGGCGAAATTGAGGGCAGGCATCCCTTGTCGGACGGCCCATGGATCTTCAGCCGGACACTGCTTGGGACGGCCGCAGCCCAGGGCGTTGTTCAACGCATTCGCAGAAACCTGAAATATTTCCACGAGATCGCACCCGATCAGCAGAACCTGATCGCTGCGAATGCCTGGGAAACGAGCAGCGTCAACGGCGCGCTCCGGTATGGGAGGAGCAGGTGAAGAACGGCATGGCCATCGTGGGTTGATTGGAGGTGACAGCTGCGGCTAGGACTATCGAAAACGCAACGCTGCATGCCGTGTCCGTCCCAACATGCCAGCCTCGGCCGGCCCCGTCACAACTGCCGCTCGTTCGTCGCCGCGCCGTGGCTGTGGGCCGAGAGACACCCTTCACGTGACATGAGACTGTAACACAGCCTGCCTAAAGGACGGCATCGGGGCCGTGACAGTGCGTGAATGCGAGGGTGAGGTATTGAGGCTGGGTGCGCTTGCCGCCGCGCAGATCCGGAGCGTCGGGCTGGGCCATGCTTGCGTTTTGATTGGCCTGGGCCTGATGGCAACCTTCAGTTCAGCCTTCGCCCAGGCGGAGCGCATCAGCTTCAACATTCCAGCACAGCCTCTGGCGAGCGCGCTCTTTCAGTTCGCGGAAACCACAGGCATGACGGCGTTGATCGATGGTCAACTGGCACAGGGGTTGAAGTCGTCTCCGGTGAAGGGACGCCTGTCGCCGCAGGATGCGTTGCGGATACTCCTTGCCGGAACGGCTCTTTCCATCCGCTACGCTGGAACGAATGCCTTTACCTTGACCCCCACGGAGCAGAGCCAGGATAGCACGGCGCCGCGAAACGCCCGCCATCCCGATCATGGCGGCTATTTTTCACAGGTGCAAAGCGTTCTCGAGCGTGCGCTCTGCCGCAACGGCGGTCTCGGGTCGTATCGAGCGGCGTTTCAGATATGGGTCGGGGAAGGCGGCGCGGTTCAGGCATTGCATTTTCTGAGTTCGACCGGCGACGAAACGCGCGACACGACGATTGCGGCAGCCTTGAGGAGCGCCAGCATCGCACCGCCGCCACGAGACTTGCCACAGCCGCTCACCATCATCCTGCGACCGAAGGCTTCAGCTCCGGACTGCACCAAACTGTCTGGCCTGCGTCCGTGACGGAATCGCCAAGCGCCCGCATGCGCGCCACTCTGGAAGCCGGCTACCGAAAGCTCAGGGAGCGACTCCGCCGCCGGCTTGGTTCGGATGCACTGGCAACGGAAGCCCTGCATGAAACCTGGCTCAGGATCGGGCGGATGGGTGATGTCGGGCCGGTGCGACGTCCGGAATCCTATCTCTTCCGCATGGCGCTCAATGTCGCGGCGGATCGCAGGCGGGCCGAAAGCCGGAAGCTGAGCGCTGCCGAAATCGAGACCCTGCGGCATATGATGGACGATGCACTCGACCCCCAGCGTATCGCCGAAGCCCGATCGGAAATCGCCATGCTGGAAGATGCGTTGAATGAGTTGACGCCGCGCCGCAAGGCGATCTTCCTGCTCGCCCGGGTGAACGACATGAAGCATGAGGACATTGCGAAGCGATTTGGGATTTCGGCGCGAATGGTGGAAAAGGAACTGCTCCACGCGCTAAGCCACTGTTCCGAACGTCTGGGCAGAAAAGTAATCCGCAGGTTCGGTCCCGGCGCACAGAAACAGTCTTAAGGGGTGGGACGGGCGAAGGTGATGCGATCATAGCGATGGATGCCCAAGACGAGATGCTGGAACGCGAAGCACAGGAATGGCTGCTCCGTCTGACGTCGGGCAACGTGACCGTTGCCGACGCTGAAGCACTCAAGCGCTGGTGTGCACGCAGCAAGTCACACGCCCAAGCCTTCGCCGAAGCCAGCCTGCTGTGGGAGAACCTCGGCAAGGCGGCGCGGCGGCTACCGGACCCGAACGTGCTGGGACATAGCCATCGCAGCCACGCGGCCATAATGGGAAGGCGCGCTTTCCTGGGGGGCAGCATGGCGGCATCGGTCGCCATGGCCGGTTATCTTGCGATGCGTCCTCCCCTCGATCTGTGGCCATCGGTCGAGGAACTCGCCGCCGACTACCGCACCAGGACCGGAGAGCAGCGGCGCATATCGGTTGCAAATGGCGTCGTCGTCGACCTGAACACTGGCAGCAGCCTCAACGTTCGCCGGGAAGGCAACGAAGAGCGGCTCGAACTCGTCTCGGGAGAGGCTGCGATCGCAACGACGCAGCAACTGCCCATGCGTCTGACGATCGAGGCCGCCGGCGGGCGGATCCATGCAACCGAGGCCCAGTTTAACCTTCGATGCAACGGATCCCGGGCAATCGTGACCTGTCATCGCGGCTCGGTCAGCGTCGATTATTCCGGGCGATCCCTCAGCCTGCGCGAGGGAGAGCAGATCTCCTATGCAAATGGCATGCTGGATGTCGCAACCTCCGTCGATCCCGCCGTGGTGATGGCATGGCGGGAAGGCCAGCTCGTATTCCGGCAGACGCCGCTGTCTCAGGTGGTGGAAGAGGTCAACCGATACAGATCGGGGCGCATTGTCCTGGTGAACGAAGAACTCGGACGGCGCCTCGTCGAAGCCCGCGTCCGTCTCGACCGTATCGATGATCTGATCGGCCTGGTTCGTGAGGCCTACGGTGCGCAGGTGACATCGCTGCCTGGCGGGATCGTGGTTCTTTCCTAGGCAACTCCAGGAAAAGCGTCGCGGTTTTCCGTCCGGAATTGCGAAAGACAAAAGCCGGGGCGTTGCCGTGAAAACGGCAGCGTTCCGGGGAGCTTTGTTCCAGGAGACGGGCGGTCATTCCATGAAATTTTTGTGACAGGGTTCAGTCCTTCATGCCTTCAACCGGTCTAGGGGGCACGAACGGACGAAGCGTGGACGCATCCGTGAATTGTCTGGATGCAGCCCTGGGGCCGCCATCCGGCAGTTCATGCGGCGCTTTCCTTTGCCGGCTCACTCTTGGTGCGTTCGCAGACAAGTCTCCGATTGATTTCAGTTGATAGTTCAAGGTGAACCATGGCGTCGAGCAACACGAAAACGCGCTCTCTCTCGGTCTTGCTTGCAACCGTGAGTGCTGCAGCGCTCTTTGCTGCGACGCCAGGCAGCCATGCCCTCGAGCTTGGCGGTACGGTGCCTGCGCCGTCGGCGGCAGCGCTTGCGGCTGCGCAGTCCGGATCGCAGGAAGCAGCGCGCGCGGCGCGTGAGAACTCCAACGCACTGAAGCGGGCGACGCTGTCCATCCAGAGCATGCAGGCGAGCCAGTTGGCGGCCCGTGACGCCGCCCGCGCCGCGCTGCAGGCGATGCCGCAGGTCGTGCCCAACGGCCTGCGTCCCGGCGGTCTGCAGATCGGCACCGGCGTCATCGGTTCCAACGGCAACGTGAACCGGGAACTGTGGAAGGGCGCCGACCTGCCGAC
>NZ_JBYTDF010000019.1:0-11029 GCF_058790995.1 Mesorhizobium sp. EU05-FHT14A09
TATCACCATTTGCCCATCACAATCATCATGTGATAAGCGATTTGATGATCCGGGATTTCAGGGAAGTTTGTGATGGACGTTCGTCGACCGATGCCGAGCATGGGCCTTCTCGTAGCGGACGGTGAGCGGGGCTATGGATCTGCTTCATCGCCTTTGTCGAGGAGCAGTGGGGGGCTTTCCGGTTCGGTATCGGGACAGGCGCTGGCGGCGGGCGGAACGGGCAGCGGCACGGACAGGCGCAGCCTTGGCGGTGGCGCGCAGACGCTGCAGCTTTCCTCGACGGGTTTGTCGGTTCCGGGGCAGATGCGAGCCAACCGTGTCCAGCAGCGCGCCGTTGCGCTGAGCATGGCACTTGCGGGGGGCCAGAGCCTGCAGGATCTCGCCGGTCAGCGGGGGGTGGACTGGCTGAAGCTGGAGTTCGGTGTGGCCGGGGCGGAGGTCACGGAACGCACGAAGGGTGACGTTCGTATCACGACGATCAGTGTTGGCGAGCAGCACTTCACCTACACCCACGACCTGCAGCATGACGACGTCCGCGTGGAGTTCAAGGACGCGAACGGCGCGCTTGAGCAGGATCTGAGCGCTGGCACCCAGACACGCACGGTTGTCGGTTCGGATGGGCTCGAGACGGCCACGACGCGCGCACTGACGGGGTTGGGGCCGGACGTTGCTGCCGAGCCTGTCCGAGTGCGCCAGCAGCAGGAAGACGGTTCGGTCCTTGAGACGGTGACGCAGGCGGATGGTGGGCGCCAGCGTGTCTGGATCGCCCCGAATGGGGAGCGGCATATCCTGGAGGGGGAGGGTGCTGCAGCCAATGAGGCTCTTGCCGCACAGATACGCCATGGCCTGTTCGATGAGGGGCATTCTGTTGGCGAGGTCGCGACCCAGTACGGGTTGAACGAGCGGCAGGTCTTGGCGGCACTTGGAGAGGGCGCGGGCCAGGTTGAGGCGACCGGCCAGGATGTCGAGACGCTGACGCTTTATGATGTCGAGAAGAACCGGCTGGTGATCGAGCAGCGCGACCATCAGCATGGAACGGTGACGCGTGAGGAGATCGCATCGGATGCGGTCTTCGAGGTCGAGCAGCTTGACGAGCAGAGTGGGGCCATCGAGACGGTCGCGGTCCTTGGCGGTGTCGGTTATGTGTTGCAGCAGGCGCAGGCTGCCGAGAAGGCTGGGCTTGGCAAGTACCAGTCGCAGATTCTGGAGCTCGATGGGCAGATAGCCCAGCGGCGTCGACTGGGTGACCCGATCTCGGGCCTGCAGGCGCAACGCCGGGGGCTCGAGGAGGCCGGGGCGCTTGAGGTCGGCGTGTGGCGCGGTCGGGTCCGTGTCGTGCTGATGGCACGGCAGTACCATCTGGCCCGGCAGGAGCTGGCTGGTGCCTATGACCAGCAGTCGCGCACGAGCCCGGGCAGCGAGGAGCATGAAGCGGCACGCAGTGTGTTCACGCAAGCAAGCGCCAGGGCCAGCGACCTCGACCGCAAGCTTGCGGTGGCGCAAGCGGGACTTGACCAGGTGCAGGCTGAGCGCACGTTGCATGACAAGACGCAGATCCGCCTTGCGGCACAAGCCCAGCTGGATCAGGAGTTCGGCAAATGGCGAGCTGAATGGGAGGTTGCCGGCTCGACCCATGACGGAGCTCGAGAAGCCGGCGCATGGGCCGACTTTGAACACCTGCATGGCAAGATAGAGGCGGGTGAAGTTGTCTCCGGGCAGACAGGCCGCGCCAACCAGGCCTGGGTGACCTACAATCGTGCCGCCGATAGCGAGCTCGCGGCACGCTTTGCCCATGGCAAGGCCACGCAAGCCAGCCTGGATGCTGGACTGAAGGCCGTGGAGAGTGATCTTGCCGGGCTGAAGCGACAGAAAGCTGCCTGGCAGGTGGCAAATCCCATGCTGTATGAAGGGGAGTTCTCAAGCCAGGGTCAGTTGACGACGCTGGAGGACCGGGCGACGGGGTTGAAGATCGGGCAGTTGGCCAATGGGCAGGTGCTGCGTCATGACGGCTGGCT
Source organism: Mesorhizobium sp. EU05-FHT14A09 (assembly GCF_058790995.1). Classification (NCBI taxonomy): domain Bacteria; kingdom Pseudomonadati; phylum Pseudomonadota; class Alphaproteobacteria; order Hyphomicrobiales; family Phyllobacteriaceae; genus Mesorhizobium; species Mesorhizobium sp. EU05-FHT14A09. The sequence continues at coordinate 2,016 of NZ_JBYTDF010000019.1, forward strand.
ACTGGGTCTCTCGGATACCCGGCGCCACCACCACTCGGACCGGCAGGCTGCCGAACGCGATTATGCCAGGGACAGCCAGGCCGTGGATATGGAAGTGGGGCGCCAGATCGCAGAACTGCGTCTGGCTCCAACCCTCAGGCAGGAGGCATCCGCACGCCAGTATATCGAAGCCTGGAGCCAGCAGAACCCGCAACACAGGGCGGATGTAGAGCGGCTGACGGCTCCACAACCACACGAACCGCAGAACCAGGGTTTGCTGCCTGACCTCAGGCGCTTGCTGCCGGACACCGGGAGCCGGCAACTCCGCGCGCCTGAGCGCGAGCCTCTGTTCTCCACACCACAAGGCCAGCGCCTGCGCCCGGCACTCATGGCGCACGAGCAGGCGATGGGCGCACTGGCAAAGCTGGGCCGCGAGACCATCAGGCAACGCGATGACGACCTTGCCGAGCTCAACAAGGCCGACGCCGGCCAAAGCCTGCTACGCGATGGCGTGGAATGGGCCTTCGGCTGGGCTGGTGTTGAAGACCCCACCAAGACCGCGCGCAACTATGTCAGCGGGCAGAAGGATCGGGCCAGTCAGTTGCTGACCGACCTGGAAGGCGGCAGGATCTCGGCCCAGGCCTTCGGGGCCGGCTTGCGCACACTCGACCGCGACTATGCCCAGGCCTTTCCTCGCCATAGCCGCGATGTCATGGAGGCTGACCAGATCTGGGCCTCCGTCGACGAGACCGTGCGTACCGTCTTCACCATGACTGCCGCCGTCGCCCCATTCTTCCTCGGGCCAACATTGCCTCTGGGCCTGGTCGTGCGCGGCGTCCTCGGCGCCGTCGCCGGCTACTTCGCCTCCAATGTCTATGATGCCTCTGGCGATGCCTACAACCTGCTGCGTGGCCGCAACCTCAGTGCCGACCACCATTCCTCCTTCTTCGGCCTCTCCATGCAGGCCACAATGCATGCCTTCGACATCCAAAGCCCATGGGCGGCCGAACCCACCAAGGCCGTCACCGCCGAGGACCTCACCTTCACCATGAACGATGAGCTGGTCGACCTGGCCACCACAACCTCTTCCGCCCTCGGCGCCGGTGTCGGCGCCAGGGTCGGCGCCTTCTACTTCGCCCGCGAGGGGGTCCGCCAACTGACCAGAACCGAGGTCGCCATCGCCCGCGGCCTCTTCGGCAACGTCACGACACCTCAAGCCTTCGATGCCACCATCACAACCGCCAATGCCGGCTGGAGTTCCACCTTCGGTACCGCCAGGATCGGCGCCGCCTCCGTCACCGCCTCCCAAGCCTCCGACGGCTATGGCCAGGCCGCCGCTCAGGCGCTCGACCTCGCACTCAAGGGCAAGTTCGGCACAAAAGAGGCCAACCAACAGATCGACCAGGCACTCCTCAGCGCGACTGTCGGCCTCGTCCTTGCTCCCGCGACAGGCGCCGTCTCAAGCCTCACAAACATCTTCAAGGCCTCCGGACGCCTCTCTCCCGCCGGCATCACAACACAGATCATCACCGATGGCCTCTCAAACATCGCCAACGAGAAGGTCGTCGCAGACCTAGAGGGCAAAGACCTCGACCCATCCGACCTCATCTCCGCTGCAATCAACACCCCGGCCGGCGCACTCAACAATCTAATCGCTCACCCACAAAGGCTCCAGGCCCACAATGTTGCCGCCTCAGCGCCCCTCAAGCACCGCTATGTATCAAATCCCGACATGCTCGATCTGATTAGGAGCATGGAAGAGGAAAACGGCCGGCAAGCCAAGATGATCCATGTCGGGGCGGCACCCGACAACCTGGCGCATGTCTATGTGGCGTCTCCAGATCGTCCACGTCCGAGCCCACTGCAGTGGCTCGAGATCGGATACACGCATGAGGCCATTCGCGATCCTCAAAATCCCGACACAATCGTTCTCGTCCGCACCATAGCAGGAGCGCAGGAGATAGAGCCGGGGACAGGCAAGGGGAAAGGACAACGTCTAGCGGTCGGGCAGGCAGCCGACGGTCTCGGGCAGGCAATCACCGAAAAGCCCAGCGCACCTCCGCCATTGGATGATGGCGAACCCTGGCATGCAGCTCAAAAACTAGAGGATCGCCTCAAACGAGCCATGGAAATATCCGGCCTGGACCCGAGAGAACTTGCCAGCAAATCAGGAGTATCTTTTTATAGATTCGAAAAAATCCTCAATGGAGAGATCATCGAACTCCATCCTCACATTATTAGATCAATTGCTAATGCTCTCGGCGTCGAGGTTCATCTTTTAAGGGGAACAAAGCCATGGTTTGAAGAAAAAACGCCGCAGCTTCGGTTGAAAGCGCTGCAGGATCTTTTTGGACTATCCCAGAAGGATTTGAGCGAACTCTCTGGTGTACCAATCCACACAATCGGGAGGATCATAAAAGGACACGCAGTCGATAATAAAGGAGAAGCTCTCCAGACTATAGCCTCAGCGCTGAAGGTTGACGCCAAGCTACTTCTTGGCAATGTGAAGGTTCCCGAAAAAATCCCGCATGGCAGCGGCGGGTCCGTTTCAGCCGAGCAAGCACGTGCCGATCAGCCAGTTGAGCTCCGCAGTGTAGCCGACGCGACCGATCCCGCGGCATCGTCATATGATGAGAAACCCAGTCAGTGGCTTAAGTGGACATTTCCAAAACGACAGATCGATGCCGATTTCACCGGCTTAGCTAACCTTAGTCGTTCAAACGAAGTCCAGATTCCTGTGGGATGGCACTCCCTCCTGGTGGAAACCGGCACAGATCCCGAAACAGGGTCGGTGCGCATATTATTACCGGATGGCCAGGCAATTGAACCCGGACAATTGCACGAGCATTGGCCTCTGCTGGAGAATAGAGGTGAAATCGATGTCATCTTGCTCCTTGTGAATGACCGCCAGCTTGCCCGAGACCTTGTTCAAATCTACGAAGTGAAGGTTTATGTGCCGGACTTTGACCTACGTGTCAGGAAATCCGGGATCAGTCTGGAACCCCCGAGCATCTACCATTCCTGGTATGAGGTCTCGAGAGCAACACCTCCCGAGAATCTTGCGCAAGACAACTCAGAAAAAGCGGGTTCCGAAGTTGCAGAACCTGGAGCCCATCCAGCTCCCGATTCGGTCAAGATCGTCGTCGATAGCACACCCAGCGGCTTCATCGAATCAGCACGGGACGAGCACACTGACACCTCAGTAGTCGCTGCCCTGTCGCCAAATGCCTTACGCTATTTATCAAATCCCGACATGCTCGATCTGATTAGGAGCGTGGAAGAGGAAAACGGCCAACCGGCCAAGATGATCCATGTCGGAGCCGAACCCGACAACCCGGCTCATGTCTATGTGCCGTCTCCGGATCGTCCACGTCCGAGCCCACTGCAGTGGCTTGAGATCGGATACACGCATGAGGCCATCCGCGATCTTCAAAATCCCGACACAATCGTTCTCGTCCGCACTATAGCAGGAGCGCAGGAGACAGAGCCGGGGGCAGACGAGGCAAGCTATTCGCCCAATGATCTAGCGAAGCTGGATGACAACCACCAACCGACAGAAGCTACGTCATTAGATGATGGGCAACCTTGGCATGCGGCACAAACATTGATAGATCGCCTAAAACGGGCCTTGGAAGTATACGGTATAACTCCGCTAATACTTGCACGTAGGTCTGGAATAAACGTCGAGACAATGACTAATATTCTCAAGGGCGCGACTATCACACCTAAGCCTCGCGTCATAAAAGCACTCGCCGACGCTCTCGGTGTTGAGGTCCATCTTCTACTAAGAACACGGCCCTGGTCCGAACAAAAAACACCGCAACGTCGACTGAAGATGTTGCTTGAACATTTTGGTCTATCTGCCTTGGAGCTGAGCCAACTCTCGGGGGTACATGTCCAAAAAATCCGGAGAACCCTAAACGGATACACAGTTGAGAATAAAGTCGAAATTCTCCGCACGATTGCGTCAACATTGAAGGTTGAAGCAGAACTACTTCTCGGCAGCATCAAGGTTCCGGAAAAGATCCCACATAATGGCGACGAGCCCGGGCCGGAGGAGCAAGCACGCGCCACCGACGGCGACACGAACCCGCCGAAACTTCCGGCCTTGGAGGGCGTAGACAAACCTCTTGCAGCACTGTCACCACCTGAGCCTCCCAAGAATGCAGAAGCCGACGCCCCGGAACCGCTCACAGCCACCGTTCTCGCGCTGCAGCTCGATAGCTTTGCTGACGAGGCGGTCAGCGCAGGAACCCAACGGCCAGTCGAAGTGCAAAACGCAGGCCGTGCGACCGATCCTGTGTCATCACTATACGATGAGAAACCCAGTCACTGGTATAAGCGAACACACCCGAAACGGCGGATCGATGTCGATTTCACCGGCTTAGCTGACCTTGGCTGTTCGGACGAAATCAATATCCCGATCGGATGGCACTCACTCTTGGTCGAGACCGATACGCACCCCAAAACGGGAACCCCCCAAATATTGCTGCCAGACGGCCAGGCAGTTGAACCCAGACAGTTGGGTAAACACTGGCCTCTGTTGGATGATAGAGGTCAGATCGACGTTATCTTGCTCCTCGTGAATGACCGCCAACTCGCTCGTCACCTTGTGCAAGTCTACGAAGTGAAGGTTTGTGTGCCGGACTTCGACCTACGTGTCAGGAAATCCGGCATCAGTCTGGAACCCCCGAGCATTTATCATTCCTGGCATGAGATCTCGAGAGCAGCACCTCCCAAGAATCTTGCGCAAGATAACTCAGAAAAACCCGGTTCCGAAGTTGCAAAGCGGCTGTGGGGCGTCTTGGAAGAGCGCAACTGGACACCACAAGAACTGGCCCGTCGAGCAGACATGTCCATGAGTTCAATTATCAGCATTCTCTCGGGCAGAACCCAAAATCCACGACCAACTTCACTTCACGCTCTCGCTCATACCCTGGATGTATCAGTTCACTGGCTCAGAAGTGGCATAGCCCGGGAATGGCAAGCCGGAGAAACGCTCGCCATGCGTCTGGCCATGCTGATGGATGAGTTCGGTATAGACCGACGACAGCTTGTAACGCGTTCAGGAATAGGGCAGAGACTCATTTCTAGGATTTGGAATGGACATATCCCAAACCTAACGACGATCAAATTGATGGCCGAAGTATTTGGAGTGGATCCAGTCCTGTTGCACGGACAAGCCTGAGATATCACACGGGAAGGACAGGGGCATCCCCACGGAGATCATGCCTTACTTTCGATAACTTCCTCCCGAACCGGGGGAAGCTGGCCACTCAATCCACCCCATTCACATTGGATCTCGACCAAATTGCTCCAATCGAGATTCGCAAAGTCCAATCACAAACGACACTTCTTCAGTCATCAGCCCATCACAATCATCATGTGATAAGCGATTTGATGATCCGGGATTTCAGGGAAGTTTGTGATGGACGTTCGTCGACCGATGCCGAGCATGGGCCTTCTCGTAGCGGACGGTGAGCGGGGCTATGGATCTGCTTCATCGCCTTTGTCGAGGAGCAGTGGGGGGCTTTCCGGTTCGGTATCGGGACAGGCGCTGGCGGCGGGCGGAACGGGCAGCGGCACGGACAGGCGCAGCCTTGGCGGTGGCGCGCAGACGCTGCAGCTTTCCTCGACGGGTTTGTCGGTTCCGGGGCAGATGCGAGCCAACCGTGTCCAGCAGCGCGCCGTTGCGCTGAGCATGGCACTTGCGGGGGGCCAGAGCCTGCAGGATCTCGCCGGTCAGCGGGGGGTGGACTGGCTGAAGCTGGAGTTCGGTGTGGCCGGGGCGGAGGTCACGGAACGCACGAAGGGTGACGTTCGTATCACGACGATCAGTGTTGGCGAGCAGCACTTCACCTACACCCACGACCTGCAGCATGACGACGTCCGCGTGGAGTTCAAGGACGCGAACGGCGCGCTTGAGCAGGATCTGAGCGCTGGCACCCAGACACGCACGGTTGTCGGTTCGGATGGGCTCGAGACGGCCACGACGCGCGCACTGACGGGGTTGGGGCCGGACGTTGCTGCCGAGCCTGTCCGAGTGCGCCAGCAGCAGGAAGACGGTTCGGTCCTTGAGACGGTGACGCAGGCGGATGGTGGGCGCCAGCGTGTCTGGATCGCCCCGAATGGGGAGCGGCATATCCTGGAGGGGGAGGGTGCTGCAGCCAATGAGGCTCTTGCCGCACAGATACGCCATGGCCTGTTCGATGAGGGGCATTCTGTTGGCGAGGTCGCGACCCAGTACGGGTTGAACGAGCGGCAGGTCTTGGCGGCACTTGGAGAGGGCGCGGGCCAGGTTGAGGCGACCGGCCAGGATGTCGAGACGCTGACGCTTTATGATGTCGAGAAGAACCGGCTGGTGATCGAGCAGCGCGACCATCAGCATGGAACGGTGACGCGTGAGGAGATCGCATCGGATGCGGTCTTCGAGGTCGAGCAGCTTGACGAGCAGAGTGGGGCCATCGAGACGGTCGCGGTCCTTGGCGGTGTCGGTTATGTGTTGCAGCAGGCGCAGGCTGCCGAGAAGGCTGGGCTTGGCAAGTACCAGTCGCAGATTCTGGAGCTCGATGGGCAGATAGCCCAGCGGCGTCGACTGGGTGACCCGATCTCGGGCCTGCAGGCGCAACGCCGGGGGCTCGAGGAGGCCGGGGCGCTTGAGGTCGGCGTGTGGCGCGGTCGGGTCCGTGTCGTGCTGATGGCACGGCAGTACCATCTGGCCCGGCAGGAGCTGGCTGGTGCCTATGACCAGCAGTCGCGCACGAGCCCGGGCAGCGAGGAGCATGAAGCGGCACGCAGTGTGTTCACGCAAGCAAGCGCCAGGGCCAGCGACCTCGACCGCAAGCTTGCGGTGGCGCAAGCGGGACTTGACCAGGTGCAGGCTGAGCGCACGTTGCATGACAAGACGCAGATCCGCCTTGCGGCACAAGCCCAGCTGGATCAGGAGTTCGGCAAATGGCGAGCTGAATGGGAGGTTGCCGGCTCGACCCATGACGGAGCTCGAGAAGCCGGCGCATGGGCCGACTTTGAACACCTGCATGGCAAGATAGAGGCGGGTGAAGTTGTCTCCGGGCAGACAGGCCGCGCCAACCAGGCCTGGGTGACCTACAATCGTGCCGCCGATAGCGAGCTCGCGGCACGCTTTGCCCATGGCAAGGCCACGCAAGCCAGCCTGGATGCTGGACTGAAGGCCGTGGAGAGTGATCTTGCCGGGCTGAAGCGACAGAAAGCTGCCTGGCAGGTGGCAAATCCCATGCTGTATGAAGGGGAGTTCTCAAGCCAGGGTCAGTTGACGACGCTGGAGGACCGGGCGACGGGGTTGAAGATCGGGCAGTTGGCCAATGGGCAGGTGCTGCGTCATGACGGCTGGCTACTGGGTCTCTCGGATACCCGGCGCCACCACCACTCGGACCGGCAGGCTGCCGAACGCGATTATGCCAGGGACAGCCAGGCCGTGGATATGGAAGTGGGGCGCCAGATCGCAGAACTGCGTCTGGCTCCAACCCTCAGGCAGGAGGCATCCGCACGCCAGTATATCGAAGCCTGGAGCCAGCAGAACCCGCAACACAGGGCGGATGTAGAGCGGCTGACGGCTCCACAACCACACGAACCGCAGAACCAGGGTTTGCTGCCTGACCTCAGGCGCTTGCTGCCGGACACCGGGAGCCGGCAACTCCGCGCGCCTGAGCGCGAGCCTCTGTTCTCCACACCACAAGGCCAGCGCCTGCGCCCGGCACTCATGGCGCACGAGCAGGCGATGGGCGCACTGGCAAAGCTGGGCCGCGAGACCATCAGGCAACGCGATGACGACCTTGCCGAGCTCAACAAGGCCGACGCCGGCCAAAGCCTGCTACGCGATGGCGTGGAATGGGCCTTCGGCTGGGCTGGTGTTGAAGACCCCACCAAGACCGCGCGCAACTATGTCAGCGGGCAGAAGGATCGGGCCAGTCAGTTGCTGACCGACCTGGAAGGCGGCAGGATCTCGGCCCAGGCCTTCGGGGCCGGCTTGCGCACACTCGACCGCGACTATGCCCAGGCCTTTCCTCGCCATAGCCGCGATGTCATGGAGGCTGACCAGATCTGGGCCTCCGTCGACGAGACCGTGCGTACCGTCTTCACCATGACTGCCGCCGTCGCCCCATTCTTCCTCGGGCCAACATTGCCTCTGGGCCTGGTCGTGCGCGGCGTCCTCGGCGCCGTCGCCGGCTACTTCGCCTCCAATGTCTATGATGCCTCTGGCGATGCCTACAACCTGCTGCGTGGCCGCAACCTCAGTGCCGACCACCATTCCTCCTTCTTCGGCCTCTCCATGCAGGCCACAATGCATGCCTTCGACATCCAAAGCCCATGGGCGGCCGAACCCACCAAGGCCGTCACCGCCGAGGACCTCACCTTCACCATGAACGATGAGCTGGTCGACCTGGCCACCACAACCTCTTCCGCCCTCGGCGCCGGTGTCGGCGCCAGGGTCGGCGCCTTCTACTTCGCCCGCGAGGGGGTCCGCCAACTGACCAGAACCGAGGTCGCCATCGCCCGCGGCCTCTTCGGCAACGTCACGACACCTCAAGCCTTCGATGCCACCATCACAACCGCCAATGCCGGCTGGAGTTCCACCTTCGGTACCGCCAGGATCGGCGCCGCCTCCGTCACCGCCTCCCAAGCCTCCGACGGCTATGGCCAGGCCGCCGCTCAGGCGCTCGACCTCGCACTCAAGGGCAAGTTCGGCACAAAAGAGGCCAACCAACAGATCGACCAGGCACTCCTCAGCGCGACTGTCGGCCTCGTCCTTGCTCCCGCGACAGGCGCCGTCTCAAGCCTCACAAACATCTTCAAGGCCTCCGGACGCCTCTCTCCCGCCGGCATCACAACACAGATCATCACCGATGGCCTCTCAAACATCGCCAACGAGAAGGTCGTCGCAGACCTAGAGGGCAAAGACCTCGACCCATCCGACCTCATCTCCGCTGCAATCAACACCCCGGCCGGCGCACTCAACAATCTAATCGCTCACCCACAAAGGCTCCAGGCCCACAATG
>NZ_JBYTDF010000020.1:2500-5697 GCF_058790995.1 Mesorhizobium sp. EU05-FHT14A09
CTTTTTGTGCCAATTCCATCTGTCGCGTGTGAGCTGCAAGGTTCACGCGCTAAAGCTGATGGGCATTGGCAATGAGAACGATCAAGTGTCTTAAGGGCAATTGGTGGATGCCTTGGCATGCACAGGCGATGAAGGACGTGATACGCTGCGATAAGCTACGGGGAGGTGCGAATACCCTTTGATCCGTAGATTTCCGAATGGGGAAACCCACCTAAGGTACTTGGAAAATCAGAGTAGCAGAGCGATCTGCTGCTGTGGTTTCCAAGTATCGATAATAGGTAACTTACCCTGAATACATAGGGGTAAAGTGGCGAACGCGGGGAACTGAAACATCTAAGTACCCGTAGGAAAGGACATCAACCGAGACTCCGCAAGTAGTGGCGAGCGAACGCGGACCAGGCCAGTGGCTTTTGTGAGATAAGTGGAACCTTCTGGAAAGTAGGGCCATAGTGGGTGATAGCCCCGTACACGTAATGCGAACAAAAGTCCTTGAGTAAGGCGGGACACGTGAAATCCTGTCTGAACATGGGGAGACCACTCTCCAAGCCTAAGTACTCGTGCATGACCGATAGCGAACTAGTACCGTGAGGGAAAGGTGAAAAGCACCCCGACAAGGGGAGTGAAAGAGTACCTGAAACCGATTGCCTACAAACAGATGGAGCCCGCAAGGGTGACATCGTACCTTTTGTATAATGGGTCAGCGACTTAGTGTGTCGAGCAAGCTTAAGCCGGTAGGTGTAGGCGCAGCGAAAGCGAGTCTGAACAGGGCGTTCAGTTCGACGCATTAGACCCGAAACCGAGTGATCTAGCCATGAGCAGGTTGAAGGTAGGGTAACACCTACTGGAGGACCGAACCCATAACTGTTGCAATAGTTCGGGATGACTTGTGGCTAGGGGTGAAAGGCCAATCAAACTCGGAAATAGCTGGTTCTCCGCGAAATCTATTTAGGTAGAGCGTCGACCGAATACCCTGGGGGGTAAAGCACTGCATGGGCTAGGGGTCCTCACCGGATTACCAAACCTAAGCAAACTCTGAATACCCAGGAGTACTAGTCGGCAGACACACGGCGGGTGCTAACGTCCGTCGTGAAAAGGGAAACAACCCTGACCTACAGCTAAGGTCCCCAAGTTATGGCTAAGTGGGAAAGGATGTGAGGATCCCAAAACAACCAGGATGTTGGCTTAGAAGCAGCCATCATTTAAAGAAAGCGTAACAGCTCACTGGTCTAAATAAGGGTCTTTGCGCCGAAAATGTAACGGGGCTAAAGCCATACACCGAAGCTTAGGGTTCGCAGCAATGCGAGCGGTAGCGGAGCGTTCCGTAAGCCAGTGAAGGGAGACCCGTGAGGGCTCCTGGAGGTATCGGAAGTGCGAATGCTGACATGAGTAACGTAAGGGGAGTGAGAGACTCCCCCGCCGAAAGACCAAGGGTTCCTGCTTAAAGTTAATCTGAGCAGGGTTAGCCGGCCCCTAAGACGAGGCGGAAACGCGTAGTCGATGGGAACCACGTTAATATTCGTGGGCCTGTGGGTAGTGACGGATTGCACAAGTTGTCCAACCTTATCGGATTGGAAGGGCAGCGGAGCGGTTCCAGGAAATAGCTCCCACTTATAGACCGTACCCGAAACCGACACTGGTGGTCAGGTAGAGTATACCAAGGCGCTTGAGAGAACTATGCTGAAGGAACTCGGCAAATTGCACGCGTAACTTCGGAAGAAGCGTGACCCTTCATTGCGCAAGCATTGGAGGGTGGCACAGACCAGGGGGTAGCGACTGTTTATCAAAAACACAGGGCTCTGCGAAGCCGCAAGGCGACGTATAGGGTCTGACGCCTGCCCGGTGCTGGAAGGTTAAGAGGAGGGGTGCAAGCTCTGAATCGAAGCCCCAGTAAACGGCGGCCGTAACTATAACGGTCCTAAGGTAGCGAAATTCCTTGTCGGGTAAGTTCCGACCTGCACGAATGGCGTAACGACTTCCCCGCTGTCTCCAGCATAGACTCAGTGAAATTGAATTCCCCGTGAAGATGCGGGGTTCCTGCGGTTAGACGGAAAGACCCCGTGCACCTTTACTATAGCTTTACATTGGCATTCGTAGTGGCATGTGTAGGATAGGTGGTAGGCTTTGAAGCCAGGGCGCCAGCCTTGGTGGAGCCACCCTTGAAATACCACCCTTATTACTATGGATGTCTAACCGCGGCCCGTTATCCGGGTCCGGGACAATGTATGGTGGGTAGTTTGACTGGGGCGGTCGCCTCCTAAAGAGTAACGGAGGCGCGCGATGGTGGGCTCAGAACGGTCGGAAATCGTTCGCTGAGTGCAATGGCATAAGCCTGCCTGACTGCGAGACTGACAAGTCGAGCAGAGACGAAAGTCGGTCATAGTGATCCGGTGGTCCCGTGTGGAAGGGCCATCGCTCAACGGATAAAAGGTACGCCGGGGATAACAGGCTGATGACCCCCAAGAGTCCATATCGACGGGGTTGTTTGGCACCTCGATGTCGACTCATCGCATCCTGGGGCTGGAGCAGGTCCCAAGGGTATGGCTGTTCGCCATTTAAAGCGGTACGTGAGTTGGGTTCAGAACGTCGTGAGACAGTTCGGTCCCTATCTGCCGTGGGTGTAGGAATATTGAAAGGATCTGTCCCTAGTACGAGAGGACCGGGATGGACGTATCTCTGGTGGACCTGTTGTGGCGCCAGCCGCATAGCAGGGTAGCTATATACGGACGGGATAACCGCTGAAGGCATCTAAGCGGGAAACCCACCTTGAAACGAGTATTCCCTGAGAACCGTGGAAGACGACCACGTTGATAGGCCGGGTGTGGAAGAGCGGCAACGCTTGAAGCTTACCGGTACTAATAGTTCGATCGGCTTGATCGTTCTCATTCCTTATGCTCATCAAAAAGCGCTCACGCTTGAGCGGCCTTTACAGGCCCAAGCTCCGCGAGGGCGCCGGATGAAACCGGCGACGCGCAGTCGCGCTTGCGGGCTAAACCCGTAACAACTGCTCGCGCCTTGGCACAAAACAGCTTCTCGATTACGTGCGTTTTGCCGACCTGGTGGTTATGGCGGAGCGGCTGCACCCGATCCCATTCCGAACTCGGCCGTGAAACGCTCCAGCGCCAATGGTACTTCGTCTCAAGACGCGGGAGAGTAGGTCGCTGCCAGGTCTGCTAAATGCACGTAATAATCTTCTCTTT
>NZ_JBYTDF010000021.1:0-3973 GCF_058790995.1 Mesorhizobium sp. EU05-FHT14A09
ATTATCGGGATGAGCTTTCAAGTTTATGGCGGCTCCCCAGAACATCTGGAGGATTGCCGCGATGAGTTCGGCTCTGCTGAGATGCTGGCCTTGTCTGAGTTTCTCGAACTCGGCGGATGCGACGTTGCCGGCTGCATCGAGGCCGCCCTGTGCGACGAGGCCTGGGATGGACAGTCTTGTCAGGGATGAGGCTCCGGCATTAGCGGCGGCATTGTTGATGGGGGTGTGGATCCTGATGATGCCGGAGAGCGGGCCGGTGACGATGGCCAGGATGGCGCTGAAGACGCCGCTGATGGCGGTCTGGATGAGCTGCTGATAGCCTTCATGGGTATCGAGCTTGCCCTCGAAGACGAGCGCCCCGGTCGTGGCGGTCTGCTGTCCGAGCGCGATGGTGATGGAAGATTCCAGCATGCCGGCCATCGAGGTGTAGCCTCGCTGGCGCAGGGTCCATGTGGCACCGAAGCGCTCGCCCAGCTGGGTGCTGACCAGTTTGGACAGCGCGACGCCGGTTCGGCCGAACTGGGACAGGGTGAGGTCGAAGAGCTCGCTCTTGATGGTGGATTGGACGGTCTCCCAGGTAACCTTGGGCGGCTGCGACGGGTCCTGGGTGTCGGAGTTGAAAGTCATCGCCCACTGGGTGGCCAGGCCCAGGAACGAGGCGCTGCCATCCTTGGAGATGTCATTGCCCTTGGCGAGATTGACCAGGTCGCCGACGAACTTGTAGACCTCGATGGCAAGGATGGTGGCCAGGTTGGACTTCAGCAGCGTGCCCAGGAAGATGACGCTGGTGTCGACCGCGGTCTGGATGGGTTTCCAGAACTCTGTGTTCTCGCGTACCTTGTCCAGCTGGCCTGGCATGGTGATGGCATAGTCTGCCGCCATGGCCTTCTGGGCCCTGATGAAGTCCTGTTGTGACAGGGTGCCTGCCGAAAGGCCATTGGCCAGGGTCTGGGCCTTGGCGGCTTGGCCATCGACATAGGCCGATGCTGTTTCGACCGGGTCTTCCAGGAACAATTCGAAGGCATTCTGGATCCAGCCCTGCTGCGCGATGGCCTCATGGAGGGCGGCGGCGTCGCGTTGCCGCTCCTCGGCCCCGCCTTGGGCAAATCTCTTCATGGCCTCGTTTGCCTGGCGCTTGATGGTCAGCGCCGCCAGCAACTGCTGGCCTTCGGGGGAGCCATAGAGCGCCTGCTGGCGCTGTTGCAGGGCCGCGGCGCTGCTGATGCCGGGATTGGCGAGGCTGTCCAGCTCCCGCTTCAGCTCGGGATTGCGCTTGCCCCACGCCTCGATGAACCTGCTTGCCTCGGTCTCGTTGCGGACATCGAGGGCCATCGTCAGTTCGCTGACTTTCTGGCCAAGCTCCATCGACGCCCTGCGGTGGTCGGTCTCGTATCGGCTTTCCACCTTGGCCCGTTCGGCGTGATCGTGACGCTGGATGCCAGGCAAGGACAACAGATAGCGGTCATGCTCGAGCCCGGCATCACCGGTCAGCTGGGCGATCCGCAGCTGTGTGATCGTACGCTCCAGAGTGCTGAGCTGCGTCTGTCCGGGGAAGCCGATGGGCGTGGCGGTGCCGGAAGGCCCTCCCGCGCCGGCGGCGCCGCTGGCGTCGACGACGAGTGCGAAGGCGTCGGGATTGGCGGCCTGCCAGTCGTCCTTCTGGCGCTGGAGCCCGTCACGCTGTCTCTCAAGCGCCTCGAGGCTGATGCTCCGGTCGACCTGGATCGCCTCCTCATACGCGATCTTGGCGCTCAGCAGGGCGTCATTGGCCTGGTTGCGCACCAGCCAGGGGGCGTGGGCATGGGCGGCCAGCGGGCTCACGTCCTTTCCCTGCGCGTGTGCCTCCTGCACTTTGTCGAAGGCCTCCCACAGAGACTGCAACGGCTTCCCGGCGAAGACGACGTCGTCGGGATCGTACGCCCACTCCTCGCGGGCCCATTTGCGGAACTCCACCTCCAGGCTCAGTTCGGCGGCCTGGCTGGCCTGGGTCCTGTGATAGAGGGTCCTTTGCGTCTCGGCCAGGTCGAGCCCGGCCGCGGCCGCCTTCAGCCCGCGGCTGGCCTCAACGGCCTGCCCGGACACTGCGGCAAAGCGGGCCTGGGCCTGATCGTACCTTGCGCTTCCAGGACGGGCGGAAGCCTGGGCTCCATAGGCCTCTACCAGCTGATTGCCGGCCATATGGCGCTGGCGCGCACCCAGGATCTGGGTTGTCAGGCCCTGTATCACCGCACCATCATGCTGCCCCACTTCCAGCCGCTCGGCCAGTTGCCCGCGCTGCGCCTGCAACTGCGATACCGGCTCGCCGGTGCGCCGCTCCCGTTCAATGCGGGCATCCAGCTCCCGCAACTGGCCCTGCAGGCCGCCCAGCTGCTCCTGGCTCTGCTCGGTCTGCTGGTACAGATAGCCGAGCCCGCCGGCGATCTCGACTTCCTCGACCTCGCCGGTCCGCGGGTCCGGTACATGCACCGTGAACCACTGGTCCGCCTCGATGAACTGGCGCTCCGTCGTGCCGTGCTGGTGGTCACGACGCTCGACCACCAGCATGTTCGTCGTCACATCGTAGAGCGTGACCGTGTCGACATCCGTGCCCGTCGCCTCGACATGCGTCGTGCCGGCACCAAGCGCCTCCAGAACCTGCTGCTCGCTCAGGCCCAGCACGCTCGCCGCTTCCTCAAGGCTGCGGCCTTCAGCGAAGATCGCCTGCCGGGCCGCTGCCGCGGCCCCGGAAGCCGCATCCTCGGGGCCTTCAAGCACCTGCCGCCAGCCCGTCGGCGCGATCCATGTCACCTGCCGTGACCCGTCCGCATTCACGATTGTCTCAAGCACAGAACCGTCCGCGCGCTCCTGGCGGACCGTCGAACCCGTACCGGAGACAAACACCTTCTCACCAATCTGGATCACATTGGGATCGCGCCCTTCGCCGAACAGCCAGGGATTGAGCGCGGCCAGCTCATCAAGGCTCATGTCATGCCGCGCCGCGATCGAGCCAAGGCCATCACCCGGCAGGGCCTCGTCCTCGACCGGTGCATTCTTCTGTGTGATCGTCGTCGTGCGCAGCCCGTCCGTGTCGATCTCGGTCACCGTGCGCGTGCCGGCCCTGGCATCCTGCCATGTCGTCACCCGTGCGCCCGCACCATCGAAACGGCTCTCAACCGTGCCGCCATTGCCGTCAGCCCGCTGCTCGACACCCGTGCGCGTGCCATTGTCCGCCTCGGTCGTGCTCTCCGTCCCGTGCTGGTCATCGCGCGTGACGGTGACCGTGCGGCCATCTCGGGTCACTGCCGTCGTCAGCACTTCCTGGCCGAGCGTGATCACAGTGTGCGTGCCGGCCACAGGGTCATCCAGAACGATCTGGCCATGACCATTGCCGTCGACATCCTTATGCGAGGTCCGCCCCTTGTCATCGCGCGTATCCTCGATGATCCGGCGCCCGCCCCCGGAAGCCGCATCCGGCACCGTCTCCTGGCGCGTCCTCAAACCATGCTGGCCAGCCTGCGTATGGATGACAATGCGGCCACCCTGCTCGACGTGTGTCGTGCGCACATCCCCGGACACATCCTCGTTCAGCAGCAGGCCGCCTGCCATGGACTCCTCGGTCAGCTGCTTCACGGTCAGGCCGCGATCGGCCGCGATCTCGTCCAGCCGCCTGCCCTGCTCGATCTGCGCCCGGGTTGCCTCCACACGGCTTTCCAGCGGCATGTCCTGGTTGCGCCCCAAAGTGCCCAGCGACGAAAGCTGGACGACATAGGCCCTCCGTTCCCCGTCCACCCGCATCGGGCCAAGCCCGCCATACGAAGCCCGTCCGCCCCGCCCAGAGCCAATCCCCGCCGCAAGCGAGCCGGAGGACACAGAACTCGAAAGACCTGACGTCGATACCGCTGCTGCCGCAGAAGGGCGCGACCCTCCGCTCCAGCCACGCTCACCATCCACCAGACGCAACCCCATCCCATATTGCGGACGACGTATCTCCATC
>NZ_JBYTDF010000022.1:0-2116 GCF_058790995.1 Mesorhizobium sp. EU05-FHT14A09
TTGTCGGCAGGCGGCGGCAGCTTCGACAGCAACGGCTTTGCCGTTGGCATTGCCTCCGACATCACCGGCAGCGGCGGCCTGACCAAGACCGGGGTGGGAACCCTGACGCTGTCGGGCCACAGCAGCTACAGCGGCGCCACCACGGTCTCGCAGGGAACGTTGAAGGCAAGCACTGCCCATTCCTTCTCGGCCCGCAGCGCGGTGTCGGTGGCAACAGGGGCAAGCCTCGACCTCGGCAGTCTCGACCAGGTCATCGGCTCACTGTCGGGGGCAGGCAATGTTGTCATGGGCAGTGGCAAGCTGACCGTCGACCAGACCGGCAACTCCACCTTCTCGGGTGGGCTTTCCGGTGGCGGCTCCTTCACCAAGAATGGCAGCGGCAAGCTGATGCTGTCGGGAACCAGCACCTATACCGGCCAGACCTTCGTCAAGCAGGGCACGCTGTCGGTCAACGGTTCGATCGCTTCCTCGTCGGGCATCACCGTCGAAACAGGCGGCACGCTCGGCGGCACCGGCACACTGGCTTCGGTGATCGTCAACAATGGCGGCACGCTGGCACCAGGCAATTCGATCGGCACCGTCACCGTAGCCGGCAACCTGGTCATGGGGGCAGGCTCGACCTATGCCGTCGAGCTCGATCCGGCGTCGGCCGACCGCACCAATGTCACCGGCACCGCCAATCTGTCGGGCGGCACGGTGTCGACCAACTATGCGGCAGCCACCTACATCCAGAAGACCTACACCATCCTCAATGCGCAGGGTGGGCTGGGTGGCACCAGCTTTGCCGGATTGACCGGCACGGCTCCCACCGGCTTCAAGCACAAGCTCGCCTATGACGGCAGCAATGCCTATCTCGCGCTCGATCTCGACATGCGCGAGCCGGGCAATCCTGGTGACCCAGGCAATCCCGGCAAGCCAGGCCGGCCGCACTTCGATCCGCTCAACCGCAACCAGCGTTCGGTGGCCAATGCCATCGTCGGCTATTTCGATGCCAAGGGCGGCATCCTGGCGGAGTTCGGCGCGCTCGACAGCGCCGGCCTCTCGCTGGCCTCCGGTGAGCCGGCGGCCGGCGCGATCAGCTCCGGTATCCAGGGCAGCGATCAGTTCCTCGGCCTGCTGGCCGGCGAGGCGCTGGCCGGACGCAGCGGGCAGGGCGCTGCTGCCGGCGACACGGCAGCGGCCTTCGCCGATGAGAAGACGGAAGCCGACAGCGACAGACCCTTCGCGGCACTCGCTGCCAAGTCAGACCGCCTGGCCGGTCCTGTCGCAAAAGTCTTTGACAGTCGCTGGCGCGGCTGGGGTGCCACCTATGGCGGCACGTCCGAGATCGGTGGCGATGGTGCTGCCGGTTCGCACGACACCGACCTGAAGACGTTTGGGCTGGCAGGCGGCATTGCCCGCAAATGGGACGATGCCACGATCGGCATCGCGCTGGGCGGCGGCTCGTCGGACTTCCATCTTGCCGACAAGTTGGGCAGCGGCAGCGCGCGCTTCTTCAATGCCGGTGTCTTCGGCAGGCAGGAGTTCGGCAATGCCTATGTCGCCGCTGCCGCCGCCTACAGCTTCTACGATGTCGAGACCGGCCGCACCGTGCTTGGCAAATCGCTGTCGGGTGACTTCAACGCCCATGCCTTCTCGGGACGCATCGAGGCCGGTTACGACTTCGAGACATCGCTGGCGACACTGACCCCTTATGCCGCCTTCCAGGCGATCGCCTACCGGATGCCGGGTTATGCCGAGAGCGGCGCCGGCAACTTCGGGCTGACCTATAAGGGCAACACCACGACCGTCACCCGCACCGAACTCGGCGCCAGGCTGGAGCATGGCATCGACCTCGACAACAATGCGACGCTGACGCTTACCGGCCGTGCTGCCCTTGCCATCAATGGTGGCGACAGCATCGGCTTCGTCGCCGGGTTCCAGGCACTGCCCGGCACCAGCTTCAGCATCGAGGGCGCCAACCCGGACCGCTACAGCGCCTTGCTCGATGCCGGCATCGAATACGCCACCGCCAACGGCTTCTTCGCTGCCGCCAGCCTGCAGGGCGAAGTCTCCGGAAACGTCCACAACCTCGCCGGTACCGCAAAACTCGGCCTCAAATGGTGACGAGGAGCGG
>NZ_JBYTDF010000023.1:0-2054 GCF_058790995.1 Mesorhizobium sp. EU05-FHT14A09
CCCAATTCCTTCCGCACTGGTCCCGACGAGCAGGGCATGTTCGGCATTTTTGGCGGCCGCTTCGTCGCCGAGACGCTGATGCCGCTGATCCTCGATCTGGAGCGGGAATGGAACAAGGCCAAGCACGACCCCGAGTTCAAGGCTGAGCTCACGGCGCTGTCGACCTTCTATGCCGGACGGCCGTCCAAGCTCTATTTCGCCGAAGGCCTGACCCGCCATCTTCGTGATGTTGCCTCGGCAAAGGGCCTCGGGGGCGGAGCCAAGATCTATTTCAAGCGCGAAGACCTCAACCACACCGGTTCGCACAAGATCAACAACTGCCTCGGCCAGATCCTGCTGGCCAAGCGCATGGGCAAGAAGCGCATCATCGCCGAAACCGGCGCCGGCCAGCATGGCGTGGCTTCCGCCACCGTGGCGGCGCGCTTCGGCTACCCTTGCGTGGTCTATATGGGCGCCACCGACGTCGCCCGCCAAAGCCCCAACGTCTTCCGCATGAAGCTCTTGGGTGCCGAAGTGCGGCCGGTCACCGCCGGCCACGGCACGCTGAAGGACGCCATGAACGAAGCGCTGCGCGATTGGGTCACCAATGTCGAGGATACCTATTACCTGATCGGCACCGCAGCCGGCCCGCACCCCTATCCGGAGCTGGTGCGCGACTTCCAGTCGGTCATCGGCACGGAAGCGCGCCAGCAGATGCTGGAGCAGGAAGGCCGCCTGCCGGACACCATCATCGCCGCCGTCGGCGGCGGCTCCAACGCCATCGGCCTGTTCCATCCCTTCCTTGACGACAAGGATGTCGAGATCATCGGCATCGAAGCCGGTGGACGCGGACTGGACGGCGTCGAGCACTGCGCTTCGATGAATGCCGGCAGGCCGGGCGTGCTGCACGGCAACCGCACCTACCTGCTGCAGGACGCGGATGGACAGATCATGGAAGGGCATTCGATCTCGGCGGGTCTCGACTATCCGGGCGTCGGTCCCGAGCACAGCTGGCTGCGCGACAGCGGTCGTGTCGACTACCAGCCGATCCTCGATGACGAGGCGCTGGAGGCATTCCAGCTCTGCACCCGTACCGAAGGCATCATTCCGGCGCTGGAATCAGCGCATGCCATCGCCCACGCCGTGAAGATCGCGCCCGGGATGGCCAAGGACAAGATCATCATCGTCAACCTGTCAGGCCGTGGCGACAAGGACGTCCACACCGTCGCAAAGATGATGGGCATGGAGATATGAGCACCTTCGAGATCTATCACTCCAGGCACAATCCCCACCACTATGTGGCGGTGGAGGCTGGCGACCAGCGCGAGAACGCCAAAGGCGTGCGCGACAGCCAGAACCTCAAATTCCTCACCAATGTCGCCGATGACGGTGAGCCGCGCATTGCCTTCGATCCGAACCAGGCGCGCAGCCGCATCGCGCGCGACGGCTTCTACGCCTTCGCGGTGACCATCGAAATCCGCGAACATCCTGAATGAGACGGATGCCTGCGATCCTCGACCTTGCCGCGCGCGGCTCCGCAACAGCCGGCGCAGCGACCCATTCGACCCCAATTCATTCGACTATGAAGGGCATGGCATGACCACCCGCATCGACCGCCGCATGGCGAAGCTGAAAGCAGAGGGCCGCCCGGCGCTCGTCACCTATTTCATGGGTGGCGATCCCGACTACGAGACCTCGCTGTCGATCATGAAGGCGCTGCCCAAGGCCGGCAGCGACGTCATCGAGCTTGGCATGCCGTTCTCCGACCCGATGGCCGATGGCCCGGCGATCCAGGCCGCCGGCCTGCGCGCGCTGAAAGGCGGCCAGACGCTCAAGAAGACGCTGGCCATGGCGGCCGAATTCCGCCAGGGCGACGACGACACGCCGATCGTGCTGATGGGCTACTACAATCCGATCTATGTCTACGGCGTCGACCGTTTCCTCGACGATGCCAAGGCCTCCGGCATAGACGGGCTGATCATTGTCGACCTGCCGCCGGAAATGGACGCGGAACTGTGCGTTCCCGCCTTGAAGGCCGGCATCAACTTCATCCGGCTGGCGACGCCGACCACCGA
>NZ_JBYTDF010000024.1:0-2054 GCF_058790995.1 Mesorhizobium sp. EU05-FHT14A09
GGCCGCCCTATGCGCCGGCTCCAGAAAGAACCTCATGAATTTTCGTCCGCTTCACGACCGCGTCGTCATCCGACGCGCGGAAGGCGATCTCAAATCCAAAGGCGGGATCATCATTCCCGACACCGCGAAGGAAAAACCGCAGGAAGGCGAGGTGATCGCCGTTGGCCCAGGTTCCCGCGACGAAAGGGGCAATCTGGTTCCTCTCGACGTCAAGGCGGGCGATCTTATCCTGTTCGGCAAATGGTCCGGGACAGAGGTTAGGATCGACGGCGAAGACCTCCTGATCATGAGGGAGAGCGATATCATGGGCATCGTCGAGATGATCGGATCGGCCGCCAAGAAAGCCGCCTGACCGGATTCCTCGCCCCATTTTCAAGACAGAACTGGACGAAGATCATGCCTGCCAAGGAAATCAAATTTTCCACCGATGCGCGCGATCGCATGCTGCGCGGCGTCGAATTGCTCAACAACGCAGTCAAGGTGACGCTCGGCCCGAAGGGCCGCAACGTGGTCATCGACAAATCTTATGGCGCGCCGCGCATCACCAAGGACGGCGTCACCGTCGCTCGGGAGATCGAGCTGTCCGACAAGTTCGAGAACATGGGCGCGCAGATGGTGCGCGAGGTGGCATCCAAAACCAATGACCTCGCCGGCGACGGTACCACCACGGCAACGGTGCTTGCCGCTTCGATATTGCGCGAGGGCGCCAAGCTGGTCGCCGCCGGCATGAACCCAATGGACCTGAAGCGGGGCATCGACCTCGGCGTGGCAGCTGTGGTCAAGGAGATCCGGGCGCGGGCCAAGAAGGTGAAGTCTTCGGCCGAAGTGGCCCAAGTCGGCACCATCGCCGCCAATGGCGACACGGTCGTCGGCGAGATGATTGCCAAGGCAATGGACAAGGTAGGCAACGAGGGCGTCATCACGGTCGAGGAGGCCAAGACCGCAGAGACGGAGCTCGACGTGGTCGAGGGCATGCAGTTCGACCGCGGCTATCTTTCTCCCTACTTCGTCACCAATCCGGAAAAGATGCGCGTGGAACTAGAGGATCCCTACCTTCTCATTCACGAGAAGAAGCTGGGTAACCTGCAGGCCATGCTGCCGATCCTCGAAGCCGTGGTGCAGAGCGGCAAGCCATTGCTCATAATTTCGGAAGATGTCGAGGGCGAGGCGCTTGCGACGCTGGTCGTCAACAAGCTGCGCGGCGGGCTCAAGGTGGCTGCCGTCAAGGCTCCGGGCTTCGGCGACCGCCGCAAGGCTATGCTGGAGGACATCGCGGTGCTGACCGCCGGTCAGATGATCTCTGAAGATCTCGGCATCAAGCTGGAAAACGTCACGCTCGACATGCTCGGCCGCGCCAAGCGCGTGCTGATCGAGAAGGAAACGACGACGATCGTCGATGGCTCCGGCGACAAGGCCGGAATTGCGGCGCGTATTAGCCAGATCAAGGCACAGATCGAGGAGACCACCTCCGACTACGATAAGGAGAAACTGCAGGAGCGGCTGGCGAAGCTTGCCGGCGGCGTCGCGGTGATCCGCGTCGGTGGCGCGACAGAGACCGAGGTCAAAGAGAAGAAGGACCGCATCGACGATGCGCTCAACGCCACCCGCGCGGCTGTCGAGGAAGGTATCGTGCCCGGTGGTGGCGTCGCGCTGCTGCGGGCAAGAGCCGTGCTAGCATCTCTCGCCAGCGCCAATGCCGATGTCAACGCCGGCATCTCAATCGTGCTCAGGGCGCTCGAAGCCCCGATCAGGCAGATCGCCGAAAATGCCGGTGTCGAAGGCTCGATCGTGGTCGGCAGGTTGACCGACGGCAAAGATCAAAACCAGGGCTTCGATGCGCAGACCGAAACCTATGTCGACATGATCAAGGCAGGCATTGTTGATCCGGCCAAGGTCGTCATAACTGCACTGCAGGACGCCGGCTCCATCGCCGCGCTGCTGATTACCGCCGAGGCGATGATTGCCGATATCCCTGCGAAAGACTCCGCGCCGGCGGCCGGCAACGGCGGCATGGGCGCAATGGGATACTGACAACAGTGCCTCAACCGTTCGGC
>NZ_JBYTDF010000025.1:0-1202 GCF_058790995.1 Mesorhizobium sp. EU05-FHT14A09
ATGGCCGAGTACAAGAGTGACATCGAGATCGCGCGAGGCGCGAAGAAGCAGCCGATCCAGGCGATCGGTGAGAAGATCGGCATTCCGAGCGAACATCTTCTGCCCTACGGCCATGACAAGGCGAAGGTCTCGGCCGAGTTCATCAAGTCGGTCAAAGGCAACAAGGACGGCAAGCTGATCCTGGTCACCGCCATCAACCCGACGCCGGCCGGCGAAGGCAAGACCACCACCACGGTCGGTCTCGGTGATGGCCTGAACCGTATCGGCAAGAAGGCCGTCGTCTGCATCCGCGAAGCCTCGCTCGGACCCAATTTCGGCGTCAAAGGTGGTGCCGCCGGCGGTGGTTATGCCCAGGTCGTGCCGATGGAAGATATGAACCTGCACTTCACCGGCGACTTCCACGCCATCACCACCGCCCACAACCTTCTGTCGGCCCTCATCGACAACCACATCTACTGGGGCAATGAACTCGGCATCGACATCCGTCGCGTCGCCTGGCGCCGCGTCATGGACATGAACGACCGCGCGCTGCGCCAGATCATCGTCTCGCTCGGCGGTGTCGCCAACGGTTTTCCACGCGAGGCCGGCTTCGACATCACCGTCGCCTCCGAGGTGATGGCGATCCTGTGCCTTGCCACGGACCTGAAGGATCTCGAAAAGCGCCTCGGCGACATCATCGTCGCCTATCGCCGCGACAAGACCCCGGTCTATGCCCGTGACCTCAAGGCCGACGGCGCCATGGCGGTTCTGTTGAAGGATGCCATCCAGCCGAACCTGGTGCAGACGCTGGAGAACAACCCCGCCTTCGTGCATGGCGGCCCCTTCGCCAACATCGCCCACGGCTGCAACTCGGTGGTCGCCACCACCACCGCCTTGAAGCTTGCCGACTATGTCGTGACCGAAGCAGGTTTCGGCGCCGATCTCGGCGCCGAGAAGTTCTTCGACATCAAGTGCCGCAAGGCTGGCCTGAAGCCGGCTGCCGCCGTCATCGTCGCCACCGTGCGCGCCATGAAGATGAATGGCGGGGTGAAGAAGGAAGACCTTGGCCAGGAGAACATCGAGGCGGTGAAGAAGGGCTGCGCCAATCTCGGCCGTCACATCGAGAATGTGAAGCAGTTCGGCGTGCCGGCGGTGGTGGCCATCAACCACTTCGTCTCCGACACCGATGCCGAGATCCAGGCGATGAAGGAGTTCGTGGCGGC
>NZ_JBYTDF010000026.1:0-1165 GCF_058790995.1 Mesorhizobium sp. EU05-FHT14A09
GGGACCGTTGCAAAATTAGGTGGTTGTGATTCCCTGCGTTGAGCAGGGGGATGTTTGCGATGGTTGTGAAGACGAGCGGTCAGTTCAGCTTCGTGGACGCGTTGGTTCGGTCACCACGCAGCGGCCATCTGGATCGGCTTTCGGAACTGGTGAAGTGGTATCGCTTCGAGAAGCTGCTGGCGCGATTGCGTCAACCCGAAGCCCCAGGCCGTCCAGCCTATGCTTCGCTGATGATGTTCAAGGCACTTCTGCTGCAATCGCTCTACGGCTTATCGGACAGCGAATTGGAAGAGGCGTTGGCCGATCGACTGTCGTTCCGCCGCTTCGTGGGCCTAGGGCTGGAAGAGGCCGTACCTGATCACACCACACTCAATCGGTTCCGCAACCTTCTGATCGAGGCGGGACTGCTGGAGAAGTTGTTTGGCGAGTTGGATCATCAGTTGGACAAAGCCGGACTGATCTTGCGGCGCGGAACGATGCTGGATGCCACGGTGATCGAGACGGCAGCATCTCGGCCGCCCAACGGGTCGGCTGAGGGGGCGGCAACTGGCAGGGATAGCGAGGCTGCGTTCACGCGTCGCCAAGGCAAGGGTGGCTTCTCCTACGGCTACAAGGCTCATGTCGGAGTGGATCAAGGTTCCGGTCTGATCCGACGGGTTGTGACGACGCCGGCCAACGTCAACGACACGGTGGAAGCTGACAGGCTCATCTGCGGCGATGAGGGGGCTGTGCTGGCCGATGCGGCCTATCACACCAAGGCACGCGAGTTGGCGCTTAAAGAGCGAGGCATCAAGCCAAGACTGATGCGGCGGGCCAACAAACATCATCGGCAGTTGCCGGCACGTCTGAGGCGCTTCAATCGACTGGTCGCACGTCAGCGCTTCGCCGTCGAGACGACCTTTGCCACCTTGAAGCGGCGCATGGGCTTGAACGTCATTCGCTATCGCGGCCTCACCAAAGCTGCCGCTCAGGTCTTGATCGCGGCAATCGCCTTCAACATGCGCCGCTGGGTCACGCTGACGGGCTGAGCGCGGTCGCACTGCGTCCGAAATCCACCCAAACCCTCAAAACCGCAAACACCAAGGTGCAAATCCCTCCCGGGAAGCCCCCTGCAGCGCCTATTCTTCATCCGCCGGCTATCTTCGCTGAGTTTTGCAACGGTCCC
>NZ_JBYTDF010000027.1:0-860 GCF_058790995.1 Mesorhizobium sp. EU05-FHT14A09
CTGCAGATCGGCACCGGCGTCATCGGTTCCAACGGCAACGTGAACCGGGAACTGTGGAAGGGCGCCGACCTGCCGACCGAATTCACCGATGGCGACCGCATCAAGGTCGCCGTCAAGCAGAACGAGCAGAAGGCGATCCTTACCTGGGATACCTTCAACGTTGGTGACCGGACCGACCTGACGTTCCAGCAGCAGGCAGGCAACTGGGTGGCGCTCAACCGCGTGCTGGGCACCGATGCGAAGCCCAGCCAGATCCTCGGCTCCATCAATGCCAGCGGCCAGGTCCTGGTCATCAACCAGAACGGTATCGTCTTCGGCGGCACCAGCCAGATCAATGTCGGGGCGCTGATCGCCTCGACGGCGAAGATCGATACGCAGAAGTTCCTCGACAACGGCATCTATTCGTCGGGCAGCGGCAGGAACTGGATACCGAGCTTCACCGATGCGGCAGCACTGCTGGGCAAGGCTCCCGGCGGCGGCGTGGTCAAGGTCGAGGCCGGCGCGCGGATCACCACCCGTGCACCGGCCTCGGTGACGGCGGGCGGCGGCTTCGTGCTCCTGATGGGTGGCGCGGTCGACAATGCCGGCGCCATCACCACGCCCAACGGCCAGACCCAGCTTGCCGCCGGCGACGACTTCGTGCTGCGCCGCGGCTACGGCACCGACGCGAACCTCGCCTCGACGACGCGCGGCAACGAGATCGCACCGCTCTTCAAGGCGGGCAGCAGTGCAGGACTGGCGCGCAACTCCGGCATGATCTTCAGCCCGCAGGGCGACATCACGCTGGCCGGCCGCACCGTCGAGCAGAACGGCATCCTGGTTGCCTCGACCTCGGTCAACACCCGCGGCACCATCCATCT
>NZ_JBYTDF010000028.1:0-764 GCF_058790995.1 Mesorhizobium sp. EU05-FHT14A09
TGCCGGCAGGAGCCGCATCGCCATCGCTGTCGGTCACGCCGACCGCGACGGTGACCGCCGTGTTGTTGGTGTCGCCGGTGTTGTCCTTCAGCGTGTAGGTGTAGTGGATCTGGTTCGTCGCTGCCTCGAACCACGCCGTCAGCGTGCCCGTCGCATTGTTCAGAACCGTCGTCGGAGCGCCGGCATTGGTGCTGGTGACCTGCTGGCCATTCAGCGACACCGTGCCGATGCCGTCGACCGACGTCACCTGGATCACGCCCGAGGCCGTCGTGTTGGTCGGAGCAACCTGCGAACCGGCAGGCTCGCTGCCGCGAACCCCGAGGCCCGCTTCGTACACCGTCGTCACGCCATCACCTGCCGTCGGCAGCGTGAAGGTCGGCTTGGAGTCGTCGATGTGGATCGTCAGCGTCGCCGTCTTGGTGTCGCCGTCGCCATCCTTCAGCGTGTAGGTGAAGACATCGTCCACACCACCGGCCGAACCGGCCGTGCGCACATAGGTGTACTGGCCGCTCGCATCGATCGTCAGCTGGCCATACTGGCCATTGATCGCCGTCGCACCCGAGACCGGGCTGCCGGCGCCACCGGCAAAGTTGCTCACGATGTTGCTCACGCTGGCACCGTCGGCGCCAACCGTGTCAGCACCAGCACCCGAGTTGGTCGTGCCGACGCCGCTGATCACATTGCCGTCCGTCGTGCTGCCGGTACCGACGCTGTCGGTATCCAGACGCGCGATCGGCGCATCGTCGACGATGGTGATCGTCAGG
>NZ_JBYTDF010000029.1:0-550 GCF_058790995.1 Mesorhizobium sp. EU05-FHT14A09
ACACCAATGGCCACACCATGACCATTGCCGGTGTGATCGCCGATGCGACCGATCCCGGTTCGCTGCACAAGATCGGCACCGGCACGCTGATCCTGACCAATGACAACACCTATGGCGATGGCACCGTGGTCGAGGCCGGCACCTTGCAGCTCGGCAATGGCGGCAGCACCGGTTCGATCCTGGGCGATGTGTCGTTGGGCGGTACGCTCGCCTTCAACCGCTCCAACAGCACCAGCTTCTCCGGTGTCATCTCCGACAAGGCCGGCAGCCATGGCAAGGTCGTGCAGAACGGCACCGGCGTGGTGGTGCTGGAAGGCGCCAACAGCTATTCGGGCGGCACCGTCTTCAACAAGGGCACCGTCGCTGTCGCGAGTGACGGCAATCTCGGTGATGCCGCCGGTGGCCTGACCTTCGATGGCGGCACGCTGCGTTATGATGCGGCCTTCGATCTCGGCGCTGCCCGCGCGGTCACATTGTCGGCAGGCGGCGGCAGCTTCGACAGCAACGGCTTTGCCGTTGGCATTGCCTCCGACATCACCGGCAGCGGCGG
>NZ_JBYTDF010000030.1:0-534 GCF_058790995.1 Mesorhizobium sp. EU05-FHT14A09
TCTCATGGGTGCGCAGGGTCTCGACGATCTGGCGGCCGATGCTGATGACGGGATCGAGTGAGTATTTGGGATCCTGCAGGATCATGGCGACGCGTTTGCCGCGCAGCGCCCTGCGTTCGCGGGCTGGCTGCGTCAGCAGATTGATCCCGTCGAACTCCAGCCTGTCTGCGGTCACCTCGGCCCTCGGATCGGTGAGCCCCATGATGGCGCGGCCGGTCTGGGACTTGCCGGAGCCGGATTCACCGACGATGCCGAGGCGCTCGCGTCCGAGCGAGAAGGAGACACCGCGCACCGCTTCGATGACACCGGTGCGGGTGGGAAAGCGGACCTTGAGGTTGTCGACCTCGAGCAGGTTGCCGCTCTTCGCATTTGTATCCGCCGCACTCATTGGCCCGAGCTCCTTGGATCGAGCGCATCGCGCAGGCCGTCGCCGAGCAGGTTGAAGCCGAGGCTGACGATGAGGATGGCCATGCCGGGCATGGCTGCCACCCACCACTGGTCGAGGATGAACCGGCGGCCCGACGCGATCATCGC